>NZ_JAQNDO010000001.1:2522000-3152500 GCF_028369105.1 Polyangium mundeleinium | reverse complement strand
TAGTTGCCTTGCGGCGCCCTGTCAACCATTCATTTTCGAGTCAGTCGCTTTCTACTTCGACCAACTCTCCCTTCGCTCGGGAGCCGCTCATCGCGGCATCCTCTGCGTCGGGGCGGCGGACTCTACTCATCGAGTTCCGCCTGTCAACCACCTTTTTGCCTTTTTACTTCGTCCCGTTTCTTCCGCTTTCTCCTCCCCTCTCGCGAGGCTGAGGGAGCGAGGTAGACCTCGCCCTTATCGAGCTGAAGAACCGGGGCACAGGCCCTCGGTGGCCCCTCCGCGGCGACTCACGTCGTCGCATCGAGGGGGGCGGACTTTACTCATCGAGTTCCGCCTGTCAACTGCCTCGTTACCTTTTTTTTTCGTCCCGTCTCTTCCGCTTTTTCCCCGCCTCTCGCGGGGCGAAGGAGCGAGCCAAACTCACTCCTTCTTGCTGAAGAACCGGGGCGCAGGCCCTCGGCAGCCCCTCCGCAGCGGCACCGCCGTCGCGTTGGGGAGGCGGACTCTACTCACCCTCCCCTTCCTGTCAACAACCAGGACGATCTTTTTCCGTTCATCGTGTCCGACAGCGGGTTTCACCGCAAAACCCGCAGCCAAGACAATCGAACGTGCGCCTAGATGAGCTCCTCGACGTGCTCGTCCGCGAACCAGCGGTTCCGGCACTCACGCACGAGCAGCATCTCCGCACCGCTTGGCAGACGCACGCGAAAGCCCTTTTCCCGCCCGCGAAGCCCCACCATCGCACCCATCACCTCGATGGACTGCCAACCGCCCGCCGCCCGGAGCCGCCTCGGTCGCGAGTGATCGGGCGGAGCCGTCTCCACATCCACGCGGAACCACTTGGTGCTGCCCTGCGGCAGCGACCAACCCGCCTCCGTATAGAGCTGCGCCTCGATCTCCTCGAGCGTGCGCTCGGAAGCCGCGAACGCGGCGCGCGGATGAAAGACGACGACGAGGGCATACCCATCCGGGAGCTGCCGCACGATGTACCCATGGCCGCGCGCCCGAACCGTGATCTGCTTGGGCGACGCGAAGTTCGGCGTCTCCCGGAGCTCCCCGAGCACGATCTGCCAGTGCGCCGCAGCTACTTTGAGGTCGAACGGCTCCAGGACGCCGAAGTAGTCGACGGTCTCCCCCTCCGCGTCGACCATCGCCGCGCCCTTCGCGCTGGGCAAGGCCTGCACGAGGCGCTCGAGGATCGTCGTGAAGGTCGTCGCCTCCTGATCACGCGGCGGAGGCGCAGGACGAGGACGGCGGGATCGCGTGCGTTCGCTCATCGCTCGATCGGGACCAGGGCGAGGAGCGATTCCGCGCTCCGCTCGACGAGGACACCACGCCGGAGCCCCTCGAGGAGCTTCGACCGCGCCGCACTCGCGCGGCCCCACACGACCTCTTCACGCACGAGCTTCCGTCGCTCCTCCAAAGGGACGCTCTGCGCCGGCGTGCGCTCGAGCAAGACGATGACGTGCACGCCATACGACGTGGGCACGAGGGGGCTCGTGTCGCCACGCGCCCCGAGCGCACTCGCTGCGCGCGCGAACGGTTCCACCAGCGTCCCGCCTTCGGGGCGGATCATGCGTCCATCCGCCGTGACCGGCGCGAGCGTCTCCACCACGATCTCGAAGCCATCCTTGTCGATGCCGTCGACGGCGGTGCGAAACGAGGCGACGACTGGATCGTTCACGTCCTCGAACGGGTGCGCCGCCTGCGGGCGCGCGATCGTGCGCGCCGATGCGCCGACCGGCAGCACGGCCTCGCGGATCGCGCGCGCCACGACGTCGGCGCGGCTTCGCGTCGCGTCATCCGCGTTCTCCGCGAACCGCACGACTGCATGCACGGTCCCAAACCCCTCCGGGCGATCGAGCTCGATCCACCGCCGTGCCATCACCCGCTCGAGCTCCGCGTCCGTCACCGGCCCCTGGTGATCCGCCTCCGCGAGGAGCTGATGCAAAAGCCGACGCGCGAGCGCCGCGCTCACGCGACCTTCGAGCTCGGGATCGTTCGACGCGCCGCGCGACCGGGCCTCGCTCGCGAAGAGCGCATCCCGGATCGCGAGCTCCCGCGCTGCCGCGACGTCAACCCCCTGGCTCGACGCAATGCGCGACACCGTGCCTTCGTTCACCTCTTCCTGCCCGACACGCGCGACCGTCCCCGCGGCAAGCGTGCCTCGCTCGGGCGGCGGCCCCGAAGGACCCCCGGAGCCTCCGCACCCTGCCGCGGCTGCCACGAACCACAGGAGCGACACGAGCCGCGGCGCGGAAGCGCCACGCCCATCGCGCAGCACGCCCGCGCGCACGCTCATCCACCCCCCCGCGGGCGCAAGAGCTCCGTCGACGCTCGCAAGGAGAAGCCACCGATCACGAGGAGGTAGACCGCCTTGAAATCGTCGCGCTGGCCGAGCGCATGAACGCCGAAGCCAAAGGCAGACGCGGCTGCGAAGAGCAGGAGCACCGCGAAGGCGTCAATCGCGCGAGACACGATGGGAGCATACCTCGACGCGCGCGGCCTGTGGGGCCGGACCGGCCTGGAACGTCGTCGAACGAGGGGGAAAGCCGCCGAGATTGCCCCGCGTCCCCACCGAACGCCTGGATTCGTCCGCCAGGCGACTATCGCCGCATCAGGACGACGGCAACTCCCGCCACCACGAAGACGACGAGCATGAGGAGCGATTTTCCGGCCGCAGGCGTCATGCGTCGCGAGGACCTCGACGAACGCCTACCGCGCTCCACCGCCACCATCGCTGCGACGACGCTGATGGCGACCGCACAAGCAACCGCGACGGCCTGTGCGGCGAGCGCGCGATCTCCATCACGCACATGCCACGCCAGGACGAGATAAATGAGGCCCGCGAGGATGCCGCCGGTCGCGACGGGGATCGCGCCGCGCGGCAACGTCGAGCGCGCTTGCAGGAGCGGCGCGTCGGGATCCCGCGGCACCTCGGGCTTCGACGGGCCCGTCTCCCAGCGCTCCCGCCACGAGAGCGCGAACGCGCCCCAGGCGATCGCGCCGACCGATGCACGCAAAGGATCGAGGCGCGCGGGCGCGAGCGCGGGTGCTCCGAGGAGCCACGCGCCTGTCGTGAGCGCGAGAAATGCCGTGATGCCGACGTGACGCGCCAGGGTCGGGCGGCTGCCACGGAAGAGCGGACCCGCGAGGCCGGCGACGAGGCCCACGACGGCGACGAACGCGGCCGGGCGCGCTGCGGTGCGCGAAAGCGCGGCGGGCGCGACGGTGGTCGACCAGGCGACGAACGTGGCGAGCAGCGTTTGTCCGGGGGAATCCCCGGCGCGAATCTCGGCGACGAGGCGCGCGACGGGTCCCTCGTTTTGCGGCGCGAGGGCGCGGGCGGGGGCGACCTTCAGCGGCTCCGCGAGGGCCCCTTCGTGGTCGGTCTCGCTCGATCGCTGCTCCCGCTCATCCGCCATGCGTGCTCACACGATACTCCGATCGGAGAGCCTCGACAGCGGGACGAAGCCGCCGGTGTCCTCATCGTCCCCCGCGAGCGCGGCGGAGGCCTCGCTGCCTCCGTCATCCCGCGCGACTTCGAGGCCGAGCTTCTGCCACAGGCCGGCATCGAAGAGGTGGCTCGGCCGCACGTTGCCGAGCGCGGCGAGCATGTTCCGCCGGGCGCCGGGGCAACGCGCGTCGAGGTCGGCGAGCAGGCGGCTGATCGCCTTGCGCTGGAGGTTCTCCTGCGAGCCGCAGAGGTCGCACGGCAGGATCGGGAACTTCTCCTCGGCTGCGAACGCCGCGAGATCGTCCTCGGCGCAGTAGATGAGCGGGCGGATGACGACGTTCTTGCCGTCGTCCGCCACGAGCTTCGGCGGCATGGCCTTGAGCTGCCCGGCGAAGACGAGGTTCAGCATCAAGGTCGTGATCGCGTCGTCGCGGTGGTGCCCGAGCGCGATCTTCGTGCAGCCCATCTCTTGCGCGATGCGGTAGAGGATGCCCCGGCGCAGGCGCGAGCAGAGCGAGCAGTACGTCTTGCCCTCGGGGATCTTGTCCGTGACGATCGAGTAGGTGTCCTCGTTGATCATCACGAACTCGTGGCCACGCGCGCTCATGTACTCGCGCAGGAGGTGCCCCGGGTAGCCCGGGTGCCCCTGGTCGATGTTCACCGCGACGACGCTGAAACGCACGGGGGCTCGGCGCGCGAGATCCACGAGCAGGTCGTGCATCGCGTAGCTGTCCTTGCCGCCCGAGACCGCGCAGAGGACGCGGTCGCCGTCGGAGAGCAGCTTGAAATCGGCGATCGCGCGGGACATCGACCGCGCGAGCTTGCGGCGTAGGTTCACAGCGAGAACTTCAGGACAGCTCTTCGATGAGCCGGAGGAACGTGAGGACCCCGTGGCCCGTGCCGCCCTTGGGGTAGATGCCGTAGGGCTTGTTCGCAAGCGAGGGGCCGGCGATGTCCACGTGGATCCACGGGCGATCCCCCACGAACTCGCGCAGGAAGAGCGCGGCCGTGATCGAGCCGCCCCAGCGATCGGCGGTGTGCTTGATGTCCGCCCAGTCGCTCTTCAGGCCCTCGCGCAGCTCCTCCACGAGCGGGAGCTGCCACGTCGATTCGCCCGCCGCCTTCGCCGACTTGCGGAACTGCTCGGCGAGCTCCTCGCGGTTCGCGAAAAAGCCGGAGACCGTGGGGCCGAGCGCGACGACGCACGCGCCCGTGAGCGTCGCGTTGTCGAGGATGAGATCGGGCTCGAGCGCGCGGGCGTACGCGAGGCAGTCCGCGAGGACGAGGCGGCCCTCGGCGTCCGTGTTGATGATCTCGACGGTCTTGCCGTCGAGCGAGCCGAAGACGTCGCCCGGCCGGTAGGCGTTGCCGTCCGGCATGTTCTCGGCGCAGCCGATGATGCCGTGCACCTCGACATTCGGCTTCGTGGCAGCGACGGCGGCCATGAGCGCGATCACGTTGGCCGCGCCGCCCATGTCGCCCTTCATCTCTTCCATGCCCTGCGCGGGCTTGATGCAGAGGCCGCCGCTGTCGAACGTGAGGCCCTTGCCGACGAAGACGAGCTTCTTCTTCGCGGGCTTCGCCGGCTTGTACGTCAGGTGTGCGAGGCGCGCATCCCGCGAGCTGCCCTGGCCGACGGCCAGGATGAGCTTCATGCCGCGCTTCGTGAGCTGGGCCTTGTCGAAGATCTTGCACTCGAGGCCGTTCGCCTTGGCCACGTCCTCTGCCGCCTTCGCGAGCTTCTCGGGGTAGAGCTCGTTCGGGGGTGTATTGATGAGGTCGCGCGCGATGCACACGGACGCGCCGATCTTCTGGCCGAGCGCGGCGCCGTCACGATCGGCCTTGCTCACGCGGCCCGCCGTCGTGAGCGTGACGCGCGCGAGGTTCGTCTTCGGGATGCGATCGCCCGTCAAAAAGCTCGTGAAGCGGTAGGCACCGAGCACCACGCCCTCGGCCGCGGCGCGCGCGGCGTGCGCGACGCCCTCGGGCAGCGCGATCGTCAGCGACTCGGCCTTGCCGCCAAGCGCGGTGCGCGCGCCCTTCGCCGCGAGGAGGCGAACCTCGACGTCCGTGATCGTCGCCTTGCCCAGACCCATCAGGAGAACACGCTGCACAGGCAGCACGCCGTTCGTCTGCAGATCGAGCGTCTGGTCCTTTTTCCCCGTGAAATCCTCACGTTTGACGAGGCGGGAGACGACCGGACCGAGCGCCTCTTCGAGCTTCGCGAGGATGCCCTCCTTCGTCGTGGCCCCCTCGGGCACGCCGATGACGGCGACGTCGGCGTCGATCCGAAGCGGGTCCTGGGAAACGACGGAAAGCTTGATGGACATGCGTTCTCCTGGACGATTGCATGCGACCCCTCGGGGGTCGGGGCGCGCATCTAATCACGAGACGCAGGCAACGTCGACCGCTCGTCTCGTGGGTTTCACGGGGATGGACGGCGCGCGCCACGCCATGTGACGCTCGGGGCTGCGCTCGGACAGGCCGAGCTACGCCCCAAACCCCATGTGACGCGCGCCTCTTCGGGGTACGTCGCCGCGCTGCGGCAAGGCCGGCGCGTCGACGCGTGCGCGCTCAGCGGCCTGCGGAAGACGCGTCCTTGTAGACGCGGATGACGTTCGTGAGGAGCTCGAGCCCCTCCGCGCGAGGCCGCTGGAACGCGTTGCGCCCCATGATCGAGCCGAACGAGCCGCCCGCGGCGAGCTCGCGCACCTCGGCGAGCACGGCGTCCGCGCCCTTGGCCTCGCCGCCCGAGAAGATGACGACGCGCCGGCCGTTGAACGTCGACTGAATGACGTGGCGGATCCGTTCAGGGAGCGTCGCGATCGGGATGTTGTACTTCTCGTACATCTTGCGCGCCTCGTCCTGCTCGATGTGCGCCGTCGGAGGCTTGACCTTCACGATGTGCGCGCCGAGCTCGGCCGCGATGTGCGAGGCGTAGGCGATGATGTCGATGCCCGTCTCGCCGGCCTTCGACATCGAGCCGCGCGCGTACGACCAGACGATGACGACGAGGCCCTTGCGCTTGGCCTCGATCGTGATCTCCCGGAGGTCCTCGTACATCTGGTTCCGAGCGCCGGAGCCGGGATAAATCGTGTAGCCGATGCCCACGCAGCCGAGACGCAGGGCGTCCTCGATCGAGCCCGTGACGGCCGAGATCGGGTGCTCGGGTTTGCCGAGCGAGTCGCTGTTGTTGAGCTTGAGGATGAGCGGGATCTGCCCAGCGAACTTGGCGGCGCCCGCTTCAAGGAAGCCGAGCGGCGCGGCGTACGCGTTGCATCCCGAGTCGATGGCGAGCTGGAAGTGGTAGTCGGGATCGTTCGCATCGAGGTTCGGCGCGAACGACCGCACCGGGCCATGTTCGAAGCCCTGATCCACGGGCAGGATCACGAGCTTGCCCGTCCCCGCGAGCCCGCCGTGGTTCAGGAGGCGCACGAGGTTCGTCTGGGTACCGGGGTTGTCCGAGGAGTACCAAGAGAGGATCTGCTTGACGCGATCGGTGAGAGCCATGGTCGTCTCCGGCGGGGTTTGGGGCGCAGGGCGCCGAAGGCGACCCGAAGCCCCAAGCGTGAACGGGTTTCGCCCGGCGCGCGGGCAGCGAACGGCAGGCTAGGCCGCGGACGGCTCTTCCGCAACGAGCACCACGCCTCCGGAATCGGACGACGTCGGGCGGAGGGCCGTGGTAGACGGCAGGCCCCGGAGGGGAGACACGATGACGACGAGTTCGGACAAGCGGCTAGAGAGCTGGGCCCCGCCGCCCGAAGGGCCTTCGCGTGTTGGAATCACGCTCGAAACGTTCATCCTCGAAGGACAACTCGGGTTCCCGGCGGCGACCGGGACGTTCACGTCGCTCCTCAACCAGATCGGCCTCGCAGCCAAGCTCGTCACCGCGAAGGTGCGTCGCGCCGGCCTCGCGCGGCTGCTCGGGTACACGGGCCAGACGAACGTTCAGGGCGAGCTCGTGCAGAAGCTCGACGAGGAGGCGAACGAGACGCTCCTCAGCGTGCTCGGGCGTCGCAGGCATTGCGCCGCCGTCGCCAGCGAGGAGCTCGACTCGATCCGGATCACCTCGACCGATCGACGCGCGAAGTACCTCGTCGTCTTCGACCCGCTCGACGGCTCGTCGAACATCGACGTGAACATCTCGATCGGGACGATCTTCGGCGTGCTGCGCAAGGAGACCGACGGCGAGGGCGCGACGGAGGCGGACTTCCTGCGGCCCGGCCGCGAGCTCGTGGCGGCCGGGTACATCCTCTACGGCTCGTCGACGATGCTCGTGATCACGACGGGGCACGGCGGCGTGCACGGGTTCACGTACGATCCGACCGTCGGTGAGTTTTTCCTCTCGCACGAGAACATCCGCATCCCCGAGCAAGCCTCGCTCTACTCGATCAACGAGGGCAACAGCACGTACTGGTCCGACGAGGTACGCCGCTGGAACGCGTGGCTCAAGGAGGAGGACAAGGCGACGGCGAGGCCGTACGGGGCGCGGTACGTGGGGTCGCTCGTGGCCGACGCGCACCGGACGCTCATGAAGGGCGGCATCTTCGCCTACCCGGCCGATCGCAAGAACAAGCAAGGCAAGCTGCGGCTGCTCTACGAGGCGAACCCGTTCGCGTTCGTGTTCGAGGCCGCCGGCGGCAAGGCGTCGACGGGCAGCACGCGTATCCTCGACATCACGCCGACGGAGCTGCACGAGCGCGTGCCGCTGGTCCTCGGCTCGCCGCGGGACGTCGACATCTTCGAGTCGTTCGTGCGCGGCGACCGGTAGTACCCTCGGGCCCGTGGCCCGGCCCCCGATTCGAACCCTCCTCCGCGCGCTCGCCGCGTCCCTCATCGTCGCTGCCGGCTGCAACACGACCGTGCAGCCGCTCCACCAGGCGCGACCTCCGACAGAGCCTACGCAGACGAAGGCGGCGCCTCGGATCGCCGAGGGGCCCACGGATCCCGACGCGCCGCTGCCCACGTGCCCGGACACCGCGCCTCCGGCCGGGAACACGCCGAGCAAGCCGACGTTCCTGCTGCAGAACGGTCACGAGCGGCCGATCCAGCGGATCGCGGTGAGCACCGACGGCAGCAAGCTCGCGTCGGGCGCGCAGGACGGCACGGTGCGCGTGTGGGATCTCCGCGCGGGCCTCCTCCTCACCCGCTTCGTGACGGCCGGGTTCTTCGTGCAAGACCTGTCGCTCAGCGCGGATGGCAAGCGCCTCGCGTACTACGCGCCGGACGGGACGCCCGAGGGGCTCCTCGTGCAGGTGGTCGACCTCGACAAGCCCAAGGGCCCGCGCGCCGCGATCCCGCTCCACGGGGCCTTCCAGCTCTCGCCGGACGGCACGTGGCTCGCCATGGCCGCGGACAAGCTCACGCTCTTCGACGCGAAGACGGGCCGCGCGAAGAAGGAGATCGCCGTCGGCACGAAGGCCTCGAGCGCGCTCGCGCTCACGCACGACGCCGAGGGCCGGCGCGTCGCGGTGGCCTACCCCGGAGAGCTCGTCGTCGTCGACGTCACGACCGACACGGTCACGCATCGGTTCCCGCTGGGGAGCGGGCTCGCGGACACGCCCATGCGCGTCGCGCTCACGCCCGAGGTCGTCGTCGTGATGGGCGCAGGCGGGGGGACGACGTTGTTCCCGCTCGCGAAGGGCGGCGCGCCGCGCGTCCTTCCAGGTCGGTACAAAGACGTGTCCGTGGCGGGCGGCCGGCTCTGGGCCGTGGATCTCATGACCGGGAACGCATCGGCCTTCACCCTCCCCGACGCGCAGGCCGTCTCGCTCGCCACACCCGATCTACCGCGGGGGGATCTCATCGCTGCGAGCCGCGACGGCTCGACGCTCGTGACGGCCCGGAGCCACCTCGCCGAGAACACGAGCATCGTGGTGCGGGACGTGCGG
Organism: Polyangium mundeleinium; assembly: GCF_028369105.1. Classification (NCBI taxonomy): domain Bacteria; kingdom Pseudomonadati; phylum Myxococcota; order Polyangiales; family Polyangiaceae; genus Polyangium; species Polyangium mundeleinium. Next base: position 3,143,152 of record NZ_JAQNDO010000001.1, on the reverse strand, counting down.
ACGATGCGCGCGGTGCGCACGATCGAGGGGCTGCCTCGATCCATCGAGTCGGTCGCCGCGCGGTCCGACGGGAGCGAGCTCGCCACGGGCGCGCTCAACGGCGATCTGACGCGCTGGGATCTCCGGACCGGCAAGCCGAAGCCCGGCGTCGCCGCGAACGAGCTGGATCATGGGCGGATCATGGCGCTGTCGTACGCGCCGAACGGCGAGCTGCTCGCCTCGTCGACGGGCAGCTACGAGGTGCGCGTGCGCGAGACCACGCGCGGACTGACCCTGCGCCGCTGGAGTTTGCTGTCCGGATCGTTCGTGCGTTTCACGGAGTTCCTGCCGACGAGCAAAGAGCTGCTCACCGTGCGTGTGCTGACGGATCGGAAGCTCAAGAGCCAAAAGGGCCCGGGCGGGGCGCCGGTGATCGAGGAGAAACACGACGTGGCCGTGGAGCGCTGGGATCTCCGCGGACCGATGCCGCCCTTGCCGAAGACTCCCTTCGGCGAGATCGCGCGGCCCCAAGGGCGCGTCGTCGCCAAGCTCGCGTCGGACGCGAAGTTCTTCGCGCTCTCGAAGGACGGCCTGCGCCTCGTCGTGGGCGGCGGCGACGTGCTCACATCCCTGCGCACGGACACGGGGAAGATCGACTGGACCCTCAAACTTCAGACGATCCCGTTCGGCGTCGCGAAGCGGCCGGATGGAGGGATGGAGGTCGATCGATCCCACGCCGCCTTTTCGCCCGACGGAAAGACGGTCTTGATGTCGACGCGGCGGCTGGAGACGAACAAGGGCGGCGTGCAGCACTTCGTGCCCGTGCTGATGGAGATCGACGGCGGCACGGGCCGCGTGCGGAAGGTGCACAAGCCGGAGACGGACGGGGCCGTGCAATGGCACAAGGGGGCGATCGTCGTGGGGGGGCTCAAGCCCGCCGTGCTCGACGCGTCGAGCTTCGCCGTGCGGACGCGCCTCGATCTCGCGGACAACGAGATCTCCGCGATCACCGTCGTTCCGAAGCGGGACCTCTTCCTCCTCAGCGGCAACGGGGGCGGGACCACCCTCGTCACGGAGCGCGGCGACGTCGTCATGATGCTCGTCTCCACGCCGAACGGGGAGTGGGTGTCGACGACGCCGTCCGGCGCCTACCGATCGAGCATCGATGGAGCGCGGAGCGTCGCGTGGACGTTCTCGGATCCCCTGGAGGGCTTCTCGTTCGAGCGCTTCGCCACCCGGTTCGAGCGGCCGGATCTCGTGGAGCGGAGCCTGGGCGGGGAGGAGGCGGCGGCGCCAGCCTCGCTCGCGCGGCCACCGAGGTTGCGCATCGAGACGAAGGCCCCGCGCGGGAGGATCGAGACGACGGAGAACCACCTCGACCTCGACGTGGTCGCGACGAGCCCCTCGCGTGTCGATCGCGTGCGTGTCTTCGTCGACGGCAAACCCGCGGCCGATCGGCTCGTGTGCGCCGCGGAGGGGCGCGTCTCGCTCGACGTGCCGCTCCACGCGGGCCGAAACCGCCTGAGCCTCGTCGCCTACGACGCCGCCGGCTACGCGAGCAACCCCGAGCAGCTCGACGTCGTGTCGACCTCCCCCCTCGCGGAGAAGCCGAGCCTGCACGTGCTGTCGATCGGCGTGAGCCGGTATCCCCACATGCCGCCCGAGCAGCAGCTCGAGTTTGCCGACGACGACGCGCGCTCGGTCGCGGCCTCACTCGCGCGCCTCGCGGGACCGAACCGCCCGTTCGGCCGCATCGTGGCGACGACGTTGCTCGACGACGAGGTGACCGTGAAGCGCGTGGACGAGGCGCTCGCGGGGCTCACGGGGATGCGCCCGGACGATCTCGCCGTCGTGTTCTTCGCGGGCCACGGGGCGCGGCTCGACGAGTCGAAGATGCTCTTCCTGACGAGCCAGGCGATGTTCACCCGCGAAGCGGCGATCCAGCACGGGATCGGATGGGACCGCATCGAGAAGGCGCTGCGCGGGGCGCGCGGGCGCGTGCTGATGATGCTCGACGCCTGCCATGCGGGGCACGTGTCGACGGAGGTCGTCGCGCCGAACGAGGCGCTCGCGCGAGAGCTCGCGGCGGGGGATCGGGCGGGGGTCCTGGTGTTCTCGGCGGCGCGCGGATCGCAGTTCAGTTACGAGGTGCCACCCGACGGGGCGAGCGGGACGAGCCGCGGGTTCGAGCTCGCGTGGGAGGGCCAGCCCAAGCCGTTGCAGAAGGATCTCCAGGGCGGACACGGGCTCTTCACGAGCGCGCTGCTCGAAGCGCTCGACGGCGAGGCGCCCGATCGGGATCGCAGCGGCGCCATCGAGGTGAACGAGCTCGTCGACTACGTGACCGAGCGGGTGCGCGCGGCCTCGAACGGCAAGCAGACGCCTTGGGTCGCGCGGCGCGAGTTGTTCGGCGAGTTCATGGTCGCGCCGGCGGCGCGGTAGCTCAGACCGCGCGGGCGGGCGCCCGTTCACCCGGGCGAGCCTTTGCAGGCCCCACCTTCTCCGCCCCGATCGGCTCCTCGATCGGCATCCCATCCCGGTACGTGACGAAGTGCGAGAGCGTCGAGGGCACGCGCTCGCCTGGGAGGATCGTCCCGACCAGGTTCAGCGGATCACACGCCGACAGCCGCACGGCCTCTCCGCGCAGCGGCGCCTTGCGAAGGGCCCGCAGCGATTCGAGGGCCTCGGGCAGCGCGAACTGCTCGCCGACGAAGGATGCGACGAGCCGGCCCCCGCGCACTTCGCCCCGCATCTCCAGGCGGCGATAGACACGCACGAGGTCCCGCCATGCGGGCGCGCGGGACTCGCGGGTGACGAGCTCGCGGAAGACGATGCCCCAGCGCCGCAGGAGCTGCCGGGCCTGGGCCTCGATCAGCGCGGCAGGATCGACGCCGCCCGCGGGGGGCGCGTCGGCGTGAACCGGCGCGCGGAGAAGCGCCCATCGGCCTGCCGCGAGGACGGGCGCGCCACGTGAATGCTTGGTGCTCGAACGAGCGCGGGCGCGCGCCGAGGGCCCGAGCAACCCGCGCAGCCCCGCAAACCCGTCCCCCGTGATCCGCCCGGCGGAGACGAGCTCCCACAACGCCTCCTCGACCTCGGGCCGCGCGAGGCCCGTGGCGCGGACGATGTCCTCGAAGAAGGACGCCCCCGCCGCGCCGAGCGTGGCGAGCACACGGCGCGCGGCAAGAGAAAGTCCCTCGTCGCCGAGCGGCGCCTCGGGCGGGGCCTCGGACGGCTCCGCGAGCAGCCACGCGAGATCCCGCCGCAGCGCGAGCGTGATGGGCGCCGCGCGCGTGGGCGCGCCGCCAGCCGAGGCGCGCGGCGAGAGCCGCCCCCACGTGACCTCGCCGGACAGGCAAAGCAGATCGAGCCACGAGGGATCGTAGGCCTCGACGCGCGCAGGGAGGATCTCGCTCTCCCACGCGCCCGCGGCGATCTCGAAGCCCTGGAGCTGCTCGACGACACGCGCGAGCCCCGCGGCGCCCTGCGCGTGTTGCCCCGGGATCACGCCCTGCCACGCGAGCAGAAAACGCACGAGCTCGACGGGCGACGCAGGCTCGATCGCGCGGCGCAGGCCGTCGACGGTGCGGCGATGGATCCGCGCGAGCAGGCGCCGATCGCACCACTCGATCGCCCCGGGTTCGAGGTCCGGCGAGAACCTCCCGCGCAGCACCACGCCGTCCGCCTCCACGCGCGCGAGGGCGATCTCGATGTCCGCGACCTCGATCGACAGACGCTCGGCGAGCATGGCCGCCTGGATGGGGCCGACGAGCGCGAGCCAGCCGCGCACGAGGCCCGCGATCGCGGCCTCGCGTTCTCCCTCCGCGGGCGCTTCCAGGGGGACCTTCGTGGGCTGCACGAGCTCCGGCGAGAAGGCCCCCGCGGGCCAGATCGAAGCCGCCCGATCCCGCCGCTCGGCCGCGACCCACAGCGCCCCCGTGATCCCCGGCCCCGCGAGCTTCGCGGCGCGACGCGCGCGCACGAGCACGTCGAGGCGCCGATCGTATCCGAGCGCGCTCGCGTCCTCCTCGGGCAACGCCGTGAGATCGAGCAGGAGATCATGCAGCTCGTCCTCGTCGCGCACGACGGGCCGGGCCTCCGCGACGATCGCCTCGATGGCCTCCGGATCGAGCCCGCCGATCCGGTCTGCAATCTCCGCCGGCAAGCCGCGGCGCACGGTGACCGCGCGCGCCCGTCGCTCTTCGAGCGGCGCGTCGTCGAGGAACGCGTACGGGTTCGCGTTCAGGATCTCGTGCGACAGCACGCTCGGCTCGGCCGTCTCGCGCGAGGCGATCCGGATCTCGCCGCGCTGGATCCGTTCGAGCACCTCGGTGAGGCCCTCGGCGTCCATCACCTCCGTCAGGCAGTCGCGCATCGTCTCGCGCACGAGCGGGTGATCCGGGATCTCGAGGATCGCCTCGCGCCCGTGGTTGTCCTGGCAGCCGAGCTGCGCCGGGAACACAGCGGCGATGAGGTCGTCGCTGCGCATGCGCACGAGCGGCGCCGGCACCTTTCGCCCCCCGGAGAAACGCAGGATCTGGAGCGCGCGCGTCGCGTTCCACCGGAAGCGCGTCCCGAACATCGGCGCCTGGAGCGCGGCCTGTTCGAGCACGCCCACCACGCCCTCGGGCCGCAGCATCTCGAAGATCACTTCGAGCGGGAAGCTGTGCTGCGCGCCGAGCGAGAGCAGCACGCCGTCGTCGGTCGCCGCCGCCTGCAGCTCGAAGTCGAAGCTCCGGCAGAAGCGCTTGCGCAGCGCGAGGCCCCAGGCGCGGTTGATGCGGGCGCCGAAGGGCGCGTGCAGGATGAGCTGCATCCCGCCCGCTTCGTCGAAAAACCGCTCGGCCACGACGACGCGCTGCGACGGCATCTCCCCGAGCGCGGACCGCGCGGCCGCCACGTACTCGCAGAGCAGCACCGCGCCCGCGCGATCGAGCGCGCACGTCTCTTCCAGCCACGCCGCCGTCCACCAGAGCCGCACCGGTTCGTCCGCCTCGCGCCCATCGAAGAGCCTCCGCGCGACCTCCTCGCGCAAGAGGCCCACCTCCGCGGAGAGCTCGCGCGTGCGCGCGGGCCCCTCGCCGAACCAGAACGGCACCGTCGGCGGCGCGCCCGGCGCATCTTCGACCCACACCTTGCCCGCCTCGATCCGGCGGATGCGCCACGACGTCGATCCGAGGAGGAAGACGTCGCCGGCCGAAGAGTCGATCGCAAAGTCCTCGTCGACCGAGCCGACCTTCATCCCGTCCGCGAGCACGACGTCGTAGTTGCCGTTGTCCGGGATCGCGCCGCCCGACGTGAGCGCGGCGATCGATGCCCCGCGCCGCGCCTTGAGCCGCTGGCCCACGCCGTCCCGGAAGAGGAGCGCGCCCGCCCGACCGCGCCGCGCCGACACGCCCTCGGCGAGCATCTGCACGACATCGTCGAACGCCGCGCGCGTGAGCTTCTCGTAGGGCGCCGCCCGCCGCATGAGCGCGAAGAGCTCGTCCTCGCCCCGCTCCCCCGACGCGCACGCCGCCACGATCTGCTGCGCGAGCACGTCGAGCGGCGCGTCGCGCATCGCGATGCGGTCGATCTCGCCGCGCCGCGCCGACCGAACGATCGCCGCGCACTCGAGGAGCTGATCCCGCGTCAACGGGAACATCCGTCCCTTCGGCGTCGCCGCGAGCGCGTGGCCCGAGCGGCCGATGCGCTGCAGCGCCGTGGCGATCGATCGCGGCGATCCCACGAGGCAAACGAGCTCCACGGCGCCCACGTCGATGCCGAGCTCGAGCGACGCCGTCGCCACCACGACCTTGAGCTCGCCGGCCTTGAGCCTGCGCTCCGCCGCGAGCCGCCGCGAACGGGAGAGGCTGCCGTGATGGGCGGCCACGGCCTGCTCGCCGAGCCGCGCGCCAAGGTGCAGCGCCACCCGCTCCACGAGCCTGCGCGTGTTGACGAAGACGAGCGTCGACTTGTGCGCGCGGCACATCTCGGCCACGCGGTCGTAGAGCTCTTCCCACTGCTCGTTCGTGCAGACCGCCCCGAGCTCGTCGCGCGGCACCTCCACGGCGAGGTCGAGATCCCGGCGCACGCCCGCGTCGACGATCTCCGGCAGCGGCCTGCCTGCGCCGACGAGCATCCGCGCTGCGATCTCGATCGGCCGCATCGTCGCCGAGAGCCCCACGCGCTGCGGGCGCGCCTCCCCGCCGCTCGTCACGAGCTCTTCGAGCCGCTCGATCGAGAGCGCGAGGTGCGCGCCTCGCTTGTCCGAGGCGACCGCATGGATCTCGTCCACGATCACGGTGCGCACGCCGCCGAGCGCGCGACGACCCGAGGCCGATCCGAGCAGGATGAAGAGCGACTCCGGCGTCGTGACCAGCACGTGCGGGGGCTTCTTGAAGAGCTTTCGCCGGTCCTTCTCCGGCGTGTCGCCCGTGCGCACGGCCGTCCGGACGGCGGGCCGCGCGAGGCCGAGCTCGTCGGCGAGCGCGGTGAGCTCCGCGATCGGCTCATCGAGGTTCTTCTGGACGTCGTTCGACAGCGCCTTCAGCGGCGAGACGTAAACGACCTCGATGCGGTCCGCGAGCCGCCCCTCGTCGCTCGCACGCACGAGACGATCAAGGCACGCGAGGAACGCGGCCAGCGTCTTGCCGGAGCCAGTGGGGGCGGCGATGAGGCAGTCCTCACCTCGCTGGATCGTGGGCCAGGCGCGGACCTGCACAGGCGTCGCGGCCCCGAAACGGCGGGTGAACCAGGCGTCGACGAGGGGGTGGAACACGGCCTTCCCAGGAGGCTACCGCGGCGGGCCGACCTTCGCATCGGCGCGGCGACCGGCCGGCGCCAGCCGTTCGCAACGGCCACACGGTCGAGAGCGAGAGGTGTAAGCTCGAACCAGCGCCTTCGTTTCTCGTCGGCTTCCGGGAGATCTCGCATGCCCTACGTGTTCCGGACCCTCCGGGCGCGGCTCGCCGCGCTCACGTTGATCACCACGTCTCTCTTCATGGTCGGGTGTGGCGCCGGCGCCGAGCCGCCCGCGGCCGCCTACGCCCCGCAGCCGGCCTACTACGGCGGCGGCGCCGCGCAGGCCGAGGCCGCGCCCGCCTCCGCCGGCGCCCCGATGCCGATGGATGCGCCCTCGCCCGCGCCGATGGCCGCCAGCGACAGCGAAAGTTACGAGAGCATGGGCAGCTCCGACGAATCGGGCTTCTTCGGCGGCTCGCCCGACGCGGCCGCGAAAGCGACAGCGCTCGGCCCGTCGCCCGCCCCGGCCCCCGTGGCGCCCGGCGCACGCGCCCCGATGGCCGCGCCCGCGGCCGCGCCGAAGCAACCCACGCCGCCTCCCACGGGCGCGAAGCCCGCGCCCGGCGGCAAGAAGACCGAAGGCGCCTCCGAGCCGCAGCAGCCGCAGGAGAAGCCCGCGACGCCGCTGCTCATCTACACGGGCCGCGTCGGCATGGAGGTCGCGGAGTCCACGGTCATCCCCGGGACGATCGACAAGGTCATCGACATGGCCGAGTCGTTCGGCGGCTACCTCGCGTCGCGCTCGGACGCGGGCGTCGTGATCCGCGTGCCCTCGCGGCATTTCCGCGACGCGCTCACCGCGCTGGAGAAGCTCGGCGAGGTCAAGCGCCGCAGCGTGAACGCGGAGGACGTGTCCGAGGAGTTCCACGACCTCGAAGTGCGCCTCCAGAACCTGAAGAGCGTGCAGAAGCGCCTGCAGGAGTTCCTCGCGAAGGCAGCGAACGTGAACGACGCGCTGCAGGTCGAGCACGAGCTCGAGCGCGTGGGCCGCGAGATCGATCAGATCGAAGGCCGCATGCGGTTCCTCCGCGCCCGCGCGACGTTCTCCACGATCACCGTCGACGTCTCGGCCAAGCCCAAGCAGCAGCAGGTCGTGGCGCAAGGCACGCCGCCGCCGCCCCCGCCGCCGCGCACGATCGATCTGCCCATCGACTGGCTCTCGAGGGTCGGCCTCGAGACGCTGATGACCCTTCGCTGAGGCAAGGAGGCAAGGACCATGAAACGCAACGTCTCGATGCTCCTCTTGTGCCTCGCCGCCTCCCTCCTCGGGATCGGCTGTGGCCCCGGCTTCAAGCTGAACACGCCCGACGGCTTCGTCGAACTCGAAGACCAGGAGGAGTACGCCTTCCGCGCGACCACGGCCCAGGGCGTCGTGATGAGCGTGCGCGTCGAGCCGAACCGGCCGAAGGGCAACCTCTCCTTCTGGACCGACGCGATCGACCTGAAGCTCCGCAACATCGGTTACACGGCGGAAGCCTCGCGCGAGGTCAAGACGAAGAGCGGCGCGACCGGCAAGCAGCTCCGCTACACGCGCACGGTCTACGACCGGCCCCACATCTTCTGGCTCACGGTCTTCGTCACCGACGCCGACGTGTTCGTCCTGGAGACCGGCGGCGACGCGCGCGAGTTCGACAAGGCGAAGGACGACGTGACCAAGGCGATCGAGGGATTCGTCCCAGGCTGAGGTTGGTCCCGAGGGGGACGCCTCGCGTCCCCCTCTCGGCCAGGCACAGCCCGGCCGATTCACCCCCCGAGGCGAGCTCGCTGCACGATCTCGCCGACCCGCAAGCGGGTCGCCTGCACTAGGATGCGCCCGGCCATGCCGGGCAGCCCGATCGAGGTCTACCGCCTCACCCGCAAGAAACACGATCAGATCTGGAACACGTACGTGATGCGTCCGCTCGCGGCCGTGTTCGTCGCCGCGATCCACCGCACGCCCCTCACGCCGAACCAGATCACGATCCTGAGCCTCTTCGTCGCGGTGACCGGCTCCGCGCTCTTCGTCGCGCTCCCCTCCTACCGCGGCGGCCTCTGTGCCGTGCTCGTCCTCGAGCTCGCCTACCTCTTCGACTGCGCGGACGGGATGCTCGCGCGGTACAAGAAGCTCGCCTCCCCCACGGGCCACCTCTTCGACTTCTTCGTCGACGAGATCAAAGCGGTGCTGCTCGTCGCCGTGATCGGCATCCACCTCCACAGAAAAGGAGGGCTCGGGATCGATGGCTCCACGTGGCCCGCGAACGGCCCGGGGTTCCTCTATGCGGCCGTGGCCGGCGCGGTGATCGTGGCCTCGGGCATCTCGCTGACGAACTTCGTCCGCAGGCCCGAGCTCACGGGAAAAGACACGCCGACGGAGGCGCATTACGAGACCGTGGGCGAGAAGAAGCCGCAGTCGATCGTCGGCCGCGTCGCGTCCCTCGTGATGACGTTCCTGCGCTTCCTCAACCACTACCCGAGCCACATCTGGATCTTCGCGCTCGCGGATCGGCTCGACGTTTTCTTCTGGATGTACGTCGCGCTGAACGCGCTCTACCTCGCCCGCGGCTGGCTCGGGCTCGTGGTCCGGTTCGGGCGCGCGTAGCCCAAGGGGCTTCTTTTCACCTGCCCCGGACCCCGTTGGGGGCAAAGCCCCAGCTCCGCGCCGCCTTCACAAACACAACGGCGGCGAAAGCGGCAACTCGACCACGAACTCGGCGCCGCGGCCGGGCTCGCTGAGCGCGCGGATCGTGCCGCCGTGGGCCTCGCAGATCTGGCGCGCGATGTACAGGCCGAGCCCGAGGCCTCCGTGGGCGCTCGACGTCGCGCCGCGCTCGAAGCGGTCGAAGATCCGCGCGAGATCCTCGGGGGCGATGCCCTTGCCCTCGTCCCGCACCGAGAGGAGCGCGCCGTTCTCCGCGACCTCGACCTGCACGTGGACCGGGGCTGGGGCCGCGTAGCGCAGCGCGTTCGTGAGGAGGTTCGTCAGCACTTGCTCGATCCGCATCGCGTCGCCGTGGATCTGGCGGGCGCAGCGCACGTGCAGGTGCACCTCGCTGCCCACGCGTTGCGCTTCCTCGGTGAAGCGCTCCACGAGCTCGGTACACAACGCGCAGAGATCGATCTCCCCGAGCTCGAGGACGAGCTTCCCCGCGGCGATCCGCGAGACGTCGAGCAGGCCGTCGACGAGGCGCTTCAAGCGCGCGAGCTGCTTTTGCGTGCCGAAGGCACGCGCGATGGTCGCGCTGGGTTTCCCCCCGTTCTGCAACCCGCGCGCGAGCAGATCGACCGAGAGGCACGCTGTCGTGAGCGGCGTCCGCAGCTCGTGCGAGGCGATCGAGAGGAACTCGTCGCGCGCCCGGAGCGCGGCTTGGGCTTCCTGGTAGAGGCGCGCGTTGTCCAGCGCGATGCCCACGCGATCGGCGAGCGCGATCGCCAGCGTCAGATCGTGGCTCTGGTAGGGAGATCCTCCGCTGCCGCGCCCGAAGCTGATGCTGCCGAGCACACGCCCGCGGGCGCGCACGGGCACGGCCATCGCTGTCGTGATTCCGATGCGGTGAACGAGGTCCTTGTGATCGGCGTCCACGCAGACGCGATCGAGCAGGGCATCGTCGACCACGGGGTTCAAGATCGGCACCAGCGTGCTCGCGGGCTCCAGGCCTGGCTGCTTGCTCCCCGGGGCGTACCGACCCACCGATTCGACGAGCAGCGCATCCCGCGACGGATCCACGTGGGCCACCGAGAAGCGTCGCATCTGCCCGTCTTCTTCCAGCAGGTACATCACGCACCAGTCGGCGAGGAACGGGAGGGTGAGGCGCGGGACGAGGCCGACGAGCTCGTCGAAGTCGAGCGAGCCAGCGAGGCGCTCGGCTACCTCGCCGAGGAAACGCTGCGCCGCCTCGGCTCGCTCGAGCTCCCGGTAGAGACGCGTATTGTCGAGGTCCCCGGCCAGGCGCTGCGCGAACCGCTCGGCGAAAGCGCGGTCGTCCTCGTCGAAGGCGCGCTCGGTCACGTCACGCAAGAACACGAGCGTGCCGAGCCGCTGATCACGCCCGCGCAGCGAGACGAGCAGGAGCGCGTGGGGCCCGAGCGCGGCAAGCTCGAAGGCGGCCCTCGTGTCCGTCGTGAACGAGGCGAGCGTCGCGTGGTCGATCTCGTTCAGCACGAGCGGCTGTCCTGCTTCGAGCACGGCGCGGGCCGACGCCGAGAAGCGCTCGATGAGGTTCGAGGTCTCGACGAGCTGCCGCCAGCGCTCTTCCCGTGCGGCGTCCACGTGCGCGACGACGGCGCGGGGCGCGCCGCTCGTCGGATCGATGAGGAACATGCAACCGTCGCCGCCGACGGGCAGGGCCAAGCGCGCGGCCGCGGGCAGCGGATCCCCACCGGCGGGCGCGAGGGGCGCGGTCGTCTGCGCGAGGACCCGCTGCCGCTCGTCGGCGCGGCGGATTCGCTCTTCGAGCAGCTTTCGCTCCGTGATGTCCTCGGAGATGCCGAGCAAAAAACGCGGCTGCCCCGCGTGGTCGACGATGGGGATCTTCTTCGTATGCAGGACGCGCAGACCGTGCCGCGTCTGGATGGGCTCCTCGGTGATGTCGACGAGGCAGTTGCCCGAGAGCACCTCGCGGTCCTTGGCCACGAAGAACATCGCCTGTTCTCGGGGGAACAAGTCGTCGTCGTTTTTGCCGAGGATGGCTTCGCGGTGCAGCCCGAGCAGGTCCTCGCCTGCTTTGTTGAAAAGGACGAAGCGGAGCTCGGCCGCGTCCTTCACGAAGATCATGTGAGGGAGGTTCTCGACGATCGAGTCGAGGAACGAAGCTGTGCTTTCGAGCGGCGCCGCGCTGTTGGTCACGGGACGACCGAGCTCTCCGTCTGCCTTCGCCACTTCCCCTCTCGATTTTCATAGGGTGGGCTTGTGGGCGGTGCAACTCGACGAAGGGAGCAAGGTGGAAGCGTCGAGCGCCGACGGCGACGCGAGGGGCCTGCGGAAAACTGGACATCGTCGCCCTGGCATGCGCTAACGGGCCTCACGTCATGCGACGCCACTGCTACGCGCTGTTCGTCCTCACGGCGGCGAGCCTCGGCGGCTGCCGCGAGAAACCAGGACCGGCCCCGGGCCTCGTCGCCGACGCGGTCTCCGAAGCCGGCGCCGCCACGAATCCGAAAGCCGACACGGACGGCGCAGCTTCCGCGGACGCGGCGGACGCGGACGCGCCTCCCCCTGAACCGAGCGGGCCCTTGCTCGTCGATCTCGCGGGCATCGCGCACCTGCCCCCTCCGATCCCGGAGAACGCGCCGCGGCTCGCGAGCATCGCGATGCGCACCGACGTCGTGGCGAAGCCGGATCCCAAGGCGGCGCGTGTCGGCTTCCTTCGCGCCGGCGCGATCGTCGAGATGGATCCCGAGATCGCGGGGACGGCCGGCTGCAAGGACGGATGGCGCAAGATCAAGCCGTACGGCTACGTCTGCGTGGGCCCCGACGCCACGATCGATCTGAACCACCCGATCGTGAAGGCCGCGACGCGGCGCCCCGACATCACGCAGAAGCTCCCGTACATGTACGGCATCGTGACGCGCGGCGGCCCGGTCTACGCGCGCATCCCCACGGCCGAGGACCTGAAGGCGCACGAGCCTGGACTGAAGAAGCACATCGCGAAGTGGGAGAAGGACAAGGAGAGCGGCGCGACGTACGGGCTCGACGTGTGGATGAAGTGGAAGTCTTCGCCCTCCCCGCCCGCGCTCGACGCGATGGAGCAGAAGCTCACGGACGAGGACATCCCGTTCTTCCTGAAGGACGGCGGCCGCGTGCCGAACCTGTCGGGTCTTTTGAAGACGAACGATCTCGTGAAGATCGGCCAGGTCGAGCGGCGCAACGGGGTGGCCTTCGTGGAGACGTTCTTGCACGAGGGGCGACGCTACAACGTGTCGACGGATCTGCGGGTGATGCCTGCGGATCGGTTCCGTCCGATCCGCGGCAGCGACTTCCACGGCTACGAGATCGGCAAGGACGTCGACTTCCCGTTCGCGCTGGTACGCAGGCCTGGGGCGAAGCGCTGGGTGTGGGATGAAGGGAAGAACAAGCTCGTCGCGAACGGGGAGGTCCCGTACCGCGCGGCGGTGGGGCTAACGGGCAAGCAGAAGTTCGTGGGCGGCGTCTTGCACTACGAGATGAAGGACGGCGGCTGGATCGACGACCGTCACGCGGGCCGCGTGGATCCGGCGAAGAAGATGCCGGCGTGGGGGAAGAACGGCGAGAAGTGGCTCGACATCAACATCACGAAGCAGGTGCTCGTCGCCTACGAGGGGACGAAGGCGGTGTTCGCGACGGTGGTGTCGAGTGGGGAGAGCGGGCTCGAGGATCCGGAGACGAGCAAGTCGACGAAGCGAGGGATCTTCCGGATCCATACGAAACACGTGAGCGTGACGATGGACTCGGACGCGGTGGGCGAGGAGTTCGAGCTACGCGACGTGCCGTACGTGCAGTACTTCCAGGACGGCTACGCGCTGCACGGCGCCTACTGGCACGACCGCTTCGGCCAGCCGAAGAGCCACGGCTGCGTGAACCTCGCGCCGGAAGACGCGCGGAGGCTGTTCCACTGGACGGAGCCCCAAGTGCCGCATGGATGGCACGGAGCGGCGCGGAGCCTCACGGGGACGGTGGTGTTCATTCATCCGTGAGGGGCCGGAGCAAACGGACGCTGCGAGCGTTTCCGCGCCGCAGTGCCATCCGGCGCGGCGTTTGGTAAACTCGTCTTTGTGATGCAGTCGCGGCCCGCGGATCGAGCAGACGAACGGTCCTCCGACAAGGAGGAGTTCGTGTCCTGGTCCCTCGACCCGGAGATCCTCGAAGCAGCGGGCGAGGTCGATCGATCGCTGATCCAGCTCGCGCTCGGCCGAACGTTGCGGGAGCGGCTGCGCGCAGGCGCTTCACTCGCACGCCTGGCAGCGAGGTTCCGTGCAGCACCCCAAGGTCGTTGATTCCGAGGCGTTCCTCGTCATGTGTGACCGAGGGGTTGATGCGTGGCGGCACCCGCCGGTCAACGTGACGCGTGGGGGTCGACGCGTGGCGACACCCGCTGATCAACGTGACGCGTGGGGGTCGACGCGTGGCGACACCCACCGGTCATCGTTGCGCGTGGGGGTCGACGCGTGGCGACACCCGCCGGTCATCGTTGCACGTGGGGGTCGACGCGTGGCGACACCCGCTGGTCCACGTGACGCACGGGGGTCGACGCGTGGCGACACCCGCTGGTCCACGTGACGCGCGGGGGTCGCGGCGTTCCAACCCCCTCGGTCGTCGGTTTCCTGCGGCTGAAGGCTCAGTCGAAGGGAGGGATGGTGACTTCGGGGAAGGCGGCGACGAGGAGGGAGTGGCCCTTGTCACGGGCGTAGGCGTCGAGGGCCTCCTGGCGGAGGGCGGCAACGCGGGTGGGAGTGAGGCCGGCGCGGAGGCCGAGGTCGTCGATGTAGGCAGTTAGGTCGACATTGGCTTGATCGCCAACCCGTTGGTTCAGGTGCGCAGCCACGGCCATGCTCAGGATTGCAGCATCCACGCGGCCAGTCTGCTCGGCGATGGCTGATATTTCTCTCCACGCGTTCTGTTCTCGCGACGGCAGACGAGCACGGATCGCGATGCGGAGTCCCTCGACACAAGCCTGCATTCCACCGTCGAGCATGCCGCTGGCGCGATAAACGCGCGACATGCCGATGTATGCAAACCAAAGCCCCTCCGCGTCATCGAGGTCCTTGAAGCCCGACAACGCCCCTGCAAACACCCCCATGGCCTCGCCCAGCTCTCCGCTCGAGAGCGCATTGAACGCGACGAACAAAGATGTCCACCCCTCCTGCACGGAATCGTGGAGACGACGCGCGATCTCGAGCGCATGCGCATACTCATCCTTGGCGCGCATATAATCGTTCGTATACGTGCCGCTGATGTGCCCGAGTTGCTTCCAAAGGGTAAGCTCAGCCTGCAAATCGCGCGCGCTCTGCGCGGCAGCCATCGCTCTCTCACACTTGGTCCGCGCAGCCTCGTAGTCGCCCCGTTCGATCTCCTCCTGCACGAGCGAGTGCCACCGGATATCGAGGCCACGCAGAATGTCCCCGAAAAGCGGAGCTTCCCGCACGAACTGCGCCCTCGCCGCCTGCTCGTCTCCGCGCAGCAGGTCCTTCCACGCAGTCGCGTAATCCGGCGTGATGTCGAATCCGTACCGGTAGATGTCCGGCACATCGATCCTCCCGTCCTCCGCCTCCCGCAACACCCCGATCCGTACCATCTCCCGCAGGACCGGCTCCCCTTGCTCCGGGATGCCCTCAGGCTCGATCGAACGCCGCTTGCCGAGCGCCGTGATCACCTCGTCTCGCGTGAGTGGGATCTCCTTGCCGCGCAGGTTCTCGAGTCGCGCGACGAGCCCGTACTCCTCCAGGATCTCGTTCGCGCGCTCCTTCGAGGTCCGCTTCAGTGACGCCACCAGATCCGGGGCCGAGAAGAGTGCTTGGCTCCGCCCCGGCCGCCTCGTCTTCGCATGCTCCGCGGCAAACCCGAAGAACCAAAGCATCGCCCGCGGGGTGATACGCCCTTGCGTGTCCTTCAGGCGATCCAGGATCCAGTCGACCGTCGGCATGCGGATCACGCCCTGACCGATCCCAACGCCGGCCACACGCGCGACAAAAGCCTTGTAGACACGTCCACGCATGTCGCCGGGGACCCAACCGAACTCACCACGATCCCGAAACTCGAGGTCCTTCACCTCCGCGAGCAGGCGACGCGCGCGCTCGGCTTGGAATGCGTCGGGCACATTGGCCACATGACGCGCGACGATCTGAAAGAGCGCCTCGGCGTCCCAGGTGAGGGAGACAGAGCGGCTGTTGAGCTTCGTCGCATCTGCAAAGGCGAGCTCGCCCGCGTCGAACAGATCATCGCGGAGAAAGACCTTGCCGCGGATCTGCTTGTAACGGCTCGACAGCGAGAGCCACAGAGAAAGAAGCGCTCGAACGTAGCGACGGCGAACCTCGGGGACGAACTGCGCGACGCGGTCGAGGTGATCATAGAGAGCCACCACCAGGATGCCGCGCCCCCGGAGTTCCTGCTCGAGCCCATCGAGCGCCGTGAAGAGCGCGCCCAGGCTCGTCTCAGCCGAGGGAACCCATGCCGCGAGCTCGTTGATCGGAGCCGCGACGATCGACTCGAGTGCAGGAGGAAGAGGTTCGAGGTCGGGTACCTGTGTGCGCAGGCGACGGAGCAAGTGCGCCACCCAGAATGCACGGAGCGCGATGTCGCTCGCCGAATCCCCGAACGCCTCCAGCGTGCCCACCTCGGGGTGCGGCGGGATGCCTGGAGCGTCCTGAGCGTCCTGAGAGAATGCATCGAACCAGATCGCATCGGGGATGGTCTCGCGTTCGAAGAACGCACGCATGCGACCGCTGGTCCGTGGGTCGGTGGCGAGCTTGAAGAGCGCCGTCTTGCCGGCCCCACGCGGCCCGAGCACGACCACGACATCCGGGTTGAGAGCGCGCCCGTGCAACCAGAACGGCAGGAAGGTCCGTAGCGGGTCCTTCGTGTCAGCGTCGGCATGTACGAGTGTGGCGAACGCCTCTATGAGAGGCGTGCGATCGTGGGCAGCCATCAACTCCCCCCTTCGCGCCGCTTCAGGCACGCGAGGACATGCTCGAGGAGCGTCTCGTACCATGGCGCGAAGAACGCCCTCTCGATGGAGGTCAACGTCGCGAAGCGTTCGAGCATCGAGTCGTAGCGCAGCACGACCGGACGATGCGGCCCCTTGTCTCCCTTGGCAATCGCGAGCGCCCGCGGCTCGGTGTACACGTGTTTCCGAAACCAGTCGTAGCTCCGCTCGAGAAACTCCTCTTCTTCCGCAACAGCATCAGGAAGCCCCTCAGGGCTCACCATCGTCTGCACGACGAGGCACTCGAGGTTCTTCAACCCCTTGCGCCGTACGAGCATGTCCAAGGACAGTTCGAGCCCCTGAAACGTCTGCTCGTTCGCCCGCCCGCAGAGCACATCCACATGAGCGAACCTGTGGAGCGAGAGCCCAGCGAGATCATGAAGACCCGCGCGAGCGTCGATGAGTACGTAGTCGGGTCGCAAGCTCCTGAGCTTCATCAAGATCGCGCGCATCGCGTGCTCGAGCGGGCTCATGCTCCGGTCCTCATCGTCGCCCGGACGTCCCCCCGCGAAATCGAGCCTCGCAAGCTTCTCCAGGTATCCGGGGCCTAGCCTCCCCGCAGGTACGACGTGGACGAGCGGAGCCTCCCTGTCGAGCGCCGCCGCATCCGCCACGGCGTCCGACAAGTCGACATCACCCGACGCGAGATGATCCACGATCAGATCGATGAGTCCTCGCTTTGCATTCACGCCGAGGAGAACACCCACGCCAGGCGCCTCGAGGTCGAGATCGAGCACGACGACGCGCTTGCCTTGCCGCGCGAGTTGCCACGCGCAAGCGACCAGCGCCGTGGTTCGTCCGACACCCCCCTTGAACGAGTAGAAGGTGACGATCCCAGGGCCTCGCCCGATGTCCCAAGGCGGCCGTGCTATCGCGGGCTCCAGCCACTCCTGCTTCGAGAGACGCCGCTCGTACTTGTGCCAGTTTGCTTTCGTCGCAACGGACATCACTCCTGTGAGTGGATCGTCGTATGTCGACGACCAGGGCGCTCCGCGACTGTCGCCGAAGATCATCCGAGCGAGCCGCGCTTCATCCTTCTTCTCCGACGAGGTCGACCAGATCGGCGGCGCAAAGTAGCTGCCAAGCGCCCGGTTCAGCGCTGCCTCAAGCGAGTTCATGTCGAACTTCGGCTTCGCAGGATCGGGATCAATCACGAGCCGCACGCGTCCACGGAGATCACGCACGACACAGCAGCGCTTCAACTCGACGAATCCTGGCGCGCCTTCACAGAGACGGACCAGCGTGGGCAACACGTCGTCGAACGTCACCAGAGCACCTCCCCATCATCCAGACGGCCGTCGGCCCACATCGCCAGCACAATGGCATCGACGATCTCTCGCGCTTCCTCGCATGCCTTTTCCGCCTGCTCGGCTGAGCGCGTGCTCGTCCTCTCGTATCGCACGTCGACAGTCCACTTCACGAGTTCCGGGCAGCGAGCCCGTAGTTCGAGGATCTCGTACCGATGCGCGACAGGGTCGATCGAGGCCGCGAACGCGAGGAGTTCATCCGTCCGCTCCGTCGTGCCGTGCCCTATCGCTTGATCGAGCCACCGCTCCGCGATCGTCGCCTTGCGCGCGCACTCGGGCCCGAACCCGGCGAGGTGATACGCCTGGTCCGGCGACGAGTACCCCTCCGAGCATCCAAGCAGGTGCTCCGCGTCGCGGACGTGGCGGAGCGCAGCCGACGCAAGCGCGGTTGCCTTCTCCGAGATCGTGAGTACCCGAGGCTTCGCCATCTCGAACTCCTCAACCCACCTCAGACCAGCGAGCTTTCGATCTCGATCTTCCCCGTCAGCATCTTGTGCACCGGGCACTTGTTCGCGATGTCGAGCAGCCGCGTGCGTTGCTCGTCCGTCAGGTCTCCCACGAGCCGGATCGACCTCTTCGCGAGAAACGAGCCATCCCGTTTCTCGCCGGAGACCTCCACCTCCACCGACGCGAGCGGCCACGCCTTGCGATCAGCGTAGACCTTGATCGTCATCGACGTGCACGTGCCGAGGCCGGCGAGCACGAGCTCGAACGGATCGGGCCCTCGATCGTCGCCGCCCACCTCCGGCAGTTCGTCGCCCGTGAGCTCGTGGGGTCCTACGTGGATCGATTGCCCGAACTTCCCCTCGCCCGTCTTCACCGTGACGTTTCGCATGTCCCCTCGTATCGCAGAATCCCGCCTCGGGAGAAAGCCGCGGCGCGTGCGTGACGCTTTACGGGACGGCGGGCCTGTCCGACGTTAGGAGCTCGCCATGGTCCCGCTCGCTCCTACAGGCTGGCTGCTCGCGCAGACCGAGTCCGGCCGCCGCTTCGCGCAGAGCCTCGCCGAACAGCTCCACGCCACGCTGCACGGCGACGAGCACGTGCCCCGCAAAGGCGGCGTGCTGCTCGTCGGCAACCACGCCTTCATGGGCATCGACGCCTTCGCGCTCGCCGCGCTCCTGCTCCTCCAGACGGGCAGGCTCCCGCGCTTCCTCGCGGAGCGAAACCTCTTCCGCATCCCCGGCCTCCGCGAGCTGCTCCGCAGCATGGGCGCGATCCCAGGCACGCCCGACGACGCCGCCTTTCTCCTCGAAGCCGGCGAGGTCGTCGTCGTGTATCCGGGCGGCGTCGACGACTCGTTCAAGCTCTCGAGCGACGCGTACACGCTGCGCTGGCAAGGGCGCGCCGGCTTCGCGCGCGTGGCCATGCGCGCGCATGTCCCGATCGTGCCGGTCGCTGCCACGGGCGTCGACGAGCTCTACCGCCTCGATCGACGCGAGCACTTCCTCGGTCGCTGGATCGGCGGCTCATCGCGGTACGACATCCCGCTGCCGAGCGGCCTGCGCCCGCGCCGCGTGCCGCTCGATTACCACCTGCTCCCGCCCATCGACACGTCCGGCGATCCGCGGAGCGAAGGCGACGTCGAGCGCGTCCGACGCGCCACCGAGGAGGCCATCCGCAGCGTGCTCGATCCTTACCGCGCAGAGCTCACGTCGTCGGCGCGTTGATCGTCCGCGTCCCCGAGGAACGCCGCACGTGTGGCTTCGGTCGACGCTCAGGGCTCCGGGTCGCCTGCGGCGCCCTTCGCCCCGAACCCCGCAGCGGCGCGCAGCACGCGGAAGATCGGGAGGTCCGACCAGTGCAAGCGCGGCTCGCCGATCGGCACGTCGACCACGAGCGTGTCGCCCTCGTCGTGGTGCACGACGCCTCCTGCTTCGTCGAGGATCCGCCGCATCGGCGCGTTCGAGACGAGCACCGCCGAGCGGAAGATCAAGATGCCACGCTCGCGCGCCGCGTGCGTGAGCGCTTCGAGCAAGACGCGGCCGAGGCCCTTGCCCTGGTACGCGTCGATCACCGTCACCGCCGCCTCGGCGATGTGCGGCGCGTCGGGCAGGCGCAAGAAGCGCGCGACGCCGACGCCCTCTTCTTCCTTCAAATCGTGCGAGTCCGTCATCGCCACGATGGCCACGTGATCCTTGCCGTCGACCTCCGTCAGGTACCGCGCCATCGACGGGCTCAGGAACGGCACGTCGGAGAGGAAGCGGCGGTAGCGCGACTCGCGCGAGAGTTTTCCAAACGCACGCACGAGCGCATCGCGATCCTCCGACCGGATGCATCGCAGCCGTACGACGCGGCCGTCCGCGAGCTCCCGCGTCTCGTGATACTCCCGGTCGTAACGCACGCCCTCAGCATACAGCGCCATCGTCCGTGCCGAACGACGCTTCCATCTTCGTGTCGCGCGTGGTTGCCGACGGCCGAGCGCGCCGTACCCTGGCCGATCATGCATCGCTTCAAATCCCTTTTGAGTTCGCACGATTCCGCTCGCCGTCTTGGACACCTCCTGGCGTGTCTCTCGCTCGCCCTGTCCGGCTGTTCCGGCTGTTCCGGAGCGAGGACCCCCGCCGAAGGCGACACGCGATCGACCTCCGTCGTGGAGCCGGGTGTCATGCCTTCGGAAGAGAACGGCGCGTCGTCGTGCGGTCGCGAGACCAACGTGCACGGCACGGGCTACGACGCCGCAGCACGTGCGTGCCTATGGGACGCGTGGCTGAACGGGAGCGCCGCAGGTCTCAAGATCACGATGCACACCGTCGAGGGCGATCCGATCTCGTACCTGCTCCGCGTGCGTCCCGGTCCCGTCGTCGACGTGACCGAGGACAGCCGCGATCGCTTCGGATCCCCAGGCGTGACACGCACGACGTGCAGGACGCTGGAGAAGCGCGCAGGCTCGGGCGACCGCTTCGGCTTCGTGCTGCGCGGATGCGAGGGGCGCGCCTCCGAGATCGTGATTCCCTGACGGCGCGTGGGGCGCGCCACGTACACACGAGCGCCCACGAAATGATAGGGTGCGCCCCATGCAACTGGCGGTGATTGGTACGGGTTACGTCGGCCTCGTGGCCGGCGCCGGGTTCGCAGATTTCGGCAACGACGTCGCCTGCGTCGACGTCGACGAGGGCAAAATCGCGCGCCTCTTGCGCGGCGAGGTGCCCATCTACGAGCCGGGCCTCGACACACTCATCGCAAAAAACACGAAGGCCGGGCGCCTGTCGTTCTCGACGGACGTGGCAGGCGCCATCCAAAACGCCGAGGTCGTGTTCATCGCCGTCGGCACGCCCTCCGCAGCCGACGGATCCGCAGATCTCTCGGCCGTCTACGCCGTGGCCGAGACCATCGGCAAGAACATGAACGGCTTCAAGGTCGTCGCCACGAAGAGCACCGTGCCCGTCGGCACGGCCGATCAGGTCGAGGCCATCATCGCCCGCCACACGACGCACCCCTTCGGCGTCGCGTCGAACCCCGAGTTCCTCAAGGAAGGCGACGCAATCAACGACTTCATGAAGCCCGATCGCGTGGTCATCGGCTCAAACAACACGCGCGCACTCGAGGTGCTGCGGAGCCTCTACGATCCGTTCGTGCGCACGAGCGATCGCATCCACGCGATGGGCGCGCGCTCGGCCGAGCTCACGAAGTACGCCTCGAACGCGCTGCTCGCGACGCGCATCTCGTTCATGAACGATCTCGCCCTGCTCGCAGAGAAGCTCGGCGCAGACATCGATCGCGTGCGCAAAGCCGTAGGCGCCGACCCGCGCATCGGGCCCAAGTTCCTCTTCCCCGGCCCAGGCTTCGGCGGCTCATGTTTCCCGAAGGACATCTCCGCGCTGATCCACACAGCGCGCGCGATGGGCCACGACCTCGAGGTCGTGCGCGCCGTCGAGGAGGTGAACAAGCGGCAAAAGCACGTGCTCGGCTCGAAGGTGAAGCAACACTTCGACGGCGCACTCGCCGGGCGCGTCGTAGGCGTCTGGGGCCTCGCATTCAAGCCGCAGACCGACGACATCCGCGAGTCCCCCGCGCTCACGTTGATCGAGGACCTGCTCGAAGCAGGCGCAACGGTGCGCGCACACGATCCGCAAGCCATCGAGAACGTCCGCCCCCTCTTCGGCGATCGCGTGACCTACGTGGACACGATGTACGCCGCAGCCGAGGGCGCCGACGCCCTCGCACTCGTCACCGAATGGCACGAGTATCGCCGCCCCGATTTCCACCGCATCAAGCGGCTGATGCGCACGCCGTCCCTCTTCGACGGTCGCAACATCTGGGACCCCGAAGATCTACGCGCACTCGGCTTCTGGTACACCGGCATCGGCCGCGGGTGACGCGCGAAGGCGCCGCGCTGGGGCTTTGCCCCAGGCCCCACCGGGGCTGTCCGCCCCTGGACCCGGACCAGCGCAAGCGCTGGACTCGGGGTCGATGAACTGCGCTCCGCGCAGTTCATCGAACAGCCGCTGACACGACCGGCAACGATCCTGCCAACCAAGACCGCAGCGCTGACGTTTCAACCGGCAACGTGCCCGTCGCCGACTTGAGACGCACGTGCATGGTCTTGCCACCGGCCCGTTGGAAGAACTGCGCACCGCGCAGTTCTTCCACCCCCGGTCCAGGCCGTGCCTGGTTCGGGTCGAGGGGCGAACAGCCCCCGCGGGGCCCGGGGCAGCGCCCCGGCGCAACGCCCTGCGAGGCGACAGGCAACGCCTTGCGAGGCTGCTACTTGCCGCCGCCGAAGCTGGGGCCGCCGATGAAGACGCCGCCGCCTCCGCCGCTGCTGCCGCAGTCGCTGAAGACGATGAGCAGGACGAAGAGGACGATGACGCCGATGATGAGCATCGTGCCGCATCCGCTGCTTGTGCAGCCGCTGCCGCCTTCGCCTGATGCGAGCAGGGAGCCTGCGGGTGGCTTGATGCCGAAGGCGGCGCCGATGTCGCCGGAGGAGAGACGCTCGCAGAGCGAGTAGTTCACCTCTTTTGCTGTTTGCTCGACGCTGACCTTGCCGCCGGGGCCTTCGTATTCCGTGGCCTGGACGGCTTCGCCGATCTCGACCTTCCAGTAGAACTCGCCGACCACGTACTCCGTCTCGGCGCGGACGCTCTGCTTCCAGTTGTAGTGCTGGCTGCGGAACATCGCGGCGCCGCCGGAGACGCTGACTTCGCCGGGTGGGATGGGCGTCACGAGCCACCACGCGCCGTCCTCCTCCATCAGCCACAGGTAACCGATGCGCGGGCCTGCATAGAGCAGGTACTCGCGCCATCGGTAGCGCTCGCCCTCCACGGTGCAGCCGCGGATCGTGAAGCCGATGCAGATGACCCGGTTGCCGCGCAGGTTGCCTTCGGCGCCGAGCGGGATGAACGGCTCGATGGGCGGCTTTGGCGCAGGGCCGAGCGCGCGTAGCGCACCCTGGTTCAGGTCGCTCGCCATGCCGCAGTAACGGCAGACGACACGCTCGGTTTGTCCTGGGGTGACGAGCGGCAGGTTGCCGCCGCAGTTCGGGCAGGCGACGCTCGTGACCTCGGCCTTGGCTGCTTCGACCGGCGCGCCCGAGTCGAGCACCATCACGGCGGGATCGATCTGCCGGCCGAGGTAGAGCTTCGGGGGGATGCGCCCGTCGCCGTAGTCGATCGTGCCGAACGCGCCGTTGGGCGCGGCGATGTCTGCGTAGCCTGTGGGCACGCCGGGCGACGCGACGGCGGGCATCTCGCCTTCGCCCGCGATCACGCGACGCTGCCCGACCTCTGCGACGGTCCAGACGCCGTAGGTGCCGAGGCTGATTTGCTGGCCTGCGCGGAGCGCGTGGATCGGCGGGAGCTCCGGCGGGAGCGGGACCTCGCTCGTCGAGTACCAGCGCCCTTGTGCGCTTGCGACCCAGCACCACTTCCCGCTCGTCGGGAACGTGATGAAAAACTCCTGCCACGGCGCGCCGGGCGCGCTCGCGCGATCGAGCTGCACGCGACCGTCGACCATGAACGGCTCGCCGCCGCTCCAGCGGCCTGTCCCGCCGAGCTGCAGGGGTGACGGGATGTCGACGAGGTCTGCCATCCGGCCGACGGCGACGAGGTTCCGGTCCGTGCGTGCGACGACGAAATTGCAGTGCTTGCAGACCTGCGCTGCGGCGCCGGCGAAGCGGAACGTGATGGGTGCCCCGCACGACGGACACGCCGCCTGGCGGTCGAACGGGCTAGTCACGCCTCGGATGGTAGCCGATTTTCGTCGCGGGCGTGTCCTCTCGTCGGACGGCTCCGACGTGTACGTCTCGGATCGTGCTCACCGGCCGCGCCGACCCGGTGCTAGGAAGGCGCGGCATGCCGGAGCCGCAGTTGCCGCGCCGCTGGGTCCACCCCGCGCTCCTCGCCATGGTGGCCGTGATCGCGACCTCCGGGCTCGTCTATGAGCTCGTGACGGGCACGCTGGCGAGCTACGTGCTCGGCGACTCGGTCACCCAGTTCAGCCTGGTGATCGGCCTGTACCTGTTCGCGATGGGCATCGGCTCGTACCTGTCGAAGTTCCTCGAGGATCGCCTCCTCGAGCGCTTCGTCGAGATCGAGCTTTGCCTCGCCCTCGCGGGGGGCCTCTCGGCGCCGCTGCTCTTCAAGGTCTACACGGCGGCCGCGGCGTTTCGCTTCGCGCTCTACGGCGTCGTGGTGCTCATCGGCACGCTCGTGGGCCTGGAGATCCCGCTGCTCATCCGGCTGCTCCAGTTCTCGGTCGACCTGAAGGAGCTCGTCGCGCGGGTCCTCACGCTCGACTACGTGGGCGCGCTGATCGCGAGCCTGCTCTTCCCGTCGCTCCTCCTGCCGAAGCTCGGCGTGCACCAGACGAGCCTCTTCTTCGGCCTCCTGAACGCCGCCGTGGCGATGCTCGCGACGTTCCTCTTCCCGCTCGATCGCGCTGTCACGATCCGCTTGCGCGCGCAGTGCTTGCTCATCTTCGGCGTGCTCGCCGCGGTGTTCGGGTTCGTCACGCGGTTCGTCGATCGCGCCGAGACCGTCTACTTCGGCGCGCCGATCATCTACACGGCGCAGTCGCCCTACCAGCGCGTGGTGATCACGCGCTCGCCACGCACGACGCGCCTCTTCCTCAACGGCAACCTTCAGTTCTCCTCGGACGACGAACAGCGCTACCACGAGGTCCTCGTCCACCCCGCCGTCGCCGCGCTCGGCCGTGATCCGCGCAGCGTGCTCGTGCTCGGCGGAGGTGATGGGCTCGCGGCGCGCGAGCTGCTTCGTTACCCGTCGATCGAGCGCATCGTGCTCATCGACCTCGACGCCGCGGTCACGGACGCGTTCCGCACGTTGCCCGTCGCGCTGGAGCTGAACGGCGGAGCCCTCAACGATCCACGCGTCACCGTGCGCAACGAGGACGCGTACAAGTTCCTCGAAGACTCGCGCGACTCGTTCGACCTCGCGATCGTCGACTTCCCCGATCCCTCGAACTACGCCGTCGGCAAGCTCTACACCGACGCGTTCTACCACCTCCTGCGCGAGCGCCTCTCCTTCCGCGGCGTCGCCGTCGTGCAGGCGACCTCGCCGCAGTACGCGCGTGAGTCGTTCTGGACCATCGTGCAGACCCTCGAAGGCGCGGGCTGGAAGACGGCGCCGCTCCACGTGTACGTGCCGAGCTTCGGCGACTGGGGGTTTGTGTTGGCAGGCGGCGAAGCGCTCACGGCGCCGGGCGCGCTGCGCATCGAACCGACGAAGCTTCGATGGCTCGAGTCGTCGGGGCTGCCCGAGCTCTTCCGCTTCCCGCGCGACATCGGCCGCGTCGAGGCGCCCGTGAACCGGCTGAACGATCAGAAGCTCGTGGCGACCTACGCGCGCGAGTGGGGCGTGCTCACGCGCTGATGGACCGGCGGGCCTTCCTCAGGACGGTCGCGGCGGGCTGGATGGTCGACACCATCCTCCCGGGCAAGGCGCCGATCGCAGGTCGCATCATCGGCGCCTCGCACGGCGTGGGGCACCTCGTGCGTGACGGGGGCGCGCCCGCGCCGAGCGGGCCGCCGGATCTTGCAGACGTCGTCATCGTCGGCGCGGGCATCGCCGGCCTCTCCGCGGCGTGGAGGCTCGCGCCCGCGGAGCTCGACGTGCGCGTGCTCGAGCTCGAGCCTTTCCTCGGCGGCACGAGTACGTGGGGCGACGACGGCGCCGCGCCGCATCCGTGGGGCGCGCACTACCTCGCCGCGCCGAACCCGGAAGCACGCGCCGCGCTGCGCCTGCTCGAACAGATGGGCGTGGTGAAGGGATGGGACGCGGCCGGTCGCCCGCGCTTCGATCCACGCGTGCTCTGCCACGCGCCGCAAGAGCGGATCTTCTACCGCGGCGCATGGCACCCAGGGCTCGTGCCGCAGGACGAGCTCGACGCGCACGATCGCGCCGAGATGGAGCGCTTCTCCCGCTTCGAGGACGAGCTCACCGAGCGCGTCGGCGCCGACGGCAAGCCCGTCTTCCAGATCCCGCTCGCGTTCTCGTCGCGGGATCCGGACACGCTCGCGCTCGATCGGATCAGCATGCGCGCGTGGCTCGATCGTGAAGGCTACACGTCGACGTTCTTGCGCTGGTACGTGCGCTACGCGTGCCTCGACGACTTCGGCGCCGAGCCCGAGGAGGTCTCGGCCTGGGCCGCGCTGCACTACTTCGCAGGGCGCAAGCTGAAGACACCCGAGCTCGACGGCAGCCACTTCCTCGTGTGGCCCGAGGGCAATGGAAAGCTGGTCCAGGCGCTCTCCGAACGAGCACGCGCGACGGTCACGCACGGCGCGCTCGTGACGGGCCTCGGCACGAGCGAAGGCGGTCGTGTCGAAGTGCGCTGGCTCGACGTGCGGGATCGCGCCCCGCGGCGCACGCACGCGCGGGCCGTCGTCGTCGCGGCGCCCGCGTTCGTCACGAGTCGGCTCTTCCCGCCAGCTGCGGCGCGCTTGCCCGTGCGCACGAGCTCACCGTGGGTCGTCGCGAACATGCACGTCGAGCGCCCGATCGATCCCGACATGGCGTGGGACTCCGTCCTCTACGATGCGGCGGGCCTCGGCTACGTCGATGCGCGCCATCAGCTCACGGAGCTCTCCGCGCGCACGGTGCTCACGTACTACCGCGCGTACGGCGGCCCCGACGTCGTGGACGCTCGGAAAGGCCTCGTCGTCGCGCCGTGGGAGCAGATCGCGAACGACGTGCTGCGTGATCTCGCGCCTGCACATCCGGAGCTGCGCGAGCAGATCACACGCATGGACGTGTGCGTGTGGGGCCACGCGATGCCGCGCCCGCGCCCTGGTTTTCTCGGCGAACGGCCCTTCGAACCGCTCGTCTTGCTCGACGAGCGCGTGGCCTGGGCGCACGCGGATCAGCCTGGTATGGCGCTCTTCGAGGAGTCGCAGGCGTCCGGTGTACGAGCGGCCGAGGCGGTCGCGCCTGCGCTCGGGATCGAGCTCGGTCCGACCTGGTTGTGAAAGCCAGGAAAATCGTAGTCACAAGCACATAACCGACACCCATTCGCCGCAAATTCGGGGTTCTGGTGGGCTTGCTGGCCTTCCAGGGGGTACGGGGGGATGGGTCTGCGCGGGAAAGGTGACGGGATCTGCTCACCGACCTTGCACGGCCCCCCCCCTACGCGTCTACTGTTCGGCCATGCGAACCCGGTTCGCCGGGATGACCGATGTCGGCCTGATGCGGGAGCACAACGAGGACAACCTCCTCGTGATGCCCGAGTACCATGTCGTCGCCGTTGCCGACGGAATGGGCGGGCATCGCTCTGGCGATGTAGCAAGCCGGCTGGCTGTCTCCACCCTCTCAGACTTCTTCTCGGTCACCGTCGGTCGCGACGGTACATGGCCATTTCCTGCCGATCCGAACCTGACGGAGGAAGAGAACTACGTCGTCACGGGCCTGCGACTGGCCAACCGTCGCATCTTCGACCGTTCGCTCAAGACCATGGCGGACTTCGGGATGGGCACGACGATCGTGACGGCGATGTTCGACAAGAACGCGACGCGCGTGACCGTGGGTCACGTCGGCGACAGCCGTTGTTACCGCATCCGAGGCGAGAAGATCACACAGCTCACCCGTGATCACTCGCTCGTCAGCGACGCCCTGCACATGGCGCCGTGGATGACCGAGGAGGAGATCAAGCGGCTGCCGCCGAACGTGATCACCCGCGCGCTCGGCATCCGCGAGGACGTGCTCGTCGATCTGCTCACCGAGGAGACAGCCGCAGGGGACATCTACCTGCTCTGCTCCGACGGCCTCTCGGGGCTCGTGAAGGACCCGGAGATCTGCGACATCGTCACGAAGGCCCCGTCGCTCGACGAGGCGTGCCGCGTGCTCATCGAGCGCGCGAACTTCCATGGCGGACTCGACAACATCACGGTCGTGCTCGCGCGCGTGGAACCCGAGCAGCAGAGCTGACCGCCCCTCACCCAACCCCTCTCCCGCAAGCGGGAGAGGGGCTTTGCTGCGCTGGCGCGCGTTCGCTCTACAGCAAGAACTGATCGCCGATCTTCATCACTTCGAGGCTCACGCCTTCGAGCGCGGCGCACTCCCGCTCCACCTCGGCCTGGAACACCGGCTTGATGTGGTAGAGCAGCGTCGGCAAGTCCTGCGGACGGCGTAGCTTCTTCAAGTCGGCGCGCAGCGTCTGCGGCGTGTGATGACCACTCACGGTGGCGAGCCGCTGCTCCCGGTTCGGAAAGCTCACCTCCATCAAGAGCGCGCGCAGGTTCGGCTGCTCGTCGAGCACTTGCCACAGCCGATCCGTGGGGCCCGTGTCGCCGCTGTACGCGATGGCGCCGCCCGGCGTCTCGATCACGAACGCAGCCGACTCGATCGTGTGGCTCACCATGATCGCGCGAACGTTGCAGCCCGCGAGCGGCGCCGGGTTCTCCGGCGAGAGCTCGAGGTAGCGGATCGTCGGGTTGTCCGGCGTCGGGATCGTCGCGAAGTCGGGCCAGAGCTCGTTGTTGAAGAAGTGCTGCCGCAGGATGCGGATCGTCTCGCGCGTGCCCGCGACGATGAGCGGAGGCGCGCCCATCTGACAGCGGTTGTCCGCGAGCGTCGCGAGGTCGCGGATGTGATCGAGGTGCGCGTGGCTGACGAGGCACCCTTCGAGCTTGAGCTGCCCCTCGACTTCGAGGCCGCTCGTGAGGGATCCCGCGTCGATCGCCAAGCGCTCGTCGAGGATGAAGGCGCTCGTGCGGTGCTTCGGAGTTTCGCCGCCGTGGCAACCGATGACGCGGAGCTCCACGTCGCTCAGCCTTCCCCGCCGAACTTTTGCGGCATCTCGAGGAACTCGACGAAGTCCTGGAGCCTGCCGACGTCGGCGACGACGATGCCCCCCGGGACCTCGCTGGCAAGGCGCAACCTGCGCAGCCGCTGCATCACGTCGGAGGCCGCGACCGCGTCCACGCCGACGTCACGCGCGAGATCCTCCGCCCGCGTGCGGATCAGGATCCCTTCGGCCGTCTTCTCGCCGAAGGCCTCCGCGCTCCGCGCCAGCGCGAGCATGATCCGCGCCTTCGGATCGCGGTGCATCAGCACCTCGATCAACGCGTCGGCCGAGTCGAGCCGCTTCGCGAGCTTCTTGATGAGCCGCATGGCGATCTCGGCGTTGACCGCGACCATCTTCTCGAGCGTCCTCGCCTCGACCAGCAGGCACCGCGTCGTCTCGACGACCGTCGCCGTCGCGCTGCGCGGCTTGCCGTTCAGGATCGCCAGCTCGCCGAGGAACTCGCCTGGACCGAGCATCGCGATCACGCGCTCCTCGCCCGCGATCATCTTCGTGATGCGGACGGAGCCGGACTGGATCACGTACATCACGTCGCCGGGATCGCCCTCGCGGCACAGTATGTCCCCGGCCGAGAACTCGCGGCCAAACCGGGCGAAGAGCGGGTCCGACATCGTGGGGGGAGTTTACCGCCATACGGCAGGCCGGGTCAAAAACCGGAGGCTTCGCCGCCGTGGTCTTCGAAAAACGAAAGCCCCGGACGCCGCAGGCGCCCGAGGCTCTCGTGCTCACGTGTGGGCTCGCGGGGCGATCAGCCCATGTCGAAATCGCCCATGCCGCCCATGCCGCCCATGCCGCCCATTCCACCCATGCCACCCATGCCGCCCATGCCGCCGCCGCCGCCAGCCGCGGCCGCCGCTTCCTTCTTGGGCTTCTCGGCGACGAGCGCCTCGGTGGTGAGCATCAGGGCCGCCACGCTCGACGCGTTGGCGAGCGCGTGGTGCACGACCTTGGCCGGGTCGATGACGCCGGCGGCGAAGAGGTCCTCGTAGGTGTCGGTCGCGGCGTTGTAGCCAAACGAGCCTTGCCCCGTGCGGACCTTCTCGACGACGACGCTGCCGTCGATGCCGGCGTTCGTGGCGATCTGCCGGATCGGCGCCTCGGCGGACTTGCGCACGATGCGCACGCCCACGTCGCGCTCGTCGCCGAACTTGAGCGTGTCGAGCACGGACGCCGCGCGGAGCAGCGCGACGCCGCCGCCGACGACGATGCCCTCCTCGACGGCCGCGCGCGTGGCGTGCAGCGCGTCCTCGACGCGGGCCTTCTTCTCCTTCATCTCGACCTCGGTCGCCGCGCCGACGCGCACCACGGCCACGCCACCGGCGAGCTTCGCGAGGCGCTCCTGGAGCTTCTCGCGATCGTAGTCGCTCGACGTGTCGCCGATCTGCTTGCGGATCGACTCGACGCGGGCCTTGATCGCGGCCTTGTCGCCGGCGCCGTCGACGATGACGGTGTTGTCCTTGTCGATCTCGACGCGGCGGGCCGTGCCGAGGTCGCGCAGCGTGGCGGTGTCGAGCTTCTGGCCGAGGTCCTCCATGAAGGCCGTCGCGCCCGTCAGGGTCGCGATGTCCTTCAGCATCTCCTTGCGGCGATCGCCGAAGCCGGGGGCCTTCACGGCGGCGACCTTGAGCGTGCCGCGCAGCTTGTTCACGACGAGCGTCGCGAGCGCCTCGCCCTCGATGTCCTCGGCGATGATGAGGATCTCGCGGCCGTTCTTCACGACCTGCTCGAGCACCGGGAGGAGATCGGCCATCGCCGAGATCTTCTTCTCGTTCACGAGGATGAGGGGGTTGTTGAGGACCGTCTTCATCTTCTCGGGATCGGTCACGAAGTACGGCGAGAGGTAGCCGCGGTCGAACTGCATGCCCTCGACCGTGTCGAGCTCGGTCGACATGCGCTTGTTCTCTTCGACCGTGATCACGCCCTCCTTGCCGACCTTCTCCATCGCCTCGGCGAGGATG
This sequence comes from Polyangium mundeleinium, assembly GCF_028369105.1. Taxonomy (NCBI): domain Bacteria; kingdom Pseudomonadati; phylum Myxococcota; order Polyangiales; family Polyangiaceae; genus Polyangium; species Polyangium mundeleinium. The sequence goes on along the minus strand of NZ_JAQNDO010000001.1, from coordinate 3,112,210 downwards.
TTCCCGATCTCCTTGTCGCCGTTGGCGCTGATCGTGGCGACCTGGGCGATCTGGCCCTTGTCCTTGGTCGGGACGGCTTGCTTCTTCAGCTCGCCGAGGATGGCGCTGACGGCGGCGTCGATGCCGCGCTTCAGGTCCATCGGGTTGTGACCGGCTTCGACGAGGCGGAGGCCCTCGTTGTAGATGGCCTGGGCGAGGACGGTCGCGGTGGTCGTGCCGTCGCCAGCCTTGTCGCTCGTCTTCGAGGCGACCTCACGGACCATCTGCGCGCCCATGTTCTCGAGCTTCGAGTGCAGCTCGACTTCCTTGGCCACGGTGACGCCGTCCTTCGTGACGACCGGCGAACCCCAGCTCTTCTCGATGACGACGTTCCGGCCCTTCGGCCCGAGGGTCACCTTCACGGCCTCGGCGAGCGTGTTGACGCCCCGGAGGATCGCGGCGCGCGCGCTACGGCTGTAAATGATCTGCTTGGCGGACATGGATCTTCTTCCCTTTGGGGTTGGTGAGGAGAGGGCGGGCGTTCAGCTCGCGGCGCCTTCGCCGCCGGTGATCGCGAGCAGGTCGTCCTCGCGCAGGAGCACGAAGTCCTCGCCGTCGATCTTCACCTCGTTGCCGGCGTACTTGCCGAAGAGGACGACGTCGCCGACCTTGATGTCGAGCGGCCGGAGCTTGCCGTCGCGGAGGAGCTTGCCGTTGCCCACGGCCACCACGCGCCCCTCGATGGGCTTCTCCTTGGCCGAATCCGGGATGATGATCCCACCCTTCGTCTGGGTCTCGCTCTCGAGACGCTTGACCACGATGCGGTCGTGCAGCGGCCTGATCTTCATGATGGCTTCCTCTATCGTCTGTTTGCGGGCCCCGGCGGGCCGACTCCCCCCGGCCGTGGCTCTTGGCCACGGAGGGTGTCGAGCACCAACGCCGCTGGCACTCGGCTATGCCGGTGGCTAAAACCGGCCCGGAAAATAGATCCCCCCTTTCCACCGTCAAGCCCACCCTGGGCCGGTTGGTCGTTTTTCCGGAGGGCGGCGTACGTCCCCGGAGCGCCCCGAACGCCCTCGTCCGTGGTGCGAGGAGGACAGCGGAAGGACGAACCCGGCCAAGACGGACGGAATATCCAAACAATCTCAAGCTGTTCCGAACGAACGACAAGAAGTGCTTGACAGGCCCGACGGTTCGGCTAAGTTGCGCGGCCCGTGGGCGACGGAGCGATTGCTCCGGTGCTCCACCGGTCCCTTGGCTTTGGCTCGCAAGGCTTGGGGACGCCGATCCTTGGGGGATCGTCTAATGGCAGGACGACGGTTTCTGGCACCGTCTATCAAGGTTCGAATCCTTGTCCCCCAGCCCGAAGTCGGCTAAGAAGTGTCGCCGACGGATTTGAAAACTGGTCCCATCGTCTAGCGGTTAGGACGCCGGCCTCTCACGTCGGTAACGCGGGTTCAATTCCCGCTGGGATCGCCAGGTAAAGCAGAAACAGCGAACAACGGCACCTTCGGGTGCCGTTTTCGTTTTGTGCCTTTGTTTCCGGACCGCGAGCGCCTCCGGCCCGGCCGGCGCGTCGCGTGTCGCGTAAGAAGGCCAGGTTGCGCACGCCGTCCTCATTTGAGAGAGAGGACGCATGAAGGCGCTCCAGTGCACAGAAAAAGGCGTCGTCCTCAGCGACGTCCCCGATCCCGCGCCCGCGCCGGGCGAGGTCGTCGTCAAGGTCCTGTCGACCGGGATCTGCAATACCGATCAGGAGCTCGCCCGCGGATACATGGGCTTTCGCGGCGTGCTCGGCCACGAGGTCCTCGGCCTGCACGCCGGCAAGCGTGTCGTCATGGAGATCAATTGCGCCTGCGGGAGCTGCGCGACCTGCCGTGCAGGCGGGCGCAACCATTGCCCCACGCGCACCGTGCTGGGAATCCTCGGCCGCGACGGCGGGATCGCCGAATTCGTACGGATCCCCGAGGAGAACCTGCATGTCTTGCCGGATTCGATCCCCGACGAGAGCGCAGCTTTCATCGAGCCGCTCGCCGCCGCGCTGCATGCCTTCGACGAGGCCGCGCCCCGGCCAGGAGATCGCGTTTGCCTGCTCGGCGATGGCAAGCTCGGCCTGCTCACCGGGCTCGCGCTCGCGGCGCGGCGCGGGGATCTCGGCCGCGCTGTCGCCGTCGGCCGGCACCGGGACAAACTCGCGCTCCTCGAAGCCGCCGGGCTCGACGTCGCGCTCGAATCCGGTTTTTCCGAGTCGGGGTTCGACCTCGTCGTCGAGGCGACCGGCCAGCCTGTGGGGCTCGCCCGCGCGCTCGCCATCGTGAAGCCGCGCGGCACGATCATCCTCAAGAGCACATATGCAGGCGTCGCGAACATCGACCTCGCGCCCGCCGTCATCAACGAGAACAGGATCATCGGCTCGCGCTGCGGCGATTTTCAGCGCGCCATCGACGTGCTCGCCCGCGGCGTCGTCGACCCGCGTCCGCTCCTTTCAGCGCGTTATCCGCTCGCGGACGCCGCGCGCGCGTTCGCACGCGCTGCCGAGCCGGGCGTCTTGAAGGTGCTCGTCCTGCCGTCTTGATTCAGGCCGACACGAGCACGACGCGCGTCACCTCCGGCGGCGCGCCGACCCGCGCCGGCGGCCCCGCCGTGCCGAACCCGCGGTTCACCCACAGCCGCGATCCATTCCGCTCGTAAAGCCCTGCGACATACCCGTACGGGAGCACGAGCTTGCCCGGCTGCAATGCGCCGAGGTTCACCTGCCCGCCGTGCGTGTGCCCCGAGAGCTGCAAGGCCACCTGTCCCGCGGCCTCCGGGAAAAACACTGGATTGTGGCAAAGCAAGACCCGCGGCAGGTCCTTCGGGACCCGCGCGAGCGCGGCGTCGAGGTTCGGCCCGTTCCCCGGCGAGAGCCGCCGCGCCCACACGTCCTCCACGCCGAGCAGCGAAAACCCGTCTTTCTCGTCGCCGATCACAAAACCGTCATTGCGCAGGACCCGCGCCCCGGCCGCCTTCAAGGCCGCCACGACCTCGTCGATCCCCGCATACCAGTCGTGGTTGCCCGGAATGGCCACGACGCCGTCCCGCGCGAGCGGCGCGATGTTCCGCACGAAGCGCCCGAGCATCTCCGCGTATTTTGCGTCGTTGTCGAGGAGATCACCGGTGAGCACGATCCGATCGGGCCGCGCCTTGCGCACGAGCTCCTCGGCCGCGCGCATCTCGGCATCGCCGACGAACGTGCCGAAATGAATGTCCGAGAGCTGGACGAGCGTATATCCGTCGAGGCGCTTCGACAGCCCCGGGATCCGGACGGGCACCTCCTCGATCACGTAATCGTGCCGGCCGAAGACCGCCCCATAAAATGAGCTGCCCGAGCCCACGAGCAGCGCCGACCCCGTCACCGCCTGCGTGAGGAAGTCACGGCGCGTGGGCAGGGCGGGCGTTGCCTCAGCCTCGGCTTTCGCGGGCTCCAGGGCAGGCGGCTCCACGGGCGCGGGCGCGGGTGCTGCGGGCTCGGTCGCGAGGGCGAGCACCGGTTCGGGCGCATGCGCGGGCGTAGGCTTCGCGCGGGACGCGAGCCACTTGAAAGGCAGGGCCCCGAGCTTCGCGAGATCCACGAGCAGGAGCAGGCCCGTGCTGATGAGGAGCGCGAGCAGGAGCGTGAACGCGACCTCGCCGAGCGGGCGCAGGCCGAGGGCGCGCGCGAGGATCATCGCCACCACGGACCCGAGCACCACGACGAGGCCGGCGCGCTCGGCCCGCACGGAGAGCCCGAACGCCTGCTTCACGCGGCGGCCCATGTAAAAACTCGCCGCGAAAAGGACAAGCGAGATGACGACGAAAAAGAACGCGATCCGCGGAATTCCCATGGGATGCCGTGCCCTCGGTCGCGGAGCGTAGCGCACGCCCGGCGCCCGCGGGAGGGGGCCGCCCGAAGAGATCCGGCTCGGTGCTCAGCGAGCCGATCGCACGCAACGAAAGCCGCCACCCGCGAAGCGATAATGCGGCTCGAACCGGGTGCGCGAATACGTCTTCAGCGATTGTGCGCCGAAGAGCCAGGAGCCGCCACGCATGACGTAGAGCGGGTGCGGCGGCCGCGCCGTGTTTTTCGGATTGCGCGAGGGGCCGTCCGTGTAAAACGCCGGATCGTCGACGTCCTCGCACCACTCCCATACATTGCCGGCCATGTCGAGGACGCCGTACGGCGACTGGCCCTCGGGGTAGGAGCCGACGGGCGACGTGCCGCGGTGTTTTCCACCGTAATGGGCCCGCGAGGGCGTCGGCTCGGCCTTGCCCCAGGGATACCGACGGCCGTCCGTGCCACGCGCGGCCTTTTCCCACTCGGCCTCCGTGGGCAAACGCTTGCCGGCCCACGAGGCAAACGCGCACGCGTCGTCCCACGAGACGTTCACCACGGGGTGCTCCTCGAGCCCCCGAGGCACGGCGCCTCGCGCCCAATGCGCGAGGAATCGACCGCCGCTCTCGTCGACCGGCTTGTATCCGGTGACCTGGACGAAGAGCGCAAATTGCCGATTCGTGACGGGCGCGCGGTCGATGTAATACGCATCGAGAAAAACCTCGCGGCGATCCGGGCCCATGAGAAACGACCCCGCCGGCACGAGCACGGACTCGGCGCCGTCGGTGTCGCGTAGGACCGTGGCGAGCGGCGGAATGGAGGTGCTGGTCGGGCGCACGGCGACGGGTCCCGGCGTGGGTTCGTCGATGGCGGCGAGCAGGCGCTCGCGGAACGCCGCGCAGGTCTGCGGTCGCTCGGAGGCGTTTTTCGCGAGCGCGGAGAGGATGAGGTCTTCGAGCAGGGTCGGGATCTCGGCGCGGTGGCGCGAGGGCGGCGGGGGCTCGGCCTGGACGTGCGACATCATGAGCGCGAAATGGTTGTCCTCGGGGAAGGGCGGCCGGCCCGCCGCGAGCTCGTAGAGCGAGACGCCGAGCGAGTAGATGTCCGAGCGATGATCGGCCGTCTTGTCGCCCTTGACCTGCTCCGGCGACATGTACCGGCAGGTGCCGAGCAGCGCGCCGCTCACGGTGTACGTCGTGCCTTCGAGGATCCGCGCGATGCCGAAATCGACGACCTTGGGGACGAGCTCGCCCGCAGGCCCGCGCATGACGAGCACGTTGTCGGGCTTGAGGTCGCGATGGACGATGCCCTGCCGGTGCGCCGCGTCCATCGCGTCGAGCACGGCGGTGAAGATCTCGCGGATTTCGACGAAGGGCATGCGGCCGCGCCATTTCACGAGGTGATGCGCGAGCGTTTGCCCCTCGACGTGTTCCATCACGATGCCGAGCAGGTGGTCGTGCTCGATGAGGTCGAAGACCGAGACGACGTGCGGATGCGAGAACGTGCGGAGGACGCGGGCCTCGCGGATGAAGCGGCGCCGGATCTCGGCGTCGCCCGCGAGGTTCGAGTGCAGGCACTTGATCGCGACCGTGCGGCCGCGCGCGCCGTCGTGCGCGCGGTAGACGACGCCCATGCCGCCCTCGCCGAGCACGCCCTGCACGGCGTACACGCCCGAGAGCACGGTGCCCGACGGGATGCGCATGGGCGGCAAGCGGCTGTTCGGCTGGGCCGACGCAGGCGTCGGCTCTGGCTGGACGTTGGGGGCTCCGCTCGGACGAGCCGAGCTGTGCCCCCAAGCCCCCTGTTCGACGGGTGTCGTCGGCGCGAGCGCGCTCGGCACCTTCATGAAGAGGACCGTGGGATCGGACGCGGCCGCGACAGGAGCGCCGCAATCGGCACAAAAACGCGCCTTCTCGCCGATCACGGCGCCGCAACGCCGGCAGGAGGGCTCGCCCGAGGCCATGGGGGCGGCAGAGCTTCGCAGATCGTCGGGGCACGAGGCAAGACATCGTCGCGCCCGAACCCTGCGTGGTAAAAAGCGACCATGGTTCTTCTGTCCGTCCTCGATCACGTGACGCGTGCGATGCTCGTGCGCCGCGGCGTCGAGAGCCGCTTCCTCGAAACGCCCGTCGGGCGCGTGCACGTGTACGACGCGCGTGGCCAGGGAACGGCCCCGCCGGTCGTGTTCCTGCACGGCATCGCCGCGTCCTCCGCGGTGTTCGCGCCGACCCTCGCGAGGCTCCGGAAAAAGAGCCGTCGCGTGCTCGCCGTCGACGCGCCGGGGCACGGCCTGTCGGGCGCGCCCTTGGTCACGCTCGGGCCCGAGCGCCTGTTCGAGGCCCTGTCGTACGTGCTCGATCACGAGATCGACGCGCCATCCGTCGTCGTCGGCAACTCGCTCGGCGGCGCGATGGCACTCCGGTACGCGCTGCGGAGCCCCGAGCGCGTCGCGGGCCTCGCGCTCACGTCGCCGGGCGGCGCGCCGGTCGAGGATCCCGAGGAGCGCGAGCGCTTCCTGCGCGGGTTCGTCCTTTCGAACGTGCGCGACGCCCGCGACTTCCTCGGGCGATTGAACCACGCCGTGCCGTGGTACGGGCCGCTCGTCGCGCCGGATCTCGTGCGTATCTTCAAGAACCCGTCCGTGCGATCGATCCTCGACGGGCTCGAACCGAAACACTTCTTCTCGCCGGGCGAGCTCGCGTCGCTCTCCATGCCGATCCACGTGATCTGGGGCCAATCGGACCGCGTGATCCCGTCGTGCTGCCTCGGCTTTTTCAAGGAAAACCTGCCGCCGCACACGGTCTTCCTGGAGCCGGAGGGCATCGGGCACTCGCCGCACACCGAGGACCCGAAGGCGTTCGCGGACTTCGTGCTCCGCGCACTCGAGCGCGCCTCGTGAGCCGCCGCCGCGGCCAGGCGCGCTCGCGTGAGACGGGCGCGCTTCAGGGCGCGCCGGGGTCGATCTTCGCGAAGACCTCGTCGCGCGGCCGCGCGCGGTAAAACAGGCTGCGCTTCGGCGCCTCGGCCATGATGCCCTCCCAGGTGCGGCGGCGCGGGCGCTTCATCTGATCGGCGAGGCCAAACGGAAACCCCGTCACGGGGTCGGCGCGCTCGACGAAGATCGCATGCTGGTGGATGTGCTTGTCGCGCTTCTCGCCCTGGATGGAGATGATGTCGCCCGGACGAACCTCGTCCGCGAAATCGTGTAGCTCCGCGAAGAAACGCGACCGCTCGCCGAAGGGGATCCGTTCCTCGCCGCGGAAGCGGCGGACCTCGAAGAGCTCGGGCTTCGCCTCGGCGAACTCGCCGAACGAGATGACGCCGCGGCGGTTCTTGATGCCGGATTCGTCGAAATCGAACCGTCCCACGGCGCGGCCGGGTTTGTCGCCGCGGGCGCGGTACCAGGTGCCCGCGGCGCGCTCGTAGGTATCGAGGACGAAATCGACGCATACCTCGGGCGGGCGTGGGCGGCCGGAGGAATCGAAGACCGCGTACCGTTTTTCCTCGAACGAAAAACTCTCGCGGCCCTGGAGATAGGCCGTCATCCATTGCGGCCGGAGCGTGCCGTCACGAAAATGGTCGGGCTCGGCGTCGGGGCGATCGAAGGGGAGCGCCTCGTCGACGGCGCGGCTCACGGCTTCACGGATCGCCTGCATCGCGCGGCGTTTTTGCGCGGTCTTGTCCTGGAAGGCGCGGACGGCTTCGCGCGCGGGGGGATCCTCGGCGAGGCAATCGAACGAGAGGCGCGCGCCGTCCGCGCGGAGGAGCGCCGCGGCCCACGTCTCGCCAAAGCGGAGATCGGCGACGATCGCGGATTCCGTCGTGTGGCGGAGGCGCGCGCGCTCGAAGCCGATCTCATCGGCAAGGGCGGCGAGATCGCGGTGGAGCGGCCGTTCGAGCTCGGCCTCCGTGACGGCGACCCGATCACCGAAGAGCAGATCGGCGGGTTTGCCCGCGGCGTCCTGATAACGAACCTCGCGGCGGACCTCCACGCGATCGAGGGCACGCATCTCGTGGCCTCGGAGGAGGTGGATACGGGGTTCGTCGAAGAGGTCGGTCAGGGTGATTTGCGTGACGAGGGCGAGGGCGTCCTGCGGGTCGGATGCATACGCGTATCCCTCGCGGAGGACGAGGGCGCGGAGGGCGCGCGGATCGCCGCGGTGCCGCTTGCGCAAGCCACCGATGCGGCCGCCCGGGCGCTCCTTGGCAAACAGGCGGGCCGAGGGGACGAGGCGTGCGTCGAGGGCGTCCTCGGGCGTGGGCGCGGGCTCGCGGGCGAAGATGAGGGGTTCGCCGCGGGCGCGCCCGAGGATTTCGATCCGGGCAGCGTCGAAGGCGGGCGCGCCGGGGGCCGCGGGAGAAGCGAGCACCTCCGCGACGCGGCGGCGGCAGGCGTTTGCCTCGTCCTCGACGTTCGGGGCGGCCGGCGCGGGCGCGGAGGAGGTGGGCGCTGCCGTGCTGGCGAGCGCGGGCGCGGGGAGCGGGCCTCGGTCGCAGGCGAGGCCGAGGAGCGGAAGGACGAGGGTCGGGAGGAGTGCCCAGCGCATGGGGACCGATGGACGAACGAGGGGGCCCAGGGAATTCCCACGATCGGGGCGCGGCGTCCATCCGGCGTTGCCCCCGCGAGCGGCCGGGCGAGCGTCGTGCCCCTGGATCGGACCGATAATGTCCGTCTCGCGTGAATACGACGACGCAGTGCGCCGTGGCGCCGTGGCAGGGGGTTATGGACATTGTCAGTCCCATCGCCGGACATTCCTCTCGACAACCCCGAACGCCTCGGATCCCGCATGAAACAAGGGCTTCCGGCTTTTTTCCAGGAATTCGGTTCGCGGACGGAGAATGTCCGATCGCGGGATCGATTCCATTGCGGCGAACCCGGAGATTGCGTATGCATGGGTTCACGGCTCGCGGGACATGAGCCGGCGCTCGGGGAGGTCCGCTCGCGCAGGAAGCGCGGCGAGGGCCCTCTTTTGTGCGGAGGTGCGTCCGAACGTGGGCGCGCCCTCTCATTTCGAGCGAACGACGAACGACTCGAACCATTCCTCGGACCTGGCCATGCAAGGAATCGACGTCTTCCTGGATACTTACGTGCGAATTGACGAGGGGACGGCCGTGCTCCTCTGCTCGCATCGCTCCTCGGTGCGCACGGCAGCCTGGATCTACACCGCGCTCTGGACGCGCGGCACGGGCCCCGAGACGTATTGCTTCGAAGAGGATGACGAGGCCGGCGATGAGGCGGTGACCGCGGCGATCCAGGCGCTCCGCGCGCGGCCGGGCATCCGGCGCGTGGCCGTCATCGTATGCGAGACGGGCGGGCCGTCTCTGCAAAATGCGCTCTCCCGCGCGCAGGGGGACAAGCCCGAGCGGACGCCGATTTTCCGCATCTCGGGCCGCGGGACGGGGATCTTCGAGACGGGATTCGCCGCGGCCGAGGACGAGGCCGAACACGAGGGCCTCGGGCTCACGCCGAGCGACATCGACGATCTGCTCGCGCAGTGCGACACGGAAATGGGCGACCTCGACGATCGCGATATCGAGGAGGTCGCCGCGATGGCCCTGGAAGAGGATATCGACGCGCTGAGCGACGAGGAGCTCGCCGCGCTCGCCGAGCTCGAGGACAGCGAGCTTCTGGAGCTCGCGACGGCCTGGGGCGAGGAGGGTTTCCGTGTCCTTGCTTGAAGAGGTGCCCGTGCGACGAAATGCATTGCAATCGGCGAGCGGCCCCGCGTCGCGGCGGCGCGTGGACGGGCGGTTCATCACGGACGAGCCGCTCGCGCCCTACGACCGTCACGTGCGGCGCGAGCTCGCGAGCTGGTCGGCCGAGGCGCTGCAAAGGCTGGAAACGGCGCCCGAAGACCCGATGGAGCGCGCCGCGGCGCTCGCCCGCGCGCACCAGGACGCGGCGCTCATCGCGAGTTACCTGGGCCGCCCGAACGAGGCGCGGCTCATTTGCCACGCGGGGCTCGATTGCGTGGCGGAGCAGGCGGAGACGTCGGGCGACACGTCCGTCCTGCTCCTCGGCTTCGGCCCGCTCGTGGAGCTGTCGCGGCTCGACGCGCGGCTCGGGCGGACCGACGAGGCGCTCGGCGTGCTGGAGCGTTTGTCGGGGCTCTTGCGAGGCCAGGGGCTCGTGTTCGGGGCGCTGACGATCTCCCCCGCGACCTGGGCCCGCATCGGGCCGGGCGAAGGCGGCGCCGAGGGCGCGCTCGCGTCGATGGTGGCGATCGAGACGCTCCGGACGCTGCTCGGCTCGGGTCGTCACGAAGCCGCGCTGGAGATCGCGCGGAGCCAGGCGCCGGCGCCGGCCGATCCGGTGCTCGAAGCGATGCGGCGCGAGGCCTATCTGGTCTCGCTCTGCCGGCTCGATCGCGGCGAGCAAGCGCTGCTCGTGGCGGCGCTCTGGGCCGCGGAGGCGCACCCGATCCGGCGGCCGATCTTCGAGATCCGCCACGCCGAGGCGCTCGCCGCGTTCGGCGACCCGGTGCGGGCGCACGCGATCACGGAGGAGTGCGTGCGACGCGTGGAGTCGCGCCTCGCGGCCGGGCCCGCGACCCTGTTCGATCTGGCGATCGCAGCGCGCGTGTCGCGGCTGCTCGCGACGCTCGGAGATCCGCTCGCCGCCGAGCTCTGCCGAACGACGCTGCCCGCGGCGACGTCGCTCGGCGACGTGCCCCTCACGGCGGAGCTCGCGCTCCGGATCCTCGCCACGGATCGCCGCCCGGAAGAGCGCGCCGAGGCGCTCGAAGCGCTGCGCGCGATCGCGACGGGCAGCGGATACCGGATCCCCGCCGTGGAGCGAGCGGTCGAGGCCGAGGACGGCCCGCTGCTCGCGCGATCCTTGAAGGAGCGCGCGCCGAGTTATCCGCGGCTGTTCGAACGCTTGCTCGGCTTCCCGCCCGACGCGCTCGATCGTTCCTCGAAATGAAGCGCTAGGGCCTCGCACACGAGGCAGGGCGTACCGACGACGACCTCTTGGCTCGCGCGTCCTTCTTCCCCATTCTTTGGGTGTACCGGAAATGCGCGCTCGCGGCGCGGAGGCGGCGCCTCCAATGCCGTCGACGGGCGCGCGGGCGTCGTGCGAGGATGCGACCCCAAACAGGCGCGATCCGCGCTGGCTCATCTAAGGACACGAAGCGGGCGATGGAGCATCGGGACGAGGTGGAGGCGTTGCGCGCCGAGGTGAGCGCGCTCCGAGCAGAGCTCGCGGAGGCCCGCGCGGAGCGGGACCGAGAGAGATGGCTCGCCGCGGGCTACCACGAGCTTTTCCACGGCGTTCCGACCGCCATGAGCCTGACCGACGGCGCGGGGCGCTTCGTGGACATCAACGAGGCCTTCGTCGCCCTGCTCGGCTACACGCTCGACGATCTGCGCGGCCGCTCCCCGGACGAGATCTCCCACCCGGATGATCTGCCGGTCGAGCGGACGCTCTTCGCCTCGCTCACGCGCGGAACGCGGCCCTTCGTGGAGTTCGAGAAGCGGTACCGCCGCAAGGACGGGACCTGGATGTGGGCGCGCCTGTTCATGGGCGTGGTACGGAACGAGCAAGGCGAGATCATCGCGTCCTACGGGTCGTTGAAGGACGCGGAAGAGGAGTTCAGCACGACGGTGACGTCGGTGCGCGCGGTCGAGGCGCGCAACCGCGCGCTGCTCGACGCGGTGCCCGATCTGCTGTTCGTGATGGGCCGCGACACACGGTTCCTCGACTGCAAACCCGCGCGGGACGTGCCGCTGCTCGTCTCGCCGGCGCAGTTCCTCGGGCGGCGCCTCGTCGACGTGTTCGGCACCGACTGGTCGCGACGGCAAGCCGACATCATTCGCGACGTCGCCGAGGACGGCGAGCCGAGGATGGACGGGTATTCCGTCGAGACGCCCGACGGCCCCATGCATTTCGAGGCCATGTTCTCGCGGTCGAGCACGGGCGAGGTCGTCGTCGCGATTCGGGACATCACGAAGCGCGTGCAGGCCGAAGCCGAGCGGGATCGGCTCGCGCGCGAGGTGAGCGCGCAGGTGAACGAGCTCCGGCGCTGGAAAGCGCTCGCCGATCGCGCGCCCGACGGGATCTCGATCGTCGGCCTCGACGGGGAGCTGACGTACGCAAACGCGGCGTTCGAGGACATGCTCGGTCGGCGTCCGCTCGTCGGGACGAACGTGTCGCGCCTGCTCGCGACGGCCACGGAGGCCCGGACCATCGACACGGCGCTCCGGGCCGAAGGCCAGTACCGCGGCGATCTCGTGCTCCTGCGCGGTGATCGGACACAGATCGCCACGCAAGGCGTGCTGTTCGTCATGACGAACGAGGACGGGACGCCCGCGTCGTTCGGCAGCATCATGCGGGATCGGACCGAGGAGCGGCGCGCGGAAGAGGAGCGGCTGCTCCTGCGCGAGCAGCTCATCGAGGCACAGCAAAAGCTCATCGAGGAGCTGGAGACGCCGATCCTGCCCGTGGCGCCCGGCGTGCTCGTGATGCCGCTCGTGGGGCGGGTGGACGCGGCGCGCGCCGAGCGGCTGCTCGGATCGGTGCTCGCGGGGACCACGGCGCACGGGGCGCGCGTGGTGATCCTCGACATCACGGGCGTGCCGGTGGTCGACGCGGAGGTGGCCGAGGGCCTCGTGCGGGCCGCGCGCGCGGTGCGGTTGCTCGGCGCCGAGACGCTCCTCACGGGCGTCGGCGCCCTCGTGGCGCGGGAGCTCGTCGCCCACGCCGAGGAGATCGCGGTGCTCCGGCCTTGCAGCACGCTCGAACGCGCGGTCTCGATCGCGCTCGGGATGTCGCGGCGCGGCAGCGGTCCTAAAGCAAGCTGATCATGTCGACGGTCGCGGCGTAATCGACACGCGGCGCGCGCGACGACAAGACCGTGGGATACGCGCAGAGCGCCTCTTCGAGGGCATGGCGCGTCGCGCCCGGCGGGAGCTCGAACGCGATGCCGACGCCGCGGCTGCCCTCGTGTGCGGCAAGCTCGTCGGCGATCCGCGCGACCTTGCCGCGGGCGTCGATCCACTGCTCCCGCCCGGGGATCCGCAGCGAGATCAGGACGTCGTCGCCCACGGCGGCGGGCGCGTCCGCGACGAGGAGCATCCCGCAGGTGGACAGGTCGACACCCCGAGCGCCGAGCATGGTGAAATCGTCCTCGCGCACGACTTGACACTCGACGGTCACGGCATGGCGCGGGACGCGGCGCTCGTTGACAAGCAACATCTCCATCAGTGGCCTCCTCGCGCGGAGCCTACCGAGCCTCCCCAACGCGGCCAAGAAAGCGCCTTTCCCACGTCCCCGGAGCGCGCCGCGTTGGGATACGCTCGGGCCATGTCCCCGCGTACCTTTCTCCTCGCGCTCCTGCCTCTCGCCAGCCTCGCCTGCGGTGATCCCACCTCGAACGAGCCGCCGAACCAAGACGGGCCGCCGAAGGAGATCGTCTGGAACGCGCTGCCCACAGACAGCGCGCCCGCGCCCCGATACGCGCATTCGGCCGTGTGGACGGGCTCGAAGATGATCGTGTGGGGCGGCGATCTCGGGGGAAACCCGGCCGCGACGAACACGGGCGGCATCTACGATCCGGCCACGCGCACGTGGACAAGCATGAGCACGGCGGGCGCGCCGGCCGCGCGGTTCTCGCACACCGCGGTATGGACGGGCTCGAAGATGATCGTGTGGGGAGGCTTCGGCGCCGCGGATCTCGAAGCCGCGGGCGGAATCTACGATCCGGCGACGGACACGTGGACGCCGATGAGCACGATGGGACAACCCCCGCCGCGCTTCGCGCATACGGCGGTGTGGACGGGCTCGAAGATGATCGTGTGGGGCGGCGCGAGCGGGGCGAGCGTGCTCGGCTCGGGCGGCATCTACGATCCGGAGACCGACACGTGGACGAGCACGAACGGAGCGGGGGCCCCGAAGGCGCGCCGGTATCACGGGGCCGCGTGGTCCGGGAAGCAGATGGTGGTTTGGGGCGGGACCGACGCCTTTGATTGGCTCAACGACGGTTTGTGGTTCGATCCCACGGGCACACCGCAGGGCGTGTGGATCCGCCCGACGGGAGCGAGCAACGTGCCGGAGCGGCGTGAGCGCCATACGCTGGTCGCCACGGGTCCGTTGTTCCTCGTGTGGGGCGGATGGAACGGCGGCGTCAACTTGAACACGGGCGGCCAGCTCGACGCGGAGTCGAACGAATGGACGCCGACGACGATCAAGGGCGCTCCGGGCATCCGCGCCGATCACGCCAGCGTGTGGGCCGGCAATCACCTCGTCGTGTGGGGCGGTTGTCGGGAAACACCGTGCATGCCGAACAACATCGAAGGAGACGGGGGGCAATACGTGCCGGGCAGGGACGGCGGCACGTGGTACCCGATCGCGGCGCAGCCGAACCTGTCGGCGCGGTACGGGGCGACGATCGTGTACACGAAGAGCGCGGTGATCGCGTGGGGCGGGCGAACGGATCCGTCGACGCGGACGAATACGGGCGCCGAAGCGCCGCTTTAGTCCCGAGGGGGACGCTTTGCGAGCTCGCTACGCGATCTCGCAAAGCGCCGAAACGCCGCTTTGATTCAAGCCACGAGCACGTGATACGCCGCGCTGACCTCGGCAAACCGCGCGGCGTTCCGATCCCGCATCGCCGCAGGAGCCGTGACGTGGCGATCGGGATGCAGCTCAATCGCGAGCTTGCGAAAGGCGCGCCGCACCTCGTCTTCGCCCGCCGCTTCCGAGAGACCGAGCTTCGCCAGCGCGCGCCGCTTCGCTTCGGGGATCGGGTGACCGAACCGCGACGACGACGCGCGCGGCGGCTCCTTGCGCGGCTCCTCGTCGGCCTTCGGCGCGCCGGGGTTAAACCTTTGCGCACGTACCGGCGAGCGGCGGTAGCGGACCTCGGACACGGGGACGAGATCCCGCTGACGCGGCCGGCCCACCAGAAAATCACGCGGTTCGAGCGGGTGAATGCGGCGCGCGGCGATCTTCGCGGGCCGGGCCGTGTGAAACGCGACGGCCGCGTCCTCCAGCTCGAAGAGCGCGTCGAGCTTCATGCGGAGCTGCACGCGCAGCGCGGCTTCGACGGTCGACGGATCCGCGAGGCGCTCCGCGACGAGGATCTCCCCGCTCGGCCGCGGATCGCCGTCCCCGAGGCGGCGCAGGAGCGCGCGCAACGCTGGATCGCCGAGAAACCCTTCGCGCCGGAGCAGCTCCCCGAGCGGCGGCGCGGGCAAGCTCGTCTCCACGCCGGAGACGAGGCCCGAGGCCAGGTGGATCTTGTGCCTCGACGAGACCGCGCCGGGAGGCGCCCAGAGATCGGTGAGCTCGAGCGTGCCCGTCGTCCGCTGGCGATACAGCCTCCCGAGCAGATCCCCGAGCGTCGTCGCCGAGAGCCGGCTGGGCAGGATCATGGGCGTCGGTTACCCAAAGCCTCCGATCGTGGCCAAGTTTTTGTAGGATGCGGGCCATGACGCTTCCCGCGCCCGCCGCCGACGTCGCCCGAGCCTCGTTGCTCGGCTTCTCGAGCCGGCTGCGAGATCTGCTCGCCACGCTGGAGTCCGCCGCCCTCGTGGGTCAATCGGAGGTGCGCATGCGCGGGCTCGGCGAGCACCTGCGTTTCGCGTGCCTCGCGCTCCCCTGCGCCGAGGCGCTCGTCGCGCTCGAAGTGGAGACGCTCGGCCGGCTCAGCGTCCCCGTCGTGGCCGATACACAAGGCTATCGCCGCGCCACGCTGGAGTTTCTCCCGAGCGGGACGCCCTTCGCCTACCTGCTCGGCGGCGGCGGCGCGCACGCAGCGGAGCTCGGCCCGGACGACCCGATGATCGCCGCCTTGCGCCCCGCGCTCGCGACGAAACCCACAGCGGGTATCTTCGTCCCGATCCGCATCGGCGAGTCCACGATCGGCGGCGCCGCGCTCTTCGCGGCGGACACGCCGCTCGGCGATCACCACCTGGAGATGGCCGAGCGCCTCGCCGAGGTGCTCGCGTTGACGGTCGAGTCGTTCCGCACCGAGCAGATGATCTTCTCGCTCTTCGCGCGCGCGCTGCCGGACCTGCTCGGCGCGGACGCGCCCACGTCGCTGCGTGAGTCGCTCGCGCAATACATCCACGCGCTGCGGCTCGGGCCGACGTACAAGGAGCGGCTCCAGCTCGCGCTCGCCGTGGGCAAGCTCTGCGATCGCGGGCCGGCCGAGGCCATGCTCTGCGCCGAAGTGCTCGGCCGCATCGACGCCTACGCGGCCTCGATGGGCGGCGTTGCGTCCTACGACGGAACGCCATGACGGAGACGACCGCAAAGGCGACGAACGAGGCACGCCGCGTGCGTGTCGCCCTCGTGGACTCGGGCGTGGACACGTCGCACCCGTGGCTCGTGAATGCAGCGCTCCGCTCGCTGCGCATCGAGCGGAAGGGCGAAGGATACGCGGTCGGTCCCGACGAACCTGTCGATCGTTCAGGCCACGGGACGGCGTGCGCGGGCATCATCCACAGGCTCGCGCCGTTCGCGGAGATCACGAGCGTCTGCGTGCTCTCGCCCGAGGGCCGATGTTCGCGCGACGGGCTGCTCGCGGCAGCGCGCTTCTGCGTGCGCGAGGGATTCGACGTGGTGAACCTGAGCCTCGGCATCGACGTGCCCAAGGGCGCGCCGCTCCGGCCGACCGACTACAAATCGATCGTCGAGCTCTACGAGATCGCGGACATCGCGTACACGGCCGGCGTGGTGCTCGTGGCGTCGGGGCCAAACGCGTCGGCGTTCCGGACCTACCCGGGCCGCTTCAAATCCCTGATCGGCGTGGGACGCGCGTCGTCCGACGATCCGGAGTTCTTGCGGACCGAGATCACGGTCGACTGGGAGATCCTCGCGCCGGGCAACGACGTGCTCGCGCCCGCGCTCGGCGGCGGCGAACGGAGATGGACGGGCACCTCGTTCGCCGCGCCCCACGTGGCGGCGCACGTCGCGCGCCTCCGGCGCGACCGTTCCGATCTCTCGATCCAGGACATCAAGGCCGCGCTGCACGCGCTCGCGGCCCGGCGGCTCGAACGCGAAGCAGGCCTTCCGCGTGTCTCGTTGCCCCCCGCGCAGATCGATCACGGAGGCACGCTCTCATCATGATCCGTCCCTTGGACCCCCTGCACGAGGTCTCTTCGATCGCGCGGCTCCTGAAGAGCGCGCCCGCGGAGGAGGCGCACGCCGAGATGGCGCGCCTCGAAACCCAAGGCCTCGATCCCTTGCGCGCCGCCGCGCGCCTCTTCGCGAAGGGCGCACTCGGCCAGCGGGAAGGCTCGCTCGACGTGGCGCGGGAGAGCCTGTCCGCGGCGGCCGCGGCGTTCGCGGATCTCGGCGAGACGCGCGCCAGCAAGATCGCGCGGTGCGAGGCGATCCTGGCAGCGGTTCGGCGCGGCCCGCGCGCGGTGTACCGCGAGTCGATCGCGATGCTCGAAGCCCTCACGCGAGAAGCGGACGGCGACGCGCTCGTCGAGGTCGTCGCGACGCACTACCGCGGCACGGCGGAGCGGCTGCTCGGCGACGCGGCGGCGACGCAACGCAGCCTGCTCTGGGCGCTCGAACGATCGCAGCCGTTCCTCGACGAACGCGCGAAGATCCTGAACTCGCTCGGGACGCTCTACGTGGTCATGGGCGCGCACGGCGCGGCGCGAGAGCTGCTCGAGCACGCGGCCGAGCTGCACCACCAGCACGACGACGTGATCGGCGAGGCGATCTCCTTCGGGCAGCTCGGCTCGGCCGCGCTCGCGCTCGGCAACCTCGAACGCGCGCGGCATTTCCTGCAGCGGCAGGAGTGGCTCTGCTCGCGGGTCGGCGACGTCTTCGGCCGGGCCCGCGCCCTGAACTTCCTCGCCGACGTGGCGAGCGCGCGCGGCCGCCCCGACGACGCCCTCGCCCTCGCGACCCGCGCCCGCGAGATCGCCGCAGCCGCGCGCCCGCCGCTCCGCCTGTGGATCGCCTACGCCACGCGCGCGATCGGCCGGGCCCGGATGGACCTCGGCGATACGAACGCGCGCGAAGATCTCGAAGCCGCAGCGACGCTCTTCGGCGAGGTGGGGAACCCGCTCGGCGCCGCGCTCACGAGCTGGGATCGCGTGAGGATCGAGGCCCGCGCGAGCGCCTCCGCACCCGAGCCGCGGGCGCACGCGAGCTTCTTCGGCCCTGCTTCGCAGCTCGCCGCGCTCGGCCTCGCTGGCCGCGTCGCCGAGGTCTTGCGGGACGATCGGACGTTCTCCACGGGAGGCGCGCGCGCCTCCGAAAAGGCCATCGCGGCCGCGTCGCAGGGGTTGCCGCACCTCTCCGTGGCCCAGGAGGTGGAGCTCCTCCACGCCGCGCCCGACGAGCTCGCACGCCTGGCCGAGGCGAAGACCACCGCGCAACGCAACCTCGCCCGCCTCTCCTCGTTTTGCCTCGCGCCCCCGGGCCTCCTCGTGGCGGCCGTGGCGAGCCCGAGCGCGGGCACGGGGCGGCCCTCGTTGCCCTCCGAGCGCAGCGCGGCGGCCGCGATCGCAGACATGCCCGGGATCGTCGTGTGGGCCTGGCTCGCGAGCACGCCGATCGTCGAGGTAGGCCATGATCTCGCCTCGCTGAAGGTCGCGCTCGGCGGTGATGCGCGGGCGAGGCTCTCCCGCGTCGCGGAGGCGCGTGTGCTCTCGGCGCCGCTCGCGGGCGAGGTCGGGCCTCTCGTCGAGGCACTGGATCTCGGACCGATCGTGGCCGCGGCGCTCTCCTTGACGCCGGGGACGCTCGAGGTCGGCGCGAGCATCGCGTGGGATTCCGAAGCCGAGGGGCGCGCGGTGACGGCGGGCTTCACGGTGCGCAGGGATCCCACGGATGGGCCCGCTTGACGTAACGTCACCTCCCCCTATGTTCCGCGTCGCCGGATGAAAAAACCCGAGACGTTCGAGGTGCGGCTCGCGTCGGCGACGATGATCGCGCCGATGGTGCGGCAGCTCGTGTTCGAACGGGTCGACGATCGGCCTCTCGATCACGACCCGGGACAATGGATCAACCTCGCGTTGCCGCTCCCCGAGGGAGCGTGTCGCCGCGCGTATTCGATCGCGTCGGCGCCCGACGGCTCGAGCCGCTTCGAGATCGCCGTCACGCGTGTCCCCTGCGGCCCGGGCTCGACGTATTTGCACGATCTCGGCGAGGGCTCCGTCCTCTCGGCGATCGGCCCGCACGGCCTGTTCACGCGCGCGCCGGACGACCCGAGCCCCTCGCTCTTCGTCGGCACTGGGACGGGCGTGACACCGCTCCGCGCGATGATGCAGGCCGCGCTCGCGTCGGGTTCGAAGGCGCCGCTCTGGCTGCTCTTCGGCGCGCGTTTCGAGGAGGACATCCTCTACCGCGCCGAGATGGAGGCCTTCACCCGCGCGCACCCGCACGTGCGGTACACGATCACGCTCTCGCGCCCGGGGGAGTCCTGGGCGGGCAAGAGCGGGTATGTCCAGACGCACGTCCCTGCCCTGCTGCGCGAAATCGAAGCAGCGAGCGCGTCCGCCGCGCCGCACGTCTACGTCTGCGGCCTCGAGCGCATGGTGAAGACCGTGCGCGAGCTCTGTCGTCACGAGCTCGGCGTCGACCGCAAGCACGTGCACACCGAGCGGTACGACTGAGCGATCCCTTTCCCCGAGGGGCAAGCGATACGCACTCGACTCGAACGAGGGAGGCCCGCGCGGAAAAAATCCCGGACGACGTGAGATTGGGCGTCGCTTGCAACGCAGCGGAGCCCAATCTTCCGGGAACGACGCTCCAAGGCCGCGGCTTCATCGACATGGAGGTCCCCACGTTCCAGATCGAGCCACTGGACAGCCGTTTCCGTAGGTTGTGCATCGACGGCAAATTCGGCGCTCCCTACTGGAACGTCGACCCCGAGAACACCGCCGCAGCATGCGCGACGTTGAACATGCGCCCAAACGAGCTCTGAGGGGCGGCCCGTAGGGATCTGCGACCGCGCGTGCAGACGCGCGCCGAAATGCGGCGCGCTCGGTGGACGAAGGCTGAGCTCGAAGCTATAAAATTTCCATGTTACGTCCAATGTTGGATCTTGGAGAAGCTTTCTCTATTCGAGGAGGGGTCATGCGTTTCGTCTTGCTGGCGCAGGTGGCGGGTGCAGCGTTGTTTTTGGCTGGATGCCCGGGGGATCAGCAGGTCGAACCCACCGGCGGCGCGACTGGCTGCCCGGCCGGCCAGGTCTGTCCCCCTGGGACGGGCGGCGGCGGAGGCAACGGCGGTGACGGCGGTGACGGCGCCGGCGGCGCGGGCAACGGCTCCGCACAAGGCGGCAGCGGGCAAGGCGGCAATGGCGCGGGCGGCGCGGGCGCCGGAAATGGCTCCGGTGGCGCGGGTGGCAATGGCTCCGGCGGCGCGGGTGGCAATGGCTCCGGCGGCGCAGGCGCGGGCGGCTCGGGCGGAAGCGGCGGAAATGCGGCCGTTTGCGAGCCGCTCAAGGCCGACGTCGACCTCAAGATCGTCGAAGCGACGAAGTGTTACCCGCTGCAGCCCGAAATCCCGCAGTGCCAGGAGATCACCAAGGGCCCCTGCTGCGAGATCAGCGTGGTCGCCCTGGATCTGCCCGAGGTCGTTGCTTACAAGGAGGCGCTCGCGAAATACGAGAACGCCGGCTGCGAGGCGGCTTGCCCCCCGATTCCTTGCCCGGCAATGCCCCAGTTCAAGTGCACGGCGAACGATAACGACCCGACCACGGGCACCTGCACGCCGGTCACGCCCTGACAGCGCCGGGAACCCCCGCCGCGCTCCCCTGCCCCTTCGTCTTCGCCCCTGCTGTGCGTCGAGGAAGGGGCAGGCGTTTTTTCGCCGCCTCCGCGCCAGCCGATGATTCGATGACGAGCGCCCCTTCGCGAACGGGGGGCGAACGAGGAGCTCCCATGACCCCGCATGATTCCCTCTTCGAGCAAGCCGCTCGTGCCCTCGAAACTGCGCGCGCGCTCGTCATCACGGCAGGCGCGGGCATGGGCGTCGACTCGGGTCTGCCGGATTTCCGCGGCGACGAGGGATTCTGGCGGGCATACCCGCCGTACAAGGACCTCGGCCTCGGCTTCTCGTCCCTCGCGAATCCGCGCTGGTTCGCGAAGGATCCCTCCCTCGCCTGGGGTTTTTATGGTCACCGCCTCGAGCTCTACCGCAAGACGCGGCCGCATGACGGCTTCGGGGTGCTCGCGCGGCTCGCCCGCAGGATGGACGACGGCTGCTTCGTTTTCACCTCGAACGTCGACGGCCAGTTCCAGCGCGCGGGCTTCGATCCCGAGCGCATCGTCGAGTGCCACGGCGCCATCGATTTCATGCAATGCACACGCGCCTGCGGCGTCGGAGTCTTCCCCGCCGATCCGTACACGGTCGAGGTGGACCCAACGTCGTTTCGCGCCAAGGAGCCGCTGCCGACCTGCCCGCGTTGCGGGGCGATGGCCCGGCCCAACGTGCTCATGTTCGGCGACGGAGGCTGGGACGCGAGCCGCACCGACGCGCAGGATGAAAGGCTCGGGGCGTGGCTCGTGTCGAGCCGGGGCGAGGCGCGCGGCCGCGTGGTCGTGATCGAATGCGGCGCTGGCACGGCCATCCCCACGGTTCGTCATTTCAGCGAGCGAATCGCCACGAGCCTCGGCGGCCTGCTCGTGCGGATCAACGTCCGCGAGCCCGAGGTCCCCGCAGGGCACGTGGGCCTGCCCCTCGGGGCCCGCGCGGCGCTGACCGAGATCCAGGCGCGCATCAAGCCCCACGCGAAGGGCTGACCTGCGCGGCGCGCATTCGATGGCGCGATTGTTGGGAGCTCAAAAGAACGAGCGGCGGCATCCCGGAGGACGCCGCCGCTCGCGTCAACCCGGCGTGAACGCGCTGCCCATCCAGCGGAGCGTCACGGGTTTGCCGGTCGGCGGGAGCTCGACGTCGATCGAGACGAGCTTCGGCGGTTTGCCCTCGCCGTCGGGCACGAGCGCGTCGACGCGGACCTTCGTCGCGCGCGCGGGCGCGAGCTCCTCGGGGCGCGCGAGGCGGAGGGAGATCGGCGACTTCTCCGCGAGGCCGAAGCGGAGCGCGTAGAGGCCCACGCCCGCCGCGGCGACGTCGGGGCCGAGGGGGTCCTCGGTCTTGTCGCGCAGGAGCTTTACGTCGAGGGCGAGCGCGCCCGCAGGCGCGCGGACGAGCGCGACGACCGCGGCGTTCGGATACGGGAGCTCCAGCGAGGCGCGCGCGAGGCGATCCGTGTCCGACTCCGAGAGCCCTTGCCGTCCGCGCCCCTCGGCGAGCAGGACGTGCGCGAGGTAGCCCGCGAGCCGGCCGAGCGTCTCGTCCCCCGCGCGACCACCCGTCTGCGCGACCCGCGCGAGCATGCGGTGCGCGATGTCGAGCCGGCCCGCGCCCGCATGCGCGAGCGCGAGACGGATCACGGCCGCAGGCTCCTCGGGGACGAGCTCTTCGAGCACCGCGTACGCGAGCGAAGCGTCGTCGAAGAAGCCTTCGTTGCGAAGACGATCCCCGAGGAAGGCGCGCGCCCAGGGGTCCCGCGGCGCGCGCTCGGAGAGCTCGCCGAACGTTCGGCGCGCCTCCGCCTCGTCGCCGATGCGCAGGAGCGCCGACGCCGCGTCTGCAAGCAAGCCCGCGTCGGCGAACGGATCACGACGGGCGCGGCGGATCTCCTCGGAGAGCTCGGCCTTCATGTCGAGCGCTTCGAGCAGCGCGAAGAGCCGGCGCCGGAGCCGCGCGTCGTGCGGCGCGATGCCGAGGAAGCGACGCACGACCGCGAGCCGCCCCTTGTCCCCATCCGCCGCGCGGTACTGCTTGCGGAACGTGCCCACGGGGTACCGCTCGCTGCCGACGAGCTCGCGCTTGATCGCGTAGAGCTCCTCGGGGCTCTGCGCGCGGCGGATCGCCTCGCGCCGGAGCAGCGCAGCCGCGTCGCTCTCGCCGAGCAGCTCAAGCCGCCCCGCGACGCCGACACGCGCGAGTCCGTTTGGCTCGTTCACGAGGATGAGCTCGAGGAGCGCGCGGCGATCGGTCCACGTGGGCAGCTCGCACGACTGCTTCGCCTCGACGTACACCACGTCAGCCTGGCTGCGTTCGAGCCGCTCGCGCCACACGCCACGACGAAGCGGCATCGGCAGGAACGAGGTTGGCGAGCACTTGCGGCCCCGCAGCGTCGCGCGCGGAGGCGGCAAGCCGAGCGTGCGCGTCACCTCAATCGACACGTTGAGCCCGCTCGCGGGGAAGATCATCGCCCGCACAACGACCTCGACGCATCGGTGGAGCGCTTCGTCGTCCGCGCCGGCGACGCCCTTCACGCGGACCTTCTCGGCGCGGCCCTCGCCGTCGATCGAGAAGTTCACGTCGAGTTTGCCCGAGAGCTCGGGCCGGAGTGCTGCGCGCGAGTCGCGGCACGCGCGGACCGAGGGGCCCGCCTCGTCGAGGAGCCTCGCTGCGGCCTCGGCCACCGCGGCCTTGTAGGCGGCCTCGTCGTCCTTGTCCTCGGCCGACTCGGTCTCCTGCGGGACGTTCATGAGCGTCCCGGCCGCCGCGCGCGGCGTGGCAAACGCCGCCGAGAAGCCGGACTCGGGTCCGGCCGAGAGGTCGAGGATGCGCGTCTGCAGGAGCGACGGCGCGTAGACGCGCGGGCCGCCGATCACGAAGCCGGTCCACGGCGTGAGCAGGCCGGCGCGCAGAGCGACGTCGGTCGCGGCCTCCCGCCCCTTGCCCTTCAGCGCGATCTCCTCGACGCGCGCCGCGGCCCAGCGCCGCGCCACGTCCTGCTCGCGGAGCGCACGCTCCACGACGACAGGCCTCTTCTCCTCGTGCACGCCACGCGCGTCCCGGTACCGGAGCGTGATCGAGCGCGGTGGATCTCCGCGCACGCGGCCCACCGCGAAGACCGTCTCGCCGGCCGTGATCGCCCGAGCCGAGCGCGGGTAGATGCGATCGACCTCGGTCCCGAACACGACCTCGACGCCCGCCACCGCAGGCTGGAGCGCCTCCGAGATGAGCTCGGTCGCGACGCGCGCGGCGTCGGTCGTGTCCGCGATCTCGAGCAGCGGCCCCGAGCCGCGCACCAGGCTCGCGAGCGCGAAGCGGTTCACGAGCGGCCCGACGCCCACGGCACCCAGGCGCGGCGCCCCGCCCTGCCGGCGCGCGAGCCGCGCCTGGATCCGATCAACTGTTGGATCTCCAACGGTCGGCCAGCCGTCGCCCACGTAGATCACCATGCCCGCCGGCGCGTCGGCCGGGAGCGCGTCCGCGCCGGCTTCGAGGGCGCGGCCGAGATCCGTCGCGCCGCCCGTCGAGATCTGCCCGAGCGCCTCGCGGATCGCCTTGCGGCGCGCATCGTCCACCGGGCCGATCGCGGCCGGGCCGAGGGGGTGCACGGTCTGATCGGCGGCCAGCACGACCACCTTGTCGCGCGCCCCGAGGCCCGAGAGCACCGCGTCGACGAGCGCACGCTCGGCGTCGAGCAGCGCCGGCTCCACGCTCGACGAGACATCGAGCACGAGCGCGAGCGTGACCCCGTCCTCGGCGCGCGCCTCGGGCACCTCGGTGCGCACGAGGATCGTCGAGGCCGGATCGTCCTCGTCTCCCTCGAAGGGCGGCGCCACGAAGAGTCGCGCGGGTGACGACGAGGGCTCGATCGCGACGTCCACCACGAGGTCCGCGGTCGGCCGATAATCGGGCCGCCGCACCTCGACGGTGCTGCCCGTCACGCGCGCGCCGAGCCCTGCGCCGATCGACTTCGGGCTCGACTGCGTCGCGTCGATCTTCGCGGAAAACTCGCCGATGAGAGGAGGCGCGGCGTCCGAGACCATCGGGTAGCGGTACTGCACGACCCAGTTCCCGTCGCCCTTCGGCCGCGGCGAGAGCCACTCGACGTACCGGACGATCACCTGCACCGTCGCGCCGGGCGAGATGCTCGGGATCGTCGCGCGGACCCAGCCTTCGCCGGCCCACTCGAGCACCTCGCCGCCCGATCCGGAGTTGCCGCGCGCGTCGCGCGTGGCGAGCGCAATGTGGCCCTCGTTCGTGTTGCCGCCGCGCACCGAGGCGAAACGCGCCACGATCGCGCCCGGCGGGATCGCAAGGCGATAGTCGCCCGTCACGGAGGTGCTGCCAGCGTTGAAGAACGTCGTCCGCACCTCGGTCTCGGCGAGCTCCCGCGCGACGGTCGCTTCCACGTCGTGCGCGCGGATCGTGAGCGGCGAGCCGGCGTCTCCGGGTTTGTCCGGCCGACCCCATAGCTCACCCACGGCCCTCCGCGGCGCGCCCTTCGCGCCCCACGGCGCGGCCATCCCGCCAGTCCAGTCGTCGTAGCCGCGCTCGGGCGCGATCTCGACCTTGCTGCCGTCCACGGTGGCCGTCTCGCCCGCGCGCACCGTCTTCTCGGCGCCGCCCGCGCGCACCGTGATCTCCTCGGTCGCTGCGTAGAGCTTCGCGCTCGCCGGGCGCTCGCGCGAGCGCTCGATGCCGGTGTTCGCGCCGCTGACGATGCCCGTCGCCTCGCCGAGCTCGATCTCGGTCCGCGCGCCGAGCGCACCTTGCACGAAGATGCGCCCGTGTTCGAGCGCCACGCCCTTCTGCGTGATGCGCAGGCTCGTCGAGCGATCGAGCACGAGGCCCGTGCCGTCATCGAGGCGCAGGCGCGCGCGGCCGTCCGTGTCGGTCTTGACGACATCTCCCTCGGAGAGCCGCCGCGTCTTGTGCACGGGCGCGCCCGCGGCGGTCACCGAGGCGTGCACCGCTTGCAGATCGGCCACCGTCGGCACGAGCGGCTGGCTCGGCTTCCGCTCACCTTGGCCGCGCAGGAGGACGACGGTCACGAGGATGACCACGATCGAGCTCACGATCGCGAAGAGCGCGGGCGGGATGCTCCCACCTTGGGGCGGCAGGGGCGGAGGCGGGGTCCGCCGGATCTGCTCCTGCGCGCGTGGATCACTCACGGGCAACCACTCGGCCGTGTCGAGCTTCTCGCCGCGCGTGACTACGACGATCCGGCGCTCGTTCGCGCGCGGAGGCTCGGGCGCAGCGGCCGCGGGCGCATCGTCGTCATCATCGTCGTCGTCATCGTCGTTGTCGCTTCCGCCGCCGCTTCCGTCTCCGCCTCCACGGCCGCGATCGTCTCCGCTTCCGCTGCCGCCTGCGCTCGCGGTTTCGTCTCCGCTTTTGCTCGCGCTCGCGCTTTCCTCTGGGCCGGCCGTGGGTTCTTCGGGACGAACGGCTCCTTCTCCGGCCGTCGCGGTCGCTTCGCCTGTGGGCGTGCTCGTCACGTCTTGCTCTTCTCGTCGCTCGTCGCTCACGGCTCGACCTCCCGGGCCTCACCCTTCGAGATGGCGAACGCGCGCACCGGCTTGCCGCCGCGCGCGAAGCGGATCGATTGCTTCACGATGGTCTCGCCGTCCTCCCCTTCGTCGAAGACGATCGTCAGGATCGCCTCCGCGCCGAGCCGCGCGGCGTGCTCCACATCCTCGCCTTCGAGACGCACCTCCACGCGTGCGTCGGGGCGCATCGGCAGGAGCGCCTGCGCGATGCCCAGCGTCACATCGCCTTCCGGCGCCGGCATCTGCGTGCCGAGCCCGTTCGTCCAGAGCGACGGGTGGAACTCGGGGTGTGACCACGTCAGCGAGACCCGCGCTCCGCGCGGCGCCTTGCCGGCCGCGCGTTCGGTCGAGATCACCCGCAGGAGCCGCGCGCGCAGCGTCTGCTCCTCGTCCTTCTTGCCGTTCTTCTGCGCGAGGAGCCGGCCCCACGCGAGGTACGTCGCCGCGAACGCGCGCGCCGTCACGGCCGGGCTCTGCTCCGCGTCGGGTGCCCCGGCCGCGCCGCCCTTCTCGGACCACTTGATCGCCTCTTCGAGCTTGCCCATGCCCTCGGCGGCGGCCGCGAGCAGGAGCGAGACGCTCGTGTCGTCGGGCGCGAGCCGCGCCAGCGTCTCGTATTGCCGCGCCGCGTCCGCGTACCAACCGTGGGCCCTCAAAAGATCGCCGAGCCTGCGCCGCGCGACCGGATCATCGGGAGCAAACTCCACGATCTCGCCGAACGACCGGCGCGCCTCGGCCTCGTACGCGGCCTTCTTGCCTGCGTCGGCCTCCTTCGCCGCGAGGCGCATGTAGAGCTCGCCGACCGCGGTCCGCACCCGCGCGTCCGCGTCGGGCCTCGATCGCAAAGTCCGGCCGAGTTCACGCGCGCCCGCGTCGTCCGACGCGTCCTCCAGCATGTCGAGCAGGCGCAGCGCGAGCGCGAAATCGTCCGGCCACTGCGCCACGAGCTCCCGCACCTTCTTCACCCGCTCGTCGGGAGACTTCGTATCCTTGATGAGCTTCTCCAGGAGGCTCGGATCCATCGTCTTCAGGCCGAGCGCCGCGTGCAGCTCGCGCATCTCCTGCGCCGTGCGCACCCGCGCGAGGATCCCGCGGTAGAGCGCGTCGGCCACGCCGAGATCCGTGAACATCACGCGCCAGAGCGACACCTTCGCGGCGATCGACGGCATCGCGTCGAGCATGAGCGACACGAGCTTCGACCTCTCCCGCCACGTCGGCGCCTCGCACGCCGAAAGCGCAGCGCGGTAGACCGATCGCACGCCCTGCGCGTTGCCCGCGACGCGCCCGAACCGCTCACGCCACAAGCCCACGCGCTCCTCGAACGGAACGAGCGCGGCGCCGCTGCACGGCGACGCCTGATGCGGCACGTCGCCCACGTGCACCACGATCGTCGTGCCCGTGAGGCTGGAGGTGCGCTTGGCCTTCTCCTCGGGCTTCTGTGCCTCATCGGCCTTGGGGATGTCCTCCCCGGCGGACGCCTTGCCGCTGAGGTCGCCGCCTGCAAGCGGATCCCCCGGAGCATTCGACTGCTTCGTGAAGAACCCGGACGACGGCTTCGTCTCGGCCTGCCGTGCAGGTGCCACCGGCGCAGCCGTCGCCGCGGCGCTCGGCATTGCGATCGGCGCCTCCATGATCTTCGGCGGCGCGCTCTTGTGCTGTCCGCCGAGCCGGCCCTGCCCCGAGCCAAACCCTTGCCCCGTGCCCGTGCCAGCCCCGTGCCCGATGGTCCCGATGGAACCGAGCCCGATCCCCTCGCCTCGTCCGCCGCCACCTTCGGCGACACCCGAGAGCCCGAGGCCCCCCGCGCCGAACCCGTCGCCGATCGCGCTGCCCCACTGGTTGCCGGCTGCGGAGCTCTGATCCCTCGCGAGCGAGTCGTCGCGCCCCCACGGCGCCGTCGGCGCGTTCGGATCACCGCCCGCGCCCGTGTTCAGCATGCCGATCATCCCGAACTCGGCCGCGTCGCGCAGCGCGGCTTGTCGCGCGATGTGCGGATCGGCGTTGTCCTGCGGCCCTTGCACGCCGTAGCGGTTGCCCGTGGCGCGCGTCACCGGGTTCCCCATGGATCCCTCTTCGCCCTTCGCGCGCGTGCCCGTGCCACCTTCCTTGTTGTCGGCGTTGGGCGCGGCAGCGACCTCCACGGCTGCGATCCCGTTCTCCTCTTCTTCGTCGTCGACGTCCGCCTTGATGATCGGCGTCCAGCCCATCCGCCGCTTCGTCTCGACGAGGCTGCGCGCCATGCCCTTCTTGCGCTCGAGCTCCGCGCGCTCCTCCGGCGTCATCTCGTTCTTCGTCGGCACGTAGAGCGACGTGACCGGCGTGATGATCGCGTGCCGCGAGCCGAGATCCACCATCGCCGCGCGCCCCGTCGCCTCGGCCATCATCTGCAAGAGGCGCCCTTCCGCCCAGCGACGCCGCAGATCGCCCTCGTCCTCGATCCGCGTGACCTGCAGGTTCGTCTTGACCGTACCCGCGGGCCCCGTCAGCGAGACCGATGTCGGCAGCCCGGCCGACGTCACGCGGCCGATCACCGCGATGCTCTCGTCTGCCACAAGCGCGCCGAGATCCCGCGGGAAAATGCGCTCGACCGTCGGCCCGAGATCCACCTGCGCGCCCAGCCAAACCGGACGCTCTGCATGTTCGAGCAGCCGGAGCGCCACGCGCGCCGCCGCGTTTGCGTCGGCCACGCGCTCGGCAAACCCGCCCCGCGCGAGGCCTTCGAGCAGCGCCATGTCCGCCTCGTCGCCCACGCCCACGCCGAACATCCGCACCGGCCGCGGCAACTTCGCCATCCGATCGCGCAGCTCCTGCAGCCTGAGCTCGCCGACCGTGGGCGCGCCGTCGCCGACGTACACCACCGCGCCGCGCCGCGCCGGATCGAGCAGCGCCGCGGCCTGGCTCAACATCGACCCGAGATCCGTCGCGCCACCTCGCTCGATGCGCGACATCCGCGCCAGCACTTCGCGCCGCCCCGCCTCGTCGATCGGCGCAAGCCCCTCCCTGCCCGGCACGACCGGCACGAGCGACGTGTCCCCGCCGAACACGCCCACCCGATCGTCCTTGCCGAGGTGCGCGAGGAGCGCCGCCGTCGTCGCGCGTGCGATCGCGAGCGACGGCGCGTCCGTCGCGGCCGACGTGTCGATCACGATCGCCAGATCGAGCCCGCCCTTCGCGAGCGGCACGTCGGCGGATCGCACCGGTACGATGACGTAGTCGGCCTCCGTCTTCGCGCGTTGCATCGCGTCCGCGCGCTCCGAAGGCGGCACCGTCTCGAGATCCATCGTGTGCTGCGCCGTGTAGCCGCGCGGCGCGACGAGGCCGTCGTCGAAGAGCTCGATCGCGAGATCGGCCCTCGGCACGAAATCCTGCGCGCGCACCGTGATCGTCCCGCCCTCGCGCACGCCGCTCATGCCCGTGCGCACCTCGCGCGCGCCGGCCCGCGCGAGATCGATCGTCGCCGTCAGCTCCTCGATGTGCGGGAGCGACCCCTCGGCGCCCTCGGCCGCCATCGGGTACACGTAGAGCCGGCGTTCACCGCGCGCGCCCGTGCGTCCGAGCCACTCGGCGTAACGCACCACGACGCGACGCGATTGTCCGGGCAACAGCGGGTAGAGCCGCGCCTTGTACACGCCCGGCGCCTCCCACTCGAGCAGCGCCGGATCCTCCTTGCTACCCTCGTAGACATTCGCCTGGTACTGCGCGGCGGCGGCCTGCTTCTCCTTGACGTACCCCCAGAACACCACGCCGTCGCGATCCACGCCGAACTTGTGCAGCGTCGCGCCCGCGGGTGTGCGGAACCGATACACGCCCTCGACCGTCGCCGAGCTCGGGTTGAAGAAGACCTCGTCGACCTCGGTGATCGCGAAGTCCTCCTGGATCGACACCCGCACGTCGAGCCTCTGGATCGCGAGCGGGAAGCGCGGCGCGCCTTGCTCGCCCGGGCGACGTGCGCCCACCGTACCCACGCCGTACGGCGAAGGTTCGGCGGAGCGATCCGTCGTGGCGAGGCCGCCCGTCCAGTCCTCCCACGTGAGCACCGGCGACGTCTTCGCCGTCGGCTCTCCCTTGTGCGGTTCGAGCGTGAGCCGCTCGCCCGCCGTCGCGCGCGCCGCGCCATCCGTGCGGACCTCGCCAGCGAGCACGTACACGTCCGACGCGCCGTCCTTCTGCGCCACGTCGATGCTCGCCCGCACGTGCGCGAGGTGCAGCGGCCCGGTCGGCGTTCGCAGCTCGGTCGTGATCGTCGCGGGCGTGTCCACGAAGACGCGCCCGTGCTTGATGTCGATCACGTCGGCGTGGAGGACGAGCTCCGCAGGGCCTCGGATGAGCAGCGTCGCGCCGCCATCGCGCCGGAGCCACGCGAGCCCGTCTTGCTGCACCCGCACCACCTCGCCGTCCACGAGCCTTTCGCGTGGGTACGGAGGCCGTTCTGGCTCGCCGGGCGGCGCGACCAGGACGTCGCGGCGGACCGTCCGCAGCTCGGCCCAGGTTTGGGATCGTGGCAGGAGCGGGCGCTCCAGTTCACGACACGCGGTGAGCAGCCCCGGACAAACCAGGGCAAAAAACGCCAGCACCACGAGGGCGAGGCGCGGACGAGCGCGGTACGAGGACATCCTGGGGTGCCTCCACATCGAAAGGAATGCGAAGGCACAGGCGCGCCCCCGATCCTGTCGAGAAGACTCTACCAGGACACCCGAGCCGGGATTTGGTTCCTTTTGAGATGAGATCGCGAGGGAGGGGCGAGGAGCGAGGTGAAGACGTCGTCACCCCGCTCCTCCTCGAACCTGCTCAGGGCGGGGGGGCCGCCTGGCTCTTCTTCGCCGACTTCAGGATGTTGAACTCGACGCGGCGGTTCTTCTGGCGGCCAGCGGACTGCTTGTTGTCAGCGATCGGCTTGTCGGGCCCGTAGCCCTTCGCCTGGATCCGCGTCTTGTCGACGCCCTTGTCGATCAGGTACTTGACCACGGCATCCGCGCGCTTCTGCGACAGCGCCCGGTTCTCCTCCGTCTTGCCCACGTTGTCCGTGTGGCCCGCGACCTCCACGAGGAAGATCTCCTTGTGGATCTCGAGCACGCTCGCGACCGCGTTGAGCACGGCGAAGCTCGTCGCGCCCTGGATCTTGTCGCTGTTCGTGCCGAACTCGACGCGCTGGAGGATCTTGATGTCGTCCTCCGTGATCGTGACGAGCGACGGGCCCTTGTCCGGGCAACCGTCCGTGTCCTCGAAGCCGTTCAGGTTCTCCGGCTGCTTCGGGCACTTGTCCTTGTCGTCCGGGATGCCGTCCTTGTCCGAGTCCGGCGACTCGTCCGGGCAGCCGTCCTCGTCCTTGAAGCCGTTGTAGACCTCCGGCTGATCGATGCACTCGTCGAGATCGTCGTTGATCTTGTCACCGTCGTTGTCCGGATCCGGGCAGCCGTCGGTGTCGGCGAAGCCGTCGGTGTCTTCCGGCTGATCCGGGCAGCCGTCGGCCTTGTCGGCGACGCCGTCCTGATCCTTGTCCGGGCAGCCGTAGAACTCCTTCACGCGCATCTTGCCGAAGTCGTCGGGGCACTTGTCGTCCGCGTCCCCGATGCCGTCCTTGTCGCGATCCGGCAGCTCGTCGGGACAGCCGTCGTCGTCATTCAGGCCGTTGATCGTCTCCGGCTTGAGCGGGCACTTGTCCTTGACGTCGGGGACCTTGTCCTGGTCGTTGTCGTCTTCGAGGCAGCCGTCGTCGTCCTCGAAGCCGTCGATGTCCTCGGCGATCGACGGGCACTTGTCGTCCTTGTCGTTGATGCCGTCCCCGTCCTCGTCGCCGACCTCCGCGACGAACGCGATGCCGCCGAGCGCGCGGAAGAGCGGCACGCCCACGCCTTGCAGGACGCCGCCGCCGCCGCCGACCGTGAAGGCGAGCGGCAGGCTGAGCGGCGTGATCTGGAGGGCGCCGTCGACCTCGAGCGAGTTCGTCCCGTTCTGCGAGCTGAACTTCGTGCCGCCGAAGCCCTCGGCGATCACGCGGACCGTCGGGCTCACCCGGTAGCCGAGCGCGGCGCCGTAGCGGAACTCGAAGGGACCGACCGTCGTCGTGCCGAGCCGCGCCTCGGGGCGGTAGACGCCGCGCAGGTTCAGGCCGAACGACAGCGCGCCGAACGATCCGTCGAAGATCAGCCGGCCGCCCGCCGTGATCGGCGTGCTGTTCCCGATGTACTTGTCCTGCGCCGTGATCGTCCCGAGCGGCGCCGACACGTCCACGGCGCCGCCGAGCACCACGGCGCTGTTCTTCGGGTCGCCGTAGAAGCGGAACTTGCCTTCGAGCGTCGCGTCGCCGATGCCGAACGCCTTGAGGCCGTTCGGATCGGGCCCGCCCGTGTCGAGGTTGATGCCCGAGCCGCTCACGTACATCACGGGCAGGCGCAGGCCGATCTGCACGGCCGGCACCGGCGTCAGCGACGCGAGCACGTCGGCCGTGAACATGTCGCTGATGACCGCGACGTCCTGGATCTGCGCGTTCGGGGAGCTGCAGTCCGCCTGCGCCCTACAGCTCTTCACGACGAACGGTTTGTTCGCGTAGTTCACCATCAGGCCCGCGGTGAAGCCCATCGCGGCGTCCATGCGCGCGCCCGCGACCGTGAGGTAGTTCTTCGAGCCCGGCACGGGTTCGAACCGCTGGACGGAGAACTCTCCCTCCTTGGCGCCCCCCGCGGCGCTCTCCTGGGCCAGCGCGGCAGTCGGAACGAGCGAGACGGAGAGAAGTCCCAGAAGAGTCAGCAGCCTTGGCGATAGTCGCGTTCTCATCAACCCTCTTGGCGCGGACGGCAAACCGGCACGTTGGGAACGGCGGTACACGAGAATTGCAGGAATAGAAGACCGTCCAGAGCGCCGCAACGGGGATCCTGGATTCGGTTGAAATTTCGGGCCGTTCTGGCCGTACTGGACGCGCTTGGCGGCGGGTCTGCGCCGGCGCGGCGGTCTCGGCGGCCCGAAAAGCCCGGCGCGGAGGGGGCCGTCCACGACGCGGACGGCCCGGAGGCCAGGTTTTCCCCGAGGGACCTCGGAACCTGTCCCTTGGCCAGGCGGCCAACATCGATCCACGTTGACCACACCCGCTCGGCGTGAGACATCGCCCCTGCCCGAGCGCCCGGACGATCCGTGCGCGGGCACGGCGAGACGAACCTCGTTACGACACCCAAAGCGCGCGGCACGCGGATTCCAAGGCGGGGCCCCGTCCGGCGCGACACACGCAGCAAACGCGCCATGCGAATTTCGTCGCGGTACCTAGGCTCCTCGTACGGATCGGGAACGAGAACGGCAGTGTCGCTCGCGGCGCTCGCCTTCAGCCTCTCTGCGGCAGGGTCCGCCCTCGCCCAGCCCGCGGCGCCGCCTCCGCCCAAGCCCGCGGAGACCACGACGACGGCGCCCGCGGACGAGCCGCTCGTGCCGCCGAACGGCACGACGCCGCCGCCTGCGACGCAGCCTGCGACGCCGCCCGCGACCGCGCCCGCGCAGAAGCCCGCCGCCCCCGTCGCTGCCACGCCGGATCCGGATCGCGACGCGCGCGCGCTCACGCGCCAGGGCGCCGATCGTCCTCCGCCCACGGGCGACGTGGGCGTGCGGCCGAGCGACGTCTTCGCGGAGGACTGGTGGTCACAGGCGCGACCAAGCCTGGAGATCCACGGCCTCTTCCGCGTGCGCGCCGAGCTCTTCCATCACTTCGATCTCGGCCGTCGAGAGCTGCCCGATCGCGCGCTCTGGCCGCAGCCGCCCGACAACGCCTACTACCCCATGTCGGGCGAGGTGCAGACCGTCACCCTTTGCGGCGACGATCCCACGGGGACCACGCCTTGCGAGAACCACACGCAGGCCGGCGCGAACATGCGCTTCCGCCTCACGCCGGAGCTGCACATCAGCGACAACCTCCGGATCCTCTCGCAGATCGACATCCTCGATAACTTCGTCCTCGGCTCGACGCCTGAGGGGTACTGGAACGCGCCCTCGGCAGCCGGCGGCTACTCCGTCGGCCAGCGCGGTGGCTACGCGCCGATCGGCGCGCTCGCGACCACCTCGTGGGCGCCCGTTGCAGGACAAACGAGCACCGTCGACAGCATCATCGTCAAGCGCGCCTGGGGCGAGTACGTCACGCCCGTCGGCCTCCTCCGCTTCGGCCGCATGCCGAACCAGTGGGGCCTCGGCATCCTCAACAACGAGGGCAACGGCTACGACTCCGACTACCAGAGCACGGTCGATCGGATCATGTTCGTGACCGGCATCAAGAAGTACGACCTCTACTTCGCCGGCGCGTGGGACTTCATCAGCGAGGGGGCGACGAGCGCCGCGCTCCGCGAGCAACAGGGCCAGCCCTACGATCTCGGCCAGCTCGACGACGTGAGCCAGTACGTGTTCATGGCCGCGCGCAGGCGGGATCCCGAGCTCGCCCGGCTCGATCTCGCCAAGGGGCTGCCGGTCATCAACGGCGGCCTCTACTTCGCCTACCGCAACCAGGTCCTCGCGAACGACACCACGGATCCCGCGACGAGCGCCACGTTCGGCCAGGCCTCGAACAACGTCCGCACCGGCTACGCCCGCCGCGGCGCGCAGTTCTTCACGCCCGACCTCTGGTTCCAGTTCCTCTACAAGAAGTTCCGCTTCGAGGCCGAGGCGTCGATGACCTACGGCACCATCGACAACCTCCAGACCGCGGGCGGCACCACCGTCGAGACCAACCCGCTCGACGCCGAGGACACCGGCTGGACCGTGCGGAGCTTCATCGTCGCGGCGCAGTCCGAGTTCCGCGCCCTCGACGACAAACTCCGCCTCGACCTCGGCTTCGGCTGGGCCTCGGGTGATCCCGACGTCGAGGGCCTCGCGCCGCCGCGCGGCGGCCTCGAGCGGCAGCTCACGGCCGATCGGACGTTCTCGACGGGCCGGTTCCACCAGGACTACCGCGTCGACCTCATCCTCTGGCGCAACATCATGAGCCGCGTGCAGGGCGCGTATTACTTCCGTCCCTCCGTGCAGTACGACTTCGCGCGCGACCCGAACGGACAGCGCCTCGGCGGCAGCGCGGCGCTCATCTGGAGCCGCGCGAGCGAGTTCATTCAGACGCCCGGCAACAAGCGTGATCTCGGCGTCGAGCTCGACTTCTCGCTCTATTTCCAGGCGAAGGACGGCACGCTGAACGACCGTCCCGATCAGATGGGCGGCTTCTACACGATGCTCCAGTACGGCGTGCTCTTCCCCCTCGGCGGCTTCAACTACTTGCCCGGCGAGGCCAGCCGCTACGAGAGCGCTCCGGAGAACCGCAGCGCGCCGGCGCTCGACACCGAGACGGCGCAGACGCTCCGCTGGTACCTCGGGATCATGTTCTGAGGCGCGAAACATGGTAGATGGGCGGGCGCCATGTCCGCCTCGAGCCATCAGATCCGCCGCACCTTCCTCGATTTCTTCGCCTCTCGCGGCCACGAGGTCGTCCCGAGCGCGCCGATCGTCCCGCAGAACGACCCCACGTTGATGTTCGTCAACGCCGGGATGGTGCCGTTCAAGGACGTCTTCACGGGCAAGGACCGCCGCTCGTACACGCGCGCCGCCAGCAGCCAGAAGTGCATCCGCATCAGCGGCAAGCACAACGACCTCGAGAACGTCGGCGTCACCGCGCGCCACCACACGTTCTTCGAGATGCTCGGCAACTTCAGCTTCGGCGACTACTTCAAGGAAGAGGCCATCACGAGCGCGTGGGAGCTGCTCACGAAGGTCTACGGCGTCCCGAAGGAGCGGCTCGTCGTCACCGTGTTCAAGGGCGAGAACAACTTCCCCGCGGACGAGGAGGCGGCCGCGATCTGGCGCAAGGTCACGGGCTTCGGCGACGATCGCATCCTCCGGCTCGGCATGGCGGACAACTTCTGGAGCATGGGCGACACCGGCCCGTGTGGCCCCTGCTCGGAGATCCACTTCTTCACTGGCGACGAGGTCGACCTTTCGCGGTTCGGCGAGGAGCCCCGGCTCGACGGCTCCGGCTGGACCGAGATCTGGAACCTCGTCTTCATGCAGTACGACCGCGCGGAGAAGGACGCGCCCGTCACGCCGCTCCCGGCGCCGAGCATCGACACGGGCATGGGCCTCGAGCGCATCTCGTTCGTGCTCCAAGGGGTCACGTCGAACTACGACACCGACCTCCTGCGCCCGCTCGTCGAGCGCGCGGCCGAGATCGCCGGCAAGAAGTACGGTGCGAGCCTCGCGCCCGACGACGTCTCGATGCGCGTCATCGCCGACCACGCCCGCACCACGGCCTTCCTCGTGGCCGAGGGCGTGATGCCCGAGAAGCAGCGGCGCGAGTACGTGCTCCGCCGCGTCATGCGCCGCGCGATCCGGCACGGTTACCGGCTCGGCATCGAAAAGCCCTTCCTCCATGAGGTCGCGCTGCTCGTCGTGGATCGCATGGGTGACGTCTACCCCGAGCTTCGCGATCGGCGCGAGCTCATCGCCCGCGTCACCGAGGACGAGGAGGTACGCTTCCGCGCCACATTGAAGCGCGGCATGAAGATCCTCGACGAGCGCTTCGAGGAGATGCGCGGGAAGGGCGACAAGACCCTCGTGGCGCCCGCGGCCGCGGATCTTTTCACCACGTACGGCTTCCCCCTGGATCTCACGCAGGTCATCTGCGGCGAGCAGGGCTATGACGTGGATATCGAGGGCGCCAACAAGATCATCAAGGGCGCGGACGAAGCCGACGGGCCGATCGATCCGACCGCCGCCCTCGACCCTGCGTACCGGCAGGCGCGGGAAAAACTTGGCTCGCCCGTGACCTTCACCGGCTACGAGCGCGAAGCGGGCGAGAGCGAGGTCGTCGCGATCCTCGCGGTCGAAACGAAAGACGGCGAAGGCAAACCCACCCGCTCGCTCGTGGACCGAGTCAGCGCGGGCGCGCACGTCGAGGTCGTCGTGAAGGAGACGCCCTTCTACGCGGAGAGCGGCGGCCAGGTCGGCGACATCGGCGAGATCACGGCCGGCGACCTGCGCATCCGCGTCACGGACACGCAGCGCCCGCTCACCGGGCTCGTCGTGCACGAGGGCGTGGTCGAGGCGGGCGAGGTCAGCGTGGGCCAGAAGGTCACGCTCACCGTCGATCACGCCGCGCGCTCGGCCACGCGGCGCAACCACTCCGCGACGCACCTGCTCCACTGGGCCCTGCGCACGGTGCTCGGCGAGCACGCGCAGCAGAAGGGCTCACGCGTCGGCCCGGACATGCTCCGCTTCGACTTCGCGCACAACAAACCCCTCACGCGCGACGAGATCGAGCGCATCGAGGACCTCGTGAACGGCAAGGTCCTGGAGAACGCGCCGGTGCTCACGGAGGTCCTGCCCGTCGACGAGGCCCGCAAGCGCGGCGCCGTCGCGATCTTCGAGGAGAAGTACGGCGACGTCGTCCGCATGCTGACGATGACCCAGGACTCGATCGAGCTCTGCGGCGGCACGCACGCGCGCGCGCTCGGCGACATCGGCCTGTTCAAGATCACGGGCGAGGGCGGCGTCGCGGCGGGCGTGCGGCGCGTCTTCGCGGCGACGGGCAAGAACGCGCTCGGCTACGTGCGGGGCCTCGAAGACGACATCCAGAAGGCCCGCCAGGTCGCGAAGGCGCAGGGCGGCGACCTCGCGGACAAGATCGGCAAGATCGTCGCGCACGAGCGGGAGCTCGAGAAGAAGGTCGCCGAGCTCGAGCGCCGGCTCATCGAGGGCGGCGGTCCCGGCGGCGGCGGCGGCGGCGGGATCGACGCGATGCTCGCGGAGGCCCGCGAGATCTCGGGCATCAAGGTCCTCGCCCGGCGCATGCCCGACGGCACGCAGGCGGCGGCGCTGCGCGAGATCGCGGAAAAACTCCGGGACAAACTCGGCGAGTCGAGCCTTGTGCTCGTCGGCGCGGTGGACGCGGGCAAGGCGCAGCTCGCGGTCATGGTCTCGAAGGCCGCGACGAGCCGGGTGAAGGCCGGCGACGTCATCAAAAACGTGGCCGCCCTCGTGGGCGGGCGCGGCGGTGGCCGGCCCGACATGGCGCAGGCCGGCGGCCCTGAGGCCGGAAAGCTCGACGAGGCCATCGCGGCCACCTATGGCGAGGTCGAGCGTCTCGTGACGGCGTAACTTCCGCGCCTCCCTAGATCCCTACATCCTTTCCCCTCCCTGCCTGTCAGGAATTTCCCCCACACTGGGCTTGCCTCGACCGGGCAGGGTGCCTTAGCGTCGACCGGTTTCAACGGGTCGAGGGGATGAACCAGGACACGGATTCGCTCGCTGCACAGGTCGCGGAACTCCAGCGTCGCAACGCGGAGCTCCAGCGAGAGCTGCGCCTGAAGACGCAGATGTACGCCACGCTCGTGGAGGACCAGCGCGAGCTCATCTGCAGGTTCAACCTGGACAGCACGCTCTCCTTCGTCAACGACGCGTATTGCCGCTTCTTCGGCAAGACACGCGAGGAGCTCGTCGGTCACCATTTCACACCCCTCATCCCGGAGGAGGATCGGGTCCTCATCGCCGACGTGCTCGCCCGGCTCGGGCCGAAGGAGCCGGTCATCGAGCTCGAGCACCGCGTGCTGACGCCCGGGGGCGAGGTGCGCTGGCTCAACTGGATCGATCGCGCCATCCTCGACGAAGCGGGCAACATTGCGGCGCTTCAGGCTGTCGGGATTGACGTCACCGATCGGCGGCGCGCCGAAGAGCACGCGGAGAGGAACGAGGTGCTGCGCGCGGAGCTCATTCACGCGCAGGAGCAGGCGCTCCGGGAGCTCTCGGCGCCGCTCATCCCCATCGCCGACGACGTGCTCGCCATGCCGCTCGTTGGGCGTATCGACGAGAAACGCGCGCAGCTCGTGCTGGAGACGTTGCTCGAAGGGGTCGTGCGAATGGCCGCCGAGACGGTCCTGCTCGACGTGACAGGCATCACGACGGTCGACACCCAGGTCGCCGAGGCGCTCGTGCGCACGGCGCATGCGGTCAAGCTCCTCGGCGCCAAGGCCGTATTGACCGGCATTCAGCCCCACGTCGCGCAGACGCTGATCACAATGGGTATCGAGGTGCACGGCGTGATCTCGGTGCGCAGCCTGAAGGACGGAATCGCGTGGGCGATGCAGGAGCGCGGCAAGAATCGGAAGCCCGCGCGGTCCCAGCCCCGCCGCGGCTGAGGCTCCCGCCGGGACGGGCCCATCCACGATTTCGGATCCCTTACTTCCCGTCCATCACGCCGAGCCTGTCGAGGATCCACGCGTACTTGAACGCCATCTCCTGCATCCGCTCGTAACGCCCGGATTGGCCCCTGTGGCCGGCCGGCTCGAGGTGAATGCGCAGGAGGAGCGGGTTCTGGTCCGTCTTCATCGCGCGGAGCTTGGCCACCCATTTCGCGGGCTCCCAGTACATCACCTGGCTGTCGTTGTACGACGTGTTCACGAGGATCGACGGGTACGCCTTCTTCGCGACGTTCTCATAGGGGCTGTAGCGGAGGATGTACTCGAATTCGTCCTTCTTCTTCGGATTGCCCCACTCCTCGAATTCCTCCACGGTGAGCGGGAGGGATTCGTCGAGCATCGTGTTGATCACGTCGACGAACGGCACGTCGGCGATCACCGCGCGATAAAGGTCCGGGCGCATGTTCAGGACCGCGCCCATGAGCAGCCCGCCCGCGCTCCCGCCCTGGATCGCGATGCGATCCTTCGCGGCCCAGCCCATTTGCACGAGCCCCTCGGTCACGTCCACGAAATCGGTGAACGTGTTCATCTTGGTCTTCATCCGCCCGGCCTCGTGCCAGGTCTCGCCGAGCTCGCCGCCGCCGCGGATATGCGCGATCGCGCAGACCACACCGCGATCCACGAGCGAGAACGTCGGGGCCGAGAACGTCGGGAAAAGGGGAAATCCGTACGAGCCGTACCCATACAGGAACAGCGGGTTCTTCCCGTCCGGGTTCGTCCCCTTCTTGTAGAGCAGCGAGACCGGGATCTTCGTGCCGTCCTTGGCCGTCGCGTGCACCCGCTTCGATTCGTACCGGCTGGGGTCGTAATTCGGGACCTCCGTGCGCTTCTTCAGCACGAGCGCGCGTTTCTTCGGCTCGTAGTCGTACACCGTGGAGGGCGTCGTCGGTGATTCGAAGCGGAACCTATAAAAAGACGCGTCGAATTCACGGTTCTCCCCTGACCGCAGCGTGAAGATCGGCTCGGGCAGCGTGATTCGGTGGGATCCGTCGAGCGCGAGTTTCTTCGGGTCGAGCACCCGGATCTGGCGCAGGCCGTCTTCCCGCTCGAAGGCGACGGCGAACGTCGAGAAGAGCTGGATCGACTCGATCATCACGTCCTTGCGGTGTGGGATCGTCTCCTTCCACGAGGCGCGCCCCGGGGACGCGACCTTCGCCACCACGAGCCGAAAATTCGTCGATTTCGCTTCGCCCGGCTTCGCGGGGCTGTTCGTGCGGATCACGAGCTCGTCGCCGTGATGATCCACCTCGTATTCGTGGTCCTGCTCCCGCGGCTCCACGAGCGTGAGCGGCGCCTGGGGTTTGTCCGCAGGCAGGAAACGAACCTCGCTCGTCGTCATGCTGTTCGACTGGACGAAGATGAGCTTCTTGCTGCTGGAGCGTTCCGAAAACAGGCGGAACCGCTCGTCCTTCTCCTCGTAGAGCAGCACGTCCTTGGCCGCCTCGTCGCCGAGGTTGTGCCGAAAAAACTTGTGCGAGCGCTTCGTGACCGGATCCTCGACCGTATACAAGAGCGTCTTGCCATCCTTGGCGAACACGACCGACGTGACACGCTCGACCTTATCCGCGAGATCCTTGCCCGTCCGGAGGTCCCGCACGTGCAGCACGAATTGCTGGAAGCCGGTGGTATCGAGGCCGTACGCGAGAAGATGGCCGTCCTCGGAGACAGCCAGCGGGCCGAGGCCCACGAATTTCTCGGTCTTCGCGATCTCGTTCAGATCGATGAGGATCTCCTCGGGCGCCTTGTCCCCGCCCTTCACGGCCTTGCGGCAGTAAAAGGGGTATTGTTTCCCTTTTTCGGTGCGCGTGTAATAAAGATACGCGCCCTCCCGGAAAGGGACCTCCTCGTCGGACTCCTTCAGCCGGCCCAGCATCTCGCCGTAGATGCGCTCCTTCGTCGGCGTAAGCGCGGCCGTCATGGCCTCGGTGTACGCGTTCTCCGCGCGCAGGTACGCGAGCACCTCGGGCGTGTCCTTCTTGCGCAGCCACGCATAGTCGTCGACGAGCTGGACGCCGTGGATCTCGGTGACGCGCGGCTCCTTCTTCGCGATCGGCGCGACGGGGCCCTTCGGCGCCGGCGTCTCCGCGGCGGCGCTCGTCGCGGCCGGGGGCGAAGCGGGCGGTAGGCTCGTGGTCGGCGCTGGCGCCGGAGGCAGGCCCTCACCCGAGCAGCCGAGGACGACGAGGAGCACGGAAATGAACGGCGTTCGGCGGAGCATCGCGGTAACCATAGCCCAGGTTCGCCTGCCCGTTGCGGCCCTCGGGGCCCCTTCGGTATCGTACGGGCCAGCCGCGACGGAAGACGCGGCCAGACGAGGAGCGCCATGTCGTATCGAGCGGGTGATGTCATCGACGGTCGGTACAAGCTCCTCGACCTCATCGGCAGCGGCGGCCACGGCTACGTGTTCCGCGCGGAGGACATGGATCTCAGCGCGCCCGTCGCCGTGAAGTGCCTCTTGCCGAACATCACGAGCGAGCCGATCTTCACGACGCGCATCGCCCGCGAGGCCCGCGCCATGGGCCTGCTCAGCGGCACGGCCGCGACGCAGATCCTCGCCTTCAACCGCTCGGACAACGGCACGCTCTACATCGTGATGGAGCTGCTCGAAGGCAAGGATCTCGAAGCCTACGTGCGCGGCGTCGAGGCGAAAGGCGGGCCCATGCCGATCGACAGCGCGCTCGAGATCATGCGGCCCGTCGCCGAGACGCTCTCCGCTGCGCACGCGCGCGGCATCGTGCACCGCGACGTCAAACCCGCGAACATCTTCGTCCTGCGCACGCGGGCGCGGGGCCGCGTGCGGCTGCTCGATTTCGGCCTCGCCAAGGAGGTCGGAGGCTTCACGGTCACGCGCGATGGCACCATCGCCGGTTCCCCGACGTACATGGCGCCCGAGATCTGGGCCGGCAAACCCAAGGACCTCGATCATCGCGCCGACGTCTACTCGTTCGGCGCCGTCGTCTTCCGCATGATCGGCGGCAGGCTCCCGTTCCCAGCGCGAAAGATGGTCGAGCTGCTCCGCGCGGTCTCGACCGACCCGCGCCCGAGCCTGCGCGCGCTCCGCCCCGATCTGCCGGAGGCCGTGGATCCGTGGGTCGCGCGGGTGCTCGCGAGCCAGCCTGCGCACCGCTACCCGTCGATGCAGGAGGCGTGGATCGAGCTCTGCAAGGCGCTCGGGCGCCCCGCGGAGATGGAAGACGACGACCTCGGCGCGCCTTGAATCGTCGTTTGTCTGCCTTTACGCTCCCGGCATGTCGGGTCCCGGCGCGAACGCAGTCCCGATCTTCCTTCTCGCCCCGTCGCAGCTCTTTCACGAGCGGTACCGCATCGTACGCACGATCCGCACAGGCGGGATGGGCGCGGTCTACGAGGCCATGGATGAGCGCACGGCCGGTCGCCGCGCGCTGAAGATCATCCACTCGACGCTGCTCGACGAGCACACGGACTTCAAAGCACGCTTCGAACGCGAGGCGCGGATCCTCGGAGAGCTCGAGAGCGACCACATCGTGCGCGTCATCGATGCCGGCGTGGACGCGCCCACGGGGCTGCCGTTCCTCGTGATGGAACTCTTGCGCGGGCGGGATCTCGGCATGATCGTCACCGAGCGCGGCGCCCTGCCCTCGGGCGAGGTGCGCACCTACCTCGCGCAGGCCGCGTTCGCGCTCGACAAGACCCACGCCGCGGGCATCGTTCACCGCGACATCAAGCCCGACAACCTCTTCCTCACGCACCGCGACGACGGCTCGCCGTGCATCAAGCTGCTCGACTTCG
This sequence comes from Polyangium mundeleinium, assembly GCF_028369105.1. NCBI lineage: Bacteria > Pseudomonadati > Myxococcota > Polyangiales > Polyangiaceae > Polyangium > Polyangium mundeleinium. The sequence continues at coordinate 3,069,133 of NZ_JAQNDO010000001.1, read as the reverse complement.
GCATCGCCAAGGCCGACGGTCACCTCGGCATCGGGATGCAGACGAAGACCATCCTCGGCAGCCCCTACTTCATGGCGCCCGAGCAGATCTTCATGGACCAGCCCATCGGCCCCGCCGTCGACGTCTACGCGCTCGGGCACACGGCGTTCATGTTGCTCGCCGGGGGTCCGTACTGGGCCGAGGAGTTCGAGAAAGCGCCGTCGATCATCACGCTCGCGCGTTGCCTCGACAGCCCGCTGCCCGAGGCGACCTCGGCGCGGGCGCGGCGGCGCCACGGCGTCGAGCTGCCCGCGGCGATCGACGCCTGGTTCGGCCAGTGCGTCGCGCGAAACCCCGACGATCGATTCCCGAGCGCCTCCGCCGCGCTCGTCGCCCTCTCCGACGCCCTCTTCCCCGCGGACGCCTTGACCGCGCGCCAGACCACGCCCCCTCCCCGCGAGCCCTACATTTCGGTGTCGTACGAGTCGACGCCGATCCCCGCGGCCCGCAGCTCCCGCCCCTCGACGCCGCCGGCGAGCGAACCGACGAAGCACCCGACGCCGTCGCGCACGGGCCGGCACTCGACGCCGCCGACCTCGCTCGACCGGATGAAGCCGTCGGCCTCGCGGCCACGGAGCGGCCACGTGGTCCGCGTGGAGCGCGAGCGCAGGCTCGTACGTCTGGAGGTGTGGGGCTTCTGGACGGTCGAGCAGGCGCGGGCCTACTACGAGGAGTTCGCGCGCGTGACGCAGCCGCTCTGGGGCAAACGCTGGCGCGTCCTCGCGAACACCGCGGAGTTCGCGGCCCAGAAGCCCGACGTGAGCGCGTTCGTGGAGCGGACGATGGAGGTCGCCCAGAAAAACGGCTGCGTGCGGGCCGCGAACATCGTGTCGAGCACGCTCACGAAGATGCAGCTCGCCCGCATGTCGGCCGAACAAGGCCTGGCTTCGTTCGCGTTCTTCCAGGACGAGGCCGAGGCCCTAAGGTGGTTGCTCGACGGGACGTGAGGCGGCGCCGAGAGGCGTCATCATCGTTCCTACGCACGCGAAACGAAGCCACGGTCGAGAGTGGACGTTCGCCGGCCGTCCCTTACGTATTCGCGTGAGGGCTCGTCACTGAACCGCGTTCGGTGAGAGGGGGTTTTTCCCTGTCGGCGAGGCGCGGCGCGGGCCCTCGGGGAGGGGGACCTATGAAGAAGCTACAAGGGTTGGCTGCGCTGCTGTTCATCTCGACCGGGGCCGTGCTTCTCGGCGCTGGCTGCATGGCGACGGTGGAAGACCCCACGGAAGACGGAATCCAGGCCGGTGGTGGAGAGGAAACCGCCTCGGCAGGGCAGGAACAGCGGCGGGGTCGCCGGATCGTTCGCTGGGGCGGCGGGGGCAGTGGCCCCTGCGCCTGGCTCGAAAATGGCGCTTATTGCGGCGGCAACATGTATGTGCCCGGCAATCCCAACCGGCTCTACAGGTGCTATCAAGGCAGCCTCATCAGCAGCGAGTGGTGCGGCGTCGGTCAGTGCGTGAAGAGGCCCCCGGGCCAACCCGATTTCTGCATCTGAGTCACGTGAAGTGCCCCCTCTCCGCGCGTCGGAGAGGGGGTTTACCCGAGCAGAAACTTCCGGATCCGGCTCGCGACCCCCTCCGTGCCCGACTGCCGCATGCGGCCCTCGCGATCGAGCTGACGCGTGGCGATGAGCAGGCCGAGCTCGACCACGAGCTGCGGGCGCGACTCGATGATCGGCGCGAGCGCCTGCTTGCTGATCTCGTAGAGCGTCGACTCGCACGTCGTGCGCACGGTCGCGATGCGCTCGCTGCCCGTGAGCAGCGCGACCTCGCCGAAGACCGCGCCGCGCTCCAGCGTGGCGACGGCGACGTCCTGGCCGCTCTGCTGGCGCACGAGGACCTCGACCGTGCCCGAGGCCAGCACGAAGAGCGACGAGCCCCGCTCCCCCTCGCGCACCACTCGATCGTGCGGGCCATAGACGACGGGGCGTGTCTTCTGCGCGAGCCGCTCGACCTCGCGATCCGTCAGCGGCTTGAAGACCGGCACACGCCGGAGGAGCGCCGCAATGTCGGCGTGCGTGGGCTCGGGGCCGAGGGAGAGCGGCTCGGCCGCGTCGAGCCCGCCGCCGTAGCCGTCGCGCCGCTGCAGGGCGTCGACGAGGGAGCTGTCGCCGCGCATGTACGCCTCGAAGAGGCTCGCGGTGCGCGGGATGCACTCGTCGCCCGTGTGATCCATGAGACCACGCTCGCGGGCGAACCGCGCGACCTCGTTCATCGACTGGCGGTACTGCCGGCACGCCGAGGGGAAGACGCCGTCCTGATCGCCGAAGGCCCCCGTCACCGACTCGGGCAGCGCGTAGCTGCCGAAGACGCCGCGCTGGTGCCACATGGCGAAGTCGCGCGTGCGTTTGTCCAGCCACCCTAGCTCGGGGAACGCGGCGAGGCCGTTCTTGAGGACCGCGCGCTCGGCGTCGCGGAAGACGCGGTGCCAGGTCTCCTGCGCGTTCTCGACGTTCGGGCCGGCGAGGGCGATCGCGTGCTTGAGGTCCTCGTGGTGCGCGTGCAGGAACGCGAGCGTCGCCTTCTGCTTGCGCAGAAGGTTCGCGAAGCTCACGGGCCCCGCGGCGAGCAGGTCCGACGTGCGCGGGACGATCTCGCGCGTGGCCCAGACCCGCCTCCACGCCGCGACGTCGATCCGCTCGCGGATCTTGGCGAAGACAGGGCTCTTTTCGAACACCTGGCGCTCGGCCGGCGAGAGCAGATCCGGGTGCTCGGCCCGCACCGCCTCGAAGATGCCGAGGCACGTGAGCAGCTCCAGGTAGAGGCCCACCCGCAAGAGCCACGCGGGATCGGGGAGGTTTCGCCGCTGCTCGCCGAGGTCCTGCCGGATGGCGTGCAGGTAGAGCATCGCCTTGTCGGTCCCGATCGTGAGGACCGGGAACCACGGGTGGTAACCGACGTGCAGATCCGGGATGTCCAGCGTGTCGGCTTGCAGCCTGGTGTCGGCCGGGATGAGCCGCTCGAGCAGCCGCGCGTAGAGCGATCCGAAGCGGCCCGTGTCGTAGATCTCGGCCTCGATCGTGTCTTCGGCGACGTACTTGCTGCCGTCCGTGTGCAGGGCCAGCGTGACGCGGATCTTCTGGTGGAAAAGGTTCGCGAAGGTGAAGGGATCGGCGCCGTCGGGCGTGCGCGCGCGCAGGGACGCGTCGACCTCGGACCAGTCGTAGCCGCGCCCCTCGGCGCTGCCTTCACGGCGCGGCAGGAGGCCCTCGGGGCTCAACGTCGCCGCGTAGACGGTCTTGTAGAACTCGGACCACGACGCGTCCGCGATCGCGGGGAACGGGTACGCGGCCGCGGAGACGACCCGCGGTTCGAGGACGACGCCCTGGAGCCCCGGGACGGGGCAAGGCGCGCCGTGGCCCTCCACGTGGGGCAGGAACGCGACCGACATGCGGACCTCGAACGTTCGATGGAACGGCGCGACGTACGCGTAGAGATCCTTCACCTGGTAGAGCAGGCAGAGATCGTCGGTGGGCGCGCCCTCGGCCGCGGTCGACACGAGGCCGGCGTGCTCGCTCGCGCCGAGCCCGGGGCCGAGCGCCTCGTCCAGGGGCCTTCGGCCGGCCTCGAACGGGACGATCTCGATCGCCGGCTCGAGCTCGGCGGACTCCTCCATCGGGTCCTTGCGCGACTCGAGCTCGCGCATGTACGCGCGCACGAACGCGAGTTTGTCCTCCCAGGACATACCCGCGACGGGGCTCAGGAGAAGGCGTTTGAAGAGCTTCTTGAAGTCTCGGGGGTTGTGCATGCTTCGTCGCGATCACGCGCCTCGCGGGCGCGCGTATCGAGCTCCTCCTCGAGGTCCGCGTAGAGCGAAGGATCCACCGGAAGGAGGAACTCGCGGAAGGGATTTTGCGGGAGCCTCCGCGCCCGCGCTCCCATGTCCCGGCAGAGGTCGTCGATGTAGTGGAAGTTCCACGGCACGACGCACGCTCCCCCCGTGAACGCGTCCGGCCGCTCGTTCTTGCGGAAGGCGATCCACTCGTCGATGCGGGCGATCACCTCCTCTCGCGGCGGCAACTTCATCCGGCCCCGGAAGAGCTCGCAGAGCCACCGCGCCCCGACCTCCGAGGTGAGCTGGCTGTAGAGGCTGTTCACGAAGCCGCAAAAGCCGAGTCCCGGGGCGTCGGGGTGGTAGAGGCCGCGGTAGAGCCGGAACGTGCCGTCCTCGTCCTGCACGACGCGCCGGAGCGAGGGTTCGAGGAACGGGAACTCCTGGCGGAAGCCCGTCCCGAAGAGCACGACGTCGGCCGGGATGCGCTGGCCCTTCGAGGTCTCCACGGCGCCCTCGTGGAAGCGGGCGATCTCGCCCCGCGCGAGCTTCAGCGTCCCGCGCTGCGCGGCCTCGTAAAAGCCCGCGGGCGTCATGTTCAGCGAGCAACCGACGCCGCTCAGCGGCATTTCGGGCCGGAGGCCGGTCTTGCTGAGCCCGAGGTCCATGTCGAGGGCGGCCATGACCCCGCCCCAGTACCGGGCGACGAACCCGCTGGCTTTTTCGTGCAGCGCACGCTCGAAGCCCTCGGCGCCCGGGTACGGGAAAAACATCTCGGTGAAGCGGTTCAAGAGCAGGTACTTCGTGGGCACGACCCCGAAGAGGAACCGCGGCGCCTTCCAGCCGACGCTCCGGTGGACGAGCGTCACCTCGCGGGCGTGCTCCACCGCGAGGGCGGCCACGTCGCACGCCGACTTCGAGAACCCCACGACGACCACACGTTTGCCCCGGAGGAAGCTCGTGTCGTGGAACGCCGTCGTGTGCAGCACGACGCCCCCGCTCGCCTCGAACGCCTCGCGCCCGGGGGCCTCGGGGATGTGCGGCTGGCTGAACAGGCCGCTGGAGAGGATCACCTGGTCGAAAGCGTGGGTTTTCTGCTCGGATTCGGCGGCGCCTACAGGCCGCGTGTCCACGGAGAACCCGCCTCCGTCGCGCCGACGAATCTGATCGACCTGGGTGCGCAGGCGGACGTGCCGTGTCACGCCGAAATGGTCGGCGTAACTCGAAAGATAGGCCTGGACCTGGGCGCCCGTGGGCCACTCGGGGTAGTGGCGGGGCATGGGGAAATCGGAAAATGCGTAGGTGTCGCGGGCGTTTTGCGTCTGGAGGCCGGGGTAGCGGCGCGAGCGCGTCCACACGCCGCCGACCTCGTCCTCCTTCTCGAACACCGTGACGTCGAAGCCGCCCCGCAGGAACGTCTTCGCCGCCACGAGCCCACTCAATCCGCCCCCGATGATCCCCACCGATGCCATACGCCCCTCCGTGGTCGAAGAAAGAACCCGGATGCTACGGCAAAGGCGGGCCGGGGGCTAGAGCGGCTGCCCCCCGCGTCATGCTCACCAGGTGACCGGGAACTCGTTCATGCCGTAGACGGTGGAGCTGTCCTTGAACGAGAGCTCCTCGAAAGGCACGGCGGACTTGAGGCCGGGGATGCGCTTGAACAGCGTGTCGATGACGATCTGGAGCTCCAGCCGGGCGAGGTTCTGCCCGAGGCATTGGTGCGGGCCGAAGCCGAACGCAAGGTGGTTGCGGGAGCCCCGATCGAGGTTGAGCTCGTCGGCATTCTCGAACACCTCCGGATCGCGGTTCGCCATGTTTGCCAAGGCGAACACGCCTTCGCCGGCCTTGATGGTCACGCCGCCGATTTCCACATCCGCCTTCGCGACCCGGCCGAGCGCGGACTCCGCAATGGTGAAGTACCGCAAGAGCTCCTCGACGGCGCCGATGGTCTTCGACGGGTCCTCTTGGATGGCGGCGAGCTTCTCCGGGTGCTGCGTCAGCACCAGCGTGCTCAGCGAGATCATGTTCGCGGTGGTCTCGTGCCCGGCGATGAGGAGCAGGAACGCCATGCTGACCAGGCCCTCGAAGTCGACGGCGCCCGTTTCGAGCTGCTTCTGGATCTGGCGGCTGAGCAAATCGTCGGTGGGGTTCTGCACCTTGGCGCCCACGAGCTGGCCGAGATAGGTCATCAGCGCGATGACCGAGCGCATGATCACATCGGCCGGCGCCTTCTGACTGATGATCTGCGAAGAGTGCGTCTGGAAGAACTCGTGGTCGGCGTAGGGCACACCGAGCAGCTCGCAAATGACGAGCGAAGGCACCGGCAGGGAGAGCGCCTGCACGAGGTCGACCGGGCGTGGACCGGCGAGCATGGCGTCGATGTGCTCGTCCACGATTTGCTGAATGCGCGGCGTGAGCGCGTTCATCCGCTGGAGCGTGAACTCACCGAGCACGGCCCTTCGCGCAGGCCCGTGCTCGGGCGAGTCCAATTCGATCAGCATCGGCCTGAGGTTGCTCGAAGGCGGGCGCTCGTACGCCAGCGTGGGGAAATTGGGGTCGCGCCGGTTGGAGCTGAACCGCGGGTCGGACAGGATCGCCCGGATGTCCTTGTGGCTCGTGGCGACCCACACGACCCTCCCATTGGGGAGTTTTACCTTGGAGATCGGCGCCTCTTCACGGAGCTTGCGATGCTCCGCATGCGGCGTGAACGGGCAGGTTCGGGTGATGGGAAGCGTGGGGACGGCATCGGCGGACATGGTTCACCTCGATTCGGGCGACCAGGCTAGCCGTTCGGCAAGCACAGCACAAGCCGATCGGCTAGGACGAGGACGTGCTCCGCGCGCCGCTCGGAAAGCGTGCCGGAGGGCGAGGAGCCGGGTACTGTCCGGCGTCCGCGAGGAGAGCGCATGACTGCCGGCACCGCCGCCACCGACACCCGATCCCGACTGCTCGACGCCGCGCTGAGGCTGTTCAGTGAACACGGGGTGGAGGGCACGTCGTTGCAGATGATCGCCGACGAGCTCGGCGTCACGAAGGCCGCCGTCTACTACCACTTCAAGACGAAGGACGAGATCACCGAGGCCGTCGCCGCGCCCGCGCTCCAGGAGCTCGACCAGATCATCGAGGAGGCGCGGACGAAGCGGAGCCGAAGCGCTCAGGTCGATCACGCGCTGACCGGATTCGTCGAGCTCATCGTCCGCCAGCGCCCGCTGCTCGGTCTGTACAACAGCGACCCCGGGATGCAGCGGGTTGTGAACAGGACGTTCCAGGCGCCCCGAGGCGCGGACCTCAAGACGCGAATGAAAACGGTCCTCGCCGGCGAGGCCCCGAGCCTCTCGGACGCGATCATGGTGCACGTCGTGTTCACGGGGCTGACGATGGCCGGCGGCGCGCCCCAGTACGCGGACATCGACGACGACACGCTGCGCGAGCACCTGCTCGACGCAGGCAGGCGCCTGCTCGGGCGCCCCCGCAAGCGCCCGGGCGGCGCCGGCTAGGGGGCGCAAGGCAAGACGAAGCGGGCGTCGGGCCCTTCGGGGGGGTCGTCCGCGGGGTCGAGCGTGGGAGAGGCCCGGCGGGGTGTCGGGGAACGGAGGGCGATGCGGGCGGCGAGGCTTCCGAGGGGTCGTTCGGCGCTTCGTCGAGCGAGGATCGGCACCTGGGGAGGGGCGTCGAGCGCTCGGCTTTGCGGGGATCGTGGCGCGGGAAGGCTCTCGGGACGCTTGGCTTTGCGAGGAGCGTGGCTCGGCGGGGCTCGGGGGCCGAAACGGGGAGCGGCGGAAGGTGCCTCGGAGGCGTCGAGGTGCGCATCACGGAGGGGTACCTGGGCCTCCGGGGGGTCTTTTACCGCTCGGCCTTGCGTTGCTCGACCCAGGAGGGGCGATTTGGGACGCAATCGGGAGCGGAGCGGGGGGGTTCCGGGGGTTGGGGGGTGTCGGGGGTTGGGTGGAGTCGGGGTGCCGGCTATCCCGGCTCTCTGCGATGGGCCCTGTTGGCGGTGACCCACGGCGGGGCTCCGTCACTCATTCTTCTTCCTGTTCCATGGCGCGCCCACGTGGTCTCTCCATGCGCACCACCCCAGTGGCAAGTCGGCAAGCGAGGCAAGGGTCGGGTCTGCGTCGACGATCGACCGAAGGCTCACCACCGCTGCTTCCGCCTCGGGTACCGGGCCATTCGACGCGTGGAATTGCCATGCTCCGTCGTCCTCGTCGTGGCTGACATACGCTATCCACGCCTCCCCGGACAATATCCTCTTGCTCGTGAAGACCGCGACGTTGGGAGGATCTGCAAAAGGCCATTTCATGCGGGTTCTCGCGTCCATTCAGCTCCTATGGCACCGCGAAAGGCGACCCAACCCAACGGGAGATCGGCCACTTCAACCACGGTCGGATCCGTCGTGAGGATCTCGCGCACGTGGACGACGCGCCCGTCCGCAGGGTCGCTGGTTGTTCCACACAAAAACTGCCAGCCCCCGTCATCGGCATCGTGGGAAACCAGCAAGATGGGGGCACCCGCGAGGACCGCAGAAGTGGTGATGACTCCAAGATTCATCTCCTCCTCCGCTTGGAAAGGTTTCATTTGTCCCTCTTTTTAGCGTTGCAATCGCGACATAGAACCTGCCCGTTCTCAGGCGTACCCGACCCTCCGTTCGCTCGGGCTGCTTTGTGATCAACATGCCCCTCGTTAGCGGGTGGAGTTACACCTCGGGTATGTCTCTGTGGTTTGGCAACCTCCACGAGACAAGTGTCGCACTTGTTTTTCCCCCCGTGCTTGGCTGCGTTCCGATTCCATACCTCCTCCTTCCCTGCCTTCGTAAATGGTTGGCCCGGTCGACTTGCTGGTTGGCTGCCCCTTGTCGCTTCCTTCGGCGTGACCGCCTGGTGGTCGCTCTGTCCCTTTACGTTGTGCGGACGCGTCGTCGTCTTGACCGTCGTCTTCGCGCCACCTCCCCCACCGCTCCCCGTTGACAACGATTGCCCGTTGTGCCCCTCCGCGGGCTTCTTCTTCCCCTTCGGGATGAAGTTCTGGTGGCGGGCATGGCAGATCCTTTCGAGGCACTCCCGGCCTCGTTCCTCCGCGAGCGCGGAGACGTCCGCGGGCGTAAGCCCCCAATCCTCATACTCCCGCGCCGCGCCCTCGGACAACCTCACCGACGCGGGCGGCTCGACCTCGCGCGGGCTCTCCGCGACGACGGGCTCTGTGCGGGCCCGCTGGACGAGGACCCTCGTGCAGGTCCGCCCGCCCGAGCCGCTGCGCCTTCGCGTCTGGCCCGGCTCTTCGTACGCCGTGCACCTTTGCGCCTCGACGCGCCTCTCCACCGCGGACGTTTCGCGCGGAATCGGTCGCAGCAGCGGCTTCGGCCGCTCGGCCTTCTTGCTCTCCTCCTTCTTCCCGGCCTCGATCTTCGCCGCGGCCACGCGGGGCTTCGGCGGCGCCGGGCATTCGAGCCGATGGTACGGAATCGGGAGGAGCTTCGCGCTCTCGCGAGGCGCCCCCTGATCGAAGATGTATACGCCCAGGCCGGCGCGCCTCGCGAAATCCACCTCCCGGGCCCCGAAGACGGGCGCGCCGGAGGCGTCGAGCGCCCACATTCCCTTGTCTTTCGGCACGTTCGGCGGGCGTACGCAAACGTGGATGACGTTCGGCGCCTCGAAGATACGCGCCATGATGGGGTCGCGCGACGAGGCGCACCCGAACAATACGAGCGATAGCGCGACGAGCAGGGCGACATAACCCCGAATTCCCCTCTGCATGGACCTTCCTCCCGCCCGGGAATGGCGCAGCCCTCGCCTCCATCAGCGGGGCAGCCCACCCGGAGCCATGGCGGACGGTAAGGCGGCGTGGGGACGCCATGGAAGCAGGGACGCAAAAACGGTCTAGACGTGCCGCGCGGACGGATGGTAGCGTCCAACCCCATGACACGAACGCTCGAATCAACTTCGGTGATCGCCCTGCCGCGCCTCGACGCGAACCAGGCCGTCGTCCTCGCGCAGCAGATCGAAGCCGCGACGCTCGATGAAAACGGCAATGCGCGCGCCTTGCCGGAGGCGGTGACCGAGGCCCTCGGTGACGTGAAATCGGATCGCGTGACGTTGCAAGACGTCCTCGGTCCGGAGGCGCCGACGGGCGAGATTCGGGCCCTCGACAAGCTGGAGGACAATGCCATCGCGGCGCTGATCCTGATCCTCGCAGGATGGTCGCGGGTGCGTGGCCAGTTCGAGCTCGGGGACGTCGCCGCGGAGCTCGGCGCGCACCTCGGCGTCGAGGAGGGCCTCGGCTTCATCAACATGCGGCCGCGGGACGAGTATGGGGTCGTCGACACGAAGCTGAAGACGATCGCGCGGGAGAACCTCGAGCCGAAGCTCGCGCAGATCGGCCTCGCCCCGCTGCTCTACCACCTGCGCGAGGTGCACGAGCACTATGGGAAGGCGCTGGGCATGGTCCATTCCGTGCCCGCGGAGGAGCGCGCGGCCGTACGCCCGCGGCTCGACGCTCTCACGGATTCACTGCGGCATTACGTGGCCGCCGTGCTGGGCTCCGTGCAGCGGAAGAAGCCGGCGACGAAGGAGCTCGCGGACGCGCTCCTGCGCCCGCTCACGACGTGGCAAGCGACCCCGGTGAAGAAGGCGGCCAAGGAGAGCGCTGCGGGGGGCGTCGGGCCTTGACCACCCCCCTCACCTCCCCATTCGAACCTCAGACCTTCCGGTAGATCTCGCTCCCGCCCTCGACGAACTCGGCGCTCTTCTCCTTCATGCCGCGAACGAGCGCCGTCTCCGGCAACACCTCGCCCTTTTCGGCGGCGTATTTGCGCACGTCCTCGGTGATCTTCATCGAGCAGAAATGGGGGCCGCACATCGAGCAGAAATGGGCGACCTTGGCGTTTTCGCTCGGGAGCGTCTCGTCGTGGAAGGCGCGGGCCCGCTCCGGATCGAGGCCGAGGTTGAACTGGTCCTCCCAGCGGAACTCGAAGCGCGCCTTGCTCATCGCGTCGTCGCGCGCCTGCGCGCCGGGGTGGCCCTTCGCGAGATCGGCCGCGTGCGCCGCGATCTTGTAGGTGATCACGCCCTCCTTCACGTCGTCGCGGTTCGGGAGGCCGAGGTGCTCCTTCGGCGTGACGTAACAGAGCATCGCCGTGCCGAACCAGCCGATCATGGCGGCGCCGATGCCGCTCGTGAAATGGTCGTAGCCGGGCGCGATGTCGGTCGTGAGCGGGCCGAGTGTATAAAACGGCGCCTCGTGGCAGATGCGGAGCTGCTCGGTCATGTTGTGCTCGATCATGTGCATCGGCACGTGGCCCGGGCCCTCGATCATGACCTGCACGTCGTGCTTCCATGCGATCTGCGTGAGCTCGCCGAGCGTCGCGAGCTCGCCCATCTGCGCGTCGTCGTTCGCGTCCGCGATGCTGCCAGGCCGCAGGCCGTCGCCGAGCGAGAAGCTCACGTCGTAGGCCTTCATGATCTCGCAGATCTCCTCGAAATGCGTGTAGAGGAAGTTCTCCTCGTGGTGCGCGAGGCACCATTTCGCGAGGATCGAGCCGCCGCGCGAGACGATGCCCGTCAATCGGTTCGCCGTGAGCGGGACGTACCGAAGCAGGACGCCCGCGTGAATCGTGAAGTAATCGACGCCCTGCTCGGCCTGCTCGATCAACGTGTCGCGGTAGATCTCCCAGGTGAGCTCCTCGGCCTTGCCGCCGACCTTTTCGAGGGCCTGGTAAATCGGCACGGTGCCGATCGGGACAGGCGCATTGCGGAGGATCCACTCGCGCGTTTCATGGATGTTCCGGCCCGTGGAGAGATCCATCACGGTATCGGCGCCCCAGCGGATGGACCACACCATCTTTTCGACCTCCTCCTCGATCGAGGAGGTGACCGCGCTGTTGCCGATGTTCGCGTTGATCTTCACGAGGAAGTTCCGGCCGATGATCATCGGCTCGACCTCGGGGTGATTGACGTTCGCCGGGAGGATCGCCCGGCCGCGGGCGACCTCGTCACGGACGAATTCCGGCGTGATCCGCTCGGGGATCACCGCGCCGAACGAGCGCCCCGGGTGCTGCTTGCGGATCCGCGCCGCCGCCCGCTGTTGCTCGCGAATCGCGACGAACTCCATCTCGGGCGTGATGATCCCCCGCCGCGCATAATGCATCTGCGTGACGTTTTTGCCGGCCGCGGCGCGCAGCGGCCGGCGCGGCGCGTGAAACCGCAATGCGTCGAGCGAGCGATCGTCGAGGCGCTTCTGGCCATACGCCGAGCTCACGCGCGGGAGCTCCGTCACGTCCTCGCGCGAGCGGATCCACGCGTCGCGGAGCGGCGAGAGGCCCTTGCGGACGTCGATCTCGGCCTCGGGATCGGTGTACGGGCCGCTCGTGTCGTAGACGGCGACGGGCGGGTTCGGCACGAGGCGCACGGCGTCGCCGTGACCTTCGCGCGTCGGCGTCTGCGAGATTTCACGCAGCGGGACGCGGAGATCCGGGTAGAGGACGCCCGGCAGGTAGGTCTTCTTTGATCCGGGCAGTGGCCCGCGCGTGATGGTCTGGAGGCGGGCCTCGTCGACCCGCTGCTGTTTCACGGTGCTCATGACACTTCCCTCCGCCGGTACGAACCGGTTCAGGTTCCGAGGGTTCGGCCCGCCACAAACGCGGCGAAGCCGTCTCAGCCCGAGGCTCCCCTAGGTCGAGGTGTCGGTCTGGTCGAACCCGGGCCCGGCGTCAACGGAGGAACGACACGCGCGGGGTTCGGCGCGGCGCAGCGCCTTGACGTCCCGGCCGGCCCGTGGTCCGCTCGCCCGGCCGCTATGCACCCCAATCAAGCCTTGATCGAACAATTTTATCGGGCGTTCCAGAAACGCGACGCCGAGGGCATGATCGCCTGTTATCACCCCGACGTCGTGTTCTCGGACTCGGTCTTCGTGGGTCTGAGCGCAGCCGAGGCGCGCGGGATGTGGCGCATGCTCTGCGAGCGAGGGAAAGACCTCACGCTCGAATTCAGCGACGTGCACGCCGATGATTCCACGGGCAGCGCGCACTGGGAGGCCCGGTATTCGTTCTCGGCGACGGGCCGGCAGGTGCACAACGTGATCGACGCCTCGTTCGAGTTCCGCGACGGCAAGATCGTCCGCCACACGGATCGATTCGACCTCGGGCGCTGGACCCGCATGGCGCTCGGGCTCCCCGGGCTCGTGCTCGGCTGGACGCCATTCTTCCAGAACGCGGTGCGCAAAAAGGCGCGGAAGGGGCTCGCCGACTACATGGCGCAGAACCCCGAGCGCGCCGGGGGCTGACGCTGGGGCTGCCGGGGACGATCCCCGCGCCCCCCGCATTTCGCGCGTGGCTCGCGACGCGGGTCCGCTTATCATGCGAGCTCCGACGGCCGCGCGCGCGGCCCCTTCCGGACCCCAACGGCGAGGCTTCGCATGCGATATCGACGGCTCATCCCGCTCTGCTTTCTCCCGGCCCTTCACGTGCTCGTTCCCGGCTGCTCGGACGACGTCTCCGAGTTCGGGATCGCGGACGCGGTCGTCACGATCGACGCGCGCGTCAAGCCCGGCACCGTGGTCAACGTCAAGGTCGACGCACGAAATAGCGGGCAGGCGACGTGGGTGCCCGGCGAGGTCACGCTCGTGCTGCCGGACGGGCAGGGCTTCACGAGCGCGTCGCTCGCGCTCGCAGGCGAGGTGGATCCGGGCGGCACCGGCACGTTCCAGGGCAAGTTGACCGCGCCCGTGCGCACGGGGCTCTTCAAGCTGAACTTCGACGCGCGGTACGAGGGGGGGAAGTTCGGCTCGATCGCCTCGCCCGCGACCGAGCTCACGTGTAGCGACGGCGTCTACTGCAACGGCGCGGATCGGCTCGTCGCGGGGCAGTGTGTGACCGGGCCGAACCCGTGTGACGACGGCGCCGAATGCACGACGGACACGTGCGACGAGGCGACGGACACCTGCAACCACACGCTCGGGCCGAACTGCCAGTCCTGCACTTCGGATTGCACGCCGGACTGCACGGGCAAGGTGTGTGGCGACAACGGCTGCGGCGGGAGCTGCGGGAGCTGTCCCGCGGGCGAGGCGTGCGCGAACGCGACGAACGTGTGCAAACCCGCGAACCAGGCCGGATCCTGCGCGGCCCCGCTCGATCTGCTCCCGGCGGGCACGGCACTGCTCGGGGTCCACCCGATCACGGGAGACACGACGAACGGCCTGCACGAGGTCGTGCCGACGTGCAACTCGACGAGCACGGCGGTGGAGGCCGTCTACAAGTTCGAGTTGACCGAGAAGATGGGCATCGAGGCGCGCGTCTCGGGCTACGACACGGTGCTGCACATCCGGAAGGAAAACCCAGCGACACCCGAAAACGAATGCCTGGACGACAAACCCGCCGCGACCGTGGGTTGCAGCGACGACGCCTCGCCGCCCGGCGATTACGGCTCACGCGTGGACGCGGCGCTCGATCCGGGGACGTATTACCTCATCGTCGACGGGTTCGACGCCTCCCAGTACGGCGCGTTCGACCTGCAGGTGAAGTTCACGGCGAACGGCTGCGTCCCGCATTGCGACGGCCTGTATTGCGGCACGGACGACGGCTGCGGCGGCGACTGCGGGACATGCGACGCGGGCTTCGCCTGCTCGGCCGAGGGGCGCTGTCGGCCCGACCCGTGCGTGCCGGACTGCGCGGACAAGCAATGCGGCGACGACGGCTGCGGCGGGACGTGCGGCTCGTGCGCCGAGGGCTCGCTCTGCGTGCCGGCGACGTCGAAATGCCAGGTCTTCGCGGATTGCAACAACGAGACGCCGGTGTGCGATCCGCCCTGCGGCGCGGGCGAGTTCTGCGGGACGGACTGCGGCTGCCACGCGGCGAACGAGCCGATGGCGGACCTCGTGATCGACGAGAAGCGGCTCGCCGAGGAGATCCTCTTCGACACGCTCGACGTGAGCCCGAACTCGTGCGCGTTCATCGAGGAATGCGTGGGCGGGACGGGCCTGCGGAAGCTGCTCCGCTTCAGCGTGGAGGCGAAGAACCAGGGCATGGCGACGCTCACGGTGCCGCCGCCGTCGGAGCGGCCGGATCTGTTCCTCTTCTCGCCCTGCCACGGCCATTACCACTTCAACGGGTTCGCGACGTACGCGCTGCTCGACAAGGACGGCAAGGAGATCGTGACCGGGCGCAAGCAGGCGTATTGCATGGAGGACACGCAGCAGATCGCCCTCGGCCCGAACGTGGGCTGCAACAAGATCTACACGTGCGAGGATCAAGGCATCCAGCGCGGGTGGTCGGATCTTTATGGAAACACGCTCGATTGCCAGTGGCTCGACATCACGGGTGTGCCGGAGGGTGAGTACTTCATCCAGGTGAAGCTGAACCCGAGCCGCGAGTTCGAGGAGGTCAGCCTCGACAACAACACGGCCACGGTGCCGGTGACGATCCCGAAACAGTAATCGCCATGCATTACAAGGACGGCCCCCGCCCCCGCCTGTTCGCGCACCGCGGCGCCTCGGCCGCGGCGCCCGAGAACACGCTGCCCGCCTTCGCCGCCGCGCTCGCGGCGGGGGCGGACCGCCTGGAGCTCGACGTCCACCTCACGGCCGACGAGGAGGTGATCGTCCTGCACGACGAGGACGTGTCGCGCACGACGGACGGCGCGGGGCCGGCCTCGAAACGACGTTTCGCCGAGATTCGCGAGCTCGACGCGGGATACACGTTCACGGATCCGGATGGCGCGCATCCCTTTCGAGGCCGCGGCATCCGGATCCCGACGCTCGCCGAGGTGCTCACGTCGCTCCCGGGCGTGCCGCTGAACATCGAGCTGAAGGTCGACGACGCGGCGCTCGTCACCGCGGTGAAATGGGTGCTCGATCGGCACGACGGGCGGGAGCGGGTGCTGCTGACGGCGGAGACGGGCTCGCTCATGGAGAAGATCCGGCAGCGGATCCCGGCGGTGCTGACGGGGATGAGCTTGCCCGAGTCGCTGGAGTTTCTCTGCAATGGGGGAAACCCGGGCTACGTGGCGCGGGGGTTTGCCTTGCAGGTGCCGACGAGCCTGTCGGGGATCCCCATCGTGACGCCGTATTTCGTGGAGGTCGCGCACGCGTGCGGGCTGGAGGTGCACGCGTGGGTGATCAACGACGAGGCCGAGATGCGCGCGCTCGTCGCGATGGGCGTTGATGGGATCATGACGGACTATCCAGAGCTCGGCGCGCGGGTGCTCGGTCGCGTGGGCGGGTGATTGACGGCGGACGGACGGGCTCCATGTCCCCTTGCAGACGGGGTTGCCTGCTCGGCCATAACGGTCGATCCGGGCATCCCCTCGGGGGGAGTCACCATGAACATCAAATGGACCGCCGCCGCATTGCTGATCGCGGGCCTCTTCACGAGCGCGGCCGCCGACGCCGCCTGCACCTCGAATCCATTCCGGATGGGCTGGGACGCCGCGAAACAGGCGTGTGAGGACATCGCGCAGGGGTATACGCCCATGCCTTGGGGCTACCGGCGGTCGGCGAGCGGCGATTTCATCCCGATCCCGGAGCCGGAGCGGACGTGCTCGTGGCAAGACGTCGTGGAGTGCAAAAACGCGGCGGCCCAGTATCTCCGCCGATTCCAGAACCACGGCTGCGCCCGGCTCATCCGGCGCAACGAGCGGCTGACGAGCTCGCGCGGCACGCCCATCGGAACCGCCCAAGGGGTCTGGCGGACCTACGTGAACACGACCTGCAACATGCCGTAGGCTGCTGAGCCCGCGGATCCCGCCGATTCTAGAATTTTCCGCGCACCCAGCCGGTCGACGAGGTCACCGTCCGCTGCGAGTGCGGCGCCGCGTCGGGCGAGCGTTGCGAGAGGGGCGATGCGTCGAAGCTGCGCTGCGACAAAGGCGCGGCGTCCGAGGGGCGCGACACAGGCAGCGAGGAGGCCGACAAGGGTGGCAACGACTGGGACGAGGAGCCGGAGAGAGGCGGCACCTCCGAGGGCCGCGTCATGCGCGGCGGGACGTCGGTGCGCGGGCCGGGCGGCGCCGTGCTCGGCCGGATGCTCTCCGGAGCGCGGTCCCGCTTCTGCCACGTGCCATTCAGATACTCTTCGACGCGCGAGGCGAGCTCGTCGCCGTCGTTCGTCTTCGGGATGAACCCCGACGCGCCCGTGCTCAAAACGAGGCTCTGGAGCTCCCGCGCCGGCCGGTCGGAGTGAAAAACGATGGGGCACGAGAGGATGCCCTTCTGGAGGGCCACCTCGACCAGCTTGCCCCCGTGCAACGCCGGCATGTTGACGTCGACGAGCACGAGATCCGGCTGCTCGCGCGCCACGGCCGCGCCGAAGCCGAAGGGCGAGTCGAGCGTGATCACCTCGAAGCCACGAGATTGCAGGAGCAACTTGACGAGCTCGCGGCAAATCTCGCTGTCGTCGACCACGAGAATCCGTCGCTTCGTCGTGCTCGCGCTCATGAATGCCTCTCGCTCACCGAGGGTGATGGCTCCCGCGCGTCATGCACGGGCCATTGACGCCATCGTATCGAGGAGCCGTTGCCACGGCAAGAAGGACGTAACCCGGGGGCACGATTCACGCGCGCGGCGGAAAAACCGGTGTATGGACGGAGTCAGAATACCTCGGGCCGCACGAGCAGGACGTCGGCCCCGTCGACCGTCACGATCTCGGCAGGGCAATCGTCCGCCGTGGGGCAGAGGCGCGTGGCCACGGCCGCGTACGGCTCGCCGCCAGCACGAAGCGTGAAGCGAGCCTCCCCACGCCGCACCTCGATCCGCACGCCCTCGCCGCTCCGCGCGCCGCCCGGCGGCGCCATATCGAAGTATTCCACCGGGTCGAGCGCCGGCATCCCACCTTCGGCAGGCAAGACACGAACGCCGGGCCCGGTCGCCACCGCAAGGACGAGGTCGGCGCCCCGCGCAGGAAAACAAATGACGGGGAGCACGTGGCTCGCCTGGGGGACGCGGAGCCGGAGCGTCGTGCCCTGGCCGCGGCGCGTGGTGATGGAGATACAGCCGCCGACCCGCTGGATGGCAGCCCGCGCCGCGTCGAGGCCGATGCCGCGGCCCGAGACGTCCGTGACCTCGGTCCGCGTGGACAGGCCGGGGCGAAAGAGCAGCTCCGTGAGCTCGTCATCCTGCGCGCACAGGGCGATCTCCGGCGTGGAGATGCCGAGGTCGATCGCGCGCACCCGCACCGCTTCGAGGTTCACGCCCGCGCCGTCGTCCTCGACCGAGATCTCGATCTCGCCGCCCTTCTGCCGCGCCGCGACGCAAATCGACGCCTCGGGCGTTTTGCCCGCGGCCCGGCGCGCCTCGGGCCGCTCGATGCCATGATCCACCGCGTTGCGGAGCGCGTGCAGGAGGACGACTTCGACCGACTCGGCGACCTCGGCGCGCACGCGCACGTCCTCCACATCGAAGGCGACACGGACCTCCTTGCCGAGGCTCTCCGCGAGGAGGCGCGCCGCCTCCTCGTGCGGCGCGAGGCGCGGCGCGAGGGTGACGGCCGAGAGGGAGGTGACCTCCGCGGAGAGCGCGCGGACGACGTCGCCGAGGCGCCCACGCGCGCGCCCCGCCGCGACGTGCTCCAGAAAAACGCGCACGGCGAGGGCCGCGAGGCGCCGCTGCGTGGCCATCGATACGCGATCGGGGAGGTCGACGACGGCGCTGCGGGGCTCGGGCACGGGCGGGGGGTATTCGGGCTCGTCGGCCGAGACGTCGGCGAGGACCTCCTCGATCTGGTGGACGAACCCCTCGACATCCATCCCGGCGCTCGGGGCCGCGTCTTTGCGGCGGAGCATCACGACCGCGAACCGGATGGCCATGGTCACGACGAGGTCGACCTCCTCGGGCACGCGCCGGCCGCGCCGCGCCACGGCTGCGACGAGGCCTTCGAGCGCGTGGCAAAGCGTGGCGAGCCCGCCAAAGTGCATCATCCGGGCTTCGCCCTTGAGCGTGTGCAGCTCCTGCTGCATCGCGGCGGCGACCTCGGGCCCGCCCTCGCCGTGCATGAAGCTGCCCCAATCGCCCTCGACGCGGTCGAGCCGTTCGAGCGCCACGCCGCGGAAACGGCCGAGGAGCTCGCTGGGAAGCGCAGCCGGGCTCAAAACGCCTCTCGCCGCACGGCAGGATCGCTCACGGGTTTGGACAACAAATGCGCCCCCTGGACGGGAGGCATCATACCGAAGCAAAGAGCGAAGCGGGAGCGCAATCAACGCTCGACGGGGCCGTTCGGTCCCTGTAGGGTCGCGTCGGAGCAGAGGACATGCGGAAGCCGCTCGGGATCGTGCTCTTCCTGTCCATCGTCGGAATCGTGCCTCGTACGACGCAGGCCGCGGACGGGGAGGGAAAGGGCGCGCCGGAGGCACGTGAGCGAACCGCGATGGAGCGGCTCGACGCGCTCGAAGAGGAGAACCGCCGCATGCGCGCGCGCGTGGCGGAGCTCGAGCGCGCGGCAAAGCAGAACGAAGCGACGCGCGAGAAGGTCGCAAAGCTCGAGGACGACGCGAGCTTCTTCGATCAGCAGATCGCAAAGCTTCTGCCGATCGCGAGCCGGCTCGGGGGCTACCTCGACTTCGGTTTTTTCCGGGCGACGGGGACGGGCGCGGGCATACGGAGCGACCGGGGATACCGGTATTTCCCGGAGTACGAGGGCGACATCCCGGCGTCGTGGGTCTTTTATGGCGACCCGCTCTCGACGATGGTGAACGCGCGCGGCGAGCCGGCGGACACGGGAGAATCGCGGGCGCTCACGTTCGACGCGATCGATAGCGGCGGCAAATCGTCGTTCGCGGTGAACGCGCTGAACATGCAGCTCTTCGCGGCGCCGCGCGAGGACCTCACGCTGACGGCGTCGATCGACTTCGCGCCTCGGGGGCGGGACGTCTCGGCGCCGGGAGATCGCGCGCTCGGCGATTTCATCGACGTGAAGCTCGCGTACGCCGAGTACCTCGTCCCGATCGAGCGCTTCGAGCTCAGCCTTTATGCGGGGAAGTTCGATTCCGTGCTCGGCTGGGAGTACCGCAGCCGCGAGGCGACCGACCGGCTCACGGTGACGCCGTCCTTGCTTTGCCGATACACCTGCGGATCGCCGCTCGGGCTCAAGGCGCGCGGGAAATTCTGGGACGGCGCGATGATCCTGAACGTGGCCGTGACGAACGGCAGCCACGGGAGCGAGGCGTTTCCCTTTCACGGCGAAATCGATCGAAACGACTGGAAGACCGTGGCGGGCCGTATCTCCTCGCGGGCGCCGCTCGGCGCGGGGCTCGAGGTCGGCCTGTCTGGCTCGATCGGCGCGCAGGACCTGCAAAACGCCGAGGATGCGCTGCACACGCACGTCGGCGTGGACCTGCACCTCGATTGGCACGATTTCGATGTGACGGCCGAGTTCCTGCAGGGCGTGATCGATGGAAAGAGCGCGCCGGGGGACACCAAATGTGGCCTCGCCCCCTGCCTCCGGTACCGCGGAGGTTATGTCCAGATGGGCTATCGGCTGCTGAACTGGCTCACGCCATATGCGCGGGTCGATGTGCGCGACGCGGTACATCGGAGCGGCGCGAGCTTCGTCTACCAGTCCCAGGTCCTGCGCGCGACGGCCGGGGTGCGGATGGAGCTCGGTACCCACCTCATCCTGAAGGCCGAGTACAATCTGAACCGCGAGCTGGGCCGCGCCCCCCAGTTTCCGAACGACGTGTTCACGAGCTCGATGCTCCTGAAATACTGAAGCTCCCGAGGAGAATGGCGCATGCGTCTCGGCTCTCGTCTCCTAGGCCTCGTGATCAGCCTCTCTGCGGTGACGCTCCCGCTCACCGTGTCCTTCTCCCCGCGCGTGAGCCGCGCCGAGGCGCCGGCCGTGGGCAACGTCTCGGGCGTGGTCACGGTCGTCGTGGACGATGCGCCGAAGGCCGATCGATCGGGCGTCGTGCTCTACCTGGAGAACGTGCCCGGCCCGCCGGCCCCGGCCGGGAAGCGCGAGATCCGCCAGAAGAACCTGACGTTCACGCCGGGGCTGATGGTCATCGTGAAGGGGACGACGGTCGAGTTCCCGAACGACGACAAGGTCTTCCACAACGTCTTTTCAGTCTCGAAGGCGGCGCGCTTCGATCTCGGGCTCTACAAGAGCGGCGAGAGCAAGTCCGTCACGTTCCGCGAGGCCGGCGTGGTGGACGTCTACTGCAACATCCACCCGCACATGGTCACGAAGATCAAGGTGCTCGACAACGGCTTCTACGCCGTGACGGGCACGGATGGCTCGTTCCAGATCAAGAACGTGCCGGTGGGGACCTACCCGGTCGTGGCGTGGCAAGCGCACGCGCCGGAGGTGCGAGGCGAGGTGACGGTGACGGCGGGCGGGACGGCGACGTTCAAGCCGACGATGACGGAAGGCGCGGCGCCCAAGCGGCACCTGAGAAAGGACGGGACGCCATACGGCCGGTACAAGTAACGGCGCTCTTCGCCTGCACGTTCGCCTGCAATCCCTCCGCGCCGCCGGCAGGCTCCGAGCGCTCGGGAACGAACCTCGAAGCGCCCACGCCCGCGTCCGCGTCCCCGGACAAACCCTCTTCCCTCGAACCACCGCGCCCGCGCGCGTTCCCCGCCGATCGATGCGGTGAGTGTCACGGCATGCTCCACGCGGAGTGGAAGACGTCGGGGCACGCGCGCGCGCGGAGTTCGCCGCTCTACGTGGCGATGCGGGACCGGTCGAAAAACGCCACGTGCGAGGCGTGCCACGCGCCGCTCGCGACGCTCACGGATCCGGCGGAGAGGGCCGTCGACGAGGGCGTGACGTGCGAGGCGTGCCACGCGATCCGCGACGTCGGGGAGTCGGCGGCCGAGCCACGTTCTTCGTTCGACCTCCAAGGAAACCGGAAGTTCGGGCCGTACTGCGACGGCAAGGACAACTACTTCCACAGGATGGGCTGCGCGCCCTGGTTCCGCGACGCGCGTGTCTGCGGCGGCTGTCACACGTTCTCGATGCCGATCGCGGATGGGAAGAGCTTGCCGATCATCAACGAGTACGCCGAGTGGCGCGCGTCGAGCTTCTCGGTCTCGGGGACGGCGTGCCAGGAGTGCCACATGCCGCCGGAGGTGACGCACGCGGCGACGGGCAGCGAGCGGAAGGTGCGCGTGGGCCATCACGGGTTCATGGGCGAGAAGGGCGAGCTCGTGCGCAAGGCGCTCGGGATCGTGGCGTCGGCGGCGGACCGAGCAGGTACACTCGCGGTCTCCGTGGTGCTGAAGAACGAAGGCGCAGGGCACGCGGTGCCGTCGGGGTTGCCCGGGAGGCAGGTCGTCGTGCGCGTGCAGGCGCTCGATGAGAAGGGCCACGCGCAGGCGCGCGAGGAGCGCACGATTGGGCGGGTGCTCGTGGACGAAGCGGGGCGCGAGGTGCCGTTTTACGCGGCGCGGGCGGAGAAGAGCGACGAGCGGATCGCAGCGGGCGAGGCGCGTACGTTCACGTTCGAGCTCGACGCGCCGCGAGCGGGCTCGCTCGTGATCGAGGTGGCGTGGCGCTCCGTGTCGCCCGCGCTGTCGGAGGCGCTCGGCGTGCCCGCGGAGGAACGTACGATGGGGAAGATCGAGATGCCGTTCGGCGGAAAACGAAGCGGCAAGGGGCGCGAGCACCTGCCGAAGACGGTGGTGGCGCGGCCATGAAGTTCCGGAGCACGCTGCTGCTCTGGATCGTGCTCCTCATCGCGGCGATCACGGTGGCCACGGCGGGAAGCGCGGCGATCGTGCTGGAGCGGCGCGCAAGGGAGGAGCTCGGGGAGGCGCTCGAACGGAGCGCGCGCGTGTTCGAATCGCATCGCACCGAGCGGCTGCGCGCGCACGCGGCGAAGGCGCACGTGGTGGCGGAAGAGCCACGGCTCAAGGCGGTCGTGGCGACGGAGGACGTGTCGCCGGAGACGGTCTACGGCGTGGCCGACGAGCTGCGCAAAGCCGTGAAGAGTGATCTCTTCCTGATGACGGACGGGACCGGAATCCTGCTCGCGGACGTGGCCGATCCGAAGGCGTCGGGCTTCGACATGTCGAAGGATCCGATCGTGGCGGGCGCGCTGCGCGAAGGCGACAGGTCCGGGCTCTGGACGAACGAGGGGAAGCTCTACGAGGTGGTCGCGCGGCGGCTCTCGTTCGGGACCGAGACGGTCGGCGTGCTGGTGCTCGGCTTCAAGCTCGACCACGCGCTCGTCGAGGAGGTGCGTCTCCAGACGGGGAGCCTCGTGGCGGTGACGGATGGGGCCACGGTGGTGGCGCATTCGAAGCTCGAAGATGGAAGGGATGTGCCGAGCGAGGTGCTCCGAATGTTCACGACGCCGTCCGCGCATGAGGGCGGGCCGTATCTGTCGACGTCGCGGACGCTGGATACGGGCACGGGCGCGACGCGGACCGTGCACCTCGCGCGCTCGCTCGATCGCGCGCTCGTGCCCTCCCGCGAGCTCGAAGCACGCGTGGCGCTCATCGCGCTCGTCGCGCTTGCCGCGGCAGCGGCGCTCGCGATCGTGCTCTCGCGCAGGCTCTCGCGCCCGCTCGACGGGCTCATGGCGTTCGTGGGCGACGTGTCGCGCGGAAAACTCGACACGCAAGCGACCACGTCCGGGCCGACGGAGATCCGCGCGCTCGGCGAGGCGATGAACCGGATGGCGCGCGAGCTCGCGGAGTCACGCGAGCAGATGGCGGCGAAGGAGCGGCTCGAAAAGGAGCTCGAGATCAGCGCGCGGATCCAGACGTCGATCCTGCCGCGGCGCCTCGACGTGCCAGGGCTCGACGTGGCGGCGCGGATGATCCCGGCGAGCGAGGTCGGCGGCGACTACTACGACGTCTTCCCCGTAGAGGGCGGCGGCATCCTCGCGATCGGCGACGTGGCGGGGCACGGCCTGAAGTCAGGGCTCGTGATGCTGATGGTGCAGAGCGCGATCGCGGCGCTCGGGCGGGAGGATCCGTCGGCCCGGCCGAAGGATCTCGTGCGCGTGCTGAACCTCGTGCTCTACGAGAACATCCGCAACCGCCTGCGCAACGACGAGCACGTCACGCTGACGGTGATGCGCTACCACCGGAGCGGACGCGTGGTCTTCGCCGGGGCGCATGAGGACATCCTGATCCTGCGCGCGCGCACCGGGAAGATCGAGATGATCCCCACGCTCGGCCCGTGGGTCGGCGCGATGCGCGACGTCGCACGGACGGTGCAAGACGACGAGCTCGTCCTCGAGGACGGCGACGTGATGGTGCTCTACACGGACGGCGTGACGGAGGCGCGGGGCGCGTCGGGCGAGATGTACGGGATGGAGCGACTCACCCAGCAAATCCAGGCGCTCGCGGGCGAGCCCGTGGAGCAAATCCGCGACGTGATCCTCGACGACGTGGCCCGCTTCGCCAGCACCCAGGAGGACGACGTGACGCTCGTCGTCGTGCGCTTCAGGGCGAACGAGACGAGCGCCGAAGGCTGAGATAGATTGAACGGCGCGATCCGCACAGCCGCGTCCTGGATCCAGGACCGCGAGGTACGATGACCGAGACACCGACCGCGTTCGAGCTGACGTTCCAGCCCAATGTCGAGCTCATCTCCATCGTTCGTAGGTTCCTGTCCGACTTTTACGAACGGATGATCGAGGACCACGACACGGTGTCGCGCATCGCGCTCGCGACCCACGAGCTCCTGGAGAACGCCGTCAAATACGCGAGCGACGGCGCGACGTTTTTATCCGTCACGTTCGAGCCGGGAGGGACGTCGAGCACGGTCTCCATCCGGCTCATGAACCGGGCGAACGCCGAGCACATCGCCGCGGTTGCCACTATCTTCGAGGAGATGAGCCTGCACGACGATCCCTTCGGCCACTACCAGATCGCGATGGCGCGCAGCGCCAAGCGGAAGGTGGGCTCGGGGCTCGGCCTCGTGCGCGTGCGTGCCGAAGGAGAGATGACGATGAGCCACACCATCGAGGACGACAGGGTCACGATCCTGGCGCAGACGACCGTCACGGCGCGGAGGCGCTCGTGAGCGCGGCCTCGGATCTCTCGGTCGCGCTCCGCGATTTCTCGGCGAACGTGCGCGCGGAGGGCCGCTCGCTCATCCTGCGCCTCTCGGGCAACGCGGACATGGCCGCAAAAGACAGCCTGGATTCCCTGCTGCCGCGCGTGCACGCCGAGGCGCAGCGGATCAGCGCCACCGAGGTGCAGGTAGATTTCCGCAACCTCGAGTTCATGAACTCGTCCTGCTTCAAGAGCTTCGTGACCTGGATCAGCGAGATCGGCGATCTCGAGAGGAGCAAGGAGTACAAGATCCGGCTCTTGTCGAACCCGGAGATGCACTGGCAGCGGCGCAGCTTGCACGCGCTCCGGTGCTTCGCGGTGGATCTCATCAGCGTCGAGTCGTGACGCCGCGCGCTCCCTCGCCTCCCCCGGCGTGATCCTTGGGGCTGAAATGAAAAAAGGCCCGGCGAGGTTGGTCAGCACGCCGGGCCGAGCCCAAGCCTTCCAAGGAGACCGGGCTGTTTTCAACGTACGTCGGGTGCGTGACGCGTTGCAAGCCCATCACGGATGGTGACGTATCGTCATCGGGACACGTGCGGCTCGTCCGCGGAACGACCGAACGAACCGTACGTTTCGTCCCGTCGCTTTCGGACCGCGCGCGGGTCCATCGCGTCGCGCAGCGCATCGGCGACGAGGTACGAGCCGCCCACGGTCACGAGCAGCAAGAAGACCGGCAGGACGAGCAAGCGGAGCGCCGCGGGGTTTCGCGCGCCCTGCGCGAGCGTCTCGCCCCAGGACGCGGCCGACGTCGGCGCGCCCATCTCCAGGAACGAGATCGCGGCTTCGAGGAGCACGACGGACGCCACGCCGAACACCGAGCTGACGGTGACGGGGCCGAGCGCGTTCGGGAGCACGTGGCGCAGGAAGATGCGCGCGCGAGAGGCGCCGAGGGCGCGCGCGGCGAGGGCGTAGTCCTCGGAGGCGCCGCGCAAGGTCTCCGCGTGCACGAGGCGCGCGACCTCGGCCCAGCGCACGAAGGCCACGGCGAGCACGAGCGAGAGCGCCGAGGGCTCGTGCTCGATGGCGCGCACGAGCGCGACGACGAGGATGGCTGGGAAGGTGTCGATGGTCTCGACGAGACGCACGAGGATGTCGCGCGAGGTGCCGCCGCGGATGCCCGAGAGGCCGCCGAGGAGGACGCCGAGGACCGCGCTCACGAGGACGGCGGCGAGCGAGAGTCCGAGCGCGGTGCGCGTGCCGTAGACGAGGCGCGCGAAGAGGTCACGGCCCTTCTCGTCGGTGCCGAGCGGGTGCGCGCGGGAGGAGGACGCGAGGGGGCCCGCGACGCTCGGCGCCTTCGGGCCGGATCGCACGAGGGGCCAGACGGCGAAGGCGTCCGCATACGAGCGTGAGATCTCGTCTTCGGAGAGCTGCTCGTACCGCTCGGCGTGGACGATCGCGGGGAGGAACTCGACGCCACGCGGTCCGACCGCGAAGACCGGCGCGGGCGCCGCGAGGAGCTCGGCAAAGACGCCGACGAGCACGAGCAAGCCGAGCAGCACGGCGCCGAGGCCCGCGCGGCGGCTGTGGGCGACGCGCTGGAGCACGATGCTGCGGTGGCTCATGTGCGCGGCCTCTGGCGCAGGATGCTCTGCGCGAGCCGCGGATCGAGCGCTGTGTACACGAGGTCCGTCATGATGACCCCGATCGTCGCGGTCGCGGCCGTGAAGATCGAGACGGCCATGAGCCAGCTCGTGTCGCGCGACTGCACGGCGACGATCGTGGCCGCGCCGAGGCCTTCGAGGCCAAAGACGCGCTCGACGACGAAGGCGCCGCCGAGCGCCATCGGTGCTTCGAGCGTGGCGAGCGTGACGACCGGGAGGAGCGCACCGGGGAGCGCGTGAACGAGGAGCGCACGCGCGCGGCTCGCCCCCCGCGCGAGCGAGGCGCGCACGTGGTCCTGGGCAAACGCCGACGCGAGGCCCGCGCGCGCCTGACGCGCTGGCGCGGCCACGAGGCCGAGCGCGAGCACGACCGTGGGCAAGACGAGCCCGTGCCCATGGGAACCCCGCGCCGCCAGGAGCGCGAAAAACGCCGTCGGGATCGCGTAAAGCACGAGCACGATGGCCGCCGTGATCCCGTCGCGACGACGCCCACGTGACGCGGCGCCGAGGAGACCGAGTGGCAAGGCCGCCGCGTATGCCAGCGCGATCGCGCCGAATACGAGCGTGAGCGTGATCGGCGCACGCCGCGTGAGGCCGTCGAGGACGGGCACGCCGTCGAAGCCCACGCCGAGCCGACGCGTGACGGCGCCGAGCGCCCACTTGCCGTAACGCGTTTCGAGCACGATGGCCGCGAACCGCGAGGGGCCGTCGAGCGTCACGAAGTCGTTCTTGTAGACCATCCAGAACGAGCCCCACCGCTCGACGCAGGCGAGGGCCGTGGCGTAGTCCTCGCCGGGCGAGATGCGATCGTCGCGGCCCGTGACGTGCGCGGCGATGTCGACGAGGGCCCGCGCTCGCTCGAACGAAGCGGCGTCGGTCGGATGCTCCAGCGCGCCGAGGACGTCCTCCAGCACGAACGTGTCGAGCTCGCGGAGCTCGGCCGCGCGTGTCGTGCTGCCGTACCGCGAGAGCCTGCGGACCGCGCTGCGCACGGACGCGCGGCGGAACTCGATGCCGCGGTCGTCCCAGAAGCGCGTCCAGAACGCCACCGCGCGCGTCGGATCCGAGAGCCGCTCGCCCGTGAAGCCCATCCGCTCGCCGACCGGCGCGAGCGCGAGCGCGACCTCGGCGCGGGGCCCGGGCGCGAGCGAGTCGAGCGCGGGGAGCACGTGCGGCAACGCCGCGCCGCCGAGACGCGCGAGCTCCTCCTGCCCCCGCGCCTTTTGCGCGATGTCGCCGTCGACGATCGCGCGCATCGCCTCGGCGGACCGCGCGCGGACGTCGCGTGTTCCGAGGTTCACGAAGCGCGGCAGGTCGAGAAATCGCTCGCGACGAAGGCGCGCCCGCTCGGAGGGCGTGACGGCGAGCGCCGGATCGTCCGTCGGATCGGGGACGTACGAGAGGAACAGGAACGTGACGATCGAGACCCCGATCAACGTCGGAAGAATGAGGAGCAGCCTGCGGATCGCCAGCCTGAGCATCGTGACTACTTGAGCAGCGCCTCGACGAGATCGATCCGCATGCCGAACTTGTAGGGCGAGGCCTTCACGACCTCCGTCTTCCGACCTGCGATCTTCTCCTCGCCCTCTTCGAGGTAGCCGCCCGAGTTCACCGCGATCACCTTGCCCTGGCCGCTCCAGACGGGGCTGCCGTTCGAGCCGCGTGTCGTCGCAGCGTCGTGCTGCACGAGCCAGGCGTCCTGGTATGCCGCGGGACGGCCGGACGCGCTCGTGACGCGGCCGATGTGCGCGGCGAGGAACGTCGCGGCGGGGTTCGTCGCGTCCATCAAGCGGCCGGGAAAGCCGATGAGGTAGACGTCGTCGCCCGCGCCCATCACCGAGAGCTCTTGCTTCGTCGCGATCTCCAGCACGACGGCCGAGCGGCCCCGGATGGTCAACACGCCGACGTCGGGCGTGATGCTCTCCTGATCGGTCGGGCGATAGCTCGGGTGCGTGCGCATCTCGATCACGTCGAAGCGCGCCTGCCCGCGTCCCTCGTTCTCCAGCGCGACCACCGAGCCCTTCGCCTTCGCCTCCTGGATGCAGTGCGCGCTCGTCGCGAGCATCGAGGGCCGGACGGCGAACGCCGTGCAGAAGCCCTCACCCTTCGAGGCGAGCATGAAGATGCCCTTCTTCGATCGGTCGTAGAGGTTTCGGCCGAAGCTCGCGTTCGACGGGTGGAGGTTGCCGAGCCGCCCCTCGATCTCCTTGCGGCGCGGATCCTCGGGCGGCATCTGCGCGAGTTCCTCGCGCAGGCGCTGGATCTCGTCCTGCGAGCGTGTGCTCCAGAAGATGAGCCCGCCGAGCGCGAGCAGCGCGATCACGAGGAGCCCGCCGAGCACGTACGCCGTCCTGCGTTGCGACGCCGTCGCCGCCGTGACCTTCTCCTCGACGATCGCGTTGAGCTCCGCCGTCCGCCCGAACTTCTGGCGCCCGCTCGCCACGGCCACGGCCTGCGAGATCATCATCGCGATCGTCCGTTGCCCGACCCGCGCGCCCGCCGGAGGCGCCGGCTGCACGGCCTGCGCGACCTGCGCGCGCGGCGGCGCGGCGGCGGGCGCGATGCCCAGCGGCGGCGGCGGCATCGGCGCCATCGGCGGCAGAGGTGCCAGCGGCGGCGCGGCGGGCACGAGCTCGATCAGAATCCGCGGGCCCTTCGCGCCGAAGCTCACCTCGGTCCCGGGCGTGAGCGGGTGCCGCTGGTGGATCCGCTGCCCACCCGCGAACGTCCCGTTGCGGCTGCCGAGATCCACGACGTACCAAGCGCCGCCCTCGCGACGCAGCTCCGCGTGATGGCCGCTCGCCTCGCGATCGTGGTTCGCGTCGAAGACGACGTCGTTGTCCGGCGCGCGGCCGAGCCGCACGACGTCTCGTTCGAAGGTCTGCGATGTCCCCGCTTTTTGCCCTGCGATGTGCACGATCCGGAGGTTCACGGCGTGGGCACCCCGCGGACGAGATCGATCCGCATACCGATGCGGTAGGGAGAGGCTTGCACGATCGTCGTCTTCTGCCCGTCGATGGAGATGTTTTCCTCGTCGTCCACGTGGGCCGCGTGGACACCGATGACGTGGCCGTACTGGTTGAAGATCGGGCTGCCGCTGTTGCCGCCACGCGTGACCGCGTCGTGCAGGATCACCGTGGCCTTGTCCGCCGACGTGGCCTGCTCGTCGAAGCCCATCAGCCGGCCGAGGTGCCCGCTCAAGAACGTCGCCGACGGGCTCACCGGATCCATCACTCGCCCAGGGAAGCCAAGCACGTACATGTCATCGCCCGGCCCGAGCGCACGCAGTTCCGTGTCGCTCGCCAGCGTGACGGCCACGGGCAACGTCCCTTTCACGCGGAGCAGCGCCACGTCGGGTGTGTCGGCGCGCTTCGACGACGTGTTGTAGGTCGGGTGCGCGCGCTGCGCGACGACCTCGAGCTCGACCTTCCCAGCCGACTCGTTCTGCACGACCACGGGCGTTCCGCCGCGGGCTCCGCACGACGTCACGCAGTGGGCGTTCGTCACGAGTTGGTTCTTGCCGATCGCGAAGGCGCTGCAGCAGCCGCTGATGAGGCGGTTCTGCTTGTACG
Organism: Polyangium mundeleinium; assembly: GCF_028369105.1. NCBI lineage: Bacteria > Pseudomonadati > Myxococcota > Polyangiales > Polyangiaceae > Polyangium > Polyangium mundeleinium. Next base: position 3,039,156 of record NZ_JAQNDO010000001.1, on the reverse strand, counting down.
CGAGGACGTAGAGCGCGCCCTTGTTCTGCTCGTAGATCTCGCGCCCCGAGAGCACCTTCGTCGGCAGCGTGCCCACGGGCGCCGCCACTGGGCGCGCGCCGAGCCCCGCCTCGGTCGTCAGGATCGCCGCGGCGCGCTGCGATCGGTACACGACGAGGGCCGCCACCCCGAGCGCGACCAGCGTCACAGCCACGCCGAACGCGAGCAGCGCGTTCAGCCGCGCGCCTCGCCGCGTCGCCTCCGCGACCTTCGCCTCGATGATGCTCGCGCTCTTGTCGGGCCCGCTCGTCGCGCGCGCGACCGCGTTCTCCACGATGCGCTGCGCTGTCGCGACGTCCACACGACCGTCTGCGTCCATCGCCTCGCGCGGCACCTCGCTCGGCATCCCGCGAGTATACGTTTTTTTGGCGGCCGGGCTTCGCCAGCGCTTGCGAGGGCGAACGCTAGGGCTTGAGCAGGTAGTAGCCGGCGATCGTGATACACGCGAGCGCACTCGCGATCATCATCACGATGAGCCACTGCGGCGCGCCGTCGGTCGGGATGTGGATCGGATCGTCTGGGCCGTGCGAACGCGGCCCGTACGAAGATGGACCCTCTCCGTCCTTGGAGGCGTCTTCCCGCCGCTCGGAGTCGCTCTCGCGGCGGTGCCCTTCGGACGAGGTCGATGAGGGCAGCGGCGTGAGCGGCACCGAAATCTTCGGCTGATCGAGCTCCTTGACACGGCGGCTCGGATCGGGGGCCGTGAGCGAGCTCGGCGGCATGGGCTCGGGGAGCTGGTACTTGCGGTAGCGCAGCCCTGCGATGTCCTCTTCCGTCGGCTCGGGCAGCGCCTCGCCTTCGAACTTCGACACGACGACCGTGATGTTGTCGTGACCGCCCGCTTGGTTTGCGCGATCGGTGAGGGTCTTACACACCTCGAGCGGATCATCGATCGTGCGCAGGACCTCGCGGATCTCCTCGTTGCGCACCATGCCCGAGAGGCCGTCCGAGCAGAGCAGGAGCGTGTCGCCGCGCTTGAGCTCGACGAACGTGAGGTCCACCTGCACGCTGTCCGAGGTGCCGAGCGCCTGCAGGATGATGTTGTTGTGCTCGAAGGTCTCGGCCTCCTCCTCGGTGAGCTGACCGGCCTCGATGAGCTGGTTCACGAGCGACTGATCGCGCGTCACCTGCACGAGCCTGTCGCCGCGCAGGATGTACGCGCGGCTGTCGCCGACCTGGCCGATGAAGAGGTGATCGTCGACGAGCGCCGACACGGTGGACGTCGTGCCCATCCCGCGCCGCGTGCGATCGAGCTTCGCCTCGCTGAAGATGCGCAGGCCCGCCGACTCGATCGAATGCACGAGCCTCGCCGCGATCTCGTCGTGATCCTTCGGCGGCTCGCCCGAGATCATCTTCTGGAAGATGATGTCGACCGCGAGCTGGCTTGCGACCTCGCCGGCGGCCGCGCCGCCCATGCCGTCGCAAACGCCGAGCAGCACGCCTCGCTCGCCGACGAGCTGGTTCCGGTCGGTCTCCATCAAGCCGCGGCTCGCCTTCGTCAGGTCCGCGACGATGAAGTTGTCCTCGTTGTGCTCGCGCACCTGCCCCACGTCCGTTCGACCGAACAAGCGCAGCTTGATCGGAGCGGACTTCTTCGGCTTGCGCTCGCTGGGCAGACCCTCGGCGCTGTCCGCGGTGCGGTTCGAGTCGGGCTGCGTCTCTCGGGAGGCTTGTTCGCTCATGGGCTCACTACGAGAGGTCCACCCGGAACAGGTGCTGGCCGATGCGTAGGTAGTCGCCGTTGTCGAGGGTGACGTCCGCGCGGATCGCGACGTAGGTGCCGTTGGAAGAATCCAGATCCGCGATCGTGAACTCCCCGCTCATCGGGCTCCTGCGCAGGACGGCGTGCCGCCTCGACAGGAACGGATCGGCCGTGAAAACGATGTCTCCCACCTCTCGACCGATCACCGTTTCGTCCCGGAACAGATGGTACACGTCGCGGGTCACACCCTCGACCGTCCGCTGACAGAGCCGTGCGCGCCGCGGGGTCGAGGGAGACCCGAACAACAGGGTCCCATGCTGGGTTGCATGCCCGAGCCCTCGCTCCGCGTCGTTCACGGTTTCGAACTGTAACACTTCGAGGCCCAGGAGGAGCAAGTCGCCGTCTTTCAGGGCGTGCGGTTCCCGGATGCGCCGGTAGACCCCGTTCGTGGAATGCAGATTCCGGAGGATCCACTGCCCCCCCTGGGGCAAGAGGCGCGCATGCCGCGGGGAGACGTACAGATCGTCCGACAGGAGGATGTCCCCCTCGGACCGGCCGACGTCGACCTGGCGATCCACGAGCGGAAACGACTTGCCTTCGCTGCCATCCTCCACGATCACGACGAGCCGGCCGGTCTGCAGGCGCCCGCTCGGCGTGACCGAAGGCGCGACGGGCACAGGGGCGACGAACGTGGACACGAGCCGCTCGTCCCTGCGCCCCGCGGTCACGGGCTCGACGAACGTGGGCTCGGCCTCCGCGCGGGCGGCCTTCTCCCCCTCGTCGAGTGGCGCGCCGCAGTACTTGCAGAAGCGCATGCCCTCGGCGGAATGACCGTGGCAACGCGCACAACGGACGAGCCGCGGAGGGCCGGTCCGGGCCGTCGCGATCCCGACGACGGGCGCGCCGATGATCTTGTCCCCCGTGTCGTCGGGGCTCGTGGTCGGCGCGCTCTCCGGGTTCGGCGCGACCACCGAGCGCGGAAACACCGGCCGGGCCGCCGGGGTCTGCGTGATCGGCGCGGGGACGGGAGCCGCCGCGGGAGGCTCCGTCGGCAGAGGTGAAGGAGGCGGCGCGGCCACAGGCGCGGCGAGCAGCTCGGGCTCGAGCTCGGACTCCGGCGCGCGACGTACGACGGCGGCTTCGTTCGAAGCGGCCGCGGGACGACCGAGCGAAGCGCCACACGTCACGCAGAAGCGGTACCCCGGCGGGTTCGAGGAGCGACAGCTCGGACAGGTCGTGATCGCATCGGCGCCAAACGAGACGGTGAACTGGAGCGCGGGGGCCTCGGGCCGAGAGCGCGGCGCCGAGGGTTTTGGCGACGAAGCCGAGCCGCCGGACGTCGGGCTGCCGGATGTCGGACTGCCGGACGTCGGACTGCCGGACGTCGGGCTGCCGGATGTCGAGTTCGCCGAGGGAGCGGGGTTCGAGGCGATCGCGGGCGTGGAGCTCGGCGCGTCGTCCGTGCTTCGGACCTCGGTGACGGCGGCGCGCTCGACACGCTCGATGCCGTGGGGCGGTGTGGGCGGCACGCCGCGCCCCTGGGTCCGGAGGCGCCTGCCGCAATCCAGGCAAAACGTCAGGTTGTCGGCGTTTTCACGACCGCAGACGTCGCAGATCACAGCGCGAGAGGACCGCGGAGGCGCTTTCGAGTCAAGTGCCCGAGCGCAAGTTCGACACGAAAAGGGCGCCCCGCGGGCCGCTCCGACCTACCTGCGCCCGATCTCGCTGCGGAGCTCGAACTGGAACTCGGCGCCCAAAAAGTGCGCTACACCCGTGGCCCGGACGGCCCCCGCCGTGTCGGTCCATCCGGCGATGAGCATCGGGCGGTACACCAGCCCGAAGCCCAGGATCGCCACCCGCGAAAGCTCGATTTCGACGCCGAGGCCCCCGAAGAGCAGCCCGCCGCCCGTCTCGACGCCCCACTCGTTTCCATAGGCGAGCGCGCCGATGCCCCAGGACGCGTAGGGCGCGGCGCGGGTACCGAAGTCCGGCAGGTAGCGCATCTCGAAGCGGAGCTGCTGGAAGATCCCGAGCCGGTACAGATTGCTCGAGTCCATCTTCGCGAACTGGTAGGCCCCGCCGATGTACCAGGGTCCAGCGGATCGATACCCGCCGCGGATTGCGAGGCCGCCGGCTCCGCCCAGGATGCACGGCGCGGCCCTTCCACCTTGGGGCGCGCAGACCGCGCCCGCGTCGAGGTTCGTCTCGGCCACGATGGCCACGCCGTATTGGATGTACTCGACGTGCAGCGGCGGTGGACGGACGCCTCCGAGGACACGCAGAGGCGCGTTGGCCGGAGGCAGGGAGGCGCTCGGCTCACCACGCGCCGGTCCGGAGGCGGCGAGCAGAGAGGCGCAAAGGAGCAGACCGAAGGGCCGTCGCGCGCTCACCGGCGCTCACGCTACGCGCCTGGGCCCGAGCCCGCAACCCGCCGCGCGCGTGCCTTTCGCGGGACGCGGGCGGGGCGTCTCGTCCCCTCCCCTTTCCGCTCCGGGCAAGGCCGCGGAAGGTGCGGCCCGACGCCAGGGGGCGGGTGGGGCCTGGTCACGAAGGTCTCCGGGAGCTCGTGCCTTGACGCAGCGCGCGCCTGCGCCAACGTCTCGAAAACCTTTTCGCCGATCATCGGCGCGCTTGACGTCGCCATGGTTGGTCGCCTAAACGGAGCCACGCTCATGGAGATCCACCTCGACAAGCGTGCGGTTAAGCAGATCCGCCTCTCCGCTGCGGACGCGATCGACGAAGGCGATACGGAGGCCCTGCGCGAGGACGTCCTCGAGGCGTTCAGCGAGGAGCAGGTCGAAGAAATCGAGCGACGGCTCGACAGCGGCGACTTCTTCGAATTCTTGACCGACGTCCTCGACGAGTGGAGCGGCGACGACGTCGACGAGCTCTTCGAGCTCCTCGAAACGCAGCTCGGCGAGATGGGCATCGATCTCAAGTACGAGCAGCGTGAAGAAGAGGACGAGGAAGAAGTCGAGGACGACGACGACGTCGACGACGACGACGACGACCTCGACGACGAAGAGGACGAGGAACTCGAGGAAGAGGGCGACGACGAAGACTGACGCGCGTCGTCAGTCGGCCGCGGGATCCACAGGATCCTCGTCCTTCCGTCCGCTCACCTCTCGCTCGATGTAGCCCGCGCACGGCTTTTCGTTCGGCGCGGGCCTGATCTCGTCGCAGACGAGGTGCGCGCAGCGCGCGTACCGCGAGTCGGAAAAATCCTTGCGCAAACGCGTGACGAGGTCGCAAGCCTCGTCCTTGGCGCCGTCCTCGTGCGCGAGGCGCGCCTCGGCCCAAAGCGCGTCGTCACGCAGGTCCGACGTCGGATGACCGGCGTAGAGCTTGTGCAGCTCGCGGCGCGCGGCGGGATGATCGTGCAGCCGATCGCGGTAGAGCACCGCGATGCGCATCTGCGCCGGTGAGTACCGCGGGCGCTCGTAGCTGCCCGTGAGGTGCGACGACTCGCGCGCCGCCAGCAGCGTGCGCAGGTGCGTGATCGCCGCTTCGTGGCGCCCGAGCTGCTCCTCGATCAGCGACGCGTGCCAGAGCGCGTCGTCCGTCAGCGTCCCGAACGGGTACGGGTGCGCGATCGAGAGCGCGACGAGCGCGTCGCGGGCCTCTGCGAGCCGCCCGAGCCGCTCGAGCGCGAGCGCCGCTTCGTAGTCGACATTCTCTTCGAGGTCCGTGTTCCGCAGGACCCGCGCTGGCCCCTTCGCCCACACGAGCACCGCCTCGTCGCCGCCGCGCTCGCGCTCGTGCTCCACGATCCGCTTCACGGCTCTGCGCGCGAGGCCGTGCTTCGTGTGCTTCGCCGTCGCGTCGAAGAGCATCCCGTAGCCGCGCTCCGCGTCGCCGTGCTCGATCTCGAGATCGGCCAGCTCGAACGCGGCGCGGCCCGCGCGTGGCCCGTCGGGCGAGGTCTCGGCGAGCTTCTGGAGCGCGACCTTCGCCTCGGCGTGCGCGCCGCGCCGCTCGTGCATGCGCGCCACGAGGAAGAGGGCCTCGTCGCGATCCTTCACGCGCTCGGCGACGCGCGCAGCCTCGTCGTAGCTCTTCGCGGCCTCCTCGTAGCGCCCCGCGTGATACGCCCGCTGCCCCGCGGCAAACGAGCGCTCGTACGCGTCGCCGAGGCTCGGCCCGCACCCCACGAGCCACCACGCGAGGACGAACCCGGCGACGCGCCTCGTGCTCACGCGGGCGTCGCCTTTCGCGTCACGACCTCACGCGTCGCCTCCGCGAGCGCGGCCGCGGCCTCGGCGACGCGCGCGGCCGGAAGATCGAGGTGCGTCACCACGCGCACGCGCCGCGCGCCCGAAGCACCAACGAGCACGCCACGTGCGCGCGCGGCCGCGACGAGCTCGTCGGCCGCCACGGGCAGATCCACCTGCACGAGGTTTGTCTCGACCTCGGGCACGCTCGCCCCGGACACCTCGCGGATCGCCGCGCCGATCACGCGCGCCGCGGCGTGATCTTCCGCGAGCCGCGCGCGGTGATGCTCGACCGCGTACAGGGCACCCGCCGCGAGCACGCCGACCTGCCGCATGCCACCGCCGAGCATCTTCCGGAACCTACGCGCCCGTACGATCGTCGCCGCGTCGCCGCAGATCGCCGATCCCACCGGCGCGCCGAGACCCTTTGAGAAGCAAACACTCACGGTCTCGAACGGCGCGCACAGCTCCGCGACCGAGAGTCCCGATGCGACCGAGGCGTTCCACACACGCGCGCCGTCGAGATGCATCGCGAGCCCGTGTGCCCGCGCGACCTCGCCGATCGCGAGCACGTCGCGCTGCGGGAACACCCGACCGCCCGCCCGGTTGTGCGTGTTCTCCAGCGCCACGACCCGCGTCCGCGGGTGGTAGTCGGCCGGCGGCTTGATGACCGCCTTCAGCTCGTCCGGCCCGAACAACCCTCCGCGCCCGGCGACCTCGAACTGCACCCCGGACCAGGCCGCGCCCGCGCCCGACTCGTAGAACGCGCAGTGCGCGCCTTCGCCGATGATCACCTCGTCGCCGCGCTGCGTGTGACAGAGCAAGGCGATCTGGTTGCTCATCGTCCCGCTCGGCACGAACAACGCCGCCGCTTTGCCGGTGATCTCGGCGGTGAGCTTCTCCAGGCGCGCGACCGTCGGGTCCTCCCCGTAGACGTCGTCGCCCACCTCGGCCCGGGCCATGGCCTCCCGCATCGCGGCGGTGGGCCGCGTCACGGTATCCGAGCGCAGATCAATCATGCCCCTACTTCACCCATGAAGAAGCGCGCTTGGCAACGCCTTGTTCGCGGGCGAGGAACGTCAGGGGCGGACAGGGCCTCGATGCTCTAGCAGAAGAAGCACTTGGTGCGCTGCGGCGGCTCCGGGTCGAAGCGCACGCGGCCACACGTGTCGCAGATGCACAGGTTTTGCGCGTAAAACTCCCGCCGGCCGAGGATGTCCGAGACGAACAGGCTCGTCACGATGTCACTCAGGATGTCGTGGCTCCGGGGGCGCGGCACCCATTGCATCGTATCGCCCACGACGACCCTGCGGACGCGGCCGGCGAAGATCGCGGCCGAGAGGAAGCGGTCGTCGACCGGGGACTGGAGCAGCCCGCGCAGGTGGCCGACCACACGCGCGCGCGTGCGGACCAGGATCGCGGCCGTCTCGTCCGTCGGCGGGATCTCAGGCAGGAACGCGCTGCAGTGCTTGTCGGCGGGCAACGCGCCGAACAGCGGCTCCTGAATCCGCCAGGGACGGGCCATGTAACCCGGCTGCACGAGGTTCCGGTCGATCCAGGAGCGCAGCTCCTCCCGGCACATCCGCCGCGAGGCCACACCCTCGAGGAACGTCAGCGCTGCGGCGAGCGCGTCGCTCGGCGGGGGCAGGGGCTCGGGCATGACGGCGCGACGGATGCCGCTGCCCCGGTTCGACGAGACGGGCGCCGCGTCGCTCATGCCTTCGCTCTTCGTGGCGAGAACGTTTCTGGGCGAGGGTCGCGTCGACATGTCACAGGAACACGAGCAATCGCCGGACCAGACGCCGGGGCTCCGCCATGGTCGTCGGCAGGTCAACCGGGACGAAAAACGGAAGCCCTGGACGGTCGGCAGAGCGGTCGGGCGAGCAGCTCTTGCCATGCGGCCTTCGGCGACTGCATTTCGGGAGCGCGTGGACCGGCCCCCGGTGTGCGGCGCGGACACGGTAAAGCCAGTGCGCAGTCGCCGCGCCCGCGTCGGATTGGAGCCTCCCTTCGGGGCGGGCTCCATTCTTTTCACATTCTACCGACTGCTCCTGATTCGTATGAAAAGAGACCGTCCCCGGAATCGACGCAGCGTCCGGTATCCACCTTATGGCGCGGCGGGGGCAGGAAATCCCGGCTCGCGGGGAGCGTGAGCAAAATCACTGCCGCCAGAGATTCCCGCGCGAATCGCGGACATCGAACCATGGAACCGCTGCGCGACGCCGCGCGTATGCATGGACTCCGACCCCTCTCGCCCTGGGCGTGATCCCCTTTGCGAGCGAATTTCGCACGGGGAACGCCCGAGGGTTGACGTTCTGGTCGGAAAACGGAGAGAGTGCTTTACATGACCAAACATGGACTTGTTTTCCTGGGTGCTTTGCTCGCTTCCACCTCTCTCATCGCGACGACGGGTTGCGGCGATGAGAACAGCGGCGGTTCGGGCGGTTCGGGCGGCTCGGGTGCGTCCGGCGGCACGGGCGGCACGGGCGGCATGGGTGGCTCGGGCGGCTCGGGCGGCAGCGCTGCGGTCGACTGCGACAAATACTGCACGGACATCGCGGCGAACTGCACGGGTGAAAATCAGCAGTATGCCGATAAGGCGAGCTGCATGGGGAGCTGCACGGGCCTCCCGGCCGACGGCAAAGACGGCGACGCGGCCGGCAACACGATGCAGTGTCGCGTCTATCACACGAGCGCGGCGACGGGGGATCCGGCGACGCACTGCCAGCACGGCGGTCCGAGCGGCGGCGCGACGTGCGGCTCGCTCTGCCAGGCTTTCTGTTCGCTCGCGGTGGAGACCTGCCCGACCCAGTGGCCGCAGGAAGGCGAATGCATGACGTCGTGCATGGGCTGGACGGCCGCGAACATGACGTACAACGCGGCGAACTTCACGGCCGGCAATACGACCGAGTGCCGCCTCTACCACCTCACGGTGGCGGCGAGCGACGAGACGGCCGCGGCGACGCATTGCCCGCACACGATCGCGATGTCCGACACCTGCAAGTGAGAGAGACGGACCTCGCCCTCGCGCGAGGTCCACGCCTCTCCCGGGCCCCGCGCCGTTCGCGGGGCTCGCGCTGTTTCCCCGAGAGAGCCGCCACGCCACGCCCGCCCGGTTGCGCTATTCTCCCGCAATGCCTCTCCTTTTCCGTCGCCTCGCGCCGATCGCCTTGTTCTCTCTCCTCGCTGCCCTCGGCTTCGCGTGCACCGCGGATCTCGAAGAAGGTTGCCTCGGCGGGCAATGTGTCCCGCCGGGCAGCCCCCCGATCCCTCCCCTGCCGACGAGCGGCGCGGGCGGCGGCGGCGGCGGCGACGCGGGCCCGACCTGCGACGACACACCGGCCACCGGCGATTTCCCCTGCGACGTCTTTGCCGTCCTCCAGACGCACTGCCACGGCTGTCACCAATCACCGCCGCTCTCGGGCGCGCCTTACTCGCTGCTCACGTACGAGGACACGCGGCTTCTCCACGGCGTGACCACGAAGCCCCGTTTCGTGCGTATGGCCGAGGTCGTCGAGAGCGGCTTCATGCCCCTCATGGCCACGATCCCCGAGGCCGACAAACAACTCCTGCTCGACTGGCTCTCGACCTGCGGCCTGCCCGCCCCCGACGGAATGGGCTGCGAATGACAGCGGCCGTCCGTCCGCTCGCCCCTGCATGACGCGGCCTGCGCGCCTTTGACGCGCCGAGCCGATGCATTCCCCGGCTTCTGTCCGGCCCTCCTCGTGCCACAATCCGCCGTATGCAAGCGCCCGCGGCACCGGACATAGCCACGTCCCCGCGCACCGTCACGCTCACGATCGACGGCACGAGCGTCACCGTCCCCGAGGGCACGACGATCTGGCAGGCGGCGAAGGCCCTCGGCATCAACATCCCGGTCCTCTGCCACGACGAACGCCTCAACCCCGTCGGCGTCTGTCGGCTCTGCGTCGTCGACGTCGGCGGCCGGACGCTCGCGGCTTCGTGCGTGCGGCCTTGTGAGCCGAACATGAAGGTCGCGACCGCCTCGCCGCGGGTCGAGCGTCAGCGCAAGGTCCTGCTCGAGCTCCTGATGAGCGACCAACCCGAGGTTTGCCCCAAGGAGAGCACCACCGGGGGCAATGAGCTTCATGCGCTCGCCCACCGTTATGGCGCCGATGGCAGCCGCCTGCCCCATGGCCATGCCCGTGGCGAGGACAGATCGTCGAAGGTCATTGCCGTGAATCACGACGCCTGCATCCTCTGCGATCGGTGCGTCCGCGGCTGCGACGACATCCAGCACAACGACGTCATCGGCCGGACGGGCAAGGGGTATGGCGCGCGGATCGGCTTCGACCTCGATCGGCCGATGGGCGAGAGCACGTGTGTCTCGTGCGGCGAATGCATGGCCGTTTGTCCCACGGGCGCGCTCGTCAACAAGCCCGTCAGCGCCCCGCTCGCGCCGCGCGTGCATTTGAAGCAGGTCGACAGCGTTTGTCCTTATTGCGGCGTCGGCTGCGCGCTCACGTACAACGTCGACGAGCAGACGAACCGCATCGTGTACGTCGACGGCCGCGACGGCGAGGCGAACCACGAGCGGCTCTGCGTGAAGGGCCGTTATGGCTACGATTACGCCATGCACCCGCAGCGGCTCCAGAAACCCCTCCTCCGCGTGCGTTATCCGAAAGGCCCGCTCTCGGACGCATCGCCCAGCGCACAGGAGGCGCGCGGCGGACGCCGAAAAGGGCACCTCGTCCGGTACGAGGACGTCCTCCCCGCATTCCGCGAGGCGAGCTGGGACGAAGCGCTCGACGTCGTGGCGACCCGCCTCCGCGAGGCGCGGGATACCCACGGCCCCGCCGCGATGGCCGGGTTTGGCTCGGCGAAATGCTCGATCGAGGAGGCGTACGTCTTCCAGAAGCTCGTGCGCGCCGCCTTCGGCACGAACAACGTCGACCATTGCACGCGGCTTTGCCATGCGTCGAGCGTCGCGGCGCTGCTCGAGACGATTGGCTCGGGCGCGGTCACGAACACGTTCGCTGGCATCGCCGAGGCCGACGTCGCGCTCCTCGCGGGCACGAATACCACGGCGAACCACCCCGTCGCCTCGTCCTTCTTCAAACAAGCCGCGGCGCGCGGCACGAAGCTCATCGTCGTCGACCCGCGCCGCCCCGACGTCGCCCAGTACGCCTGGCGTTACGCCCGCATCCGCCCTGGCACGGACGTCGCCTTCTACAATGGCGTCCTCCACGTCCTCCTCGCCGAGGGCCTGTACCGCGCCGATTACGTCGAACGACACACGACCGGCTTCGAGGCCCTGCGGGAGACCGTGGCGCGCTACAGCCCCGAGGTCGCGAGCGAGATCTGCGGCGTCGCGCCGGACCTCATCCGCGAGATCGCACGGGCCTACGGCTCTGCGCGGGCGGCGATCACGTTCTGGGGCATGGGCATCTCCCAGCACACGCACGGCACGGACAACGCGCGTTGCCTCATCTCGTTATGCCTCGTCACGGGCAACGTCGGCCGCCCCGGCACGGGCCTGCACCCCTTGCGCGGGCAAAACAACGTCCAGGGCGCGAGCGACGCCGGCCTCATCCCCATGATGTACCCCGATTACCAGCGCGTCGCCGACCCGGCCATCCGCGCCAAATTCGAGCAAGCCTGGGGCGTCCCGCTCGATCCGAAGCCCGGCCTCACCGTCACCGAAATCACGACGGCCGCGCTCGAAGGCAAGCTCAAGGCCCTGTATTGTATGGGCGAGAACCCGTTCCTCTCGGATCCCAACGTCAACAAGGTCAAAAAAGCCCTGGCGAAGCTCGATTTCCTCGTCGTGCAGGACATCTTCCTCACGGAGACGGCCGAGTTCGCCGACGTGATCCTGCCGGCTTCGAGTTACCTCGAAAAACTCGGCACCTACACGAACACCGATCGCCGCGTCCAGATCGGCCGCCCCGCCCTGAAACCGCCGGGCGAGGCGCGGCTCGATTGGCAGATCGTCTGCGAGATCTCGAACCGCATGGGGTATCCGATGCCCTATACCCGCGTCTCTGACATCTTCGACGAGTTCACCTCGCTCACGGACGCCTACCAGAACCTCGATTACGACATCCTCGGAAAGGCCGGCCGCCTCTGGCCCTCGCCGGATCGCTCGGCCAAGGACGGCGTGCAGATCCTCTTCGACGACGGCTTCCCCACCCCCGACGGCCGCGGAAAGCTCGTCCCTTGTGAATACACGCCGGCCCGCGAGACGCCCGACGCCGAATACCCCTTCGTCCTCAACACGGGCCGCCTGCTCGAACACTGGCACACGGGCACGATGACCCGGCGCTCCTACGCGCTCGACGCCATCGCCCCCGAGGCCTTCGTCGAGGTCCACCCCGAGGACCTCGCGCGGCTCGGCGTTCGTCCGGGCGAACGCGTCCGCGTCACCTCGCGCCGCGGCTCGATCGAGCTCGTCGCCCGCCCGACCACGAACGTCGGCGTCGGCAGCGTCTTCATCGCATTCCACTTCCGCGAGGCCGCCGCCAACATCCTCACGATCGACGCCATCGACCCGTTCGGAAAAATCCCCGAATTCAAGTTCTGCGCAGTCCGCCTCTCGCGCGCCTCCGGCGATACGGCCGAGGCGGCCGAATGATCGTCACGCCGCGGACGCCCGCCCCGTAGGCCCCGCGGGATCACAGAGCTCCGCGAGCAGCCGGTCCAGCGTCTTGAGGTCCAACGGCTTCGCGAGGTGCCGATCGAAGCCGGCCGCCCGCGAGAGCTTCCGATCCTCGGGCGAGGCGTACCCCGTCAGCGCGATGAGGAGCTTGTCCCGGTGCGTCGGATCCGCGCGGAGCGCCTGCGCGACCTCGTAGCCGTTCATCCCGGGCAAACCGAGATCACACAGGATCACCTCGGGATCGAAGCTCCGCGCCTTCTCGATCCCCTCGGGGCCGGAATGGGCGACCTCCACGTGCACGTTGCGCCGCCCGACCGCGAGCGCCTCGGCGAGGCTCGCGGCCGCGTCCGCGTTGTCCTCGATGACCAGGATACGGCCGCAGCGGTGCTCCTCGCGGCCCACGCTCGCCGCGCCGTTCGGGGCCGCGGGCTCCCGCACGGGCAGCTCGATCGTGAAGGTGGCGCCCCGGCCCGGGCCCTCGCTCTCGGCGCGCACGTCACCGCCGTGTAGCTCGACCAAACCCTTGACCAGCGAGAGGCCGAGCCCGAGCCCCCCGCGGCTCCGCGTGAGCGTCCTGTCGGCCTGCGTGAAAGGATTGAAGAGTCGGGGCAAGACCTCCGGCGCAATGCCCATGCCGGTATCACGCACGCAAATGTAGGTTCGTCCCCCCTCCACGAGCGACACCACGACCTGCACCCGCCCGCCACGATCCGTGAACTTGGCCGCATTGTGCAGCAAATTGCCCACGACCTGCGCGAGCCGCGTCCCGTCGCCGTTCACCCAAACGGGCCCGTCGGGCAGCTCCACGCTGAGCGTCACCCCGCCTTGTTCGAAGACCGAGCGGAGATCCTCGATGGCGCGATGCACGAGCTCGCAGAGCTCGACCGGCCCGTGCTGGAGGTGGATCTTGCCGCGCGAGATACGCGTCACGTCGAGCAGATCGTCGATGAGCCGCGTCATGTGAACGATCTGCCGCTCGATCACGCGCTCGGCGCGCTTCGCCTGCTCGCTGCCCGGCGCCGCGCGGCCGAGCACATAGAGGCTGTTGCGGACCGGAGCCAAGGGGTTTCGTAGCTCGTGCGAGAGAATGGCCAGAAACTCGTCTTTGCGACGATCGGCCTCCTGCAGCGCCTCGGCGAGGGCGCGATGTCGCTCTTCGCTCTCGTGCAGCGCCGCGAGCGAGGCCCGGGCGGCCGCGGCGGCCCGCTCGGCCTCCAGCCGGGAGCGCTCGGCGAGCAAACGCTCGCCCTGCGCGCGCTGCCGCGCCCGGCGCTCCGAGCCCATGACGAGGCTCACGATCAAGCCGGTCACGAAAAACGTGATGAGACGAAATACGTAGGGAAAGACAACCCCCGGAGGCTCGTCCCCCGACGACGCCACAAACCAGTAAACCCCGAAGCCGATCGTGGAGAGGACGAGCGAAACCAGGCTCGGAAGAAACCCCGCGACGAGCGCCAGAAGCGCGAGGATCCCGATCGGCCCCATCAAGAACAGGCCGTCGAGCGGCCGGATCAGCAGGAGGGCGATCGCAATCGAAGCCATCGCGACGGAAATCGCGAGCAGCCAAGGCCAGATCACGGCAAATGTGGAACGCGCGGGTACTTCGGAGGGGATGGTTTGCTCCATCGGTGAAGAGACGACGGACGGGTTGCCACAACGTAACATACGGCCGAGGCCACGCCATGCGAGGCGAGGACGTGCCTGGCATCGCCAGGAAAAACGCTTATGGCAGAGCCCGCTTCGGCGGCCGACATCGCTCGGTTGCACTCGCATTCGACAAGCTGCGACAAAAAGCGAAAGGCCCCGATCGTTCGATCGGAGCCTCTCGGTCGCAGCGGCTCATAAGCCGAGTTCTGTCTCGCCCCGAGGTCACCCCCGGAGCGTCGGCGATCATTCCTCTAGGGCACGCATTGCTACGTGCCTCCAGCAGCCAACCCGGAGGCATCGGACGGGCCGTCCTCCCGGGACCTCTCGATCCCATCGCCTCCCTACGCGGCCTTGCACCGGGTGGGGTTTGCCATGCCACCCCCGTTACCGGAGATGCGGTGGGCTCTTACCCCACCGTTTCACCCTTACCGACTGGACGAGCACCACGAGGGCACCTTCAAGCCGGCGGTCTGGTTCTCTGTTGCACTCTCCTCGAGGTCACCCTCACCGGGCGTTACCCGGCACCCTGCCCTGCGGAGCTCGGACTTTCCTCCCGCGGAAACCCGCCGGCGATCACCTGCTCCGCTGCGACGAGGCGGAAGATAACGCCCCCCGATCCGAAAGTCGAGGTGGTGACTTCATGCCGCGAGCGGGTGGAGCCGGTCGCGCAGCTTGCGCTTGGCGCGGGCCTCGAGCTGGCGCGCGCGTTCGCGCGAGACGCCGAGGCGCCTGCCAATCTCGGCGAGCGAGAGCTCCTCCTCCGGATCGGCCATCATGCGCGTCTCCACGATGTATCGCTCGCGCGGATCGAGGTTCTGCACGGCCTGCTCGAGGCGCTCGCGCAGGAGCGCCCCCTCCTCGGCGCGCGAGAATCGCTCCTCTTGATCCTGATCCTCGGCGACGAGGGTATCGACGAGCGAACGCGCCCCGTCCTCGAACACCTTCGTGTCGAGCGAGACGTCCCGGGCTTCGAGCCGGCGGGCCATCTCGACGACCTTCTCCGCGGGCGCGCCAAACTTCTCGGCCAGGAGCTTGTCCCCCGCTTCGCCCTCGCCCACGAGCCCCGCGATACGCGCGCGCTCTCGGCGGAGACGGAAAAACATCTTCGACCGGAGCGGGCCGGATCCGACGCCGACGAGGCTCCATGAATGAATCACGTGGTTCAGGATGTACGCACGGATCCAGTATGCCGCATACGTGACGAACCGATTGCCGCGATCCGGGTCGTACTTGCGGATCGCGTGCACGATCCCGAAGTTCCCCTCGGCGATGAGATCGGCGAGAGGAATGCCATAACGCCGGTAGCTGATCGCGATGGACACGACATGCCGCAGGTTGGCGAGCGCCAGCCGGGCGGCCGCGCGCTCGTCTCCCCGATCCCGGAAAGCACGGGCGAGCTCGACCTCCTCCTCGCGCGAGAGCTCCGGAATTTGCCGAACGTGCGCGATATACCGAGAAACCGCGCTGCTTTGGTCTCGAGAGGTCTGCACGTCTTCCCTCATTCTCATGAAAGGTGCGATTTCCAGTGGGGCGCACCGCGTCGTCGCTCGGGCCTACCCGCCGTGGACGCCGTTTCGAGGGGCCTTCGAGGACGTCGGCCCCGACGGACCGACTCCCTGCATGACTCACGCCGCCCGCGATTGGTTCGGACCTGGTCCGCGTGTGGCACGCCCCTGGCTCACGGGGTGACATGGCCCCAGGGAGAAAGGACCAGGGGTGCGGCGTGGCTGCACGCTGTGCGACCGGAACGGCCGTGGAGGCGCGCTTCGGCAAGGCCCGAAGAACGCAGAAAACCGGAAGTTCGTGGGGATTTTCGAGGAGTTTGCCGTCCGCGAGAGAGCGGGCGGCGTGGCGCGGCGGAGCGCCGCGGGCGGGCGCGCGGGGGCGTGCTAGGCGGAGAACGAAGAGCCGCAGCCGCAGGTGCTCTTCGTGTTCGGGTTCGAGAACTTGAACCCCGAGCCGTGGAGGCCTTCCACGTAATCGATCTCCGTCCCGTCGAGGTACTGATAGCTCAGCGGGTCGACGTAGAGCTTGATGCCCTTGTCCTCGAAGGTCTCGTCGAGGTCGGTCGGCTTGTCCTCGAAGTAGAGATCGTAGGAGAAGCCGGCACAACCGCCGCCGATGACACGCAGACGCAGGCCCTGCCCCATGAGATCCTCGGCCGTCGCAATCTCGACGACCTTCTCGGCTGCCTTAGGCGTGATGCTGATAGACATAGTTCTCCTCGTAGCCTCGTCCGGAGAAGCCATGGACGCGGGTGGTGTGCGTCGCAGAGGCCGCGCTGAGGTCGGCGGCTCCCAGACGCTCCCTAAGATAGGCAACCTCCTAGCCACTTGCCAGTGGTAGATGACGCTACGGAACAAAAGGGCATGCGGCTCCTACGTCGCGGCGTGAACATGGTGCGAAGCGGGATCCCAGCGCCGGACGAGCGCGAGGTCCTGCGCGCGCTCCGGGTGCCCCACGCGACCCGGATCGCGGACATCGACGAACGCGGCGTGCGCGAGGCGATCACGCTCGCGCTCGATCGCGCGCTCGGGATGGCCTCGTTCGAGGGCGTGTTTCGAACGGCGGAGGTCGTGGAGATCCGCGAGGACGAGGTGGTCACAGAGGAGTCGCCGCCCGGGCTCTTGCGTTCCTCCGTGCTCGCGGAGCGGTTCGCAGGGGCGCGCGAGGTCGCGTTCCTGGTGGTCACGCTCGGCGAGCGATGGGACGAGGCGCTGGATGAGCTCGCGCGGCGCGGCGAGCCGGCCGAGGCGTGGTTCCTCGACGCGCTCGGAACGTTCCTCGTGGATCGGGCGGCGCGTGTGGTGGAGGCGCGGATCACGTCGGATCTCGCGCGGGCGGGGCTCGCCCGGTCGGCGCGGTACCGGCCAGGCTACATCGGCTATCCGATGGAGGCGCAAGGCGCGCTTTGCCCGTTCGTGGAGGCTTCGCGGATCGGCGTGACGGTGAACGAGGCGATGAGCCTCTGGCCCAGGAAATCCGTGACGACGGTGGTGGCGTTCGTGGCGCGGGAGGACGGGCGAACTCCGGAAGACGAGGGGGATCCGGTCGTCATCGGGGCGGAATCGAGCTAAGGAGACCGCGTGAATCGTCAGGAATTCGCGAGGCGGCTGCGAAGCGAGGTGCTGATCCTCGATGGCTCGATGGGCGCGTTCTTGCAGGCGCGCGGGCTGCCCGACGGATACGCGCCGGACCTCTGGAACGTGGAGCAACCCGACGCGATCATCGCGGTGCACCGCGAGTACGTGAACGCCGGGGCGGACATCCTCCTGACGAACACGTTCGGGGCCTCGCGCCTGCGGCTCGGCGAGTACAACGCGGCGGATCGCGTGCGCGAGCTCAACGCGGCCGCCGTGCAAAACGCGCGGCGGGCCATCGGGGACGCACGCACGCTCGTCGCGGGCGACATCGGCCCGAGCGGGACGACGTTGCAGCCGGGCGGGGAGCTGCCGTTCGAGGAGGCCGTCGAGATCTTCTCGGAGCAGGCGCGGGCGCTCGTGGACGCGGGCGTGGACGTGATCGTGATCGAGACGATGTTCGATCTCGTCGAGATGAAGGCGGCGCTCATCGGCGTGCGCGACGTCTCGCGGACGGTCCCGGTGATCGCGCACATGACGTACACGGTGCGCGGATTGACGGACACGGGCACGGATCCGGAGACGGCGGCGATCGTGCTCGAAGCCTGCGGCGCGGACGTGATCGGCGTGAACTGCTCCGTGGGCCCGGAGGACATGCTGGAGGTCGTGGGGCGCATGGGGCGGGCGACGTCGCTGCCGCTCTCGGTGCAGCCGAACGCGGGCCTTCCCGTGATGCGGCACGGCCGGACGGTCTTCCCGCAGACGGCCGAGCAGATGGCGCCGTTCGCGCGGCAGTTCGTGGATCGCGGCGCGGCGATCGTGGGCGGCTGCTGCGGCACGACGCCCGAGTACATCCGCATGATCGCCTCGGAGGTCGGGCACAAGCCCCACGCGACGACGAACCGCCTGCCGGGCACGTGGATCACCTCGCGGAGCCGGAGCCTCCGGATGGGGAAGGGCGCGCCGTTCGTGACGAT
The DNA here is from genome assembly GCF_028369105.1 of Polyangium mundeleinium. NCBI lineage: Bacteria > Pseudomonadati > Myxococcota > Polyangiales > Polyangiaceae > Polyangium > Polyangium mundeleinium. The sequence continues at coordinate 3,020,881 of NZ_JAQNDO010000001.1, read as the reverse complement.
CGGCGAGCGGATCAACCCGACGGGGCGGAAGATCTTTTCGCAGGCGATCCGCGAGGGCCGGACGGACCTCATCGTGCAAGACGCGCGGGCGCAGGCCGAGGGCGGCGCGATGGCCCTCGACGTGAACGTCGGCGTCCCGCTCGTGGACGAAGCGGCGATGCTGGAGAAGGCCGTGCTCGCGGTGCAAAACGTGACGGATCTGCCGCTCGTGGTGGACTCGGCGAACGTGCACGCGCTGGAGCGCGGGATCCGGGCGTTCCCCGGGCGCCCGCTCGTGAACAGCGTCGATCCGGTGCGCGAGAAGGCGGAGTTCTTGCTGCCGATCATCAAGCGTTACGGCTGCGCCGTGATCGGGATGTGCGCCGAGAGCGAGATCCCCGAGCGCGCGATCGATCGGGTGCGCAACGCCGAGAAGATCCTGCGGATGTGCGAGGAGCACGGGATCCCCAAGGAGTGGGTCGTCTTCGACTGCATCTCGATCCCGGTGAGCGCGGCGCCCGTGGCCGCGGCGCAGACGATCGAGACGATCCGCATCATCACGAACGAGCTCGGATGCGCGACGACGCTGGGGTTGTCCAACGTGTCGTTCGGGATCCCGCTGCGGAAGACCGTGCACAACACGTTCCTCGCGCAGGCCATCGCGGCGGGGCTCGACAGCGCGATCTGCAACGCGGTCGACCCGCTGCTGCAGGAGACCGTGGCGGCGGCGAGCCTGTTCGCGGGGCGTGATCTGAACTGCCGGCGGTACATCGACCTGGCCGTGCCGCTCGAAGCGCAGCGGAAGCGTGATCAGGCCATGCTCGAAGCGGCGAAGGCGGGGCAGCTCCTCAACGTGGCGACGCCGGGCGGCGACGAGCCGAAGGGCGAGGCGGGCGCGGGCAAGGCGAAGGGGACACGTGATCTCCTGTGGGGCGCGGTCGTCGAGGGCGACAAGGACGGCGTGCCCGGGCTCGTCAAGCGCGCGCTCGCGGAGGGCATGGATCCCTTCGACATCTTCCTGAACGTGCTCACGCCGGCGATCCGGCACCTCGGCGATCTGTTCGGCTCGGGCAAGAAGTTCATCCCGCACCTCATCGCGAGCGCGGACGCGATGAAGGCCGGCGTCGCCGTGCTGATGCCGCTGCTCGAAGCGTCGGGCAACATCGAGAAGAAGGGCACGGTCATCCTCGCCACGGTGAAGGGCGACATCCACGACATCGGCAAGAACATCGTGGGTCTGATGCTCCGCAACTTCGGCTTCGACGTGCACGATCTCGGGCGCAACGTGCCGCTCGAAGACATCCTCGCCGCCGCGCGCGAGCACAAGGCGCAGATCATCGGTCTGTCGGCGCTCATGACGACGACGATGATGCGCATGAAGGACGTCATCGACGCCGTGCGAGGCCAGGGTTTGCCGCACGTGGTGATGATCGGCGGCGCCGTGACGACGTCTTCGTTCGCTGAGGAAATCCACGCCGACGGATACGGCAAGGACGTAGGTGACGTGGTTGCGATCGCCGAGCGGATGCTCGTGACGCACAAGGAGCGGTTCCCGCGGGAAGCTTCGGAAAAAGCTGTCACGCAGGAGCCACGCTCGCCCTCGCCGTAACGCGGCCGCGCGCGCCGCGAGCGATCACGCCTCCCCTCGCCTCCCCTCTCCCTTCTCCCTCCCCCTCGCGGGCCGAGTCGGACTACCCTCGGAAGATGGCGCACCTCGAGACGACCACGCTCTGGGAAAGCACACTCGCGCCCCGCGAGGCTGACGTCGTAGCGGGACCTCGCGCGACCTTGCGCGACGCGCTTTCGCGCATCCGCGGGCGCGCCACGGCCATCGCAAACGAGATGGTCGCAGCGCGCACCGACGAGCCGAGCCTCTCGGATCTTTTGCACACCGACGATCTGTGGATCAGCGCGGACGCGGTGGCGGGGCCGAGCTTCTCGCTGACGCCGCCCGAGGCGTTCGTCCTCGCGTCGTCGCTCGTCGTGCACGATCTCGCGCTCTCGCTGGCGATGATGCACGGCGGGACGGACGCGCTGAAGGGCGAGCGCACGTGGGTCGACGCGGTCGTGGGCATGCTGGTGCGCAAGCTCGGGCGCGCGCCGACGACGGCCGAGTTGCAGCAGCCGCCGGCCGACATCGAGCAAGAGGCGATCACGGAGGCGTTGCGCACGCTCTACGCCAGGCACGCCGAGCGGCTCACGCTCGCGCCTTACGGAGACGCGCACGGGCAGGAGCACCACCTGGTCGAGCCGGTGGAGCTCAGGCAGGCGTACGGGTCGACGATCGGCCGCGTCGCGCGGAGCCACCTGTGGCTCGCGACGGAGCTGCCGGAGCACTTCCACGAGACGATCGCGCCGCTCGCCGGGATGCCCTCGGGCTGGACGGTGGACGCGTTCAAGCTCGCCTGTCTCTTGCGCGTCGCGGACGTGTCGCGGATCGATTTTTCGCGCGCGCCGCATTTCTGGCGCGCGGCGCGCAGGCCCGCAGGGGCGCGGCGGGAGCACTGGATCCTGCAAGAGAAGCTGCGCGAGCCGTACGTCGCGAACAGCCGGCTCATCTTCCTCGCCGACAGCCCCTTCACGGTGGAAGAGGCGCCCGCGTTCTGGCTCGGGATGGACACGCTGGTCGCGGTGGATCGCGAGCTCCGGATCGTGGACACGCTCCTCGCGGAGGCAGGTCGGCCGAGGCTCGGGGCGCGCGGCGTGGCAGGCGTGGAGGATCCGAGCCGCCTCGCGGATTTCCTCCCCGTCGAGGGATGGACGCCGGTGGATACGCGGGTGCACGTGACGGACATCCCGTCGCTCGTGGAGCGGCTCGGGGCGACGCGGCTCGACGAGAGCGACGCGTCGATGCCGCTGCGGGAGCTCGTGCAGAACGCGGCGAGCGCGGTGCGCGCGCGGCGCATGCTGGAGGAGTGGCCGAGCGACTGGGGCACGATCACGGTGCGGCTCGGCGAGGACGAGGAAGGGCACTGGCTCGAAATCGAGGACACGGGCACGGGGATGCCCGCAGAAGCGCTGTCGGCGCCGCTGCGCGACACGGCGAGCGAGTACTGGTCGTCGCTGCTCCTGCGCCGGGATCCGCCGGGGCTCCTGGCGAAGGGCTTCCGCCGCGGCGGTGGTGGGCTCGGGCCGTTCGCGGTGTTCCTTTGGGGTCAAAGGGCCCGGATCACGACACGCACGTCCGATCGGGGGCGCAAGGAGACGAGCGTGCTCGAGCTCTACGCGGGCGGGACGACGCGCCCGATCCTGCGCGCAGCCGCGGAAGCGGAGGTGATGAGCGACGCGGGGACACGCGTGCGGGTGTGGCTGCGCGCGCCGCCGGATGCGCCGGACGGGATCTTCTACCGTCGCGGGCACGATCGCTGCTGGACGCTGGAGGAGCTTTGCGCGTGGCTCTGTCCGGCGCTCGACGTGCACCTCGACGTGGAGGACGCGCATGGCAAGCGCACACGCGTGGTGCCGGCATCGGACTGGATGACGATCGACGGCTACGAGTTGCTCGGCCGGACGTGGAGCCCGGAGCCCGAGCCGTTCGAAAGGCTCTGGCCGCGCGAGATCCCGGAGATGGCGCAGAACCTCCGGCCGCTCGTGACCTCGTCGGGCGACACGGTGGGCCGCGCCTGCATCCACCCGACCTACGCGGGCGTGGTGGCCGTGGGCGGCCTGCGCGCGTGCTCGATGCGAGGGATCTCGGGCGTGCTCGTGGGTCGTCCCGGGGCGACGCGGCAGGCGACAGTGGTGCCGGTGGTGGAGCGGCAGGAGCTCGCGCGGTGGGCGTCGGAGCAAGCCGCGCTCTTGCCAGCGCTCGTGAAGGAGCCGGCGGAGCAGATGGCATGCGCGCAGATCGTGCGGGCGTGCGGCGGTCGGCTCGACACGCTGCCGATCGCGGAGGGCGCCAAGGGCTGGCTGTCGGAGCAGGCGATCGCGGCGTGGGACGTGGTGCCGGACGAGGTGCTCCTCGTGCGGGATCACCAGAGCGGTCGTGGTCCGTGGTGGCGCGGGAAGATCACGTTCGCGCCGAACGTGCTGGTGGTGCGGATGCACCTGCCGGCGATCCTGGATGCGCGTGATCCGACGCTCTGGCCGAGCGAAGAAGCGCCGAGCGGCGAGCCGTGGCGCGCGGTGTTGCGCACGCTGGCGGGCGCGGTGCTGGAGGCGCTGGCGCGCGCGTGGGGCGTGCCGCTCGACGAGGTCGTGCGGTCGACGGGGCCGTCGCGGGAGTCGCGGGTGATCGGGATGGCTGAGGGGCGGGCGGTGGAGAGCTTTGTGGATGTGGTGAAACGGCCTGGCTGAGGGGTTGGGAGGGTTGAACGGGGGGAGGGCGGGCGGAAAAAGGACGCGAGCTAAGGACGCGAGCTTTCGCGCAAAGCGGGGCGTGCCGGCGTGGAGTTGAGGGGATCCCCGGTGCAACGGGTCGGCTTGCCGTTGCGCGGCGTGTGTTGCACGCACGCAAAATCGCCCCGTCGAGCGTCAGCCACGGTCGTTGCTCCATGCAAGACGGTCCTCGCGGCTGCGAGGGGTGCGTTGCATCCGGTGCAAGGCGCCTCCCGACCCCGTGACGGCGGTGTTTGCACGCGCGCAAGCAGGAATGTGGCGTGGGATGGCGGAGCGTTGCACCCGTGCAACCGCGGTGAACGAACGTCGCTGGCCGCGTTTGCACACGTGCATGGCACGCCTCGCAAGGGGCACGCGTCGTTTTGCGTGCACGCAAGGCACGCCTCGCAACGGGCACGCGTCGATTTGCGTGCGTGCAAGACACGCCTCGCAACGGGCACGCGTCGTTTTGTACGCGCGCAAGGGCCGTGCCGGCAGGAGGTTGCCTCGCTCTGCGCCGGCGTGAGCGCGCCGCGGAGCGGACGTTGCAGGCCCTCGCGCGCGTGCAAGGGCGCTCGGGACCTTAGTCGGCGGCGTGTTTGCCGAGTCCCTCGGGCGCGCCCGCGCGGCGTGGCGCGAGCGCGAGCACGAGCAACGTCGCGACGTAGGGCAAGGTCTGGATCAGATCACCGATCGCCGTCTTGCGCACCTCGTCCTGGAGCACGATTTGCAGCGCTTCGAGCATGCCGAACGCGAGGCACGCGAGCGCGGCGCGGCCCGCGCGCCAGCCCGAGACGACGACGGCCGCGAGCGCGATGAAGCCACGGCCCGCGGACATGCCGGACTCGAAGCGCTGCTGGTCGTAGGCGAGGTGTGCGCCGCCGAGCGCGCAGATCGCGCCGGAGACGGCGAGCGCGGTGAGGCGGACGCGCGTGACGGAGATGCCGACGCTCGCGGTGGCGACGGGGTTCTCGCCGGCGGCGCGCACGCGCAGGCCGAAGCGGGTGTTTTGCAGGAGGAAGGGGGTCGCGGCGACGGCGGCGAGCGCAAGGAAGAAGACGGGATCGGCGAGGACACGCAGGAGCATCGCGCCGCCCGTGGCGCCCGTGGGGCCGAACCGGTACGCCTCGATCCCAGGGGAGTTCGAGGCGCTGTCGTAGAGGGCGCGCAGGCCCATGCGGGTCGCGGCGAGCGCGAAGAGGTTCAAGGCGATGCCGCTGATGACGGCATGAACGCGGGCGCGCTCGGTGAGCTGGCCGTGGCCGAGCGAGAGCGCGATGCCAGCGCCGATCGCCGCGACGAGGCCAAGCGTGGGGCTGTTCGTCGCGTGCGTGACGGCGACCGCGGTGAACGCGCCCGTGAGCAGGATGCCTTCGAGGCCGATCTGGATGACGCCCGCGCGCTCGGCCCACACGCCGCCGATCGCCGCGCACGTGTACGGCACGGCAATGCGGATCGACTCGGCGAGCATGGTGAGGGAGAAGATCGAGCTCACGAGCGGGCCTCCTCGGAGGCAGGCGTGGGGGTAGGTTTGTCGCGGGGAGGTGCAGGCTCGGGGCCTTCGTTCGTCGCGGCGCGCGCGCCCTTGAACGCGACGCGGCTCGCGACGGCGACGAGGACGATGAGCGTCGCTTCGAGGACGTCCATCGCCTCCTTCGGGACACGCGCGTTCACCGCGAGGCCGGCTTGCTCCAGCGTGCCGAGGAAGATCGCGGCGAGGACGATGCCGACGGCCTTGCCGCGGCCGAGCATGGCGACCGCGATGCCGCTCCACCCCGCGCCCGCGCCGAGGCCGAGCTCGTAGTACCCCTTGTACCCGAGCGCCGTCGAGGAGACGGCGAGCGCCGCGATCGCGCCGGAGAGGAGCATCGCGAGGAGCAAGCGCCGCTCGACGTCGATGCCCTCGGCGCGGCAAGCCTCGGGGCGAAACCCGACCCAGCGGATCTCCCGACCGAGCCGGGTGCGTTCGAGCAGGGCCATCGCGACGAAGACGATCACGACCGCAAGAGGGAACGCAAAACTCGCGGCGCTGCCCGCGAAGGACGGCACGACACGATCGAGGCGCGGGAGCGCGGCGCCGGGCGCGATGTCCGCGGTGCGGAGCGTGGAGGAGCCGAGCACCGTGGAGAACGTCCACGGGAGGATCGCGTCCACGATGCGGTTGACCATGATCGCCGTGATGATCTCGTGCACACCGCGACGCGCGCGCAGGATCGCGGGGATGAACGCGACGAACGCGCCGACCGCGGCGGCGGTGGCGAGCACGATCGGCAGCGCGATCGGCATGGGGAGCGAGGCGGGGAGCTTCGAGGCGACGAGCCCGCCCACGAGGCTCGCGAGCGCGAGTTGTCCCTCGGCGCCGATGTTGAAGAGGCCCGCGCGCAGCGCGACCTCGAACGCGAGGCCCGTGAAGAGCAGCGGCGTGGCCTTGAAGAGGACCTGGCCGAGGCCGTACGGCGTGCCCCACGTGCCCTCGAACGCGAGGCGCAACGCCGAGGCCGGCGCTTCCCCGAACGCGAACGCGATCAGGTTGAAGATCAGGATGCCGCCCGCGATCGCGAGGACGATCGGGAGCAGGGCGCGGACGCGTTTGTCGTTCACGCGTCCTCCATGCCGAGCATGGCCCGGCCGATGACGTCGTCGGAGGACGTGGGCGGGAGTTCCGTCACGATACGGCCGCGGTGCAGGACGAGGATGCGGTGCGAGAGGCGCCTGAGCTCGCCGAGGTCCGCGCTCACCACGAGCACGGCGAGGCCCTTTTCCGCGGCCGTGACGATGGCGCCGTGGATCGTCGCCGCCGCCCCGACGTCGACGCCGCGGGTCGGTTGTCCGAGCACGACGAGCGCGCGCTCGGGGCTCGCTTCGATGCGATCGAGCGCGCGTCCCACGACGACCTTCTGCTGGTTGCCGCCGGACAGCTCGCCCGCGCGCCTCGCCGCGTCGGGCGGGTTCACGCCGAAGCGATCGATACGATGCTTGATCAACGCGGCTTCCGCGCTGGGCCCGTCGATCTGACCGAGCTCGCCGAGCACGAGGTTGTCGCCCACGGACGCATCGAGCATGAGCCCGTCGGCGTGGCGATCCTCGTGGACCACGGCGATCGCGCGGCGTCGCTTGCGCAGATCCTCCGTGGTCCTCACGGCGGGCAGGCGCGCGCCGCCGAGGACGATCGATCCGGCCACGCCGGGTTCGAGCCCCGCGACAGCACGCACGAGCTCGCGCTGCCCGTTGCCCTCGATGCCCGCGATGCCCACGATCTCGCCCTTCTTCACGGCGAGGTTGAGGCCGTCGAGCACGCGTTTGCCCGTGGCGTCGACGAGCACGAGATCCTCGATCGAGAACGCGATCTCGGCGTCCTCCGCGAGCGCGGGCGGGCTCGCCTCGGGCGGCGGCTCTCCACCCATGATCGCCCGCGTGAGCTCGTCCTCGAGCCGCTTCGGATGGTCACGCTCGTCCGCTGCGATCGGCCGCGAAAGCACGGTCCTGCCGCGCCGCATGATCGTGACGTGGCCGGCGAACCGGATGACCTCGTCCATGCGGTGCGTGACGACGGCGATCGTCGCGCCTCCCTCGGCGAGCGCGCCGAGCGTCGTGTAGAGCTCCTCCGCTTCGAGCGGCGAGAGCACCGCGGTCGGCTCGTCGAGCAAGATCGCGCGGGCGCCGCGGTAGAGCACGCGCAGGATCTCCAGCCGCTGCCGCTCGCCCACCGCGAGATCCGAGGTGCGCGCGTCGAGGTTCACCCGAAGGCCCGTCTTTTCCATGAGCGCCTCGGCCTCGCGCCGCGCCTTCGCGAGGTCGAGGCGTCCGAACGAGCCCGTGGGTTCGCTGCCGAGGACGAGGTTCTCCAGCGCCGTGAACGCCGAAACCAGCATGAAGTGCTGGTGCACCATCCCAATGGCTGCCGCGCCGTCCTCGATCCGCACCGTGCCCGCCACGCGCGGGGCGAACCCCGCCGCCGCTTTGAGCAGCGTCGACTTGCCGGCGCCGTTTTCTCCCAGGATCGCGTGGATCACGCCGGGTTCGAGGGTGATCGTGGCCGACCGGATGGACCAGCAATCGCCGTAACGAACGGCGATGTCTTCGATCTTCATCACGGGGCCGCGCATCGGCCCCGAGGATACCGCGGGCCCTGCGCGCCGGGATCGGCGCCGATGACCTTTTTCGCGCCGTGCGATCTCGGCCCCTTGGACTATCGTCCGCGGCGTGCGCCCTCGGTTTTCCCTCGTCGTGACGCTCTTCCTCGTCTCCGGTTCGACCGGGCTCCTCTACGAGGTCGCGTTCGGCAAGCTGCTCGGCTACGTCTTCGGCGCGACGGCGTACGCCGTGAGCACGGTGCTCGCCGCGTTCATGGGAGGCATGGCGCTCGGCGCGCACCTCGGCGGCAAGCGCGCCGCGCGCATCGCCCGCCCGCTCGTGGCCTACGGGGTGCTGGAAATCATCGTCGGCCTCGTCGTCGCCGCCTCGCCCGCCGCGCTCGAAGCGCTCACCGCGGCGTATGTCCACGTCGCGCAGAAGGCCCCGGGCTCGCTCGCGATCCTCACGGCGGCGCGCGGCGCGTTGACGGCGCTCGTGGTGATCGTTCCGACGGTGGCGATGGGCGCGACGCTGCCGATCCTGTCGCGGGTCGTCGCCGGCGAGGTCGGCGAGCGAAGCCAGCGCCGTCTGTCGTTGCTCTACGCCATCAACACGGCGGGAGGCGCGATCGGCGCGCTGACGAGCGCGTACCTCGTCCTGCCCGCGCTCGGCGTGCGCGGCACGATCTGGGCTGCGGCGCTGGCGAACGTGACGATCGGCGTGACCGCGATCGTCACGGGAAGGCGCGCGCCCGAGGAGAGCCCTGCGCCCGCGACGGAGACGAGCGACGAGAGCCCGAAACGAACGGCGCCCGCGGCGCAGGCGCAGGGTCCGTACCACGAGAACACGGCGCTCGCGTTCGCGTTCGCGTCGGGGTTCATCGTGTTCGCGGCCGAGGTCGTCGAGACGCACCTGCTCGCGCTGCTCATCGGCAACAGCGCGTATGCGTTCGGCCTGATGCTCGCCGTCTTCCTCGTGTGCCTGGCGATCGGCGCGGCGCGCTCCCCTGCCCTCGCCGAGAAGCGCGGCGACCGCGCGCTCGCGTTCGGCCTCGGCGCCGCCGCGATCTCGCTCGCGCTCACCATGCCGCTCTGGGCCGAGCTGCCGCGCCTCTTCCTCTTCGCAGGCAAACATGTGCACTCCTGGACGGGCCGCGAGCTCGTCCGCGCGCTCGCCGCGCTCCTGATCCTCGCGGTCCCGACGGTCTTCCTCGGCACGACGTTTCCGCTCCTGCTCCACCGCATCGCCTCGATGCCCGACGTCGGCGCGCGCGTCGGACGGCTGACCGTGGTGAACACCGTCGGCACGATCTTCGGCTCAATCATCACGGGGTACGTCATCCTCCCGGTGCTCGGATCGCAGGGCACGCTGCTCGGCGTCGTCGCGGCGCTCGCGATCGCCTCGGTGCTCGCCTCGCGCGTGGCCGCCGGAGAGAAGGGCTCCGCCGTGACGCGGTTCGCCTTGCCCGCGGCCGCGATCGTGGTCGCGCTCGTGCTGCCGCGCTGGGACATGGCGCGCATGACGAACGGCGCGAACGTGTACTTCTCCGCGGGCCCGCCGCCCGATCGCATCGAGATGGTGCGCGAGGACGTGCACGGCGGCGTGACCACGGTGGCGCGGCGCGCCGAGGTGCTCACGCTCTACACGAACGGCAAGTTCCAGGGCGACAACGGTCCCGAGATGGCCGCGCAGCGCAGGTTCGCGCACTTCCCCTCGATGTTCCTCCGTGGCACCGAGAAGCGCGTGCTCGTCATCGGCCTCGGCACGGGCACGACGCTCGGCACGATCGCCACCTACCCGTGGGAGCGCATCGAGGTCGCCGAGATCTCGCCCGCCATCGTGGACGCGTCGCGGAAGTATTTTTCCGGGCCGGCGCGCAATTCACTCGACGATCCGCGCACGGTGCTCTCGCTCGAAGACGGCCGCAACCACCTGCTCGTGTCGCCGGGCGGCTACGACCTCGTCACGATGGAGCTCACGAGCGTGTGGTTCGCAGGTGCCGCGAGCCTCTACAGCCGCGAGTTCTACGAGCTCGTGCGCGCGCGCCTCGCAGACGGCGGCATCCTCCAGCAGTGGGTGCAGCTCCACCACATCCGCAGGCGCGAGCTCGCGGCCATCGTGCGCACGCTGCGCGTCGTCTTCCCGCACGTCGCGCTCTTCGTCGGCGGATCGCAGGGCATCCTCGTGGCGAGCGCGCGGCCCCTCGTCGCCTCGCGCGCCGAGCTCGATCGCCTCGCCACGGTGCCCGCGATCCGCGAGACGCTCGGCGCGGGCACGCTGCCGGGCTTGCTCGACGAGCTCATGGCCTCGGGCGCGGAGCTCGATCGGTTCGTCGGCGAGACGCCGGGCGAGCCGCTCGTCTCCACCGACGACAACCTCTTCCTCGAATACGCGACGCCGAAGGGCAACGTGCTCGACTACTGGCAGTCGCTCCACGAGACGCTCGCGATGCTGGAGCAGTACCGCACGCCGAACGCGGCCGAGCGGCACCTCGGGCCTTAGGCCGAGCGCGCTCTACTTCTTCTGCTCGGGCTTCTTCTGCGTTGGGTCGAGCGAGATCTGCTTGTCCTGGACCTTCTTCACTTCGTTGCCCGTGGGCTTGAAGTTCAAGGTCGGCACGACCGCGATCACAGGCTTCTTGCGCGCCTCTTCCTCGGCCTTGCGCTCTTCGAGGCTCGGCACGTCGAGCACCATGCCGCCGCCCGTCGGGTCCTTGCCGAGGAAGGGCTTGCCGTCGACCTCGGCGACGTGGAACTCGGTGCGGCGGTTCTCCGCGCGGCCCATCTCGAGCTCGTTCGGCGCGATGGGCTTCGTCTCGCCGAAGCCGACGGCGAGCAGGCGCAGGTGGCTCACGCCGTTGTCGACGAGCCAGTTGCACACGCTGAGCGCGCGCCGCGCGCTGAGGTCCTGGTTCTTGTCCTCGGCGCCGTTGTCGTCCGTGTGCCCCTCGATCCGCAGGCGCGTGACCTCGGGGTGCTCGTTGACGAACGCGAGCAGCGTCTTCAGGACCTTCTCGGTCTCGCCGAACTTGTGGATCGTGGCGCTGCCGGTCTGGAAGACGATCTTGCCCTCGATGTAGATCTGGCTCTGGCCTTCCTTCGCGGTCCAGGCCTTCTCGGGGTACCAGCGCGGCAGTTGGCTCTTCTGCTCCGCCTTCGGCACGGGCACGGGCGGCAAGCGGTTGTCCGAGCAGCCGACGAGCGCAGCCAAAGCCCCCAGCGTGGCGGCGAGCGCGACGGACCTTCCAAGCGAGGTGCGGTTCATGAGAGGCCCCAAGCGTCACCCATTCCGGCCTTCTCCCGCAAGTAACTCGGTACGAGGCGGGCCCGACTTGTGTTCCGGCGCCGATTTGGGCACCGTCCGGAGGGCGCGGAGGCTCCTATGGCGCTCGTCGGCAAGCTCGAAGTCACCATCAAGATCAACCGGCTCCCCACCGAGGTGACCACGGACAAGAACGGCTGGAAGGAGTTTCTGGTCGACTTCGGCAAGCGCGGCGCGCGCGTGAGCCTGCGCCCCCGCATGTGGAACCGCCTCGAACAAGCCGCGAACACGCACCCGCACTGGATCGCGGTGATCACCGGCCAGATGGGCGACGACGTGCAAAAAGGCGTCTTCAAGCTGCTCGAACCAAACCTGCAGGTGTTCGAGTACACACCAAAGGCGACCGGGGCCGAGACCAAACCCGACGAATCGAAGGCGCCCGACGGCAAGGTGGACGGGCCCGCGCCGACGGCCGCGCCGGAGAAGACCGACGAAAAGCAGGCCGCCTCCCCTCCCGCGGAGTGACGGCGTGTTAGATCCTCCTCCCATGGCCCTGGCTCCTGCCATCGAGGAGAAGCTCGCTCGCCTGCGCGAGAGGCTCGTCGAGCTCGACTCGGTCCTGGTTTGTTACTCCGGCGGGGTCGACAGCGCGTTCGTGCTCGCCGCCGCCCACGCGGCCCTCGGGCCGCGCGCCATCGGCATGACCGCGGTCTCGCCGAGCCTCGCGCCGGGCGAGCACGAGGACGCCGTCACGGTCGCGCGCGCGATCGGCGCCGATCATCGGCTCGTCGCGTCGAACGAGATCGAGGATCCCGGCTACGTCGCGAACAACCCCGACCGCTGCTTCCACTGCAAGAGCGAGCTTTACCGCATCGCCGCGCAGAAGCGGGTCGAGTGGGGGCTCGCGGCGATCCTGAACGGGACGAACGTCGACGATCTCGGCGATTACCGGCCGGGGCTCGAAGCGGCGCGGCTCGCCGAGGTCGTGAGCCCGCTCGTCGAGCTCGGGTTCACGAAGGCCGACGTGCGGGCGGGCGCGGCCGCGCTCGGATTGCCGATATGGGACAAACCCGCGGCCGCCTGCCTTTCGAGCCGCATCCCCTACGGCACGAGCGTCACGCGCGAGCGGCTGACGCAGATCGGCGGCTTCGAGGGCGCGCTGAAGCGGCTCGGCTTCCGCCAGGTGCGCGTGCGCTACCACGGCGAGCTCGCGCGGATCGAGCTCGCGCTCGCGGAGCTCGGGCGCGCGGCCGAGCCGGAGATGCGCGACGCGATCGTCGAGGCGGGCAAGCAGCACGGGTTCAAGTACGTCACGCTCGACCTCGCCGGCTACCGCGTCGGCAGCCACAACGAGGTCCTCGTCGGCAAAAGCCTGCGTATCGTGAGCTGACACGAAAACGAGGAACGAACAGGAGGAGGTCCCGTGGGTCGATTCGATCACCTCGCCACCCAGCCGCGCCGCGGCCCGGCCGACCTCTTCCGCTGGCGGGTCCTCGATCCGCTGAAGGGCAAGAAGATCAAGGATCCGGGCGGGTTCATCACGCCGCACCGGCCGTACGACGCGGACCTCGTGAAGAGCCCCGCGCCGAGCCTGACCTGGATCGGGCACGCGAGTTTTCTCCTCACGCTCGGCAAGAAGAACATCCTCTTCGATCCGGTCCTCGGCGAGCGAATCGGCCCGATCAAGCGGCTCGTGGCGCCGGGCATCGGCTGGCAGGAATTGCCGCCGATCGACATCGTCGTCATCACGCACAACCACCGGGATCACCTCGACGCGTGGAGCATCGAGCGGCTCGGCGATCGGCCGACGTACGTGGCGCCGCTCGGCAATGCGCGCTTTTTGAAGGCGGCCGGCGCGTCGGCGAAGATCGTGGAGCTCGACTGGTGGGAGACGACGGGGATCGATTCGCTGGAGATCACGCTCGTGCCGGCGCGGCACTGGTCGATGCATTTGCCCTGGGATCGGAATGACGCGCTCTGGGGCGGATACGTGATTCGTGGGCCCGAGGGCACGGCGTATCACTCCGGCGATACCGCTTATTGGGATACGTTCGAGGAGATCGGGCGCCGCGCGGGGCCGATCGACTGGGCGATGCTTCCCATTGGTGCGTACGAGCCGCGCTGGTTCATGGAGCCGCAGCACATGGGGCCCGAGGAGGCGGCGTCGGCCGCGAAAATGCTCGGGGCGAAGCATTTCGTGGCCATGCATTGGGGGACGTTCAAGCTGACGGACGAGCCGATCGGCGAGCCGCCGGAGCGGGCGCGCGCGGCATGGCAGGCCGAGGGCGGCGCCGAGGAAAAGCTCTGGATCCTCGACGTGGGCGAGACGCGACACCTCGGGCGCTAGCCGCGCACGGGGGACGAGCGCCGTCCGTGAGACGGAAGGAGCGTGTGGGGGGCCGGAGCCCCCCACGCGCCGGGATTCAGATGGCGAGCGCGCCGGTTCGCAGCAGATAGGCGAGCTTCTTCCGCTGCTCGGCCGACAGGAGCGCGTGAATGCGCCCAATCGCGCGCACCACCGACGCCTGCAGCCGCTCGGCGCTCTTCACCCGATCCGCGCGGATCTGATCGAGCCGCGGTTCGTCGAGCTGCTCGCCGAGCACCGCGTCGGCGAACGCGCTCGTCGTGCGTCGATGATCCACGGCGGCCTGCGCCCGCTCGATTTTCAGCTCGTCCAGGATCGTCGCGAGCTCCGCGATTTGCACGTCGTCGAGCTCCAGCCGGTGGGCCAGGAATCGCAGCGGCCGGCGCACGCCGAAGTTACCGCCGCCCGCGCCGTCGAAATCGGAGCCGCCGGGCAGGTCGTCGCCGCCCCCGTGCCCCCCGTGTCCATGACCGCCGCCTCGTCCGGGGCCGCAGCCCCCTCCGAACCACGCACGACGACGACCGGACCAACCCTCAGGGCCACACGAGCCGCCTCGGCCCGCGTGCCACCACGCCACGAATGCAGGATGCATGTTCACTCCTCCTCGCCGGGGCTGAGCGCGCCCGGCGGGTGTTTCGAGCGCGGGCTTCATGCCTCGCGCCGTGGGAGGAGCTTGTGGCGCGGCGGGGGGGCTGTCAACGCGCGCCGCGCAGGCGCGAACTTCTTCACAGTTCACGGGAAGGACAATCAGGCCGGGGTGTACGACACGCTCCGGATGATGACCTCGAGCGGGCTCGTGGCCCCGGCGGGCGCCACGCCGGCGCGCAACCAGAAGTTGATGCGGAGATTCGTGGTGTTCGTCGGCCGCGGCGGCGAGCCGAAGCTGGATTGGATGGGCGTCCCTGCGCCGGCGAGGGGGCGCGTGAGGAACGTGGTGCGCGAGCGGTCCCATACGAACTGGTGGAACGTCGCGTTCCAGAGGTCCGGAACCGCGTAATGGGAGCTCTGCGGCTGGAGCGAATGCACGAGCCTCGGGTCGCCCGCGGCCGTGCCGCGGAACCGCGCGATCTCCACGTCCATCTCGTTCGATCTTCCGCGCGTGCTCCAGGTGAAGAAGCCGAGCACCGCCTGGTTGTGGAACGTACGAATCGGGGTTTCCAGCGTCATCGTGTACGTGCCGTAGCCCACGGCGCGCGTGGAGATGATCTCGGAGCTCCGCCACACGCCGTCGCCGTCCTCGTCCTCGATGAGCATGTGCAGGCGGTTTTGATCGTCGACGAATACGTTGTCCCCAGAGAACACGTTCGGGCCGGGGCCGACCGCCGCGTCGCCGCTGTCCTTCAGGTTCCACTCGAGTCCAGACCACGGAAAGGCATTCGCCTCGTTCACCGGGATCACCAGCGTCGAAAGCACGAGAGCCGCGGAAAACCCGGTCGAGAGCATGTTCGAGATTCGGTGCATGCGAGGGGTCCACTGCCATCGTCGTGCCACGCGCCGGCAAAGGCCGACGCGGGAGTCTCGTGGAATGCGCGGCGAGCCTCGCGCCCGCCTGACGGTCGACTCTCGCTGTTCCACGAATTCGGATGGGCAGCGCCTGCGCAGCGGCGGGGTGCACGGATGCGGTTGCGCTTGGTCAGCCGGGCTCGTTCGAGCTGCGCCGCGCGCGACGGAAGAGACCGCCGAGGCCGAGCGCGAGCGCCACCACGAGGGCGGACGCGTCCGGCGTTCGGCCTGAAGCGCCACAACCGCCGAACGTGGTGGGGCCGGACGGAGCAGCCCCGGGTTTCGGCTCCGCAGGCAGGATCACGGGCGGATCGACGTGCGTGACGTGGCCTTCGTCATCAACGGACGCATTCACCGAGACCATCGCCGGGTTGCCCGCGGAGTCGAGGACGGAGACGCGCACCACGACCTTCTTGCCGAAGAGCGAGGCCGGCGGCGTGACGGAGAGCTCGGCCTTGCCCGCGGGGCCACTGAAGAGGCCTTCCCCGGCGACGAGCGCCTCTTCCTCGGCCGCGCCCGCCTCGTGCATCCGGACGAGCCAATGGTCGAGCGCGAGGTCGTCCGTCGCCTCGAAGGCGACGTGCACGGCCGTGCTTTCGGCCGTCGCGGCGGCGTCGAGCGTCGGGGGGTTGCCGTCCGCAATGACGACAGGCCTCGAGAAGGCTTCCGGGCTCCCACCGTTCGGACCGATCGCGCGGACGGCCACGCGGTACGGGCGCGAGGCGAGCATGCCGGTGAGGTCGACCGAAACCGAGGGCCCCGCGGCGGACTTGTAGGCCGGCGACCAGAGGGGCTGATCGTCCGGACCGACGAGCGCGTATTCGTAGGTCTTCGCCTCGGCAACCGGCGCGAACGTGACCTTCACCGCCTCGCCGGGCTTGACGACGTGGGGCGCCTCGGTCGGTCCATCGTCTGTCTCGCCAAACGAGACCCAGCTCGGCGAGAGGCAGCCGGGGACGTCGATGTGGTGGATGTAGCCGTCCGCAACGCCCACGAGGATCTCGTCCGCGCCGTCGCCGTCGGTGTCACCCACGACGGGCTCCGCGACCGAGCCGCCGAGGAACTTCGACCAGCGTAGATCGAGCGTGCAGGCGTCGAGGGCATAGAGGTGTCCGTCCGTCGAGCCCGCGAGAATGGCAGGGCCGCCCGGGCCGAGCGAAGCGACGGAGGTCGCGTTCGAGAGCACGCCGGGGCGCTTTCCCGCGGCGATCGCGGCGTCCACGGTGGGGAAGACGCTCCCGCCAGCGAGCGCGCGGACGCCGAGGAGCGCGCCGGTCGCGCCGTCGAAGGCGCGCAGCGTGGGCGAGAGGACGGCCGGCGTCACGAAGCGCGCGGCATTGCCACAAACGACGCGCGCGCCGGCCATTCCATTGACCTGCTCGGAGCTCTCCGATTGCCACGCGGTGCCGAGATCCGCCTGGAGCAGCCGCGGCGAGGACGCGCCCGCCTGGAGCAGGAGCTCGGGCCCGGGCCCGCCCTGGAACGAGGCGAGCATGGGAAGCGAATACCACATGGAATTGCCGGGCGTCGTTTTGACGAGGCCCGTGGCGGCGTCGCGCGCGTTCAGGCCGTCGTTCATCGAATACCACGCGTCCGTCCCGTCGCCGTCGAGGTCGCCGACGCTCGAACCGAAGAAGCCACCGAACGGCAAGGGTACGCCCTGCCAAACAAGGCTCTTGGAGGCGAAATCGACCGCGGACTGGACGATCTGCACGCCCTCGATGCGCCAGTCGATGCCGACGCGCGGCGCGCTCGCGCCCTGCACGCGGAGCGGCAAGGGCGTGCCGTGCGGCGCGCCGGGGCCGAGGTCGACGGCGCCGAGGGAGGCGCCATCCTGCGAGCGACGCGCCACGAGCGCGCTGCCCTCCACGCCGACGACGGCCATTCCGAGCGTGTCGAGGTCCACGATGCTCGCCGCTTGCATGCCGGCCTGAATGAAGCGCGGCAGCGGCGGGACGATGAGCGAGGCGAACCGCGCGTCGCCGACGTAGAGGCCGAGCGGCGAGCCCGGCAGGACCACGAACGGCCCGAGGTCGTCGCTCCCGACGAGCGGCCCGCCCACGGCGCCCGAGCTCGGCTGCATGCCGCCGCCGACGAGCGAGCCCGTCGCGCTGCCGCCCCAAACCACGATGCCGTTGGTCCCCTGCAAGGTTTGGCCGAGCACCACGATCGTGCCCGCGGTCGTCCCGACGGCGACCTGCGGATAAGGGCGCGTGGAGAAATCGGCCCCGAAGACGCCGGTGACGTCGCCGACGAGCGGCGTATGGTCGCCGATCTTCTTCGGGCCGGCCGCGTCGAACGTGAATGCCTGGATGTCCCGGAAGGTGTGCGGGTTCTCCAGGGAAGCGTAGGGCAGCTCGGATTTCGGCCTCCCGACGAGCAACGCCGCGGCTTGTCCGGGCCGCGGGAGCACGGCGAGGCGACGGTCGAGCGGGCCTCGCTGGCCGCGCGCGGGGTCGGGCATCGAATGGGCGCGCACCTCGGGGATCGGGCCGGCCAGGGTCGCGAGGGCATTGCCGTCGAAATGGTGGACGGAGAGGCCCGCGGCGGTCGCGACGACGAGCTCCGCGCCGGTCGAAGCGCCGAGATCGGCCGCGCCCTCGAAGCGCGCGCCCGGGAGCACGGCGGCGGTCGTGCCCGCCGCCCCCTTCAGGATCTCCGTGGTGAACGGGGACGCGGCGGACGCGCGGTGCGAAAAGACGAGCTCGTCGATGCCGTCGCCGTCGAGGTCCTTGGCGACGTCGGCGAGCGTGACCATTTCGGCGTCGTATCCGGCCGTCTTTCGCTGGAAGAGGAGCGTCCCGGCCTTCGTCTGGGGGTCGATCTTGAACACCGTGAGCCCCGGCGGGCCGACCTTCGCCGCGACCTGGCCGTACGGCTGCACGACGACGAGCTCCTTGCCGGGCAAACCGTCGATCTCGGCCGCGAGCGCGTACGCCTGCGAGAAAGGTTTGTCTTGGGCGCCGCCCGGCAAGACGAGCGTGGTCACGGTCTGGCCGTCGTTGCCGCGTACGATCACGATCTCGGCCGGCGAGGTGAGCACGACCTCGGGCAAACCGTCGTCGTCGAGGTCGACGATCGTGTCCGAGCCGCTGTGCGAGGGCGGCGGCGACGCATTCGCCGGGCGCATCCAGAGCGCGCTCGCCACGCCGAATCCCCCGGCAAACGAGAACGCGCCGGCCGTCATCGTGCCGGGCGTCGCGCAGCTCGTGCATTCGTCGATGTAGACGTCGGGCAAACCATTGCCGTCGAGATCGGTCACGCGGACGGATGCAGGCGAGCGGAATTCGCCAAGGGGCGAGCTCCAGAGGACCACGCCCGTCGCGCCGTCGAGGACGTGCGCGCGAGTCTCGGTGCGGACCACGACCTCGCTCTTGCCATCCCCGTCGAGATCGGTGAAGGCCTCGACCACGCCGACGCCGAGGATGTCGCTCTTCCATAACGTCGCCTGCGACACGCCGTGCTTGGCGACGAACCGCCCGCCGACGGCGGCGACGAACTGCGAAGGATTCCCGAGGCCAAAACGCGCGACGCGGCCCGTCGGGCGGCCGCCCATGTAGGCGCGCCACGTGACGACGGGCTCGACCACGGGCACGGCTCCCCCCGAGGCCCCGGTGCGCGCGGCGTCGTGGCGCGCGACGGGCCAGGTGTCGGCATGAGCGAGGCCGGGCGAAAGCCCCCCCGCGAGAACCACGAGCGCGCCGAGCAAGGCAGCACGAGACGATCCGCGCATGACTCCTCCCTTCGGAATCCTCATCATTGGCGGATCTTGGTTGTTCGGTGGGCCCTCCACATTCAACGAGCCGGGAAAAGAACGGATCTGAAGAGGGTGCTCTGGCCGCGTCGCGCAACGCGCACTTCAACGCGGCGGGGCTCCGTGCTAGGCAGTCGCGCGTGCCGTTTTCGCGCATCCTGGGCCAGGACGAGGCCATCCGGACCCTCGTGCGGGCCCTCGAGAGCGGGCGCGTTCATCACGCCTACCGCTTCGAGGGACCCGACGGCGTGGGCAAAGAGATGGCCGCCTTCGCGCTGGCGCAGGCGCTCGTGTGCACCGGCGGCGACAAGCTCGGCTGCGGGCGATGCGACGCTTGCCATCGCGCGGTGACGCTCGGGGCCGAGCGCCCGGAGGTGCCGAAGCACCCGGACGTGATCCTCGTCGAGAAGGGCCTCTACCCGCCGGCGACGCTCGACAAGAAGACCGAGGAGGTGCAGGGCATCTCGGTCGAGCAGGTGCGGCGTATCGTGCTGCCCCACGCGGCCTACCCGCCCCACGAGGGACGCGCGCGGCTCTTCATCATCCGCAGGGCCGAGGAGATCACGGCCTCGGCCGCGAACGCGCTCCTGAAGACGCTGGAAGAGCCGCGGCAAGGCACGCACTTCGTGCTGATCACGTCGCGGCCGGATCGCATGCTCGATACGATTCGATCGCGCACGCTGAAGATCCGCTTCGGGCCGCTCTCGGACGCCGTGCTGCACAAGATCCTGGAGGCGAAGGGGATGCCGGCGGGCCAGCAGGAGCTCGCGATCGAGCTCGCCGCAGGAAGCGCGGCAGCGGCGCTCGATCTCGCGGACGCCGAGCGGACGGCGGCGCGCGACGAGTTCGTCACGTCGATGCTCTCGGCCGTGGCAGCGCCGGATCTCGGGCCGGCGGTGGTGCTCGCGGAAGCGCTCGACACGAAGAACAAGGATCGGCTGCGCGACGATCTGCGTGCCCTCGGCGCGGCGCTCGCCCGCTCGTCGCGCGTCCACGCGGCGCGGGATCCTCGCGCGGCCGTGATCGACGCCCGGCGCTACGAGTTCGTGCTCCGCACGATCAGCTACCTCGAGCGCAACGCCTCGCCGAACCTGTCGATCATCCAGCTCGTGTCCGAGCTGCGCGACGCGATGCCCTGATCAACCTTCGGCGTCGCCGCGGCCCATGCGGTCGTACTCGCCCTCGTCGAGGCGGCGACCCGCCCACGCGAGCGCCTTGCCTTCGCTCGTGACGACGATCGCGACCTCGCGGCCGCCGGCCTCGTACACGGCGAAGAGGCCCGACGCGCCGAGCGTGGGCGCGCCCTGGCCGAAGCGCTCGAACGTCACGGGCAAGCGGCTCCTGCGTTGCATCACCATGCCCCGGATCTCCAGCGTCCCGGGCGGCTCGGGCGGCGTGTCCACGGCCTCGGGGCTGAGCCAGAGGACTGTACGCGCATCGGCGGGGACGAGCGCCACGGCGTGATGCGCGAGGCCCTCCGGCGCCACGAAAATCACCGCGGCGAGCGCCTGCTCCCGCGCCACGATCGCGCCCGCGAGCCAGCGCTCGTCGCCCTCCGCGGAGACGACATCGCCGAGCGCGAGCGTGAGCCCGGCGAGCGGATCGGCAGGCGGGGGCGCCTTCAAGGCGCGAGGCTTCTTCTTTTCATCGAGCGCCTTGGTCTCGTCCGGGCCCTCGACCTCGCGCGCGCTCTCGCGACGCCGGCTCGCGAGGTAGCCGAGGGACGCGGCCACGGCGGCCGTGACGGCGATGGCGACGAGGCTCATGGCTGCTCCGTTCGGGGCGCTGCGCCGGTGATCGCCTCGTGCAGCGTCCGCGCGCGCGCCGTCGTTTCCGCGAGCCCCGCGTCTCCGCTCGCGAGCGGGAGCAACGCGCCGATGACCGCCGCGGCGTCGACGACCGCGCCGACCGCGGCCGCGTTCTCCAGGCTGATCCCGCCGATCGCCACGAGCGGACGTGTATACCCGACCGACCGCGCGTGCTGCGCGAGGGCCGCGAGGCGCGGGAGACCGATCGGCGGTTCGGCGTCGTCTTTGTTTTGCGTCCCAAAGACCGGCCCGATCCCGAGGTAGTCCGCGCCCTCGGCGACGCCGGCGTCGATCTGCGCCTCGTCGTACGTCGAGAGGCCAACCGCGAACGCCCCTCCCGTCCGCCCCGCGAGCGCGCGCACGAGCGGCACGGGCAGATCTGTTTGACCTACGTGGATCCCCGGGCAGCCCGTGAGCAACGCGAGATCGGGACGATCGTTCGCGTAGAGCGGGACGCCGGCGCGCGCGGCGAGCTTCGTGAGCTCGGCGAGGAGCGCGAGCGTCCGCCGCACGCCCGAGGCCTTGTCGCGGAGCTGGAGCGCGGCGGGGCCGGCAGCGAGCACCGCCTCGGCGAAGGCGACGACGTCGATTCCGCGCCGGTCGAGCGCGGCGGTGTCCACGATGGCGTACAGACCTCGCATGCGAGCGCTCATTTGTACGCTAAGGTTGACGCCCTCGGAAGGAAAGCGGAAAGCCGCCTCTCGACCGACTCCGGAGCCTTCGTGATGCGATCCTCGCGCGCTTCCCTCCTCGCCTCGTTGTTCTGCCTTTCGAGCCTCGTCTCGCCGAGCGCCCACGCCGCGCCGCCCGCCAAGACCACGAAGGCCCAGAAAGCGCCCGAGCCGCCGCCGCTCCCGCCCGCGCAAGCGCGCCTCTGGATCGTCGCGCCGACGATGACCGGGCCGTGGACGATGCGGATCGACAACGAGGGCACGGTGCCGCTGCGCGTGCCCGCCGACCCGCGGCTGCTCCGGTTCGAGATCGAGGTGGAAGGCGAGAAAAAGCCCACGACGTGCGAGCTACCAAAGTCGCTCCGGCCGTCGAGCTTCCCGGAAAACCGCGCGCTCCTGCTCGGCCCGGGGCAGTCGTACGTCGAGCCCTTCGATCCGCGGCTCTTCTGCTTCGGCAAAGCCGCAGCGGCGCTGCGGCCAGGCGTCACTTTGCACGCGCGCTTCGGCTGGGATCCGCCGAAAAAAGGCACGAAAAAGCCGCCCGAGCCGCCCTTCGCCGCCGAGAGCACCGAGCGCGAGCCGACGATCGCGCCCGCGCCGGAGCTCCTCGCGCCCGCGATCGTGCTCGGCGAGAGCCCGCCTCCGCCCCCGCCGGCCGCGAACGCAAACGCGAACGGGGCGAAGCCTGCGGACGGCAAGCCGGCCGCGCCTGCGCCGGTCGTCGACGAGCGCGCCGGGAGGCTCGAAATCTCGGCCGATGCGTTCAAGGACGTGGCCGCGCCGAACGGGGTCTCGCTGACGGTGACCGCGAAAAACGCGGGGCTCCGGCCGATCTTCGTGGCGCTCCGGCCGTGGATGTTCTCGTTCCGTATCGACGGGCCTTACGGGCACACGAAGAGCTGCCTCGGCGATCCGCCGCGCGGGCTGCCGCCGGACGCGTTCCGGACCTTGAAACCCGGCGCCTCGACCTCGTTCACGATCCTGCTCCACGAGGTCTGCCCGCGCGGCACGTTCCCGCGCCCGGGCCTCTACCGCGTGACCACCACGCTGAACGCCGGCGAGACCACCCAGGGCGCCGAGGCCTACACGGCCGAGGTCTCCACGCAGTCGCCCACGCTCCTCCGGCTCGCGTCCGCGCCCGAACCCTTCTTCGCCGCGCCGCCCAAGGCGCTGCCCCCGCCACCACCACCACCCGCGAATACGTCCGCGTCCCCCGACACGCCCTCCCCGGAAGCGCCGTCGTCGCCTGAAGCGCCGTCGTCGCCTGAAGCGCCGTCGTCGCCTGCGCCGGCCGCGCCGACGGACAAGTAAAACCCCCCCGCTCGGCCCCCCCGGCCGAGGTGTTACTTGTTCACGGGGATGCGGATCACGAGCCCGCCCATCATATCGCCTTCCTTGAAGTCCTTGCGCGGGCTGTCGGCGTGCTCGTTGTGGCAATTCGCGCACGCGGCGGCGACGGCCTTGTCCGGATAAACCGCGGTGAAATAGGTCTTGTCCGCGATTTTCTCCTCCGTGTAGTAGTTCTTGCCCGGGTTCTCCGCGACGAACTTGAGGCCCGCCTTCTCGGCCTCCGTCTTCGCCTTGTTCTGCTGGTTGATCGGCCACTGCGAGAGGAGCGCGTACGAGAAGCTCGAGTTCGTCTTCTGCGCGTGCTCGGCCCCCATGCGCAGCATCTGCGCCGGCAAGGGGAGCGTCTTCTCCTCCTTGAACCGCTCGGTCGCCTTGATCGCGTTCTCCTTCACGAGGCGATCAACGACCTGGCCCGCGTACGTCGCGCGATCGGCCGCGATGACGGCATAGAGCGCGTCCGCCATCTGCTGCGGCTGGATGCCCGCCGCCGCGCCGCCGCCACCCTGACCACCGCACCCAAACGCCGTCACGCCGGCGAGGGCCACGGCACCGCACACCATCGCGCCCGCCTTCGAGTGTCCCATCTTCACGTCGTCCTTCTCCTTGCTCAGCGCTTCCCCTGCGCTGCGCGCTTCTCGACCATGTCCACGCTCGCCACGTGTTTCTTCGGGCGACCGGCGAAGTTGTGCCGGACGAGCTCCGGGTCCGCGACCGCGTCGAGCGAGAAGCCCACGCCGTGGCAGCTCGTGCAGACGTTGCGGACCATCTTCTCGCTCGGCCTCAAGTTGTCGTTCTGGTTGTGCTGCACCACGACAGCCGCACTGCTCGACGACTTCTCTCGTGGCATGTGGCACGTTGCACACGATACACCCGTCCCGGGTGAAGCCGTGCGGTTTATCTCGGCCTCCCACAGCTTGAAGTGCGGCGACCGCTGGTACGACCGGCTGTGCTCGTCGTCGTGGCAGCCGAGGCACGAGTCCACGGCCGCTTTTCGGGCGTTCACCGAGTGCCCGCCGTGACAACTCTCACAGCCGACCTCGAGCTCCTTGGCCTCGGCCCGCATCGGCAAACGCGCGAGCCCGGGGCTCATCGGGCCGAGGCCCGCAGCGACGCGCATTCCGTGCTTGCCCAGGCCAAACCCCTTGTTTTGTTCGGTGTGGCAGCCGGCGCAGATCGTCAGCATGGGCTTGTTCACCCAGTCCACCCCCTGCGTTCCGCCGTGACAACCCGAGCAGTTGATGCCCACGCGCGCGTGCGCCGACTCCTCCCACTCCGAGACGAGCGCCGCCGAGAACGCCACCGTGCGCGGCGCGTCCTGATCCTTCGCGGCGAGCGACTTCGGCCCCTTCGCGACCATCGCGACCCCGCGCGGCAAGACCTTCGCCGACGCGAGCACGAAGGGCTCGCCGAGGTGCTTCTTCAGGTAATCTTCCCAGAGCGCGCGGTTGTCGTGGTAGTTGTGGCAGCCCGCGTCGCTGCAAGTGGTAAACGACATGCCCGCGTGGCTCGGCCGCTCGGTGCCGACGTCGGCGTGGCACGTGACGCAGAAATCCACGGGCATCGTGTGGCCCTCGCGGTGCGTCCCCTCGGGCCAGTGCTCGACGTGGCAGGTGACGCAGCGGCGCGCGTCGATCTTTTCGAGGTTCCCGGCGTTGCGCGGGTCGTTGAACTTCGACGCGGGGTGCGAGTCGGCCGCGGTGCGCTGTTCGCCGTGGCAATTCGTGCAGGCGTCGTCTTTGACGCCGCCGAACGGCGTGTGGCAGGACGCACACGCCATTTCGATTTGATGATGCCCGTGCGAGGTCTGGTCCGGCAAATAAAGCGTTTGGTCCCGGGAAGTGAGCCGGAACGCCCCAAAGCCACCCACGAGCCCCGTGAGCAGGAGCCAGGCCAATATCGAGGTACGCGTGCTCATCAGCAGGCCCGCCTCTCAGTAGTAGTACACGGCAAGCACATGGAGGGCGACGAGGATCGGTAGCGGCCAGGTCAGGAAAAGGTGAACGGAGGAAGCCCGCAAACGGCGATCCCGCGCCGCGAGAGGGCTCCACCGGGAGCTCACCGCGAAGACGCCCCCCGCGACCGCGCCGAGGAGCACCACGGCGAGGAAGTCGATCGCCAGGACGAGGTTGATCCGGGTCCCCGCAGAGAGGCCCGTGTGCAGGAAAAACAGGAGCATGGTCGCCGCCCCGAGGACGGCGTGGACCGTGCG
Source organism: Polyangium mundeleinium (assembly GCF_028369105.1). Taxonomy (NCBI): domain Bacteria; kingdom Pseudomonadati; phylum Myxococcota; order Polyangiales; family Polyangiaceae; genus Polyangium; species Polyangium mundeleinium. The sequence continues at coordinate 2,995,590 of NZ_JAQNDO010000001.1, read as the reverse complement.
CCAGACGGGCACGTCCGCCGACCGGAACCGCCGCCACCGCTTGCGCAGCGAGATCCCGAGGCTCGCCACGGCCAGCGCGACGAGCGCGTAGCCGGTCACCTGCTTCGCGACGCCCGGACGCAGGAGCGCGTCCAGGAAGAAGCCCGTCCGGATGGAGCGGGGGGGAGCGATGGAGGGGGCGAGGGCCAGCACCAGGACCCAGGATAAGGCCACGACCGACGCAACGAGGAGAATCTTGCGACCGCGCTCCGGCGGAGCCTGGATCGGAGCCGCGATCGAGGGGCGCACGGGCGGCACGCTCGGGGTCTGGAGCGCGCCCGGCGGCATGCTGAGGCGCTTCGGCGGCACCCAGCTCCGCCGGGACATCGGCGCCCGATCCACGGGAGGGACGCTCGGCGTGAGGCTCGGCGTGAGCCCGTCGCGCGGGATGGAGAGGCTGTCGGTGATCTCGCCCTCCTCGACGCCCGCGAGGAGGGAGATGCGCGAGTAGCGGGTCGACGAGCTCTCCTTGCGGTCCTCCGTGTCGATGAGGCCCTCCATCGCCGAGAGCCGCCGCGCCGAGGAGGGCGGCGCATCCGAGGCCGAGAAGAGGGTCGACTCGATCACGGGCAAGGGGGCGAGCCGCGGCAGAGGCTCGTCGACCGCGAGGATGGCCACGTCCAAGGGCGGGAGGATGACGCCGCTGGAGAGCGGGCGCGACGAGGTCGGCGAGACGGACGAGGGCGGGAGGGTCCGCGAGGAGGACGGGGCGGCCCCCGAGGAGGGCGGCGGCGGCGCGACGGACACGACGCGCACCGAGCCGGCAGGCGGGGTCGATCGGCGGATCGGGCCCTCGGTGGTGGCGCGCGCGGCGAGGCCGAGGACGAGGCCCGTCGCCGGGGTTTGCGGGAGCGCAGGCGGGAGCGCCTCGCCGCCGAGCCCGATGAGCGCGATGCCGGCCGGCGGCGTCGATGTGCGGAGCGGGCTGCGCGGCGTGAGCGCGACGCCCGAAGGCGGCGTGAGCGAGGACGCGCGGACCGAGGTAGGTGCTTGGACCTCGAACGAATGCACCGATCGCGGGACGACCGGCATGCCCGCGGGCGGCGTCGGCGCGGTGTCGGCCCGCGGGGCCGGCTCGATCGAGAGGCGCGACGAGCGCGGCGCGATCTCGGTCCCCGTCGGCGGGGTCTTCATGGGATCGCGGGGCGGCGGGGCCTCCACGAGCGTCGCGTCCGAGCGCGGCGAGAGGTCGGCGCGGGGGTCGAGGAGCGTCGCGTCGGACCGCGGCGCGATCTCGGTGCCGGCCGGCGGCGTCTCCGACGCGAGCGCGACGCCACGACGCGCGACGGGCGCCTCCTCCGGCGCCTCCTTCACCTCGAACGAGGAGGCCCGAAAGTTCGCCGCCTGGAACGGCTCCACCGACGAAGGCGGCGGGATCGAGGAGCGGAGCGTGCTCGGGGGCGGCAGGTCCACGGCCAAGCGCGTGGCCAGGGACGCGCTGCGCATCGACGCGGGGCCCTCGTCGGCGTCGTCCTCGGCCGGCGCTTGGATCATTCGGCCTCGTACGGACATCGGCGCCGGCTCGATGTCGTCGTCGTCGACCGGCGCGGGCGCGGCGAGGGGCGCGGCGCTGCGGACGCCGAGGCCCGCTGCGACCGGGAGCCCCGGCGGTCGATCGGTGATGGTGATCGAGAAGCGATGCGAGGACGGCGCGAGGTCGCGGACCGAGGGCGGCACGAGCTCGATCCCCGCGAGGGCCTCGAGCGAGGAAGGCATTCCGTCGCGGCGCGAGCGCGGCGCGTCGCTGTCGAGCGACGACGACGAGACGCTGGCGAGCGACGACGGAGGTAGGACGCTCGTGCGTTGCGACGAGTCGAGCCGCGACGAGGGCGAGAGCTCCCCGCCACGCCGGCTGCGCGGCCCCTCGCCCCGGCGCGAGCGCGGCCCGCCATCGCCGCGCCGGCTGCGCGGCCCCTCGCGCCACGACGCGGGCATCGGCTCGAAGACGCTCACGGGTCCGTCCTGGCCGAGCAGCTCCGAGAGCAGCGGTTTGCACGAGCCGCAGAGCGTCCCCGCGCCCGTCTTCGTCCCGAGCGCCTCGACCGACGGGCAGCCGCCCTCGATCGCCAGCGCGAGCGCGCCGCGTGTCACCCGCACGCAGCCGCAGACGATCGCCTCGGCGGGCCAGTCCGTGACGGGCGAGGACTCGGACTTCGGCCACAGGTTGCCCGTGCCGCGGAACCTGCGCATGTCCCAGAACGACAGCGGCAGCGGCGCTTTGAGCAGCTCGCGGATGCGGTCGAGGTTCTCCCACTCGCCCACGGTCACCGCGCCGATGAGCCGTCCGTCGCGGATCACGAGCTTGCGGTAGACGCCGCCGCCGCTCCACACGAGCGCGTTGCCGCCGAGCCGCTGATCGCCGTCGTGCTCGCCGAGCGCCGCGACAGTCTCGCCCATCAGCTTGAGCTTCGCCGAGATGTCGGCGCCGTCGAACTTGCGCTCGGCGCCGAGCAGGTTCGCCGCGAGCACGTCGACCATCTGGTAGCCCGGCAGGACGAGGCCGTAGGTCGTGCCCCGGTGCGACACGCACTCGCCGACGGCGAAGATCTGCTCGTCGGGCTGGCGTGTCTTCCGGTCGATCGCCTGCAGCCGATCATCGACCACGATCCCGCCGTCGCCGGCCATCTGCAGGCCCGCCGCTTTCGCGAGCTCGCCGCGCGGGCGCACGCCGGCCGCGAAGATCACCATGCCCACGAGGAGCGTCTCGCCGTCGTCGAAGTGGAGGCGCAGGCCCATCGGGGGGCCGATCTCGCCGGCGACCGCGTCGACGGCGTGTGGCGCCGGAGTCCGGTACGAGGCGGCCCCGTACGCTCCGCCGGGCGGATCGAGCGTGACCTCCTCGATCCGGAGGAGCTTCTTGCCGCAGCGGATCTTCACGCCCATCCGCTCGACCTTGTCGCGCAGGACCGCGCCGCCCTCGGCGTCGAGCTGCCGCGGCATGAGGTACGGCGAGACCTCGACGACGTGCACGTCGAGCTCGAGGTCGAAGACCGCCTTCGCCGCTTCGAGCCCGAGCAGCCCCCCGCCGATGACCGCGGCGCTCTTCAGAGGCGCGAAATCACAGGCGTACTCCTCGATGTCGGCGACGTCGTCGAGCGTGCGGTAGACGAAGACGCCCGGCAGGTCGGCGCCCTCGATCGGCGGCACGAACGGGCGCGAGCCCGTGGCGAAGACGAGGCGGTTGTACTCGACGCGCAGGCCCGAGCGCGAGCGCACCACGCTCTGCTCGCGATCGACCTCGACGATCGGATCGCCCAGGAAGAGCTCGATCCGGTTTTGCTCGTACCAGTTCGGCGGCGCGAGCGAGAACGTCGAGAGCGGGCGCCCGGCGAAGTATTCCGTGAGGTGGACGCGGTCGTAGGCCGGGAACGACTCCTCGCCGAAGACGAGGATGCGGATCTCGTCGTTCGCGCCGTACTCCACCATTCGCTGGCAGAGCTTCCAGCCGACCATCCCGTTGCCGATGATCACCAGGGTTTGGGACTGGTCGCTCAGGTCCACCGTCGGTCTCCGCTCACCCCTCGTACTCTCGGTCATCGCGGCGGCGCTCGGCCCTTATACTCCATCCCGGTATTTCACGGACGGAAGCGAAGGCTCGAAAAGACCACGCAAGCCGATTGGGCAAGCGATGCGGCCCACGAAAAAGGCCCGCGTTCCGCACTCCCCTGCCCTGCCCGCGCCGCGAGGCATCGCGTCAGGCTGGGCTCGCCGCGCCGCTCATGCAAGCCGAACCGGGAGCCTCCGAACGGCGGAGCACGCTCGGGCGTCAATCAATCGACGGACGGAACCGTGGCGTTCACCCAGGTCGCGACGCCCCGCGCGGCCGCGGGCGCCCGGAACGCCGCCGCCGAGAGCTCGCGCTGCATGCAGTTCGCCGCCGCCTCGTAGCGCGCCTCGGTGCCGCTCGCGCTGATCGACGAGGACACGAGGTAGCCGTCCACGTCGATTTTGAACCGGAGCACGATTGTGTCGGGCGGTAGGATCTTGCCATCGACACCACGGCAGCGCGTGACGAGCGGATAATAGAGCTGCGCCCGCGCGGCGCGCTCGACGGCCGGCGAAGGGATTCCCTCGTGGACGTCGGGGCTCCCCCCCTGGATCTGCATTCGTTTGCCCATGCGCGGCGCAGACGCGTCGAGGCCTTCCGTCGTGGCCCGCGTCTCGTCGCGGACGCCCGTCTCCGCACCCACGAGCGTCCCTCCGTCCGGGCCCGTCGACGTGGCCGAGGCCTTCGGCGCGGCGGCGAGGATCTCCTCCAGCACCCCCGGCACGGGCGCCTTCGCGACGGGCGCGCCGCCGTCCTCGGGCTCGGCGAGCGGCAAGCGCGCGGCGACCTCGGGCGAGAACACGGACGAGGCTGCGCGCGGCGCGGGCACGGGCGCAGGCGCAGGCGGGGGCTCGCTCGTGCACGCGGCGAACGCGGCGCACCATGCGACCGCCACCACGAGGCCTCCGTTCTGCTCTCTTCGCACCACGCGTAGGGTCTACCGAAAGCGCGCCGCTTGCAACGGGCGCCCTTGCTCGCCTGTCTTCGGGTAGCATCCGCGGCCCGTGCGCGATCTCTGGAGGATCCTCCGCGTCGTCCGGCGCTCCTTGCGCGGGGGCCCGCTCGTCGGCTTCGTTTTCGCGGCGGGCCTCGCGTCGCTCGCGGGCGTGATGGCGGGCGTCCTGCCGGGCCTCGTGGGGGTCGCGATCGGCGCGATCCAGGGGCGACCCGCGTCGCCGAGCCCCGGCCTCGCGGGCCTGTTCGCGCGCTTCGTGTCGGGGCAGAGCCCGTGGCTCGTCATCGCGGCGACGCTCGTGGCCGTGACGATCAGCGTCAGCGTCACGATGGCGCAGAGCCGCGCCGGATCGGAGCTCTCGGCCGAGCTCACGGCGGCGCTCCGCGTGGAGCTCGTGCGCGCCGCGCTCTGGGCCTCGCCGCGCGCGGTGGACGCAGCCGGCGCGCGCGCCCTCGCGCCGAAAGGTGGGCCGCCCGCGCCGCCCGGCGTGAAGGCGCCTGCCGTGCGCGGCTTCGAGGCGGTGAAGCTCGTCATTGCGCGCGACGCGGCGGCCGTATCGGATTTTGCCGTCGCTGTCATCACGGGCTTGCCGCAGGCGATCGTCACGCTCCTGGTCCTCGCGTTCGAGCTCGCGACGGGCGGCGCGTGGCCCGTCCTCGTGGGCACGGCGCTGCTCTTCGTGCTCTCGCGGCTGCTCTCCGATCGCGCCTCGCGCCGCGTGGGCGAGCGGATGCAGGCGATGCAGCGCTCGGACACGGCGGTCTTCGGCGCGCTCGGCGAGATGCTCGCGGGCACCGAAGAGCTGCGCCTGCTCGGCGCGCGGCAAACGGCGCTCACCGAGGTCACGGACGCGGCCCACCGCGCGGCCGACGCGCGCCGGAGCTTTGCCGCGGCGCTCGCGGCGTCGGGGCAGATCAAGAGCGTCCTCGTGGCGATGTCGCCGCTCGTCATCCTCGTCGCGCTCCGCCTCTCGGGTCGGAGCTACGAGGCCGGCGACGTGGCAAAACTCCTGCTCGTCACGCCGCTCCTGCTCGCCCGCTTCGAGGCGCTCGACGGCCTCCGCGCGGGCCTGCTCGAACGCGCGCCGCTGCTCGCCTCGCTCCGCGATCTGCTCTCCTTGCCGCCACACCCGCCCGAGCCCGAGAGCCCGCTCCCGCTCGCGGCGATCACGAACGACGAGGTCGTCCTCGATCACGTCGGCTACCGGCCCGAGGGCGCCCAGGAGGACGTCCTCCACGACGTCTCGCTCCGGATCCCCGCGGGCGCGGTGGTGGCCATTTGCGGCGCATCGGGCTCGGGCAAGTCCACGCTCGTCCGCCTGCTCTTGCGGCTCGACGATCCGACGCGCGGCAAGATCGAGGTCGGCGGCGTCGACCTCACGCGCCTCTCGCCGCGCGACCTTTCGCGCCTCTTCGCGGTGCTCGGCCAGGCGTCGGTGCTCTTCGAGCGCAGCGTCGCGCAGAACCTCGCGCTTGGCCTCGCCGATCCGCCGGACGAAGCGGCCATGCGGCGCATCCTCGCGCGCGTGCGGCTCGACGACCTGGCCGAGGACAAAGGCGGCCGGGGGCTCGAGGCGGTCGTCCGCAAGGTGCCGCCGAACTTCTCGGGCGGGGAGCAACGGCGGATCATGCTGGCGCGTATGCTCCTCCGCGACGCCCGCCTGCTCGTCCTCGACGAGCCGGAAGCGGGGCTGCCGGGGGCCACGGCGGAGGAGCTCCTCCGCAGCGTGGTCGAGCTCTCGGCCGGACGGACGACGATTCTCGTCACGCATGCGCCGCACCTCGTGAAATCGACGTTCCATGTGGTGCTCGACAAGGGCCGTATTGCGGCAATGGGCACGCACGAGGAGCTCGTGCAGACCTCGGAGGCCTATCGGGCGCTGCTTTCGGAGGGGCAACGAAAACAAGCGGCGCCGCCGGGCCCCGCCGCCGGTCCGATGCCGGGCCCGCCCCCTCGCCCGCCGCATTGACGCGAGTCTTTGTGGCGTGGTCCGCTTGGGTATGCGTGCTTTCTCTCCGCGTGTACGAACCCTCGTCTCCGGCGGGCTCCTCGCTTGCGCGACGACGGCGCTCGTGCCGCTCGGCTGCGGGGCCACGGTCCGACAACTGGCGCAGCAGGACGACCGCCCGCGCGTCCCCGTCGCCACCGCGGAGCGCCTGCGCGAATGCGTGGATGAGTTCGGTGGTGACCTTTCGGGGGGATACTACACGTTCGACGTCGCGGTGAAGGTCGACGAAGACGGCCGCGTGATCGATGTGGCGTCGAAGGGCGTGGCCCACGCCGATCTCACGGGCTGCATGCGGCTCGCGCTGCGAGGCATGACCATCCCGGAGGATTTGCTCAGGATGCGCAAGCTGCGCCTGTCCGCGTCGCCCGCTCCTGCGAACGGGCAGACACCGGCCGAGCGCGGGCTCGTCGGCAACCCTGCGCTCGTGGTCGTGGCGATCGCCCTCGCCGACCTCATCATCGAGGCGGCCCCCATCGTCGTCGTGATCGCCGCGTCGGTGGAGATTGGCAAGTCGGAGATTGCGGAGGCGGGTCGAAGGAAGAAAGAGACTTGTAGTGACCAGCTGGGCGCTTGCCTGGAGAAGCATCCGTGGAACGGACCGGGGGAACATCGGGGGGCGAGCTTGTGCCACGCGTGCTGGAAGAAGTGTTCGAACGGCAAATGGCCCGACATGATCCCGCTCGGCGACGAACTCGTATCGTGCAAGTATCCAAAGTAATCACACAAACGGCAGTCGTAGGACGAACATGACCACGAAAGAAGAAGAGAGCGACGAGCTCAGCAAGGAGTTCGTCGTGGCCAATGTCAGGCTCCTGGTCGAATCGCTGGAGCGGACCCGTACCTTCGCTGAGGCCGTCAACGACCACCGTCGGCTCGAGGCCGAGTTCGTGGCGCGCGCACCCGACAATGAATTCCATGTGCTCGAGACGAGACGGGGCATCGCCGAAACCATCCTCTCGCTCGCATACGAAAAGCACCCGCCCTTCGAGGCCTGCCGTGCAGCCTGGAACGAGGCGGTTCGCCTTGGCTTCAAAGACCTCGCTGCGAGGTGCGATGCGAGCAGGTTTTACGCGGATTGCTGCCGGTATGACGAGAAAACCGAAGAGGGGCTGGCCGTGCTCGAACCCCTCCTCGCCGAGCTCGAGCGCGGGTTCGAGGAAGCCAAGGCAGCGCAGACGTTCACGGGCCTTTACGAGCAGGAGCTGGCGAACCTGGGCGACCTCCAGGGCGCGCTTCTGGCGCAGCAGAGGGGAGAGCCCAACCCAGAGCGAAGCACCCGGCGGCTCGACGAGGCGCACCCTCCCACCCCGGAAGAGGAGAGGAACGATGCGCTCTGGGACGAGTTTTCCGAAGCGTGCCTCGCCGTTTACAAAACCTTCGCGAGGACACGGGAGCGGAGCTTCGCCGACGTCGCTGCCGATTACAAGCGGGTCGAGGCGGAGTTCACGGCCCGCGCCGGCGAAGACGAAGCCACCCAGGACCTCGTGCTCAGCGTGAAGGAACGCATCGCCGACGATCTGCTCAGGGCAGCAACCATGCTCGAACAACCCTTCGAGGTCTGCCGCGAGGCCTGGAACGAGGTGGTTCGCCTGGGCTTCCCGGAGCTCTGGGAACAATGCTGGATGGCACGTAGGTACGTGGAAGCCTGCTTGCGCAACCACAAGCCCGAGGAGGGCCTCGCCGTGCTCGAACCCCTCGTCGCGGAGCTCGAGCGTGGGCTCGACGCGGAGCTAAAGCGCCGGAGCGAGGCACAGGCGAAAGGCGAGGTTCCCATGCAGGCAGGCCTGACCCCGACGTATTACCAATCCATGCTCCGTTCTCTGCGCGAGCTCCGGGACAAGCTCGAAGCGCAACGAAGCGGCCCGTGAGCACACCCTGCGCAGGCCCTCCCTCCACCGGCCACCGTCATCCTCTTGACACCTTCCCCCATTCCCCCGTAGCCTGCCTTCCCGATCGAAGAAGGAGACCCCATTCCCATGCGCCCCCCCGACGAAGACGCCGCGTTCAACCACAATGTCCATTACGGCCGTTACGTCTCGCGGCGCCTCCGCCGGGCCCTGCGGGCCGGACTCGCGGCCGACGTCGAGGCGGCGACGCTCCTCGTCCTCCAGCACGGTCGTGAATGGGAAGATTCGAAGGGCCCCGTGCAGGACGCGCGCGCCGATCGCGACGCGGCCGACGACGAGCTCGATACCATCGCGCAAGACGCGCGCGCGCGCCTCGCCGGGCGGAGCGCCGACGCCGTCAAGAAGGCGCCGTATACGCTCATCTTCCCCGAAGGCATCGGATACTACACTGCCGCCCCCCTCGACGAGGAAAAGAAGCGATACGACGAGCTCCAGAAGCGGTTGAGCGAGCATCTCCCCGCGAATGACGAGGTCCGAAACGACGCCGTCCCGAAGATCACCGCCGGCCTCGCCGCCTTCGAAGCCGCCGAGAAAGCCCTCGCCGCGTCCCTGACCGCGGAGTCGCTCGCCTCGACCCGGCTCGACGCCGCCGAGGACGCCTTTCGGCGGCTCATGACCAAGGTGTATGGTCTGCTCGTCAGCGAGCTCGGAAAATCCGCCGCAGAGAAGTTCTTCCCCAGGCCGAGCGGCGCGAGGCGGAAGAAGGGCGGCGGCTCGGAAGGCTGAAGAACGAGCGTCCGGACGCGTCGGGATCGCGCGCAAGAGCTCCCAAGGACGCGCCGGACACGTCGGGAGGGCGCGCGAGAGCTCCCAAGGACGATCCGGACGCGTCAGGATGGCGCGCGAGAGCTCCGGCGGGCGAACCGGACACGTCGAAATCGGGCGGGGGACCTCTGGAGATGCGTCCCCCCGATTCCGAAGATACCGCCCTGCCTCGGCATGCCTCCTGTACCCACCGGTGCTACGCCCCGCGTCCCCCGGACGATCGGGGCGAGGAGGCAATCCCATGAAGCAAGCGTTCGTCCGGAAAATGCGGGGATTTCCCGGAATCCTCGGGACGGCTTTTCTGGTCCTGTTTCTTTTGATCCCCGCGGGCTCGGCGCTCGCCCTGCCGCGCGTGGGCCAGCCGGTGCGGCGGGTGGTCGTCGAGGATCCGGACGGGCGCGTCATGGACCTCGGGTTTCCCCGGCCGAAGCCGACGCTCATCCTTTACGAGGATCGCAAGTCGGCGGCGCAAAACCGGGCTTTGAAGGACGAGCTCAACAAGCTCGCGGACACGAAAGCCGAGGCCAAACAGATCCAGTTCGTGGCCATTGCCGATACGAGTGATTATCGCGCCTGGCCGCTGCGCGGCTTCGCCGAGCGCTCTGTGCGCAAAAAGGCCGTGGAGGTCGGGCAGACCATCTATTGCGACTGGGATGGCGCATTCCGGAAGACGTACGGCCTGCGGCGCGGCGTGAGCAGCGTGGTGCTCGTGGGCAAGGACGGGCGGATCGAATACGCGGCGGACGGCAAGCTCGACGCCCCGGCGCGGAGCAAGCTGTTTGCGCTCCTCCGGGCGCAGGTCCGCTGAGGCTTGCAGCGCATCCGCGGCCGTGGGATCAACCTTCTCCCATGAGAACGGCGCCTCCCTCCTGCCTGCCTCGCCGCACCTGGCTCCTCCTCTCGCTCGGCCTCCTCGCGAGCGCCGCGGGCTGCAAGGGCTCTGCCGAGGGCGGGGGCGCGGGCGCCGGCAAGGTCAAGCTCACGCTGAACTGGGTGGCCGAGCCCGAGTTCGGAGGGTTTTACGCGGCGCGTGACGGAGGCGCGTTCAAGCGCGCCGGGCTCGACGTCGAAATCATGCCCGGCGGCGCGGGCGTGCCCGTCCTGCAGATGGTCGCGAACGGGCAGAGCGATTTCGGCGTCGTCGGCGGGGACGAGGTCGTCATCGCCCGCGCGCGTGGCGCCGACGTCGTCCCGATCTTCGCGACGTACCAGACCTTCCCGCAGGCCATCATGGTCCACGCCTCGCGCGAGGCAAAGACCATGGCCGACGTCTTCGCGGGCGGCACCCTCGCGATCGAGCCGGGCACCGCGTATGCCGCGTACCTCAAGAAGAAATACGGTTTCGATAAGGTGAAGGTCGTGCCCTACGACGGCGGCATCGCCCGGTTCGTCGTGGACAAGGAGTACGCCCAGCAATGCTTCATCACGTCGGAGCCGATCGCGGCGCGAAAGAAGGGCGCGGAGCCGAAGGTCTTTCTCGTCGCCGACGAAGGGTATGACCCGTACGCCACGGTCATCATCACGCGAAAGGCGTTCTGGAAAGAGAACCCGGAGCGCGTCCGCGCATTCGTGCGCGCCGCGCGGGAAGGCTGGCGCGCCTACCTCGACGACCCGGCCCCCGCGAATGCGGTGATGCAAAAGCTCAACACCACGATGGACGCCGAGACGTTCACCGCCGTCGCCGCGGCGCAGAAGACGCTCGTCGAGAATGCGCAGACGAAAAAGCTCGGCATGATGACGCGCGAGCGCTGGGATACGCTCAGCAAGCAGCTCCTCGAGCTCGGCATCATCGACAAGGTGCCGCCGCTCGACGACTACCTCGTCGCAATCGACGAGTGATCCTGCTCCCTGGTCGATGCGCACCGCGTCGTAGACCAAGCACGTGCGCTGGATTGCCGGTGCATGGTGGAATCCGGCAAACCGGATCCCGGAAATGACACGTCGTCCGGACTTGGTCGTCTTCTCGACCTCTGGTAAGCTCGTGTCCAGGGTTATGGGGGTGGGCAGGAGCGGGGGTCGCGATGCCCGAATTGTCTGCGCAGGAGTTCTTTCGAGCCGGCGAGATTCCCGAGGGCGCCGTCCTCTCTGGCAAGGAGCTGGAGGCGGCGTTCTGGCAGATCAAAAAAATGCAGCGGGAGTCGCAGCAGCAGCAAGCGTTCTGGAAATCGGTGAACGACTCGCTCTCGGACGCGTACCAGAAGCTCGCGTCGTTCCAGAAGGAGCTCGCGTCGTCCCGGGAAGCGCTGCGGCAGGCCAACGAACGGCTCGAAGAAAAGGTGCGGGAGCGGACGCTGGAGCTCACCGACAAGCTCGAGAAGATCGAGGAGCAGCAGCGGACCATCCGCGCGCTCTTCACGCCCGTCATCCAGGTATGGGACCGGATCCTCGTCTTGCCCATCGTGGGCGAGCTCGACGCGCGCCGGGCCTCTGAAATGATGGGCGGCCTGCTCGAAGCGGTCGTGGACACGCAGAGCACGTTCGTCGTGCTCGACCTGACCGGCGTCGACGACGTGGACGCCGAGACCGCCGACCACCTCGTCAAAATGAGCCGCGCCGCCGGCCTGCTCGGCACCACCTGCCTGCTCTCGGGGCTCTCGCCGCGCGTCGCTGCCGCGCTCGTCGCGCTCGACGTCGCGCTCGGCGAGCTCCTCTCGTTCGGAAAGCTCCAGGCCGCATTGCAATTCGCGCTCCGGCGCCTTGACAAACCCACCGGCCGCAGCGTCTAGCACGCGAAGGGAGGCCGCCGCCATGTCCGACATCCTGCTCGTCGAGGACAATGAAATGAACCGGGAGATGCTCTCGCGCCGCCTCGTGCGCCGGGGGTTTTCCGTGCGGCTCGCGGAGGACGGGGGCACAAGCCTACGCAGGGTCGCCGAAGCGCTGCCGGACCTGATCCTGATGGATATGACCTTGCCGGACATCGACGGCCTGGAGGTCATCCGCAAGCTCAAGGAGGACGCGCGGACGCGCGACGTGCCGATCGTCGTGCTCACCGCGCGCGCAATGCCCGAGGACCGCGCGCGCGCCTTCGCGGCCGGCGCGGACGAGTACGACGTCAAACCCGTGGATATCGACCGCCTGCTCGAAAAAATGCGGACGCTGCTGGCGAGGAGGGCCTCATGAGCCCATCCCATCGCCCCGACACCATGCCCCCGAGCCGCCCCCCGCCCGGCGAGGAGGAGCTGCGGCGCCTCGTCGCGCATTTGCGCCACGAATTGCGAACCTCGCTCACGGCCGTGATCGGATACAGCGAGGACCTCCTGGAGACGCTGGAGGGCCCCGAGGCGCTCCGAACCGAGCTCGAGGCCTTGCGCGGCGCCGGCGCGGCCGTCCTCGCGCTCGTGAACGAGCGCCTCGGCGCGGAGGCATTGCGGGCGCTCTCGACGTCGACCTTGCCGCGCCTCGTGCGCGCGCTCGGCGACGCCTGCGCGGAGCCTGCCTCGGCCATCGCGCCCCTCTGCGTGCGCCTCGTCGCCGCGGCCGAGGGCGCCGGGCAATACGCCCTCATCCCCACGCTCTGCCGCATTCAGGCGGCGGGCGTGATGCTGAACGATCTCCTCGCCGGATACGCGCTCGAGCTCTTGCCGCACGCGCCCCCCCTTGGCGGCATGCCGAAGGCCGCGGATCCGACGAACGAGGCGCGCCTCGCCGAGGCGCCGTCCGCCGAGCGGGGCCACATCCTGCTCGTCGACGACAATTCGGTCACGCGGGACGTGTTGCGCCAATGGCTCGTCCGACAGGGGCACGACGTCGAGGAGGCGAGCGGCGGCGACGCGGCGCTCGAGCTCCTCCGGGCGCGCGCATTTGATCTCGTCCTGCTCGACCTCGTCATGCCGGATCGGAGCGGCATCGAGGTGCTCGACGTCCTCCGGGCGGAGGACCTGCTCGGGCGCGCGCCGATCATCGTGCTCTCCGCGCTCGACGAGTTCGACGGCGTGGTCTCCGCGCTCGAACGCGGCGCCGACGATTACGTGACGAAGCCCTTCCACAGGGTGCTGCTCCGGGCGCGCATCCGCATGGCCCTCGAACTCCGGCGGCACCGCGAGCGCGAGCGCGCCTACCAGGGAATGCTGGCGGAGCTCCGTCACGCGCGCTGACAAGCCCCCTTTCGGAACAACCATGCAGCTCGTCAGGCAGATCGTCCGGGAGCGGCGCGCGTACAACGGCTGGGTCGCCAACGAAACGATGGAGGATTACTCGCTGCGTTATGCGCCGAGGTCCTTCCGCAAATGGTCCCCGCTCCTGCTCGCCAACACCGCGCTCGGGGGCATCTCGTTCCTCGCGCTGGAGGCGATCGGCGGCTCGCTCGTCGTCCATTACGGCTTCCAGAACTCGTTTTGGGCCATCGTCGTCTGCAGCGCGATCATCTTCCTGACCGGCGTGCCGATCACGTATTACGCCGCGAAATACAACCTCGACATGGACCTCCTGACCCGCGGCGCCGGGTTCGGGTACATCGGCTCGACGGTCACCTCGCTCATCTACGCCTCGTTCACGTTCATCTTTTTCGCGCTGGAGGCCTCGATCATGGCCCAGGCGCTGGAGCTCTGGCTGGGCCTGCCGCTCGCCGCCGGTTACCTCGTCAGCTCGCTCTGCATCATCCCGCTCGTCCTCTTCGGCGTTACGCTGATCAATCGATTCCAGCTCTGGACCCAGCCCCTCTGGCTGGTCCTCATGATCCTGCCGTTCGTCTACGTCTTCCGGAAGGACCCTTCCGCGCTCGCCGGCTGGACGAGCTTCGGCGGAACATCCCCGAGCGGCCGCCATTTCGACCCGATCCTGTTCGGGCTCGCCGCGAACGTGTCCTTTTCGCTCATCGTCCAGATCGGCGAGCAGGTCGATTACCTCCGGTTCATGCCGGACAAGACGAAATCGAACCGCAAGCTCTGGTGGTTCGCGCTGCTCGCCGCGGGCCCAGGCTGGATCGTGCTCGGAGGCGCCAAGCAGCTCGCCGGGGCATTCCTCGCCACCCTCGCGATGCGGCACGGCGCGACCGTGGAGAAGGCGCTCCAGCCGATCTGGATGTACGTGGCCGGCTACGAGTACGTCTTTTCGAATCGGAACTTGATGATCGGGGTGGGCATCCTGTTCGTGCTCGTCTCGCAGCTCAAGATCAACGTGACGAACGCCTACGCGGGCTCGCTCGCGTGGTCGAACTTCTTCTCGCGCCTCTCGCACAGCCACCCCGGCCGCGTGGTGTGGCTCGTGTTCAACGTGGCGATCGCGCTGCTCCTCATGATGTTCGGAGTGTTCCACACCCTGGACAAGGTGCTCGCGTTGTATTCGAACGTGGCCATCGCCTGGATCGGGGCGATCGTCGCCGATCTCGTGGTGAACAAACCGATCGGTTTGTCGCCGAAGTACATCGAGTTCAAGCGGGCGCACCTCTACAACGTGAACCCGGTCGGGTTCGGGTCGATGGCCGCGGGCTCGGTCGTGTCGATGCTCTGTTATGCCGGCTTTTTCGGTCCGGCGCCGAAGGCGTATTCGTCGTTCATCGCCCTCGGCCTCGCGTTCGTGCTCTCCCCGCTCATCGCCGTGGCGACGAAGGGCAAGTATTACATCGCCCGCACGAACGACCATTTCTCGAACGACAAGGCCCACGGCAGCGAGCCGTGTTGCCTCTGCGAGCATTCGTACGAGCCGCAGGACATGGCCCATTGCCCCGTCTACCAGGGCTCGATCTGCTCGCTCTGCTGCACGCTCGACGGGCGCTGCCACGACGCCTGCAAATCGCAGCCCGAGAGCCGCCAGCGTATCGCGACCTTCCTCGAAGGAAAACTCGCGCCGCGCCTCGCCTCGCGCCTCCTGCGCTTCGCCGCCGTCTATACGGGCATGGCCTTCGCGGTGGCGCTCGTGTTTTTCCTCTTCCACCAGGCCTCGGGCGTGACGGGCGAGAGCCGCGCCGCGCTCGGCCGGACGTTCACCGAGCTTTATGCGGCCGTCGTGGTCCTCATCGGGATCGGCGCGTGGTGGCTCGTGCTCTCGTGGGAGAGCCGCGAGCTCGTCGAGGAGGAGCTCGACCGGCAAAACGTCGAGCTCGAACAGGAGGTGAAGGAGCACAAAAAGACGGAGAGCGCGCTCCGGCAAGCGCGCGCCGAGGCCGAGACCTCGGCCCACGCCGCGGAGGCGGCGAACCAGGCGAAGAGCCAGTTCCTCGCGAATATGAGCCACGAGCTGCGCACGCCGCTCAACGCGATCATCGGCTACAGCGAAATGCTGGAGGAGGAGGCCGACGAGGGCGGATACGAGGCCATCGTACCGGACCTCGGCAAGATCCGGCAGGCGGGCAAGCAGCTCTTGCTGCTCGTCGACGATGTGCTCGATCTGTCGAAGATCGAGGCGAACCGGATGGCGCTCGATCCCACGCCGTTCGACCTCGCCGCGCTGCTCGAAGAGGTGCGCGGGACGGTGCAACCGATGGTGGATCGCAATGGGAACGAGCTCTACGTCGAGGGCGCGGACGGGCCGCTCGAAATGGTGGCGGACAGGAAACGCGTGATGCAGACGTTGAACAACCTGCTCAGCAACGCGGCCAAGTTCACGAAGGGCGGGCGGATCCACCTGCGCGCGTCGCTGCACGAGGCGGAAGGCCGGCCTTGCGTGAGGCTCGCCGTGCGGGACGAGGGGATCGGGATGTCGCCCGAGCAGCAGCGCCGGCTGTTCCAGCCCTTCACGCAGGCCGACCTCTCGACGAGCCGCAAATACGGGGGGACCGGGCTCGGCCTCTCCATCACGAAGCGGCTCGTGGAGATGATGGCCGGGACGATCGAAATGGAAAGCGAGCTCGGGAAAGGAACGACCTTCACGGTGACCTTGCCGCGCACGCCGGCGCCGCCCGACGGCGAGGGGCTTTAATCGCGCGTGAACACCTCCGTGTGCTCGAGCCGGAGGTCACAGCCATTCGAGTGCATGGGCGCCCGTGTGTCGGCGAAGATCTGGCTGCGCCGCACGACGACGCGTGTGCCCGGGCCCTCGCAGCGCACGCCGGAGCTGTGCGAATAGCGGCCGAGCTCGAGCCCATCGAGCACGACACGCGCGCCGCCGCGCACGCTGAGCCCGCCCACGTCCTCCTCGGTGACCTGGGCGATCCCGCCCTCGCCAGCCGGACCATACACGGCGAACACCTCGCCGCCGCTCACGTGAAACGGCAAATAAAAGCCCGGGGCGACGCGGATCACCGTTTTGCCGTTGCCCAGCGCCGGAATGGCGTCCCGGATCTGGCAGAAGGGATCGTGCCTCACACCCGTGGCGTTATCACATTCTTCGTAATGCGTGACCACCTCGCGGCCCACATAAAGGACCTCTTTTTCGGGGATGCACCGGCCGCCCTGGTAAAGGTCGCACACGTTGCTCGCGCAGTGTGCGTGACGATTGCACGCCGCGCAGACTCCCTGGACGCAGCCGAGCCCGCCGGCGCAATCGGAGCCGTCCTCGCAGCGTCGCGCGATCGCGGACACATCCTCGGCGATGGATTCGGTTTCGTCCGCGAGGAATTCGGGATCGGGGCCCGCGCAGGCGGGGAGAAGGGGAAAAACGAGGAGGTATTGCAGGGTGTTTCGAGGAGACATCGGGGGGGGCGGCTGGCAAGGTCCGCGCCGCGCCCCCTTCTCCTTCAGCCCTCGGACTTGCCGACGGCCGACTTCCCCCGAACGGCGGCCCAGTAAAGCGCGCCCGCGATCGCGCCGAACGCGAGCACGCCCGAGATGTTCGAGGCCGAAAAACGCGTGAACACGGTGGAGAGGTCGAACTTGTGTTCCATCCCAAGCCCCGCGACGAGCGCCGCCACGAGGCCCGCGATGGCGCCGCCCGCGATGTATCCCGAGCTGAGCAGCGTGCCCGGGCTGAACTCTTCATCGCTGCCCGCCTGCCCGCGCTTCCGGTCGACGAGCCACCGCACGAGGCCACCGACGAAAATGGGCACGCTCGTCGAGATGGGCAGGTACACGCCGACCGCGAACGGCAGCGCCGCCACGCCGCAGAGCTCCATCACGATCGCCAGCATCACGCCGATGAGCACGAGGCTCCAGGGCAACTTGCGCGTGAGAATGCCGTCGATGATCAGCGCGAACAGGCTCGCCTTGGGGGCGTCGAGCTTCTTCACCTCGCGCAGCTCGTACACGAGCTTCCCGTCCTCGCCGAGATACCGCCCCGCGTGCATCGCCCCGCCTTCGGCCACCTCGTAGACCGTGTACGATTTGCGATCCGGGCCGAGCATCGAACCTTTGCTCGCCGCGTTCGCAGGCACGGCGGTATCGCCTTCGAGCTTCTTCGGCTCGTGCGGCACGCGGCCGCCGATGCCCGGGTCGATCACGAACGCCACCTTCCCCGAGTCTTCGACCAGGTATTTCCCTTGGGGAATGGCCGCGCCCGAGTTCGGCTGGTAGGCGACGCGATAGTCCTTCCCGTCCGGGCCCTTCTCCACCTGCGCCGTGATCGACTCGACCGGAATGGGCGCCTCGTACGTCTCGGCGGCCCGGGTCGTGTAGGACGCATTGAGGAAGAGGAGCGTGTATCCAATGACGAGCGCGCTCGTGACGACCCCGACGAGCAGGCCAATCTGCTGCCGCCGCGGCGTCGCGCCCACGAGATACCCCGTCTTCAGGTCCTGGCTCGTCGCCCCGCCGTTCGAGGCCGCGATGCACACGATCGCCGCCGTCGAGAGCGCCATCGCCCGGTGATCCACGCCCACCCAGCCCATCGCCAGGAAGAGCAGGCACGTGATGAGGAGCGTCGCCACCGTCATGCCCGAGATCGGATTCGACGACGAGCCGATTTCGCCCGTGATCCGCGAGGAGACCGTCACGAACACGAAGCCGAAGAGCATGATCAGGATCGCCGTGGGCAGCGAGATCCCGAGCGTGGGCGCGAGCCATATCGCGAGCAGGAGCGCGACGAGGCCATACACCACGAAGTTGAAAGGCAGGTCCTTCTCCGTGCGCGGCGTCGCCTTCTCGGCCTTGCCCGCGCGGAAGCTCTTGATGCCGCTCCGGAACGCCTTGACGATCGTGGGCAACGCGCGGCCGAGGCTGATGAAGCCGCCCGTCGCCACCGCGCCCGCGCCGATGTAGAGCACGTACCGGCTGCGGATGTCGTTCGGCGACATGTCGCGGATGAGCGTCGTCGCCGGGAAAATCGGGCTATCGATCTTGTCGCCGAAGAACGCGATGAGCGGGATCAGGATGAGATACGCGAGCACGCCGCCCGCCATCGTGGTGCTCGCCGTCTTCGGGCCAATGATGTAGCCGACGCCGAGCATCTCCGGCGTGAGCTCCCCCGCGACGCTCGCGCCCTTCCAGCTCGTGAACCGGTAGGCGGGGTTCATGTTGAAGAGCTTCAGCGGGTCGCCGAGGAGCTTGTACAAAAAGCCGAGCCCGAAGCCCGCGAACACGGTCTTCGCGTTCGTGCCGCCCGTCTCGCCCACGATGAGCACGTCGGCGCAGGCCGTGCCCTCGGGGTATTTCAGTTTTCCGTGCTCCTCCACGATGAGCCCGTGCCGGAGCGGGATCATCATCAACACGCCGAGCAGGCCGCCGAGCACCGAGAGCAAAAGCACCCGGCCCGCCGCGAGGTCGTAGCCCATGAGCAAGAGCGAGGGCAGCGTGAATGCCACGCCCGCCGCGATCGACTCGCCCGCGGAGCCCGTCGTCTGGACGATGTTGTTCTCCAGGATCGTCGCGCGCCCGAAGAAGCGGAAGATCGTGATTGACATGACGGCGATCGGAATGGACGCCGAGACGGTCAAGCCGACCTTGAGCGCGAGGTACACCGAAGACGCGGCGAAGACGATGCCGAGCAACGCGCCGAGCGCCACGGCGCGCACGGTGAGCTCACGTGGGCTCTCGCGTGCGGGTACGTACGGCTCGTGGGGCGCGTGCGAGGCCGAAGGCTCGGGGGCGGCGGCCTCGACTTCGGGGACCGGGGAGGGCGCGGACGCGGACATTGCGGCACCCTATCACAGAACCAGCGCGCCGATGTCTCGGCCTAACGCAAAGAAAGGTCCTCCTCCTGCAAGATGGCATTGATGCGGACGGCGGCGGCTGCCCCTTCGGCCTGCGCCACGCTGACGAGCTGGACCCGGGGCGAAGCGTCGCCCACGACGAAGACGCCCTCGGATTCCGTGCTCCCGTGGAACTCCGCCTCCGTCGTGCCGTCGCCGTTGATCTTGCAGCCGAGCTTCGTGGGCAGGTCCGAGCGCGGCACTTCGCCCGTCTTCAGGAAGATCGCCCGCCGCGGCACGACCTCGCCGTCGGAAAGCACGACCCGCGCGAGCGCCTCGCCGTCGCCTTCGAGCCGCTGGATGGGCGCCTCCCGCAATCCGATTCGATGTTTTTCGAAGAGGCGCCTGTCGTCGTCGGTGAGCGCGGCCGGGCCGTGCGTGAAGACAAGGATGTCGTCGCTCCAGCGGAGGAGCGACAATGCCGCGCGCCTCGCGCGGCGGGCAGGGCCGAGGACGCCGATCGGCTGGTCCCGGCACTCCCACCCGTCGCAAATCGGGCAATGGTACACGCCGCGCCCATAATACGTGAGGATGCCCTCGATGGCCGGGATGACGTCGAGCATCCCCGTCGCGAGCACCACCTTGCGCGCCTCGACCCGGCCTCCGTCCGCGAGCTCGGCCTCGAATCCATGCTCGCATCGCCGGACGTCGCAGACCTCGACGTCGCGAATCGTGACGCCGTACCGCCGCGCCTCCTCGCGCCCCCGCCGCAAGAGCTCCGCCGGGGGCAAACCATCGTGCCCGAGCAGGCCGTGAATGCCCCGCGCAGGCGCATTGCGAGGGGTGCCCGCGTCGCAGACGAGCACTTCGCGGCGGCAGCGCCCGAGAATCAGCGCCGCCCCGAGCCCGGCCGGACCTCCGCCGACGATGAGCACGTCGAAACGTTCCACCCCTCGCCTCCCCTCGTTGAGCCGCCCCGAGGGGAACGTGGCGCCGAGAGCAGCTCGCGGGAAGCCCAGCCAGGCGATCGGATGCAGGATTCAGGATCCGGGATCCTGGTACATCCGTGATCCAGGTGGATAAACGGAGACCCAGGTTTGCGTACGTGCCTGAGGCGTCGAAGCCTCAGGCCACCTTACAGGCGACGGGCGCCGCGGAAGCGCTGCGGGTACGAGCCCGTGCCGTCCGCGCCCGCGTTGAAGATCGACCAGCCGCCGGTGTTGCCCACGGTCGGGCCGTTCGCCGTCGTGCGGCTCGAAATGAAGCGGTAGTTCCCGCCGTTGTCGCGGCCCACGAACATGCCGACGTGGCTGATCGCGCCCACATCCTTGCCGCAGAGCAGGGCCGTGGCGATGGTGTAGTTGCACTGCGTGTCGAAAAAGACGAGGTCTCCAGGCTCGATCGCGGCGAGCTCGGTCGTCGTCGGCGCGCCCTGGAAGGCGGGGGCGCCCGCGGGATGCGTGCGGAAGGGGACGACGATCTTGCCGGGGGCGAACCGGTACATGTCCTCGCTCGAGCGCGGCAGGTGCCCAGGAACCGACTTCAGGGAAAGGGGAAGGCTCACGTCCTCGCCTTCATACGTGAAGTTCGTGCGGCTCCCCCACACGAGGCGCATGTAGCCCGAGCAGTCGAGCGCGCCTTCGAGGCCGAGGTCGGCCAGGATGCTCTTCGCGTCGATCGGATCCCAGTCGATGCCGAGGAAGTCGTGGAAATCGGCGCCGAGCGCGTACCGCGCGTCCTTCGAGCCGCCCTCCACGTAGTCGTACGAGATCGCGATCACGTCCTGCGTTCCCGCGTCGCAGTTCACCCCGCGGGCCGCATTCAGCCACGCCGAGATCTTCGCCTCCGAGGTCTTCTCCACGTCGAAAGGCTCGCTCAGGGTCCGCACCCACGTCGACGTGGTGACCGTGCTCGCCGACGTGGCCGCGCCGAACGTGCGCGAAGCCCCCGCCATCCGCACGGAATACCCGCCGTGCGTGAACCACGCGACCGGCTCGCCGCCCACCGACGCGATCATCGTGTCGCCCGACTTCGCGAACGAGAACGTCGCGACCTTCCCGCAGGGCCCCGCGCTTTGCGGCTCTTCCTCGACCTCCACGACCGGTTCGTCGTCGGGCGTCGTCGGCGTCTCGTCTCCGCCCGTCTCCTCTCCTTCGTCGCCGACCACGACCTTGGTATCTTCGTCGCCGGCGTCGGCGCCGCCTCCCCCGCCGAGGCAGCCGGTGAGGGTCGCGGCGAGCGCGAGGCTGGGGAGGAGCGCGCCTGCAAAAGAGCGAACGGCAGCCAAAATCGTGGCCATGGGGGAACCTCCGAGGGTCGGGGTTACGCGGCGCCGGGGATACCGGGCCTGCCGCCGGGGGAAGCGGCGTGGTTCGGCAACGATAAGCTGCAAGCGGTGTGCCGGCCGAATTTACGACGATCAGAACCGTCGCGCGGCCCGAAGCCAGGTGGGGCCTTCGGGGTCCCGTCCGGACCACGGGAGGGGGCTGTGGCACGGGAGGCACAGTCGATATGAAAAAAAGTCCAGATCGCGCGCCTCCGTATCGCCATTGCCGTTCTTTTCGGGCGGGAAAAGTGCAATGCGAAGCGCGCCGCGCCGAAGGTGCGCCGTCAGAACCGTCGCGCGCCGCGGAACCGCTTCGGGTAGGTCCCGCTGACGCCGGTGGCGTTGTTGAAGACCGACCAGCCACCCGTGTTCGCCACGGTGGGGCCGTTCGCGGTCGAGCGGGAGGAGAGGAAGCGGGCGTTGTTCAAGGTGTCGCGACCGACGTAGATCCCGGTATGGCCGATCGAGGTCCAGTCCGTGCCGCAGGAGGGGGTCGACACGGCGTAATCGCAGCTCGAATCGAAAAATACGATATCACCAACCTCGATCGCCGCGAGCTCCGTGGCCGTGGGGGTCCCGTTGAAGGCCGTGGCGCCCGTGGGCTGGGTGCGGAACGGCACGATGATCTTGCCCGGCCCCGATTGATATTGATCCTTGCTCGACCGGGTGAGCGTGCCCTTGACGTACAGCGACATCGGGATCTTCGCCTCCACGCCGTTGTAAAGAAAATTCGCATGCTGGCCGAAGAGGAGCCGCAGATACCCCGAGCAATCGATCTTGCCCAACTGCGTGGTGTCCGCGGCGATGATGTTCGCGTCGATCGGATCCCAGGCGAGCCCGAGGTAATCGTGGTAGTCCGCGCCGTTCGCGTACCCGGCGTCCTTCGGCGCGCCCTCGATGTATTCGTACCCGACGGCGAGGATGTCCGACATCCCCGTCACGCAATTGACAGCACGCGCTGCGTTGAGCCAGGCGCTGCGGGCCGTGGTCCCCATCGTGGCCGGATCGAAGGGTGTGGTGAGCGTGCGAATCCACATGGTCGTCGTGACCGACGGGACGCCGGTCACCCCGGCGGCAAAGGTCCGTGAGGGGCCGGTCATCCGGACCGTGTACGAACCTTTCGTGAACCATGCGACGGCCGTGGTGTTGATCGAGGCGGTCGTGACGTCCCCCGACGTCGTGTATTTGAACGTGGCCGCCACGGTACACGCCGCGCCCGCCTGGGGCGCCGAGCCGCTGCTGGCTTTTTTCCCTTTGGAATCGTCGGGTTCTTCCTCTTCGATCTCGGCCTCTTTGGCTTCGTGGTCGTCTTCGGGCGGGGCGCTGAGCTGCGTGATATCGAGCGGCTCCTCTGCGTCGAGGAGGCAGCCGGGGAGGCTCGCGGCGAGCGTCAAGCAAGGAAGAAGGGCAACGGAAACACGGAAAATGGCCGGGTTCTTGGGCATGACACACGTCACCTCCGGCACTACGGGGACGTGCACGCCGGGGTCGGGGGCGGCGCCGGACGTCGTTACGCAGTGACCATCTCCAGCGTAACCTGTCCGCCGCCACGGTCCTTCATTTTTGGCGCCGAATCGGACGAAGTCGTAAGTTTGGTGAGAAACATCTCACTTCATGAACGAATTCGAAACGCTCGGCGGATTCTCGTGGTCGCCCCTCGACGCGGGATGGTACCCTGGAGGGTTTTCGTTTCCCTCATTTCAGGGCAAGGAGCCGCCGCGGAAGGGAAAACGGCGCGCCGCGCCCCCGAGCCGTGGTATCGTTACCGGTTTGGGGATCTGTCGTCGAAGAGCGAAAGCTGTCTCTTCGGCCGCTGGAACGTGGTCGGGGCCTCGCGGGTGATGCGCTCCCGGTTCAGGCCGAGGCGCGCGCAATGGGCCTCGAACACCCGCTCGACCATGGCCCACCGGGGCCCGAGCCCCGAGAAGCGCGCCCCGAACGCGCTCTCGTTCATCTTGCCGCCGCGCATCTCCTGGATCGCATTGCGTACTTTTTGCGCCCGCAGCGGATACGCCTCGGCGAGCCGCTCTTCGAAGACGGGCAGGACCTCGGCCGAGAGCCGAAGGGGCTGCAGGAACGCCGTCCCCGCCCCCGCCTCCCGCGCGCGCTCGAGCAGCTCGGCGATGTCCGAATCGTTGAGCCCTGGAATGACCGGCGCAATGGCGATCCCGACCGGGACCCCCGCGTCCGCGAGGGCGCGCATCGCGCCGAAGCGCAGGCTCGTCTTGCTCGCCCAGGGCTCGATCTTGCGCCCGTCCTCGTCCCTCGCGAACGGAATGCTGAGGAACACGTGCGCCCGCGCCCGCCGCGAGAGCTCCGCGAGCAGGCCCGCGTCCCGCGCCACGAGGCGGCTCTTCGTGATGATCGAGACCGGGTTCTGGAAGGCGAGGCAAACGTCGAGACATTGACGCGTGAGCTCGTAGCTCGCTTCGAGCGGCTGATAACAATCGGTGTTTCCCGAGAGGACGACCCCGTCGCCGCGCCAGCTCGGCTTCTCGAAGGCCTCGCGGAGGAGGCGCGGCGCGTTCGTCTTGACCACGATCTTGCGATCGAAATCGGTGCCCGCGCCGAAGCCGAGGTACTGGTGGCTCGGGCGGGCATAACAGTAGGCGCAGGCGTGGATGCAGCCGCGGTAGGGGTTCAGGCTGAAGCGGAAGGGCAGATCCGGGCTCTCGTTCTCGGAGAGGATCGAGCGGGCCTGCTCCTCGAAGACCTGGAGCGTCGCGTTCGGCGGCTCGTCGAGCCACTCGACCTCGGTCTTCGCCCAGGGGTTCGGCGGGTTCTGCACGGGGCGCGGCATGCCGCGCATCCTAGCGCGTAGGCGCCGGTGTGTCTGCTCGGATGTTCAGCCCGTGCGGCTCACGCGTACGCGCGGAGGAACGCGAGGAGCGGCGGGTTCACCTGATCGGCGTGGGTGAGGTTCGACGCGTGCGCGGCGCCCTTCACCGTGACGAAACTCTTGCAGCCCGAGAGTTTGTCCGCGAGGAGGCGGCCGCGCTCGAGCGAAATCGCGAGGTCCGCGTCGCCGTGGAAGACGATCGCCGGCTGCTTGATCTCGCTGAGGCGATCGGTGATGTCCTCGCGCTCGAGCAGGGCGAGCGTGGGGGCCACGAGGTCTTCGATCGAGGCCTTCCGCCACATCGAGACCCAGGGCTCCCAGTGCTCGGGCGCGCCGAGGATGAGGCCGGCGATCCCATGGACGATCGGATCAATCGGGCCCTGCTGCCGCCATGTCTCCAGCATGCTGCGGTTCCCGGCGAGCGTCTCGGCGTCGTCCACGCCGCCCTGCGAGTTGATGAGGACGAGGGCCTTCACGCGATCGGGCCACTTCAACGCGGCGCGCAGCGTGAGAAAGCCGCCCTGGGACATGCCACCGACGACGGCGCGCTCGATGCCGAGGTGATCGAGGAGCCGAATGCAGTCCTCGACCGAGTCCCAGTAGGTGAAGCGATTCCCGTCGCTCTTCGTGCGGCCGAAGCCGCGGGCGTCGAAGCGGATCACGCGGAACTCGGGCGCGAGGACCGCGACCTGCGGATCGAACATCGTCAGATCCATCAAGAAGCCGTGCGCGAGCACGACGGGCGGTCCCTCGCCGCCGGAGTCCTCGTAGAAAATCTTTTGGCCATTCAGATCGACGTGGGGCATGCGAGAAAGGAAACCGAAAGGGGCCTTGCGGTCAAGGTCCCTCTTTCGGAGATAAGGAGCGGGGACAAGAATGAGCCGATCGATCGTGGCCATCACGGGCGCATCGGGGTTCCTCGGCCGGGCGCTCGCCGCGCGCGCGCTCGCCGCGGGCTTCAGGGTTCGCGGGCTGGATCTCGTGCCGAATCGCGAGGGAGGCCCTTCGATCGAGCTCCTCCGCGGGGACGTGTCGGATCCGGCGGCCTGCGCGGCGCTCTGCGCGGGGGCGGAGACCGTCTACCACACGGCCGCGGTCGTGCGGGAGTCGGGCCCGATGACGCTCTTCGAGCGGGTGAACGTGGGCGGAACGGGGGCGATGCTGGTCGCGGCGCGGCGCGCGGGCGTGCGCCATTTCGTGATGATCTCGTCGGTCATGGTGCACGGCTTCGATTTCCCCGACGGCGTGCCCGAGGACGGGCCCCTGGGCGGCTTCGACAACCCTTATTGCGCGACGAAGATCCGGAGCGAGGCGCTCGCGCTCGCGGCGCACGAGCCCGGCGTCTTCGATGTCTACGTGGTGAGGCCCGGCGACGTGTATGGCCCCGGCTCGATCCCCTGGACGGAGCGGCCGACGCGCATGATGGCCGCGCGGTCGTGGATCTACGTCGATAGCAAGGTTTGTCACGTGAACCACGTGTACGTGGACAACCTCCTCGACGCGATCGAGCTCGTGCTCGCCGCGAACAAGGGCGGCCTGCCTTTCACGGTCACGGACGACAGGCGCACGACCGCGCGCGAATTCTTCAGCCATTACCAGCGATTCCTCGGCATCCGCGGGCTCCCCGATCTCCCGGGGCCGCTCGTGCTCCGCGCCGCCGCCACGCTCGATCGCGCGGCCTCCGTGCTGGGGCGGGAGCTCGAAATGAACCGCGAGGCCGTGCGCTACGTGCTTCGGCGCGGGCAATACGGGATCGAGCGGATCAAGGCCCTCGGGTATGCGCCGCGCATCGGGCTCGACGAGGGCATGGCGAGGAGCGTCGCGTGGCTGCGGGAGAAGGGGATGGGGCGGTAAACGCGGGTCAGGTCACGGCCGCCGGCGCGTCCAGCTTGCGTGACTCGGCCCCCTCCTCCGCCAGGGTCTTTTCGCGGCGGGCCAGGAAAAGGGCCACGCCGAGCCAAAGGCCCGCGAGCGGGACCGCGACGAGCGAGATGCCCGAGGACGACAAACCCAGGGTGAGCAACCCCGCGTGCGCCCACGCGCTCGCGGCATCGCCCCCGCGAAAGACCACGGTGTCGATGAAGCTCTTCGCCTTGTATTTCGCCTCCCGGGGGAGGACGGTATAAAGCACCTCGCGCGCCGGGCGCTCGATCGCATATTGCGCCGCGCGGCGGAGTCCCTCGACCACGGCAACGACCGCGAGGGAGGGATAGACGGCGAGCGCCGAGAATCCGAGGCCAGAGAGGACGGGGAGCACGACGAGCGCCGCGGCGAGGCCGAGCCGGGTCATGAGCCGGCCCGTGAGGAACAACGAGAGCGCGGCGGAGAGGACGTTCACGGCCGTGTCGTTCCAGGCGAAAAGAGCCGTATGCGCCGCCGAATCCTGGGCCGCGCGGCGGACGAGATCGGTCTTCTGGAGATAAAGAAAGGTGTTCATCGTCGTCAGGAGCAACATCGCGAGCGCGATGCCCGCGAGGTACGGCGACGCGACGATGAGGCGGACGCCGGCGAAAAGCGAGCCACCGACGGGTTTGTCCGAAGAGGCGCGCGCCTCCGAGGCGTCACGCGCGCCCGCGTAATGCTCGGCGCGCCGCGCGCAGAGGACACACGCTTCGAGCGTCACGGCCGAGAGGACGAGCAACCAGAAGAGGTGCGTTTGCCCGAGCCGCTTGCTCACGGCCGCCGTGACGAGTGGGCCCAGGATCGCGCCCGCGCTGCCGCCCGCGGCGATGATGCCGAAGAGGCGCTTGCCCTGCTCGCTCGTGAAGACGTCGACGAGGAAGCTCCAGAGGACGGAGACGACGAACAGGTTGTAGACGCTGGTCCAGACGAAAAAGACGCGGCCGAGGAGCGGACGCGGGACGCCGAGGGACGCGAGCGCGAAAAAGAGGAGGAGGTTTGCCGCGAAGAAGCGGTGGACGACGGGGACGAGGCGGCGGCGCGAGAGGCGCGTGACGAGGGCGCCATAAAGCGGGACGGCGCAGAGCATCACCCCGAACGTCGCGGAGAAGAGCCACGGCAAGGCCTTCTCGCCGCCCGCGATGCCCATGGCGTCGCGGAGCGGGCGAATGAGGTAATACCCGGAGAGGAGCAGGAAAAAGTAGACGAACGACCACACGACGGCGCCGATCTCCTCGGGGCGCACGGCGACGACGCGCAGGCCCTGGCGCAAGACGAACCCTCGCAACATCGCGCGCATCATGCCCGAACGGCGCGCGGCGGGTACGGGGAATGCCGGTTCTTTTTTTGCTTCACGCCTCCGCGAGCGCCGCGTCCGCGACCTCCGCGTCGACGAGCCGGCGGTTTCCCGAGGCGAAGACCTGCTCGGTCTCGGGGCCGCGGCCCGCGATCACGACCACGTCGGAGGGGCCCGCCTCCGCGATGGCTCCGCGGATCGCCTCGGCGCGGTCGAGGACGACACGGACGTCGGGGTGATCGCCGAGCCCGACCCGGATTTCCTCGGCGATCGCCGCGGGGTCCTCGCTTCGGGGGTTGTCGCTCGTGAGCACGATGCGATCGGCCCGCCGCGCGGCCTCGCCCATCGAAGCGCGTTTGCCGCGGTCCCGATCCCCGCCGGCGCCAAAGACCACGAACACGCGGCCCGTCGTGAGGCCACGCGCCGTCGTGAGCGTGCGGGCGAGCGCGTCGGGGGAATGCGCATAATCGACGACGGCGCGTGGACCCGCGCCGAGGACCTGGAATCGACCGGGCGGCGCGGGCACCTGGGCGATCGCGTCCGCCGCCTCCGCCGGGGGGACACCCGCCTCGATCGCGGCCGCGAGCGCGGCGAGCGCATTCTCCAGGAACGGCTCGCCGATCGCGCGAATGCGTATTTCCTGCGGCATGTCTCGAACACGCAACGTGGAAGCGAGCCGGGCGCGTGTTCCATCCCAGCCCACGGAGATCTCCTCGGCCACGAGATTGGGCCGGAGGACCGGCTTTCCCGGCGCGCGTGAAGGGAGGCCGTACGTGACGGTGCGCGCGCCTTTCGCGACGACCTCGGCGAGCAGCTCCGAGGCGGGATCCCAGGCATTGAGGATCGCCGCGCCGTCCGCGGGCAGGTGCACGAAGAGCTGCGCTTTGCTCGCGAGGTAATGCTCGGGCGAGCCGTGCGCGTCGAGGTGGTCCCGCGTCAGGTTCGTGAAGACCGCGAGGGAAATGGGCCACGCCTTGGCAAACCCGAGCGCGAGGGCCTCGCTCGTGGCCTCGACGGCGGCATATCGCGCGCCCTGTTCAAAACCGTGGCGCATGGCGTCGAGGAAGTCGTCGTGCGTCGCGGGGAACGGGAGCGGCGCGTCGTCGAGGAAGGCGCCGAGCGTGGTCACGCGAAGGACGGGCCGGGCGAGGCGGGCGAGCGCGGCCGCGAGGAACGTCGTGGTCGTGGTCTTGCCGTTCGTGCCGGTCACGCCCACGGTGGTGATGCGGCGTGACCAGCGGGGCGGCGGAGGAAACATGGCGCCGAGCGTAGCAGGCGAAAGGGCGATCCAGGGGCGCGACTTGGGATACGATGGCCCCGCGCCGCGATTCTGCCGGCGTGATGGGAGACCTTCATGAAGACATCCTTGCTTGCGACCCTCTTGCTCGGCGCGCCGCTCGCTGCGCTCCTCGCGCCGAGCGACGCCCACGCGTGTGGCGGCTGCGTCGTGCCGCCCATGGTGAACACCATCGTGAACGCGCACCGAATGGCGCTCTCGATCTCGCCGAAGCAAACGGTGTTATGGGATCAGATTCGGTACAACGGCGACCCCAAGGACTGGGGCTGGATCCTGCCCGTGAAGCCCGGCGCGGTCGTCGAGCTCTCCACCGACGCCTGGTTCGAGACGCTCGACGCGGCGACGTCGACCACGGTGTTCGCGCCGCCGATCAGTTGCAACAATGGCCCCGATTTCGATTGCGGGTGCACGCAGTTCGATTCCGCCGCGGGGAGCGGGGGCGAGCTCGGACCGGGCGGGGGCGTGAACGTGGTGCACCGCGGCACGGTGGGCCCGTACGAGACCGTGACGCTGAGCACGCAAACGCCGGGCGCGCTCGACGATTGGCTGACGATCGCGGGCTACGTGATCCCCGAGGAGACGGCGCCGGTCATCGACACGTACGTCGCGGAGGGGTTCGATTTCATCGCGCTCCGGCTGCAGCCGGAGAAAGGTGTGAGCGACATGAAGCCGATCCGCGTGGTGCAAACCGGCATCAGCCCGACCTTGCCGCTGCGCATGGTGGCCGTGGGGACGGGCGCGAACGTGGACATCACGTTGTTCCTGATCACCGAGGGGCGCTGGGGCGCGAAGAATTTCGAGAATGCGCTCGTCCCCGAGAGCCTCGTCTCGTGGGATTTCGCGACGAACGCCTCGAACTACGCGACGCTGCGGGAAGCGACGCTCGCGGCGAACGGCGGGGCCACGTGGCTCACGACGTTCGCCAAGCAGAGAGCGCTGCTCGCGCCGATCCAGGGCGCGGTGCGGGGGCAGGCGCAGCTCACCCTGGCGGTCGACGAATTCGGGTTCCCCTCCCGCACGGCCAATACGATCGCGGAGGGATACATCGGCCAGGGCGTGCTGAACCAGGAGACGACCGACCAGACGTGCATCATGAATTTCAACACGTTCGCGAGTGATACCCGGATGGTCGTGGATCCGTGTCCGGCGGGCAAACCCTCGAACGATCCGTCCTGCGGCGAGATTGGCGCGGGGGAGATCGACGCGCGGGTCTTCGAATGCGGCGAGAGCGACGAGCTCGTCGATTCGACGATGGACGACGTCGCGACGGCGCTGAATGGCCTGCACCCGGCGGACGTTTGGCTGACGCGGCTCGAAGCGAAGCTGCCGCGCGCGGCGCTCGCGAAGGACCTCGAGCTCGAGCCGTCGGAGCTCCAGGTCGAGGTGGAGCACGAGATCCGGGCGCGTTCGTCGAAGAACGTGGACACGATCTGCCCGTCCGGCGTGGTCGTGCTGCCGGGCAGCGGCTCTGGATCCAACAAGGATCGCGGGACGTTCGTCGTGGTCCTCTCGACGCTCGGCGCGGGCGTCCTCGCCCTCGCGCGGCGGCGCCTGCGCGGCGCTCGTTCCCCCCTGCCCGCCTGACGTTGCGCTACTCCACCGAATACATACAATAATCGATCGAGCAGCCCTCGGTGACGCAGGCGATCATGTTCTGGCGGTTCTTGCTGGTCACGGCCGAGAGCAACGCCTGGCAATCCTTCGTCGTGAGCCGCCCGCCGCAAGCCTTGACGGCCGGCGCGCACGCCGATTGCGTGGAGGGCTCGACGCACGACGCCTTGCGCACGGCGGACATCCCGCACTGGTTCGCGGCGTCGAAGCTGCAGATCGATTGCTTGCCGCTCTTCGCGAGCAGACAATCGACCGCCTTCTCGGCCACGCTCGGCTTGAGCCCATGCGCGAGCTTGCCGCACATGTCGCGGGTGTCCGTGAAGCTCTCGCATTGAGGCCCCGGCGCGCGCAGGGTGTTGCATCCCTTCGGCGCCGTGCCGCCGTCGTCGCACAAGGAAGGCTCCTCCGCAGACGCGGACCCGGGCCCTTCGAGCGTCGCGCGGATTCCCTCGCTCGGCTCGGCCACGGCCGGCTGGCCCGGCGGGAGTGCGGCCGCGCCGGCGGGTTTCTCCTCCTCGGGCAACGTGACGACCGGCGCCGCGACGACGGGATCCCCACCGGCCCCGGGTTGCGCTGCGCCGCCGCACGCGCCGGAGGCCATGGTTGCGGTGAGGAGGAGAAACCGGGAGCGGTCGATCTGCATGGCCGCAAGAGAACATCGGAGCGGGGCGCAGCCGTCAAGCGGGATGAGGTCAGAAGACGCTGCGGTCGAAGATCTGCGAGCGACGGGGCCGCGGGGTGAACGGGACGAGGTACGGGTGTGGATCGCCGTCGGGCGGGCCCTTGGCATTTCGCGCGGCGTGCTCGCGGAAAACCTCGACGTCGCGCTCGAGGTCCTTTCCGAGGCGCGGATCGCCGCCGAGGTAATCGCGGAAGAGGCCGAGGCGGAGCGTCGCGGCGAAGGCCGGATCGACGATGGCCACGTTGCACTCGCCCTCGTATTCGAAGCCGCGGTCGTTCACGTTGCAGCTCCCCACCATGACGAAGACGTCGTCGACGAGGAGCAGTTTTCCGTGATGGTCGATCTCCTGGACGCGGCGTTTGCCACGGCCGTCGCGGCCCGCGCAGCGAAGCGCGTAAAGCTCGAAATCGGGGAGCGCCTCGCGGATGCGCTCGAAGCAGGTGTGGCTCCAGGCGCCGGTGAGCGGGTGGTTCGCCTGCGCCTCGCTCGTGAGGACGAGGACCGAGAGGCGCGGGTTTTTCCGAGCCGCTTCGACGATCGCCTCGCTCACGTAGGTGGATCGAAAGTATTGATCCTCGATGTAAAGGAGGCGGCGGGCGGCGGCGATGGCGCGCAGGTAGGCGTCGAGGATGCCGCGCTCGGCGTGTGGCGCGGGCATGGTGCGGACGACCTGCACGGCCGAGCGTCCGGGCGCTTCGGGGAGCACGGCGGGATCGGGCGGCGGGACGAACGTGGAGCGCTCGGCGTGCGGCGCGCCGCGTTCGAGGAGGCGATTCCACCGCTCCCGGAAGTTCTCTTCGAGGTGGGCGACGCTCGGCCCCTCGATCCGCGCGACGAAATCGTGGCGCGGCGGATGGTCGGCGGCGCAAAGCCCGTCTTTTACGCGGGCGCGGTAGGCGCTCGGCCGCGTGAAGCGGCACCGGCCGGGCTCGAAGAGGCGGTGGTGGCGGGTGTCCCAGTCGTTCTGGCGCATGTTCATGCCGCCGCAAAACCCGATGCGGCCGTCGACGACCACGGTCTTCTGGTGAAACGAGCCGATCTGCACCTCGCCGAGGAGGCGGTTGCCGAGCGGATACCGCTCGCCGAAGATCGGGCGCTCCGTGGGGTTTTTCTCGGTGAGGACCTCGAATCCATCCCCGGCGGTGAGCGCGACGCGGCGCGCCTCGCCGGGAATGGGTAACACGGGCGGGTCCCAGAGGAGGAGCTGCACGAGGACGGACGCGCGGGCCCGGGATTCGAGGATGCGCTGGATGGTGTAGGCCTCGCGCTCGGCCGGCTCCGCGAGCGGGTCGGGGCGCAAGAGCTCGAGCTCGGGCTCGTAGACCCACGTGGTGACACGAATCGAGCGGCGCGCCGCGAGCATCGCCTCGGCCACCGCGCGCCAGCCGTCTTCCCCGTCGACGAGCACGTCCACGCGATTGCCGAGCGTCGGGGGAGTTCCGAGGTGGGAAAACCAGACGTAATCGAGGACGACGTGGGCGACGCTGCGACCTGGCGCGCAATCGACGCGCTCGACGCGGGAGCGCACGCCTTCGAGGCCGCTCATCGCGGCGACGACGTTGCCGCATTTCCCGGGTGTCAGGAAAAGCGTGGTGCGGAGCGGGCGCAGATCGAACGGCGAGGCCCCGGGCTCCACGATGAGCTCGTAATCGCCGCGTCGCGGCAAGAGGACGCGAAACCGCCCCGGCGTGATCTCCTGCCCCACCACGGCCCCGCCCGGCCCGAGGAGACGCACGGATGCCCCCTGGACAGGCGCGCCGTGAGGCGTCGTGACCAGGACTTCGAGCTCGGCCCGTTCCCTCGGCATACGCCCTCCCCTAAGGAAGGCCCTAGTACCAGGCGGGCAGACTCGAAAGCGTGCGTACGCGAGCGAAACCACGAATGACTGCGTACGTACGTTCGCAAGAAACGGGATTGCTACCGTCCCGAAAAAAACCGGTAGTATGTGGAGACCGGAGGATCGACCTACCGATGAAGGCAGGGGAGCACCGCGCAGAAGCGCCGTCGGCGACGAGGGACGAAGCCCTCGGGACGATTCCCCCAGGGACAATCCCCCCAGGGTCGGGCGCGGTGGCGACGGCCCCCACGTGGCTCGACGATCTGCTCGTCAGTGAACACCTGCACGTGGCTTTCCAGCCGATCGTGGATCTCGGCACGGGCGAGGTGATGGGGCGCGAAGTGCTCGGGCGCCTCGGCCCGGGTGCGTCGGAGGCACACGCGCGTGGTGTTTCCGGGCCGCAGGCGCTCCTGGAGATGGCGCACTCGCACGGAAGGCTCGTGGCCGTCGATCGGCGCTTTCGCGAGATCGGGATCGAGACGCTCGCGCGCGTGGGATCCGAAGGCGTGTTTTTCCTGAACGTCGATCCGCGCGTGATCGACGATCCGGCGTTCAGCGCGGGGTTCACGCGGCGCCTTCTGGAAGAGCATGGAGTCGCGCCGACACGAATCGTCCTGGAGCTGACGGAGTCGGGGGCGGTGCTCGACAGCGATCGGCTGGAGCGGATCGTGCGGCACTACGCGAGCCAAGGGTTTCGGATCGCGCTCGACGACGTGGGCGCGGGGTACGCGTCGCTCACGGCGCTCGTGCGCGTGCGGCCGCATTTCTTGAAGCTCGACAAGGCGATCGTGCGGCACCTCGCGGAGGATCCGCTGCGCGCGCACCTCGTGCGATCGCTCGCGGACTTCGGTCGACGCGCGGGGATCCAGGTGATCGCCGAGGGCATCGAGGACGAACACGATCTGCAGGCGCTGCTCGCGTGCGGCGTGGAGCTTGGTCAGGGGTATCTGCTCGCGCGGCCCGCGCCGGAGCTCGGCCCGCTTCCGCCGCCCGTGAAGGATCTCGTGCGGCGCGCGGCAAAACAGGCGGAGCGCGATGGCCAATCGAGCCCGCCGCCGCGCACGATCAGCGCGCTCCGCGGCTCGCATGCGTCGGTGCTGCCGGGGACACCCGCGGGCGAGGTCGCGGGCTTGCTCCGACGATCGACGGCGTATACCGCGCTGCCCGTGGTGGACTGTGAGGGGCACGTGCTCGGGCTGGCGACGCGGGAGCGGCTGCTCGACGAGCTCGCGCAT
Source organism: Polyangium mundeleinium (assembly GCF_028369105.1). Lineage (NCBI taxonomy): Bacteria > Pseudomonadati > Myxococcota > Polyangiales > Polyangiaceae > Polyangium > Polyangium mundeleinium. Next base: position 2,961,406 of record NZ_JAQNDO010000001.1, on the reverse strand, counting down.
ACACGTCGTGGTGGCAGCCCGATCGTGGCGCTGATGGATCCGCATCCCTTGCGCGTGGACGAGGCGACGGCGCTGCCGGTCGCGCTGCGGCTTGCGACGTCGCGGGACGAGTCGCGTGTGTACGATCCGGTGATCGTCGAGCACCAGGGGCGGTACCTGGGCATCGTGACGGTGCAGGTGTTGATGCGGGCGGTCGCGGACGGGGAGTTCTAGCCTCGCCTCGCCGGAGGGCATCGCAGCGCACCCGATCCCGCGTGCACGCGTTGCAAACGCGGATCCCAGCGTACCCGACCCCGCGTACACGCGTTGCAAACGGGTCTTCGAACGTGCGTGGTGCCGTCTGCACGCGTTGCAAACGGGTCTTCGAACATGCGTGGTGCCGTCTGCACGCGTTGCAAACGGGTCTTCGAACATACGTGGTGCCGTCTGCACGCGTTGCACGCGGGTCTACGAACGTTCGTTCTGCCGTCTGCACGCGTTGCACACGGGTCTCGAACGTGCGCTCTGCCGTTTGCACGCGTTGCAGACACCGATCGGAGCGCGCAGCGCGCCCCGTCAGAGCGTGCTTTCGGGTCCGTAGCAGGCGCCGACGAAGCCGCAGTGGAGCTTGCGGCATCGATCGAGAGGGACAGCGTCGAAGCGGTCGGCCCAGCGTGCCTCGGCGAAGCGCTCGCCGAGGGTCTTGAGCTCGTTTGCGAAGCGGTCGTGTTCTGCGTTCGTGATGGTTCCGTCCGCGCCGTCCGACGCGAGGAAGATGGGCTCGGGGGAGGAGCCTGCGAGGAAGACGACGCCTGCGCGGATGCGTCGCTCGGGCTCGCGGCGGTGCATGCTGAGCGCGTAGGCGTGGAGCTGGAAGGCGTAGACCGAGAGGTCCGAGCGCGGACGTGAAAGCTTGTAGTCGATGACGTCGACGGTGCCGTCGGGGCGGAAGACGACGAAGTCGACGGCGCCACGAAGGCCGAGCGCGCGTGGGGAGCCGTCGGGCGCTGGGGAGAGGCCGATCGTGAGGACGAACGGTTCTTCGCGGAGCATGCGCAGGCCCTGATCACGGATCGATCGGGTGTAGGGGCCATCGAGGAACGCCGCGATGCCTTCGGCGATACGTGCGGCCTCGGGCACCTCGGGGCGGAGGCCGGCGAGCGCGAGACGACGGCGGACGTCGGCGACGTCGACGGTGCGGCCAAAGGCTTCGCGCGGCCAGCGTTCGAGGACGCCGTGGGCCGCGAGGCCGCGGGTGCGCGGATCGAGGTCGGCTTCGGTGTCGATCTCCACAGCTTCGGCCGCGGGATCGCCGGGCAGGTCGACGTAGCCGGTGCTGATCGGCTCGTCGAAGCCCATGAGCTGGCGCAGGCGGAAGCGGCGCGCGCAGCCCTGGAAGAGCGAGAGCGGGGTCGTGGCGATGGAGATCGTGCGGGTCGGCGGGCGCTCGGGCCAGGGCGGCGCAGGGCCCGTCGGGGAGACGGCTCCATGGCGCGCCTCGCGGGGCTGCGCATGCGGATCGGCGAGGAGGGCCGAGGCCTGCTCGCGGCGGGTGATCGCGTCCTTGATCGTGGCCTTCGTGAGGCCGTCTTTCAGGGACTCGAACGCGGAGCCACCCTTCGCGCGCTTGCGGGATCCTTCGGGCGGATCGGGCACGCCGATGAGGACGAGCGCGCGCTTCGGACGCGTCATCGCGACGTAGGTGAGCCGCTGCCGCTCGGCGAGCTCACGCGCGCGTGCAAGCTCGTCCGCTTTCGCTTGGGCCTCCGTGCGGAGCGCGTCGAGCACGGGCCGCTCGCCTCGTTCGAGCCGCGAGAGCATCACGTCGGAGAGCGGATCCGGACGCGAGGCGTGGTGCCGCAGGATGAGCGTGGGCTTGGGGCCGCCGAGGGAGGCGATCTGGATGCCCGAGGGCCGCGGCGCGACGCCCGCGTCGAGGTCGAGGACGATCACGACGGGGAAGTCGAGGCCCTTGCTCGCGTGGATCGTCATGAGGCGGACGGCGTCTTCCTCCTCGGCGAACGTGGTGTCGTCACGCTCGTCGGAGTCGTCCCGCATGCGGCGATCGAGCCAGCGGACGAAGCCGGGGAGCGAGCCGCCGCGGCGCCGCGCCACGCCGAGGAGGCGATCGACGTGGCCGATGCGCATCTCGGGGCGAGGCATGGAGGCGAAGACACGGTCGAGGTCGAAGGCCGCGACGGACGCGCGGATCGCCTCGCCCGGGTGCAAGCGCAAGGCCGCGCGGCGCAGCTCGACGAAGCGGCGGACGAAGTCTTCGAGGCGCGTGCGATCTGCGGGCCCGAGCTTTTCCCACGCGGGCAAGCTCGGGAGCAGGCGCATGGCGTCCGATCGTTCGAGGGGCAACGACAAACCGGTTTTCGGCGTGCCCAGCCACGCGAGCGCGGCGTCGGACAAACCGACCGCAGGGCCGCGCAGGACCGTGGCGAGCGCGAGGCGGTCGCGTCGATCGACGAGGAGGCGAAGGACCGCGGCGACGTCGCGGACCTCGGCGGTGTCGAAGAGGGCGCGGCCCGCGACGATGTGCGGGATGTCGATGCGGGCGAGCGCGAGCTCGAGGAGCGGGAGTGTCTTGCGACGACGCGCGAGGATTGCGATGTCGCGGAAGGAGCCCTCGCCGCTGCGGACGTACCGCGCGGTGAAGGCCGCGGCGACGAACGCTTCGCGCATGGAGCGCGTGGCGCCGCGGACGACGGGCTCGGCGTCGGGCGGGGAGGCGCCGTCGTCGTCGACGAGCACGACCTCGCCCGTGCCTGCGGCTTCCGCGACGGGGACGAGGCGATCGGCGGGGCCGTAGACGACCTCGAAGTCACGCGGATGCGCGTCGCCTGGTGCGTGGAAATCGTGGGCGGAAAACGCGTTGACGAAGTCGAGGATTTTTCCGCCGCTGCGTCGGCTCTCGCGGAGCGCGACGAGGTCGGCGCTGTCCTCGGCGGCGCAGATCTCGGGCGCGAGGGCGAGGGCTTCGCGGGCGAAGGGGCCGCAGAGCTCGCCCGTGATGCGCGAGAAGACGGCGACGTCGGCGCCGCGGAAGCCGTAGATGGATTGCTTGCGGTCGCCGACGAGGAAGAGGCCGTGTCCGACGAGGTTTTCCGCGATGGGCGCGCGTCCCTGCGGGCGGTCGCTGTCCTCGCGCTCGCGGAGGAGGTAGACGATGTCGCGTTGCGCGCGGCTCGTGTCCTGGAACTCGTCGACGAGGAGCGCGTCGATGGAAGCGCGGACCTGCGCGGCGATCTCGGGGCGATCACGGAGGCCGTCGCGGGCCATGCGGAGCATGTCGCCGAAGCTCAGGAGGCCTTCCTTGCGGCGGAGCGCGCCGAGGCGGGTGCGCGCGTCTTCGAGCAGGGCGACGATGCCGCGCTCGCGCACGGAGAGCGCGGGGGCCTCGCGGAGGAGGGCGAGCAGGCCCGCGGCGCGGTCGGCGTTGCTGTCGCCGGGCAGCTCCTCGCGGAAGGCGGCGAACTCCTTGTCGGCGTCGCTCGTCTTGCCGCGCATGGCGACGGCGAAGAGCTCGCGGAGCGGCTCTTCGGCCACGGCCGGGAAGAGCTCGCCGGGGCTCGTCTGCGCGAGGACGCGCGCGAGGACCATCGCGGCGTCCTTGGTGCGTTGTCCGCCCGCGACACACGTGGCGACGATGGAGTCGAGCGAGGCGCGGAGGGAGCGCGCGCCGCCTTCGTGTTCGGCGAGCAGGAGCTCCGAGGGCAAGAGGCCTTCTTCGTCGAGGCGGTCGCAGAGGCTCGCGACCTGCTTGCGCGCGCCCCACACGCCGTTCGCGGCGGCGACGAGCGCGCGCGCCGCTTCGGCTCGGTCGCCGCCGGCCGAGAGCGCGGCCGAGAGCGCTTCGTCCACCGCGAGATCCGCGAGCGCCTGCGCCTCGTCCTCCTCGACCACGCGCGCCTGCGGATCCACGCCGAGCGCGAGCGCATGCGTCCGGACGATCTGCTGCGCGAGGCCATGCAACGTGTCGATGCGCGCGCCCGCGGATCGTCCGAGCGCGTCCGCCGCGCGGCGCTTGATCTCGGCGATGGAAGGGGGGTCGGCGAGGATCGATCGGCGCGCCGCGATGAGGCCGGCGAGCTTGGGCTCGGGTCCTTGCTCGTCCCACGCCGCGATGTCGGAGAGCGCCGCTTGCACGCGGGTCGCGATCTCCTGCGCTGCGGCGCGCGAAAAGGTCGTCGCAACAATCCGCTCGGGCGGGATCGGTTCGGCAGGCTTGTCACCTTCGGCCCGGCCCATCGAGGTGAGCCCGAGCGTGAGGAGCACGTAGAGCGCCGTGAGCCGGTACGTCTTGCCGGTGCCCGCGCTCGCGGCGACGACGATGTTGCGGCGGAAGGCGTAGAGGAGCGCGTCTTCGGACGGAAGCGTGAGGCTCATCCGCCGCCCTCCTCGTCCGCCTCGCCCGGCACCACGGCCGGCCTGCGGCAGACGTCCCGCGCGTCACACCGATCGCAGAGATCTCCCTTCACGGGCCGCGGCTCGATCCGTCCGTCCCAGAGCGAAAGCACCACCTTGCGGGCCGTACGCTCGGCGTCGATGCGCTTGTCCGCGATGGCGCGTCGGTCCGGCTCCTTCGACGGTGAGGCCTTGATCTCGCCACGTTTGTCTGCGCCGAGATAAAACGCCTGCACCTCGTCGGCGCCCGTCGCCCGCGCCACGGCCGCGGCATACAGCGGTAGTTGCAGGTGCAGCGTTCCCTGTTCGCTCTTGCTCGGGATCTGCCCCGTCTTGTAGTCGACCACGCGCGCCGCGCTCTTGCCGCCGTCGCCCCGATCCACGCGATCGATCTTGCCCTCGACGAAGACCGACGCCCCCGGCGCCTGGTCCCCCTCCCCTTCCCCCGGCATCGGCGCGATCGGGAGCGCGTCCCAGGGCGCCGCGACCGAGGGGCCGAACGGTTGTTCAGCAAGCGCGAAGGAATACCCTTGCTCGTCGAGGCCATGCGCGACGAAGCCAAGCGCGACGTCGACGGCCGCGATCAAGAGCTCACGCCGGAGCGGCGCCGCCTCCTTGTCCGCGCCGACCGCGCGCATCGCCGCGTCGCGCGCCGCTTCGAGCGCCTTCCTGCGGTTCGCCCGCCCACCCGCCTCCCACGCCGCCTCGAACGCCGCCGCCGTGGCCGCGTGGACCTGCGTGCCGCGCTCGCGTGGATCGGCCGCTTCGAGCGCGTCCTCCTGGCGACGCGTGCGCCACACGCGCCGGGCAAACCCTGCGAACGCGCAGCCCGCGGCCTTCTCGATGTGCGTGACCGCGATCGGCCGCCCAGGCGCGTCCCCGCCCACGCACGCGCGGAGGTGCGCGGCGAGCTCGGGATCGGCCGTGTCGATCCGGCCCGTGAAGGGCCCCGCGTCCGCACGCGGATCCAGAAAGTACGCAAGACGCGCCCGCTCGATGGAGACACGATCCGCGATGAGCGGCGCCGGGAGCGAGCCCGCCGAGAGCGCGACGAGCTCGGCGCCGCGTGGATCGATCCGCGAGGCCGCCCGCGACACACGCGACGAGGGCTCGACGCGCTCGGTGATCTTCGATCGAAGCGCGCGCGTGACGGTCGGGTGCGGGGCCGCCTCGTCGTCGGTGGTGCTGTACGAGAGCACGACACGCCGCGCCCCGCCCATGGCCCAGGCGAGTTCGGCGCGGCGTATGCGATCCCGCTCGCGCGCCGTCGGCGGCCGGGCCGAGGCCGGCAGCGTGGACCAGAGGCGCTCGTCGATGAGCCCGCCGTCCGACTCCGGCCCATAGCCACCCGGCCCGAGCCCGGTCACGAGGAGGACGTCGTACTGGATCCCACAAAGCTCGGAAGGCCGCGCAATCCGAACGGCGCTGGCCCGGCTGCCGCCGCCGTCGGATCGACCCTGCGTCGCGCTCGCCCGACGCACCTCGGCATAAAGCTCTTCGACGCGGGACGGCGTATCTTCGAGGCCGAGCATGGCCGCCGCTTCGACGACGGCGCGTGTCGCGTCACGAATGGCGCGCACCGCGGCTTGGCCCTCGCCAATGGCCCGGAGCGCGAGGGATCGGCCGCGGAGCGCCTCGACCCGGAGCGCCGCGCCGAGCTCGCCCATCGAGGGCCGGCCGAGATCGAGCTTGTCGCAAAGCGCGCCAAACCTCGCCGCAATCTCGGCCCGGGTCTTTCCGCCCGCGAGAAGGACGATGCTCTCCAGCATGCGCGTGAGCGCATCCGGCATCCAGGCCTCGTCCGTATCGCCCGCGGCTTCGATGACCGCGCGGAGATTCTCGACGAGCAGCGTGCCAGTCCGATCGACCTCGACCGGAACGTCGCGCAACCTGTGCGCGAGCAATGCGGCCTTCGCCTCGGCGTCGCGCTCGGCGCGCTCGGAGACCCAGATACCGGAATGAAGCCCGGGCGCGCGGAGGATATCGATGACCCGTTCCCGGGTGACGGGCCCGGACGCGAGCGCAAAGAGGCCGAGCGCGGCGCGGCCCTCGGGCGAAGCGTCGGCCGAGGGGCCCCGCGGCTCGTGAAAAGGAATGCGCGCGTCGGAGAGGGCGGCGCGGAGCGGATCGAGGGTGCCGTCGTCGAGCGCGGGGACGACGATCGCAATGGATTCGGGCGGGACGCCGCTGCCGAGCGCGCTGAGGACCTCGGCCGCGACGGCGCGCGCTTCGCCCTCGGGGCCCGCGGCGCGCAATACGAGGGAGGCGGCGCCGTCGCGGAGGGGGCTCCAATCGAGGGAGGGGCCAAACGCGAGCTCGGACCAGCGTTTTTCGAGGACGGTGGCGACAGAGCCGACGGCCTCTTCGTCGAGGTCGGTCGGTTCGAACAGGGATTCGCCCGAGAAAAGCGGCATCTCGACGACGAGGCCACGGCCGCCGGCCTCGCGTGCGCGGGCGTGCAAGGCCTCCAGCCAGGAGAGGTCGTCGGCCTCGAAGGAGACGAGGCCGGAGACGGTGACGTCGTGGGCCGACATTTCCTGGAGGAGGGCGTCACAAGGGCCCCGTCGGAGGGCGCGGGACAGGACGAACCCGGCGCTGCGCGGGTCGACGAGGCTTTTGTTCGCGAGGATTTCGTCGGCCCGGCGCATGACCTCGGCGAGGAGCGCGGCCTGGGGGCCCTCGGCCTGGAAAAGGTGGTCCGGCCGAACGCCCGCGCGCCGGAGGCGGCCCAGCGCAAGGTCGACGACGTCGGCAAACGCGACGCGCTCGGCGGGTGCGTCGGGGAGATCGACGCCGGCAACGGGGCCGGCTTCGAGGGCGACGCGGGAGACGAGGCGGGTGACGGCGCTCGAAGCGAGGCCACAATCCGGCTCGACCATGGCAAGGGCGCCCTGCACGAAGGCGCGCAAGGTCCTGGCGCCACGAGCAGCTTGGCCCGGCGCAGCAAGAGCGAGCTCGACGTGGCGATCGGTGGGCGCGAGAAACAGGCGCGCCTTTTTGGCAGGGGGGGGATCGCGCGGCAAGAGGTTTCCCCGGGGGAGGCGTCGGGCGGGTGAAACGGGGGATGGGGGTGGGGGTTTGCCAAGGCTGGGGGTGCGAGGTTTGCCAAGGCTGGGGGTGCGGGGTGGTGGTTGTCTCACGCACCCTCAGGCGCGTGGCAGGTACACTTTTCACTTCTTCCCCGGCCGACCCGACCGGTATCCTCCCTCGCCATGGCCGACTGCGACACACCCCGCGACGAGGCGACCGAGCTCGAAGCCTGGCAGCTCGACGTGCAGCTCCGCGCAGCCATTGCCGAAGACCGGCCCGAGCTCGCCGCTCCGCTCGCGGAACGGCTCTTCGAGATTCGCGACCAGCACCTCGGCGCGTTTCACCCCGACACCCTCGCCGCCGCCACCACGGCGCTCACGCATTATTCCAAGCTCGCACAATGGGCCCCCGCCCTGGGCCTGCTCGAGCGCCTCCTCGACGCCCGCATGCTTCGTAGCGCCGAAGACCCTGCCGCGCTCGAAAAGCCCCTCCAGGCGCTCTCCGACCTCGCCCGGCTGCTCAGCCATGCCGGCGAGCTCGACAAGGCCCGCCGCGCCGCGACGAAGGCCCTCGAAATCAAGCGCAAGATCCTCGGGGAAGAGCACCTCGAGGTGGCCTCGTCCCTCGCGCTCCTCGCCGACATCGAGCTCGAGCGCGGCGAGCTCGGCAGCGCCTCGGACGCCGCGCTCGCGGCGTTCCAGATCCGAGGCGAGCACCTCACCACGCACGCCGCGGACGTCTATGCGGACACGCTCCGGATAGGCGACATCTTCGTCGCGATGAACGATCACGAGGAGGCGCGCAAGAGCTACCGGCTCGCCGTCGACATCACGGCCCGCGCGCTCGACGGCGACCCGCGAAAAATGGGGGAGGCGCTCCTGCGTTACGGGCGCGCCGCGCTCGCCGAGGAGAAGCCGGAGCACGCCGAAAGGCCGCTCGAGGGTGCGCTCGAGATGTACGAGAAAGTGTACGCGCCGAAGGACCTGGCCCTCGTCGTCGTGCTGGACGAGCTCGGGAAAGCGTACCTCGCGCTGGACGATTACGACGCCGCCGAAAAGACGTTCGAGCGCATGCGCGACGTCTATGCGGCGCACTACCCCCCCGAGAGCACCCATTGCGTGGTGGCGACGGTCCATCTCGCGGAGGTCGCGACGAAACGCGGAGAGCACGCGCGCGCGGCGGCGCTCTACGAAGAGGCGCTTTCGATCGCGGAGAAGGAGTTCGGCAAAGAGAGCCTGCGCCTCCAGGTGGTGCTCGACCGCGCGGCGGAGGCACGGCTCGCGGAGGGGAACCTCCCACGCGCGAAGGAGCTTTCGACGTGGCTCTTGCGGCTGCTCGAGCCTCATGTCGCCGGCCCCGACGATCCGGTGCTCTTGCCGACGGTGCGCAAGCTGGCCGATATCGCGCTTCGCGAGAAAGCAGCCGGCGCAGAGGGCCTCGACGTCGGGGAGATCGAGCGGCTGCTCGGGTGGGCCGTGCGGCTGATGGAGGCGGCGACGGCCAAGCTCAATGCCGAGACGGAGGAGATCAAGGCGAAGCTCGCGCGGACGCAGGAGGAGACGTCGGGGGAGGGGGCCGGCGAATGAGGAGCGCGTGCCGGGAGAGGACGGCGCACGTGAAACCCCTCGTCGCCCTTGTTGCGACGCCCTAGGAGCTTCCGCTCCTCAGTCAGGGATTATCGTGCGTTCGCGCTGCACGCTGACGCGAACCTCCGAGAAGAACCCGTCGGGGAGCATCACCGAGCTCAGAATGCGGTAGCGGTTCGTTCCAGCCAACGGCGGATCGAAGTGGTTGACAAACTCGGTATAGGCCTCCGGCTTCGGAGAAAACCTGCACTCCTGGCTCGTGAGGGGACCGTTCGGATACCACGTGCCTTGCTTGACTCCGCCGCCGACGAACACCCACTCCCCGACGAGGATGCTCCACGCGTACACGCGGAACTGCATCTCCGCCAGATTGCACAGCTCTTCACGGATCGACGTCGACTTCTCGGCATGAAATTGAAAGGACCGGTCATAGTCGAGCGGCGGCGTGCTGGTCGAGGGCACGGAGACATCGACGACATAGCTGTTGCAGCCGAGGATGGCGCCCACCAGGCCGGTGTTGTAGGACGGGCCCGCGCTCGTCGAGGTTTTCAGGGTATCACCGGCGAGGAGGCTCAACGTCGCGTCCGGCGCGCCCGACAAGCATCTCACGAGCAGCGCTCCAGACGGGCCCGTATCCTCGCTCGTGTCTGGATCCTCGGCCTCCGATGCGCCGCCTTCCCCTCCACAAGCGCCGAGCATGGCCACGAGGGACGCGACCGCGAGAGACGCGGCGTACCCGACCGGTGCGTGGATCGGCGTCCTGGTGGCGGATGCCCTTCGAGAGGTCGGCCCATCATGCATTTTCATGTTTCCTTCCTCGTGGCGGAGTCCATGCACCACGCCTCTCCATTGCGGATGCGAGGTGCGTCCTCGCGGATGCATCGCAATGGGCGTACCATCTCCCACATGCCATCCCGGTCTCACGATGGGCGGAATGTGCACCTGGCCGTTTACCCGACGCCCGCCATCCCGTAGCACCTCGACCCTGCGCCGCCTGCCACCCCCCGGGACCGCCGGGCTTCTCCGACATGCCCGCAGCACCACCCGCCGCCACCAGCGACGACATCCGAGCAGCGTCGCGCCCCCGCCCGAGGCCACGAGCCAGAGCATCGGATCAACGTGCACGGGCAGGAACGTGCCTGCGTGAGCTTCTCGGACCTGCTCGAACAGCCGCGCCCCCCCTACGCCGAGCTGGTCAGACCTGCTCGACGGGGCGGGGCTCAGGTCTTCCGAGCAGATCGGCGTTGCTCGGAGGTAGCGTCCTGTGCCCCGTACGAGCTTCTCGGACCTGCTCGAACACCCCCGAGCCCCCTCCTCCGAGCAGGTCTGACCAGCTCGCACCCCCGAGCCCACCCCCTCCGAGCAGGTCCGGGAAGCTGCCCGTCTCGTGCAAACCCGGGGGCCGTCGACACGTCAGGCTGCGTTCGAACTCCGTCAACCCGCCGCGGTGCGACGAGAAGCACCGAACCCCCCAGGAGACCGCAGCTGGAGAGCCCGACCGAACGCACTCTCCCACCCCCGCCCCCTCACCCTACCCCCGCACGTCGATCCGCTCCGGCTCCAGCACCACCCCGAGGTACGCCAGCGCCTCGCCCGGGTCCGTGAACACCCCCGTCGGCCGCTCGTCCGCGCGCACCTGCCGCGTCACCTGCAGGATCCCCACCGCCGTCTGCACCAGCGTCGCGATCTTCTGGAATTCCCGCAAGAAGTGCTTCCGCAATCGCCCGAACTCCGCCTCGAAATCAGGGTCGTTTCGCGGAGGCGCCGGGCGCGCGTCGATGAGCAACATCGTCCGCGGCCGCGAGACGTATCCGATCGCCGTCTCCATTTCGACGAACGTGTCCCGCAACGTCTCGATGCTGGGGTACGGGACGCTCGTTCGGGTCACGATCAAGAGCTTTCGGGTCACGTCGTGCCGCAGGACCATGTACGGGTTGCGGTAGACCTCCTTGGGCCCGCCGCGACTCGACGGGATCATGGTCACGGAGCCGGCTCCCGCGTGCACGTGACCATGTGGAGCGAAGAGCCTTCGAGCGGCTGGACCTCGACCGCGCGGCCAAAACGCGAGCGCGAGACGAGCGCGCGGATCGCCGGCGCGTCGCGCGGAACGACGGCCCATTCGAGCAGGTGCTCCATCATCGGCAAATCCGTGAGGTCCGGGCCGAGCGCCGTCCATACCGCCGTCCCCGAAGGCGCGAGGTGGCCCCAGATCCAGTCGAGCAGCGCCACCGCGTCGTCGTCCGAGAGGTAATCGAAGAAGTAGAGCGCGTAGACCATGTGCTGCGGTCCGAGGAAGATCTCCGAGCCCGAGCCAGAGAGGCTCAAGGGCTCCGCGCAAAGGAAGGTCATCGACGAGGCGTGGCCCGCCTCCGAAGCCAGGTGGTTGCCCCGGCGGAGCGCGTCCGGATCCGGGTCGATGCACGTCGCCGCGAGGACGCCCTCGCCCGCCTCGTCCATCGCGTCGAGCAGCTCGTCGCCGCCGCCGCTTCCGATGCTCGTCACCAGGAACGCGCCAGGGCCCGCGTGCTCGGTGGCGCGACGGACGATCTCGGCGGCCATCGCCTTGCGGCTGTCGCGGCGCGCCCGGCAGACAGGCCGATCGAGGAACCACCGGTCGACGAGCGGACCGATGAGGCCGTCGCCCTCGGCATCCGCGTCGGCGATCGCGCGGCGCGTGCCGTCGTCCTCGGCGACGCCGCCGGGTTTGTCGTAGAGGCGCGCGATCGTCGCGCTCGACATGAGCAGCGCGAAGCAGATGCGGAAGACGAAGCTGCCAACACCCTCGCGCAAGCGGCTGATGTCCCGGAACGTGAGGAGGTCGTCGACGCTGATCGCGAGCAGCGCCTTCTCCGTGGTGTGCTCTTCGAGCAAGGCGACCACGCGATCACACGAAGATGCGACCACACGCGCCGCCGCGTCCGGCGCCATCCGGCGCGCCGCGAGCGACTCCTCGACACGCTGGACTTCACGCAAGACGCTCGTGAGGCCGTCGATCAGGCTCGAAGGGACGTGCCGCGCCGAGAGCTGGCCGTAACGCGCCTTGTGCGAGCGCTGGCCGCGGAGCTTCGTGAGGCTGCCGCTCAAGGCGCGCACGCGGCGGGACAAACTCACCGCGAGCGAGCGATAGAAGCGGGCCGCGAGGTCGGGGTGCGCGGAGAGGAGGGCCTCGAGGTCGGCGTTGTCGATGCGGTTCAGGACGGCGTCGCCCTCGGCGACGACGGTGGCGCTCGCGCTGCGTCGTTCGAGGAAGGAGATCTCGCCGAGGATCTGGCCCGGGCCGAAGTAGCCGACGGTGACGCCGCCCGCGCGGACCGAGATGAAGCCCTCTTGCACGAGGAAGATCGCCTCGGGGCTCTGGCCCTCCCGGACGATGGTCTCACCGCGCACGACGTGCCGCCTCTGGCTCGAACGGAGCAGGAGTTCGATGTCCTGATCCCCCAGGAAACTCAGCTTGTCACGGAGCATGCGTCGGACCTCCCTGATCCCCCACGGTCGCCTTGCGGAAATCGAACGCCGCCGGGATGCCGGCGAGGCCGTTCTCGATGACCCTCTCCCAAGCTTCGAGCCCAAACCGATAGAGCGCGTCGCGGCTCTCGGGCACCCGGCGCTGGAAGGAGTTCATCATCATGTTCATCCCCCGGAGCACCGGCGCGACGTGGCGCCACGACGTGCGCGGATACGCGAGCGCGTCCGCCAGGTCCTCGCCGACGAGGTGCCGCGACAGACCGTAGAGCAGATCCACGAGCCGCTGCGCCACCGCCTTCTGCGCCGGGTTCTTCGCGAGCTCGAGCGGCGCCTCCATGAGCGCCTTCACGAGCGCGCGCGAGTCGTCGTCGGGCGGATCCATCACCGCATGGATCAGCCGGATGAGGCGGAGGCCCTCGGCCTCCGTGGCCGCGCAGATCGTCGAATCGACGCCGCTGAGCAGGCCGCCGTAACGCCAGAGCTGGACGATGTCGTCACGCTCGGCCTGCGGGACCTCGTAACCGAGCTTGGACAGGCCCTCGATGAGGACGGACGAGAAGAGCACGTTCGTCCCGGCCATGTACGCCTGGTTCACGGGGATGCCCCAGCGCTCGTAGGGCCAGGATTTGCGCTGGAGCAGGAGCCTGCGCACCTGGGCGTGCATGAGCCGGACGCGGATCGTGATCTTGAAGCCCTCGGCGCCACGGCGAAGGCCACCCGGGCGGCACGTCTCCACGAGGAAACGCGCGGTCTCGGTGAGCCTGCGGGAAGCGCGCTGGACGAGGCGGCCCGAGGCCGTGAGGGGCTTACTGCCATCCGGCGAGGCATAGGAGAGCGGGAGCGAGTAGCAGGCGAGGACAACCGCGCCGAGCGGGCCGGTGCGTAACACGGCGCGGCCGCCGCGGTCGAGTTTGTCCCAGTCGAGCCAGAGCGGAATCTCGTCGATCTGCCGGAAGAACTGCACGAACGCGCGCGGCGGGCGGCGGACGCTGGCGATGCCCTCGTCGAGCGCCTGCTGGAGCATGCGGTTCGCCTGCGCAGGGCGGAGATCGTTCAACACGGCGACGAGCTCGTCGGCCGGCGGGTCGCCGCGCATGAGGAAAGGGCCGAACGAGTCGACGGCCTCGCCAAAACGCGCGCGCGCCGCCGTTCGATCGACGTACCACGCGGGTACACGCGGCACGGCCGCGCCTTCGGGTATGTCGGGGTGCAGCCTGGGGCTGTCGGTGCTCATGGCCGCCTCTCCTCTCCGACTCCTACCACGCCGGACGGACGCCACGATATGCCCAAAGGCACGTCATTGCCTCTTGACACCCAACCCCCCGTGCCGCCCACGGCGTATCAGCGGATCGAGCGCGGAGGCCGCACCGGTTCGTCGTGCGAGGATCCCGGGGAGGAGCCGCTCGGCGACGCGGCGACCCCGGTCGAGGTCTGCGAGGCCGGCGGGGTCGCCGTGGACGCGGGCGCCCCCATCGAGGCAGGGCTCGACGCCGAGGACGGAGACGTGTGGGGCGGCTTCATGCTCTGCCGCAGGGCGCGATGGTACGCGAGCGTGAACTCCTGCCGATCGGTGTAGACCGTGAGCATTCCCCCGAGCGCGAGGTTCGCGATCGAGACGCCCATGCTGACGATCTTCGAGCGGACGAGGATGTGGCTGCCGACGATCTTGCCGCGGATCCAGAAGATCCAATCCGTCAGCTTGAGGCGGGCGTCGGAGTCGTAGCCGCTGAGCTCCCACCAATCGTTGAAGATGACGGGTTTCGCGCCCTGGCTGATCAGCTTGTCGATGGGGTGCGTGATTTTACTCACTACCTCTTTTTCGAGATAGCCGCTGACCTGCTCGTAGACGACGTCGTCCGTGACCTTGATGCGCAGCTCCCCCCTGCTCCAGCGGATGTGGTCTTCCGCACTGGAGTGGGTTCTCGGGGGGCCTGCCGGGGGCATGCGCCACTGATACCGGAATCCAAGGCGGAAGGCCAGCTTCGGCCTGCATTTCCGCGCAGAACCTTCGGTTTTGCGCGGGGAGACAAGCCTCGCCCCCGACGGCTCTTCGTTCAGAAGCGGGGAGATGAGGGAGGAATCGAGGCTAACGCGGGCTCGAGATGGGCGCGCTGTCCGGCATCGCTTCGATGATCCGGCGGCGGCTGGCGCGGAGGAGGCGGCCCACGCCAGGCTCGATGTTGGGGATCGCCGTGCCGATGAGCCGCGCTCGCTCGGCGAGGCGCACGAGGCCCTCCGGTCCGATGCGCAGGCGCGCCTTCGGCTCGATCACGCAGAGCATGCCCCGCGTGCGGCCCGCCGCGTCGAGCACCGGCGCCGCCGCGAACCCCCGCACGAGGCCCTCCATCACCGAGACGTCGCCCTGGAAGAACGGATGCGCGAACGCGTCCGACACGACGAGCGTCTCCCCCGCCCCGAGCACATGCCGGCCGATCCCCCCGAGCACCGGCCACCTGCGCGCATCCATCCCCACCGCCGAGATCAGGGCGCGGCCCTCCCCCTGGGCCACGATCGCAAGCGCCACCGACGCGTGCAGCTCCTCCGCCGCCGACCGAACGAACCAGTCGAGGCGCGGATCCCGCGGCCCCTCCTGCATCGAGCGGACGGAACGGGCCTGCGGTGTCGAGAGCGCCGCCTCCGAGAGCGGCGCCGGCAGCTCCGCGCCCTTCAGCAAGGCCTCGGCGACGTTCCGGAGCGTGTCCGGTGAGGCGCGGTGCGGCAGGATCGCGCTGATGCCGAGGTGCTCGCGCAGCGCGCCGGCGAAGGTGCGGAGCTCGGGGAACGGCGAGGTGACGATGACCTTCGCGCCACGACCGCTGATGCGCGCGCGCAGCCAGTCGAGCACCTCGAACCCGTCGACGACGGGGAGCGAGAGCGACGTGACGAGGAGCGCCGGGGTCCCAAAGCGGCGGAGCAGCCAGATGGCGCGCTCTCCGTCCTGCGCCACGAGTGGGACGAGGCCGAGGGCGTCGACGACGGCAACCTGGGCGGCAGAGAGGGCTGGATCGGGTTCGGCGACAAGGGCGAATGCGGACATGACGTACCTCCTCCGGGGGGCGGGGGGTTCAGGGGATTCGCCACCTACATAGACAATTCTTATGCCACGGCATGGATGCCGTCGGGAAGGGCCCGATCGAGCAGATGACGCGCGAACGTGGCGCGTGTCGCGCAAAGATCGCGCGCCGAAGGTCCGTCCCGCGCGAGCTGTGCTGATGCCTGGACATCGCACTGATGTCCGCGCCCCTCGCATGTCGCGCGGTCACTGCAAATCCTGCGCAAAAAGGGGACGCACGTTCTCCGGTCCCTCGTTGCGCGGGTTGTTGACGCGCGTGGAGACGGGCGTCACGACGAGGTCGTCGCCCACGCGCGCCGCGACCATCGCCTGCAGGACATCAGGTCGCTGCTCCTCCGGATCGAGCCAGGATCCGTAAGCATCCGTGGAGAGGATGACGGGCATGCGATCATGCACGTCCGCCACCGCCGCGCGGGCCTCGGCCGTGAGGATGGTGAAGGTGTCGAGCGTGCTGCCCTCGGCGTTCTTCCAGCGCGCCCATAACCCGGCGAAGGCGAACGGCTTCTCGTCCGGCATGTGGATGCGGCAAGGCTGCTTCTTGCCGGTGCCGAGCTTTTTCCACTCGTAGAAGCCGTCCGTGACGACGAGGCAACGCTTCGACTTGAAGCTCGATCGGTACGCGGGCTTCTCGGCGGCGGTCTCGACGCGGGCGTTGATCATGCGATCGCCGATCGAGACGTCCTTCGCCCACGAAGGGACGAGGCCCCAGCGAGCGAGCTCGATCGTGCGCGGCGCGCCCGGCGCGAGGACACGCACGACGGGCATGTCCTGGGTGGGCGCGACATTGAAGCGCGGCGAGAGGAGCGGGACGTCGTCCACCCCGAAAAGGGGGCCGAGCAGGTTCGGCGCTACGTTCGTCAGGGTGTATCGGCCACACATGGGAACATCCGAAACATCGGCAGGCGGCGCGTCGGCTGTACGCGGCGAACCCGTGTCCACGAGGACAGGCGCGCCGCGGGGCGTTCGTACCACAGGAAGGGGCGCTCGTGGGAAGGAGGATGCGAGCCCCCCTCGCGCGAGAGCGGGCGTGTTGACAAGGGAGCGAGCGGCGGCGACGATGCGGCGCCCGATGGCGATCCACGCGCTCTCCCGTGACGATTTGCTCGTCCTCGTCGACGGTTTCCTCGACGCGTTCAACCGGAACGACCTCGACGCCGTGATGCATCATTTCACGGAAGACGCGCTCTACGTGACGTACGACGGCAAAGAGCACCGCGGCAAGGGGAAGATCCGCGCGGCATTCGAGCCGCAATTCCGTGGCGAATTCGGCAAGATCTCATTCATCGCGGAGGACCGGCTGCTCGACGAGGAGGCCGGGAAAGCAATGGTGCGTTGGACCTGCCGGCACGAGCTCGAAGGCGGGCAGGCGGCGCTTCCCGGGCTCGCCGAGGTGAGGAACCTGGTGTTTCGCGGGGTGGTTGGGCGGGTCTTCGCCTGGCAGGGGCTCGACGTGCTGCATTTCGAGGGGGGCAAGGTGCGGGAGAAGCGAACGTATTCGCACGCGCACGTGCCGCTCGGGCGCGGGGCGAGGTAGCAAAAACCCCTAGGACGCGGGCGCCGCTTTCGCTACCGTCGGCGCGCTTTCCCGATGCTGGGACGACTCGATCGAACGTCTCTCCTCGCCGCGGCCCTCGCGCTCGGGGCCTGCACACGCCCGGCGCCCGAGCCGGCGCACGCGAAGACGAGCCCCCAAGCAGCGCCGTCCCTCGGGCTCGACAAGCCCCTCGTGGGCGGGGCGCGGCTGTTTCATACGGCCGTCGATGAGTCGTTCTGGGTCTCGCACGAGGCGGATCGGGATCGGTTGGTCTCGGCGGGCGTGCGGTTCGAGCTCGGGCCCGAGAGCGGCGAGGTGCTGGCGGCGGCGTGGGACGTCGATCTGGCGCTGAAGAGTGATCCGCTCCTCGGGGCGCTCGCAGTGGCGCCGCACCTCGGCGGCGGGTTCGTGCATTGGAGCCGGACGCGGGTGTTCCGGTCGGACACGTTCACGGGGCCGATGCGGCCGGTCGCGTTCGGCGGGGCGCGCGGGTTCGGGGCCGTGCGCGGGGCGCGGAGCGGGCTCGACGCGGTGCTCGTGTTCGGGGAAGCAGGCACGGCCGCGCTGCGGAAGGGGAGCGACGTGCTGGAAGCGCCGAGCGAGGCGGGGCTCGCGGACTTCGCGGCGCTGGACGCGAAACGCGCGGCGCGCGTGGACTTCCTCGGCAGGCTCGCTTCGACGGGGGACGGAGGTGCGACGTGGAACGACGCGGCGTCCGTCGCGGGCATCGGGAACAAGATGTTCCTGGTGCAGCCGGGCGCGCTCGCGGTGGACACGTGGCAAGGGCGCCTGCCGCTTGGCGCGGACGGGCGATTCGGGCCGATGGACGGGGCGCAACACGGATCGAGCCACGGGCGCGGGTTCGAGCCGATCCTGCCCGGGTCGAGGGCGGACGATCGGAACGCGTGGTGGATCTGGCGGGATACGCCGCCGATCCAGGCCGCGGTGCTCGGCGGGGCGAGGGTCGCGGCGGGGCGGGCGCTGGCGATGAGCCCGTCGGCCGTGGCGGAGGTGGATCTCGCCGGTGCTTCGATCCTCCGCGCCGTGACGGATTTTCCGCAGCCGGGGCTCATGTGCTCGGCGGTGGCGGGGCCCGAGGCGCCGCTCGTCGTGTGCGGCTGGGAGATGTACCAGGACACGAGCTCGTACGTGATGCGCCTGCGGGACGGGGCGCTCCCGCCCGTGGTCGAGAAGGCCTTCAGCGATGACGGCTACTTCGTGACCGACGACGCGGGCGCGCTCGCGTTCGTGGGATCGTGCAAGTACACGCCGCGGCTGGTCGATCCGAACGATCCGTCGCGCATGGACTTCGGCAGCGAGCTGCGGCCGGCGACGCGGATCTGCGTGCGGCGAGGTCCGGACGACTGGGTCGAGCACGCGATCGAGCTGCCGCCCGGGCAGGAGTTGTACGGCTGGGCGCCGCGGCGGGACGGGACGGCCGTGGCGCTGGTCGTCGATCCCCACGCGGAGGGTTTGCCCGAGGCGAAACACGATACGTCGAGCGTGGTCGTGCAGGGCGGGGTGCGGATCGTGCGGGTGCCGGCCGAGGTCTCCGGCATGGTGTTCTCGCGCCCGTCGTGGAGCCCGTACGGCATGTACTCGGGCAACGTGCGCGGGCCGCTCGGGCCGTTCATGGATCGGCGGTTCCAGGCGCGCGAGGACGGCTCGCTCGAGGGCTGGGTGGCGTCGCCGAACGCGGGCGACGTGAGCGGCGTGTTCGCCGGGGTCGTCGTGGATCCGCACGGGCGGGTGACGACGTTCCCCCCGCCGCCGCGGGTCCTCGGCATGAGCGTGACGGGCGACTTCGGCCTGGCGATCACGCGGGACGGCGATCTGTACGAGACGATCGATCACGGCCGGAGCTTCCAAGCCGCGGGGCGGTCGCCGCTGCCGCCCGCGTCCTTCGGCGGGTTTTGCTCGCCGCTCGGGTGCGTGATCGGCCCGGTGACGCGCCTCGGCTGGGGATCACCCGGCGCGGCGCCCGTGGTGTACCCGGACAACCCCGTCGAGGAGCCGGAGCCGGAGGCGCCCATGCGCCTCACCTGCACGCCGAACGGCAAACCGGAGATCATGCCGGACGCGGCGATCGTGCCAGACAAGGGACGGTTGTCGTGGCAAACGGGGCTCGGCAACATGGTCACGCTCGTGCGCGAGGTGGAGAACGTGCCCGGGGAGGAGCCGGGGCAAGCGGGGCTGCCGCCCGAGATCACGCAGATGCTCCCGCCGGAGGTGCTCGCGCAGCTCCCGAAGGACGCGCTCCAGGTCCTGTTGAAGAACATGCCGCAGGGCGGAGCGGCCCCGCCGGCGCCGGGGAAGACGCCGCCGCGGAAGGCGAGCGCGGCGACGCTGCGCACGCACTCGCTCCTGATGCGCGCGCTGTTCGAGCCGGGCGCGTCGCCGCTGCGGATCGACGCGACGAGCGCGGACCTGGAGAACACGCGGCGCGTGGTGGTGACGCCGCTGCTGACGCCGAAAGGGGACGTCGGGCTCCTGTTCGTGACGGACAAGCACGAGCTCGTGGTGACGAACGAGCGGGTCGCGACGCTGCCGCTCTTCGAACCCCGGCGCTACACGGTGGCCGACGCCGCGCCGGGGGCCGGGCTCCTGCTCGGGCCGGAGCGCGCGCTCGTGCTGGGCGAGATCCGCCGGCGTATGACGATCGAGGAGCACGCGCAGGCGCCGCTACGCCCGCCGGTCTTCGTGGGTCAGGAGCGCGACACGGGCGGGCGCAGGCCGATGACGCTGGCCCGGCGGGACGACGGGGCGATCGGGATCTTGCTCTGGGACGGGAGCCCGCCGCGCGTGGTCGCCGTCGCGGAGATCGATCCGGCGACGTCGAGCCCGCGGCCGCGGACGCCGCTCGCGTCGTGGACGACGGCGACGCCAGCCGACGATCCGCGCTGCAAGAAGGCCACGGGCTGGCGTGCGCTCGTGCCCATGGAGCCCTCGGCGTGGCTCGGGTTCGACCCACGCGCGCTGCCAGGCGTGTCGTTGCGCGCGTCGGGCGCGGCGCTCGTGCGCTGGACGGAGGAGCGGGTCTGCGTGGAGGCGATCGACGTCGGGGCCGAGCGCCGGCTCGACGACGTCACGCGCAGCGAGGGGAGCCTGGTCGTGCGCTGGGAAGCTTCAGGCTCGAAGCGCCGCGGCGCCGTGCTCCAGGCGGGCGGGCTGCGGCAAGAGCTCACGTGCAAGCTCGAACCAACGCCACGGGAGCAAGCCCGATGAAGCGCGCCGCCCTCACGTCGGCCTGCGCGCTCCTCGTGGCCGCGGCGAGCTGCACGGGCGCGCGCCCCACGCCGAGCACGCCTTCGGCCGAGGAAGCTGCGCGCGGGGGCGTGGAGGAGAAGGCGTCGCGGGCGTCGGTCCTCGGTCCACCGCGCTGGGTCGTGCCCGGCGCGGCCGAGTGGATCGAGCGGACCGAGGCCGGGGTCGATCGAGCCCTCGCGGGCGGTCGCCGCGTCGAGGCGCGTGGCGCCGACGTGATCGCGCGGGCCAAGGACACGGCCGATTTCGACGGTGCGGCAGCGGCCCCGCCGTGGAGCGCCACGCCGACCGCGCCCGCGCGCTACGTGCTCTGGAAGGAGCGCGAGGTGTTCGGCGCGGCCGCGTGGCTCGGCGAGGCCCGGTCGCTCGGGAAGCTGCCGGCGACCGTGCAAAGCACGTTCGACTGGATCGACGGCGTCGGCCTCGTGACGGCGGCCGGCGTGTTCGTGGTGTCGCCCGCGGGAGGCCCGCCGCGGAAGCTCGACCTGCCCGGGTTTGCCACGGGGCTCGCGGCCGACGCGCGCCGCGCGCTCGTGCTGACCGTGTTCGGCCACGCGCGCCTCACGGTGGACGGCGGCGCGACCTTCCGCGACGTGTCGGCGGAGCTCGCCGATGCGACGGAGATCGAGGTCCGCGGCGAGGATCTGCACGTCAAACTCCGGGGCGAGGAGAGCCGGCTCGTCGACGCACGCGGGGCCATCGTGTCGGATCGCGCGCCGCAGGGCCCGAGGCGCCACGAGCCGCCGCCCGAGCTCGATGATTTCTGGCCCGAGGACGCTGCCCAGTCGCCCCTCGACGCGGCGGCCGCGTACGGCATGCGCTGGCTCGAAGGGGACGCCCTCACGGTCACGGAGAGCGCCGTCGCGCGCGTCGACCTGCGCACGGGCCGCGCGACCGCGCTCCTCGCGCTCGAAACGGCCGAGGACACATGCGCGCCGCTCCGCGTGAAGGACGGCGCGTTGCTCGTCTGCGAATCACACAACCGCGCCACCGTGCTCGACCTGCCGAGCGGCAGGCGCATCGAGCGCACGTTCGATTTGCCGGACGCGCCGACCTGGGATCGCTTCGTCGTCGCGGACGGCGAGGCGCTCGGCTTCGTCGGCCCGTGCGAGGGGCCCGCGCCTGGCTCGCCCGCCGACGTCGTCGCCTCGGCCTCGCCCACGAACGCCTCGAACCAGCGGAGCCCGGTCTTCTGCGTGCGCAAGGGCCCGGGCGTGTGGGTCGAGCACCGGCTCGCGCCCGCCGACGCGAGCGACGTCGTCGCCTGGATCCCGCGCGCCGAGGGCGCCGCCGTGGCCCTCGTGGCCATCCCCGGCACGTTCCTCCACGGCGCGCCCCGCGTCACCGTGCGCGGCGCCCTCCGCGTCGTGCGCGTGGGCCGCAACGAGCCGCCGCTCGACATCACCACGTACAGCTCCGAGACGAGCGCGCTGCTCACGCGGGCGCTCCACGTCACCCCCGACGGCACCATCGAGGGCTGGCTCCCTTCGGCGCACAGCCCGTCGAACCTCGCGGCCGTGACCATCGACGCCGAGGGCCGCCCCCGGCAGCACGCCTTCCCGGCGCAGACCCTCAGCGTCACGACCTCGGGCCGCTTCGGCCTCGCCCGCACCGAGACCGAGCGCCTCTTCGAGACCACGGACTACGGCCGCAGCTTCCGCCTCGTCGCGCCCCCACCGAGCGGCGGATCGGCCGAGCCCATGTCGTGCAGCGAGATCGGCTGCCAGGTCGGCACGTTCGTGCGGATCGGCTGGAACGACGGCTCCGAGCCGGCGCCCGAGGACACGACCCCGCCCAGGCAGAACCCCGAGTACCAGCGCCCGATCCCCGAGCCGCCGCTCGTGCGCCTGGCCTGCCGGTACGCCGGCCTGGGCGAGGGCAAGCGCATCCCCGAGTCGTTTGGCCTCGGCTACACGAAGACGCCGATCGCCCGCCTGACGCCCGGCCGCATCGGCTTCACGGGCGGGATGTTCATCCCCTGGAGCGGCCCGCAGCCCGGGGGCACGACGGGCGACGCCGAGGTCGCCTACGTGCCCCTGCTCGACCTCGCGGCGCCCATCGTCCGCGCCACGATCCCGATCGCGCGCCTCGGCTCCACCCCGTTCCACCCGTACGAAATCCGGCTCGGCTACGTGCTCGACGGCACGAAGGTGCGGGCCGTGGCCACCGCGGGCATGGGCCGCTGCGCCGCCTCCCTCGTCGACGACGCGGGCCTGACCCTCCCGATCGGCGGGTGCATCGACGACCCCGCGGTGGGCGTCGTCCACGGCAGCCGCGCCCTCCTCGTGAGCGGGAACGGCGGCGGTCAGGCCGTCTCCGCCGTGGAGCTGCCCCGCTCCGCGCCGACACCGGGCCGCGCCGTCATCGCCGGCGCGCGGCGCGAGCTCGGCTTGCTCCATCCGCCCGAGGGCGCGAGCCGCTTCGACCTCGCGGCCGGCCTGCGCGGAAAGGACCCGGTCGTCGTCGCCGTCGACGCGGGCGGCAACGCCGTGCTCGCGCCGCTCGACCCGGATCGGGGCACGCTCGGCCCGGAGAAACGCCTCGCGTCCCTCGACGGCCTCGCCGCCGCCTCGGATCCTCGTTGCGCGCCGCAGCCCGACGACGCCCGCGTGGTCCTGCCCTTCGACACGGAAATCGGCCTCGCCCAGGGAACACTCCACGGCATCGTCGCGAGCGGATCGGCGGGGTTCGCCGTCCTGCGCTGGTCGCCGGCCCGCGTGTGCCTCGAAGCCGTCGAGCTCGCGGTCCGCGACGAGCGCCACGAGGTCGAGCTCGGCTACTACGACCCACCGGGCACGGTCCGCAAGGTCATCGCCCGCTTCGACGGCAAGGGCCCCGGCAAGGGCACGCTCGTGGTCCTCGGCTTCGGCGTCGAGGTCCGCCAGCCGCTCACCTGCGAAGGCATCGTTCGATGAGAAAACGCGCCGTCCCCGGGGCCGCGTCGATCGCCCTCGCCGCCCTCGCCGCCTCCTTCGCCGCCTGCTCCGCGAAGCCCGCGCCCCCGGGCGCCGCCGCCTCGCCGCCCGCGCCGCTCCGCGCGAAACCCAACGCCACGCCCGAACCCCTCCTCGGCCCGGCTCGCTACATCCTCGCCGAGGGCGTTGGCGTCTCCTTCGACGAGGCTGGCCGCGCCTCCGCCTTGCCCCGCCGCGAGCCCGCCATCGCCTCCGGCAACCGCTTCCTCCTCGACGGCGGCCTCGTCCTCGCCGAGGCGCGTGGCCCCGAGGCGCTCTCCGGCTTCCGCTCCCTGCCCGCGCGCCTCGGCGGCGGCTACGTCTTCTGGTCGGACGCGCGCACCTACCGCGCCGACACCTTCCTCGGCGAGCTCCGCCCCATCGCGCAAATCGCAGCCGAGGGCGGCGCGCGCCCCTGGCTCGATACTCTCGTCCTGCGCACCGACCTCGGCCTGCTCGAGCTCGACCCCCGCGCCCCCACCCCTGCCCTCCGCCGCACCGACCTCGCGCGCTTCGCCGAGGCCTTCTCGCTCGACGGCAAGCACGGCGTCCGCCTCGACGCCTTTGGCCGCGCCGAGATCACCACCGACGGCGGCAAGACCTTCCGCGACCTCACCGCCGAGCGTGGCGACCGCGTCTTCAGCTTCGAGGAGGGCGAATCCGGAACCCTCCTCCTGCTCCCGGGCGCGGGCCGCCAGCCCACGCTCGCCCTCGACCCCGCCAAAGGCCTCGTCCCCGTCGCCGCGACCCCGCAGAACGACCTCGGCGTGGGCATGACGCCCACCTCCGCCAGCGAACCGCTCCCCTCGAGCCGCCAGCTCGCCCCGTACGATCTCCCGGGCGCCGTCTTCGCCGGAGCGCGCCTCCCGGGCGGCCGCGCCCTCGTCACGCGCGAGCAAATCGTCCGCGTCCTCGCCCTCGGCACGGGCCAGCTCCTCGACGACGCCCTCCTGACCGGCGTCGCCGAGCCCTACACGCGCTGCCAGCCCATCACCCTTGGCGCCGAGGTCCTGCTCGCGTGCACCCATCCGCACGGCGCCCATGTCCTCGCCTTCCGGGACGACCCTTCCGCGCCGCGCCTCGAAGCCACCTTCCCCGAGCCTTCCGCCTTCATCGCGGGCCTCGGCGCGCGCTTCGCGTTCACGGGCCGATGCGGCGCGCTCGTCCCCGCCGTCGCCGATTTCCGGGGCGCCCCGCCCGTCAGCGAGCCGCCCCTCCGGCTCTTCGGGCCGAGCGAGTCCGAATCCACGGCGCCCCCCGGGGACCCGCCCGAGCCCCTCGACCCGACTCCCGCGGACGAGGCCTACATCTGCGTCCGCGCCGCCGACGGCACCTGGACCGAGCGACGCCTCCTCGGCGAAGACGCGTCCCATCTGTACCGGTTCCTCCCTGGGGACGGCGGAACAGCCACCGCCCTCGTCCTCCGCGGCAAGGACACGAAAACCGCCCCCCCACCCGCGCCCGAAGGCGTCCGCATCCTCCGCGTCGACCCCGACGACCCCGCCCTCGGCGGCGCCGTCTTCCCGGCCGCCCTCACGCCCATGGAGGACCCGCCCTATCGCTCGATCGACCGCGATTTCTGGCTCGACGAGAAAGACGGCTCCCTCCACGGCTGGGTCGTCCTCCCGCCCGAAGGCGAGGATCCCGCCGAGGCCCTCGAACGCGACCCCATCCCCCAGGGCCGCTCCGAGCGCATGCTCCCCGTCTCCACGCGCCTCGGCGGCCGCTTCGCCGGCGTCCACATCCAGCCCGACGGCCGCGTCGTGGTCCATCCCCTCCCGCCCGGCGTCGTCGAAGTCCTCCGCGGCGGCGCCTTCGCCCTCGCCCGCGCCGACAACGACGGCGCCGCCACCTACCATGAGACCACCGACGGCGGCCGCACCTTCCGCCCCGTGGTCGCCCCTCCCGTCGGCGAGCTCAACGCCCCCTACGACGCCAACGTCGTCCAGGGCTGCTCCGAACTCGGCTGCGCCCTCGGCGACGGCGTCGTCCGCCTCGGCTGGGGAAGCCCGGCCCCCGCGGCCCCGCCGGATGTACCACCTGACATCGCCCCCGCCCCCGAGCCGCCCGCCAAGCGCCTCGGCTCCCTCCCCCTCCGCTGCCGCCTCGAACGCTCCGGCGCCCCCGCGCCCCGCGGCGAGAGCAAGACCGACGCCGGCCCCCCGCCCCTCCCCGCCTCGCTCCGCACCCCGCCTGGCGTCGCCGTCGGCGTCGTCCGCGCGGGCAGCTTCCAGGTCGACGTCGGCCTCCCCTTCGACCCGCGCGCCCCGCGCCGCGCCACCTTCAAGGCCCCGACCCTCACCCGCGTCGAGGGCGCCATCGTCCCCGTCCTCCTCGCGACCGACGCCTCGCCCGTGGGCCTCTTCCTCCGCACGAGCGAGCTCCGCTTCGACCTCGGCCTCCCGGGCGGCCCGCCGAGCACGGGCCCCGTCGCCCTCAAGCACCACGGCGTCTTCACCTCCGCCGCCGACCTCGGCCGCGGCGACCTCCTCACGCTCAATGGCATGGACGGCGAGCTCTCCTTCGTCCGCGGCGGCCTCGTCCGCCGGTTCACCGAGATCGCCCGCGTCTCCGACGTCACCCGCCACCGCCTCGGCCTCGCGCGCCGCCGCGGCGATGCCGCCTCCCCTCGCCTCGCCGTGAGCGCTGTCTCTGGCACCTCCGGCGACATCCTCCTCGCCGACCTCGACCTCGCCCGCGCCACCCTCGGCCCCGTGCGCGCCGCCGGCAGCCTCACGAACCTCGACCCCTCCCCGGCTTGCCGCCCCGACCCCGACGCCTACCGCCTCCTCGCCGAGGTCCTCGTCGATGTCCAGTTCGACCCGCCGCACCCTGATCACGACGCCCCGAGCCTCGGGGCCACGGCCCTCGTCGCCGTCTCGGCCGGCCGCACCTGCCTGGAGGGGCTCGAGGTCCGTTTGCCCCGGAACAACACGACCCTCGTGGTCCGATTCCCGTCGCCCGGCGCATCCCTCGTGCGCGAGGCGGGCCGCAGCGACGCGGCGATCTGTTCGAGCCCTTGACCTAGGCCGCCTTGGCCGCGGTCCGCGCCTTCGCGAACAGCTCGATCATCACCCGATTGAAGGCCGGGATATCGTCCGGCTTGCGGCTCGTCACGAGCTGGTCGTCGTTCACCACCTCCCGATCGACCCACGACGCGCCCGCATTCACGAGGTCCGTCCGCACGGACGGCCACGACGTGACCTGACGACCGCGCACCACGTCCGCCTCCACCAGCATCCAGGGCCCGTGGCAAATGGACGCGATGGGCTTTCCGGTATCGAAGAACGCGCGCACGAGCTGAACGGCCGCCGGGTTCATCCGCAGCTTGTCCGGGTTGATCACCCCGCCCGGCAGCAGCAATGCCTCAAAATTCTCCGGCCGGGCATCCGCGAGCGGCACGTCCACGCCAAAGGAATCGCCCCACTGCTTGAATTTCCACCCGCGCACCTGCCCGCTCACGGGCGACACGATCGCCGTCTGCGCGCCTGCCGCATCGAGCGCTCGCCGCGGCTCGGTCAGCTCGACCTGCTCGAAGCCATTCTCCACGAGAATCGCCACACGCATCCCCGTCAGCTCGTTTGCCATGACTGCCTCCGTTCCACGCCCCCCGCAAGCAAGGCGTCTGCCACGGGGGGAGCCGCAGGCCGAGCCCCTCGGCCCGTGCGTCAGAGCTGGAAATCCCCCGCGGCCTCGGGCTGATAGGGCACGGCGAGCACGCAGAGCCGCCGGGAGCCGGACGTCGGCATCGGCCACGTGATGCCCTGGCCCACGGAGAGCCCGAGCAGCGCCGTTCCGATGGGCGAGAGCACGGACACCCGCCCTTCCTCGACGCGCGCGTCCCGCGGATACGTGATCACCACCTCGCGGCGTTTTTGCGTCACCTCGTCCAGATAAAGCACCCGGCTGTTCATCGTCACCACGTCCGACGGCACGGCGGGCGGCTCGACGAGCTTCGCGCGCGCGAGCTCCCTGTCGAGCGCCTCTGCGGCCGCGTGCGTCGTGCCTTCGAGGTGCAGCTCGACCACCCGGCGAAGGCGCTCGGCATCCTGGGTTGTGATCACGAGACTCGGAGCGATTGGGTACATGGGGCTTGGACCTCCCTGGGCACGACATGCGGGTCATTCGTCCGGCGCGCCGTCGCCCCCGCCGACGAGCACCCCGACGAGCGACCGCAATCCGACGACACAAGATACGAACAGCCCGAGCTTCACGAAAAGCACGAGCTCGGAGCGCGTGAGAATGTACGAAAACCTCATCGTCCCCTCCGATCGAAATCGCGGACGAGCGGCATCACGGCGCCCCTGAAGAACACCGAGACCCGACGAGCGCACCTCGCTGCCGACGCACGAACCATGGCCCACGAAATCGTCGTGGCGGTGTCGGCGCGCGGCTCGGCTACGGCTCCGCGGCTTCGAACGGAGGGCCCCGCGCCAGATCGGGCGCCTGCGCATCGGCCCCCGAGCGCTTCGGATCGAGCCGATCGGCGGCCTTCACGTGTTTCGCGCGGCTCATGCCACGCCCGAACATCAACAGGCCTGGATCTGGAGGCTCGTTCACGTCGCAGCCGCTCACGGTTCGCGCTGCGGAGCTTGTCTCCGGGGTCTTCGTCATGGCGGCCGACGCTCGTCCATCACCTTCGGAGACGCAGACGAGAAAGGCAAGCGTAAAGATTTCGTCGACGTTGTCGACGACCGCGCGGGCCGTGCTCGCGCGGCGGCGGATGACCGCGGACAGGCTGCCGCGACCTCAGCGCATCGCTGGGGCCTTTGTGTCCTCGGCGTGCCGATACGTCGCCGTTGCCACATAATGAAGGACCCTGCCGCAGTCGCCCAGGCTGCACCGCCCCGTGCACGACTGCTGGCCCTCGAACATCGTCTGGCGCGACGCGAGGGCCGCGAGGATCTCGCTCGTCACGTCGTATCCTCCGTCTCGACACCGCGGCTCGGAGCACGACATCTCGAAGAGGGCGGGGGCCTGCGCGAGGACGACGCGCCGGATGTAGCGGGTCCCGCCCACGTTGCTGCCCCTCGGCGTCTCGTCGATCTCGATGTGGAGATCCGTCAAATCCGGAGCTCGCTCGAGGAGCTTGCCCGCGGCGTCTTCCCGCGCCATCCGCTGGTTCCGACGCTCCGTGCGCTCGAGGTTCTTGCGATAATTCATCGTCCTCCTTGATCGCGGTCACGATCGATCACGCGCCACGCGGCGGGGCGAGCTCGAACGTACTTCCTCGCGTCAGGCCAAGATACGTAAGATACCACGGCCGAAGGCATTTTGCTCGCATGATTGTTCCGGGCGTAGAGGACCCAGGACGTTATGGTCCTCCGCCCCTGTCGACCCCGTTGAAGACCCGCGCGCCGGCTGCCCTCCTCCCGGCCCCTTCCCCTCTCGAACTCCGCGCTTCATCGCGCGATCGGAGTGGCCCCCGCGCCGTTCAACGCGCGATCGGCCGAAGCTGCTTTTTGACCTTCTTGATGAAGGTCTCCGTGCATTTGCCGTGCGTGGCCTCGTGGTCGGCAATCTCGCGCGTCAACTTGGCCTTCGTGTCATTCGAGACGTGCGCGCTCGCCTGCACCTCGTTCGCGAGGGCGATGCCCGCCGACGTCGCAGGCCCCTGGGCCTTCGGGGGGGCGGCGGCCTTGTTCGTCGCACGGTAATGCGAGGGCTTCGTCTTCGTCACGTCACGCAGCCCGCCATCCTCGGACCTTCGCCCGGTCCCGTGGCAGCCCGGGCATCGTGTCTCGTTTCCGAAGGAGTTCGTGATACGGCCGTCGCCGCCGCAGATTCCGCAACTGTCGACTGCCATTCGTACCTCCGCGGGCCTGGGTCGTGGACACGGCCCTCTCCACCGAGCCCCTCTTTCGAGGGGCGAAACGCACATCGGCGGCGCGGTGCGGCCTGCTCGTCAGAGCCGCCGCGCCTTCGCGCCGCCGATCACGCTCGATCGATCAGTAGCGGCGACCGCCGCCGCCGCCGTAGCCGCCGCCGCCACCACCACCGTAGCCGCCGCCGCCGCCGCCGCCGCGCGGGGGACGCTCCTGCGCCTCGTTCACCTTGATCGGGCGCCCGTCGAGCATCAGCCCGTTGAGCTGCGCGATCGCGTTGTTCGCCGCCTGCGCGTTGGCCATGGTGACGAACGCGAAGCCGCGCGGCTGGCCCGTCTCGCGATCGGTGGGCATCGCCACCTCGCGAACATCGCCGGCCGCGGCGAAGGCGCTCTCGAGGGTGGCCTGGGTGGTGCTGAAAGAAAGATTTCCGACGTAAAGACGATTGCCCATGTTGCTTTCGTGGCTTCTCATGAGCGTCCATGGAGGACGCCCCACGCCAACCGTTTCGAAGAAGCCTCAGTAGGCGAAACGGTGGCGCACCGGAACGCACGAAGACCCATCATGGGAACGTCGTCCGCCGCGGCGCACGTTGCGTCATCCAGTCTTCCGAGCGAGCGTCATTCTTCGGAAGAGGAGCGACGTGCCAAGTGGCCAGGGACGTTTTCGTGTACCGCGCTCTTGTACCGCGCTTCCTCCTCGTTCGCAAGCGTGCGAGCAGGGAAACGCGTTTGGACCTGTTCAGGACGGCGGCGCCTCGCCCCTCTCCTCACCTCGAAGCCCCGGACCGTCTCCGCGGACGAACCCCTTCGGCTCCCGTCCCCGCCTCCGCTCCTGCCCGGAATTCCCCCTTTGCACCCCCTCCGAGCAGACGAACTCGTCCCTCGCCGCACATGCGTGGTACCGTCGTGCCATGCATGACGTCCCTTCCTCCCCCAAGGATCACCTGCGCGCAGCTCGCCGCGCCGTGGCCCTGCTCGTCACCGGCTTTGCCATCGTCGCGTGCGGCGGGAACGCCAACTACCCCGACCGCCCCGACGTCACGACCGCGCAGGCTGCGTGGTGCGACTCCCTCGCCAAGTCCGAGGGCCCGGGCGGCGCCTGGGATCGCATGACCGAGTGCCGCTCGGCCTCCCCCACGGCCTCCGCGGCGTACATCCGCGTCATGACGAAGTGCTTCTTCGAGCGCGTCGAGGAGGCCAAGCAGGCCGGGGATCCCGCCGCCGCCGACCGCGCCCTCCTCCTCTCCGAGTGCAACGAAAAGGCCCTCGTCGACCTCCCGATCAGCAGCGCCGGCGTCGACGAGGTCGTCGACGCCCGCTGCAACCGCGCCACGCGCTGCGAGAAGGTCGAGTTTGCCGAGTGCAAGGCCGCCATGAAGCGCCTCGAGCCCGCGCAGCAGGCCATGTTCACGACGCGCTACAACGCCGCCGCGCTCCACGACATCGCCAGTTGCCTCGGCGGCGGCTGCGGCGACAACGAGGAACAGGCCCAGGCCGATTGCTACAAGCGCGCCGAGGACAAGCTCCTCTGGTTCCCGTGACTCCTTCCAACGCTTGACTCGAACCTGATAGGTTGTCCCGCCATGGTATCAGCCCTCCAAAACCACCCACAGCCGCGTCGCGCGGCCCTCCTCCGCGCGCTCTTCGCCGCCCTCGCGCTCGCGTTCGTGCTCTTCGCGCCGACCGACGCGCGCGCCGCGGGCACCGTCACCCTCGCCACGAGGGAGCCCGAGGAGGTCAACGGCAAGTGGAAGCTGAACTTCACCATCAACTACGGGGCGAAGCCGGACATCGCGTACATCCCGATGATCTTCAGCTTCACGCCCGTCGTGCTCTACGAGCGCTCGCTCACGGACCAATCGCCCGAGCGCCCCCTCCTCACGAGGCTCCCGCTGAAGGGCCAGCCGAGCATCAACGAGAGCATGGACGTCGGCTTCTCCGACGCGAGCGGCAAGGTCTTCAACATCACGAAGTTCGACTTCGTGATCCGTCGTGACAAGGGCTTCGAGGCCGGCGAATACGACCTCAAGATCACCCGCCAGACGGACGGCGCCCAGATGGGCCAGACCATCAAGCTGATCCTCAAGGGCGACAACCCCATCGTCGACCGCCGCGCCATGGTCTTCGCGGGCGAAAAGAAGAAGAAGCCCGAAGAGAAAAAGGCCGACGCCGCGGGCGAAAAGAAAGAGGGCGAGGGCGAGCCTGCCGCCGCCGGCGGCGAGACGCCTGCGGAGCCCGCCGCGACGGGCGAGACGCCCACCGAAGCGCCCCCCGCCGAGCCCCCCAAGCAAGGCGGCTGCGGATGCCGCGTCGCCGGCGTCCCCGCGCCCTCCTCCGGCGCGTCCCTCGCCGCCCTGCTCCTCGGCTCCGCCTTCGTTGTGCGCCGCAGGACCGCCCGTAGCTGAACCCCCCGCCTACGCCCGCGAACCCCTTCTTCCGGGCACCCCGGAAAGCCGGGCGAAGCCCCCCTCTCCGTCGGAAAGTTGCCACTTGCCCCTGTAGAGCCCCTCTGCCGGGTGGTATCGTCACGTCACTCGCCCGCCAAGTACGGTCGGCGACCCAACGCGGAGAAGGGCATGCGCAGACGCTTCGCATTTCTTGGTTTCGTGAGCACGCTCGGCGTGGCGATGTTCGCCTACGGTTGCGGCGCCACCGGCGGAAACAGCTCGGGCGGCGACGGTGGCGACGCCGGCAATTCGGACACCGGCGGCAACACGCAAGGCGGAACGGGCGGCGACGGCGGCTGCCTGTTCAACTGCGGCATGGGTGGCAATGGGGGCACGCCGAACGGCCAGCAGCTCATCATCGCGCCCCTGAATCCCACGCTCAACGTCATCGACCTCAACAAGCCGACGCAGGTCTTCACGGTGAAGACCCTCGACGGCCAGGATGTGACGAACCAGGTCTCGTGGGTCTACGAGCGGCCGGACATCGGCGACGTCACCAGCGCGACCTTCGTGCCGACCGGCAACGTCGGCGGCACCGGCGTCCTCACGGCGAAGCTCAACATGGCCGAGGCGAGCACCAACGTCACGGTCAACGTCAAGAAGACCGTCAACACGGCAGGCCTCCCGC
Organism: Polyangium mundeleinium; assembly: GCF_028369105.1. Lineage (NCBI taxonomy): Bacteria > Pseudomonadati > Myxococcota > Polyangiales > Polyangiaceae > Polyangium > Polyangium mundeleinium. Next base: position 2,929,209 of record NZ_JAQNDO010000001.1, on the reverse strand, counting down.
CTGCGCAGATGGCGGCCTTCGACACCCCCATCGGCCCCGATCCGGGCGTGCAGATCGTCTACCCGTACCACGACACCGTCTTCCCGCTCGGCGTCCTCGCGCCCGAGCTCCAGTGGAACGGCGTCGGCGGCCCCGAGATCTACCGCCTCAAGATCACCGAGAAGCACATGGAGTACGTGACGTACTTCCAGACGGGCGCGCCGGCTCGGTTTCTGATGGACCAGAAGGACTGGGAGAACATCGGCGCCTCCGGCACCGGCTCGCAGAGCGACCCGGTCATGGTCCAGCTCTCGCGCCTCGCGCCCGGCGGCGGCGCGTATGCGCCCACGAGCCAGGTCTGGCACGTCGCGCAGGGCCGCGTCCGCGGCGCCGTGTACTACTGGGAGCTGCCCGGCGTCTGCGGCGGCGGTGAGAACGGCCGCATCCTCAAGATCAAGCCCGACTCCGCCACGCCCGAGGAGTTCTTCAATCCCGGCGGCTGTTATGGCTGCCACTCCGTCAGCCGCAACGGCCAGACCATGATGGCCACGCTCGACAGCAACCTGCCCTTCCCGCAGTTCACGATCGATCTGGCGCAGGTCCCGGCGCAGTACGGCGCGATCCAGCCGAACTCCGGCCTCGGCGGCACCTTCAGCGCCTTCAACCAGACGGGCGACAAGATCCTCGTCAGCAACGACGCGGCCTCGAACCCGAGCAACTCCATCCTGCGCATCGTCAGCGCCGCGGGCGGCGCCGTCCTCAACCCCAACGCCATGGGCAACGGCTGCGGCGAGCCCGCGTGGTCGCCCGACGGGAACAAGGTCGCGGCCATCTGCGGCCTCGGCGGCGGCGGCTGGGTCTTCGACGCCACGAGCGGCTACCTCGCCACCGGCGACGTCGCGGCGGACGGCATCTCGGTCAGCAACGTCCATCCCATCGTCCAGCAGGCCGGCGGCCAGGGCCGCCCGGCGTACCCGAGCTTCACCTCCGACAGCCAGTACATCGCGTTCGGCCGCCCCACGCTCGGCTCGCGCTCGACGGGCAACGGCGACCTCTGGCTCGTCAAGAACGACGGCAGCGAGCTGAAGAAGCTCGCCATCGCCGGCAGCGACAACAAGAGCTTCAACCCCGTCTTCGCGCCCCAGCGCGCCGGCGGGTACTACTGGCTCGTCTTCATCTCGCGCCGCGACTACGGCAACACCATGGTCAGCACGAACCGCCAGCAGCTCTGGATGACGGCGATCGACGACCCGCCGACGGCCGGGGATCCCTCGCACCCGCCCTTCTACATGCGGGGCCAGGAGAGCTGCGGCCTCTCCGAGAACGCGTACATGGCGCAGGAGCCCTGCAAGGCGCAGGGCCAGGGCTGCGTCACGGGCGCCGATTGCTGCGGCGGCCAGTGCGTCAAGGACCCGGCGAGCGGCGCGTACGTCTGCGGCGAGCCCCCGCCTCCAGGCTCCTGCTCCGAGACCGGCAACGCCTGCACCACGAAGGCCGACTGCTGCAACCCGGTCGACGAGTGCATCGACGGCTTCTGCGCGCAAAAGCCGCCGAAGTGAGCGCCTGACCTCCCCCGGCGCGGAGCTGGGGCTTTGCCCCAGGCCCCAGGAGGGGGCTATCCGCCCCCTCCACCCCGGACCAGCCAGGGGCTGGACCCAAGCTCGATGAACTGCGCGGCGCGCAGTTCATCGAACAGGCCCGTTCAAGACCAACAGCGACCCTGCCAACCGAGACAGCCGCGCTGCGGGTTCTGCTGGCAACCTGGGTTCTTCGTCGGCCTGTTTGAAAAACTGCGCGAAGCGCAGTTTTTCAAGCCTCGGTCCAGGCTGTGCCTGGTCCGGGGTCGAGGGGGCGGACAGCCCCCCGCGGGGTCCGGGGCAGCGCCCCGGCGCGGGCGCCCTCCCACGACGCACGACCCCGTGTCACGGCGCTGCGCATCGCGCGCGCCCGTTGCACCGGCCGTGCCCATTTCGTCCTGGCGCAACCATTGCTTATTCACGGGGACAGAAGGAGGGATCCCCATGAAAGCAATTGCGATGGGTATGGCAATGGCGGCGGCATGGCTGGTTGCGGCGTCGGTGAACGCCCAGCCGCGTCCTTTGCCCCTGGGACCCGATGGAAGTGGGAGCGCGACGGGCATCGCGATCGGCGCCAAGCCGGCTTCGGAGCTCCTGGAGGGCTGCGCGGGCTTCGTTGGGGAGGAGGCCAACTTCGAGGTGCAAGTGGATACGGAGCGGCCGTCCCTGCGGCTGCGGATCGAATCGCCACCGCCCTCCGACACGGTGCTGATCGTTCAGCTCCCCGATGGATCGTACCGTTGCAACGACGACGCCAGCCCGCAGGATTTCCAGTCGCAGCTCGACATCGAGAACCCGGGGCTCGGCACGTACCGCGTGTGGATCGGCACGTTCACCAACCCGAGCTTCACGCTTTCCGTATCCTCCCCGCCGCGCGAAACGCCGCCCCCCGAATCCTGATTCTCCCTGCCATGCTCGGCCCCTGAAATGAAAGGGCCCCGGCGCTGTCTCGACGCCCGGGGCCGGGGCCACGCCCTGTCGACAGGCCATCGAGATGGTCGCCTTCACCCCCACGCCCTGTCGACCGCACATCGACATGGTCGCCTTCACCCCCACGCCCTGTCGACCGCACATCGACATGGTCGCCTTCACCCCCACGCCCTGTCGACCGCACATCGACATGGTCGCCTTCACCCCCCACGCCCTGTCGACCGCACATCGACATGGTCGCCTTCACCCCCCACGCCCTGTCGACCGCACATCGACATGGTCGCCTTCACCCCCCACGCCCTGTCGACCGCACATCGACATGGTCGCCTTCACCCCGACGTCCCATCGAGCAGGCACGGGGAGCAAGGCCATCCCGTCCATGCCCTGTCGACCGGCCTTCGGGGGGATGCCCTCGCCTTCCCACGACGTATGTCCACGAGGGCCGAGCCTCGCGACCGCATGAAACCGATCGGACCTGGCCCTCCCCTTGCTTCACGAGGGGCCTTCGCGGAGGTCATCCTCATGAGCGATGTAGAAAAGGGCCCCTTCGCGGGCCGCATCCAGGGAATCGATCACCTCACGTTGCCCGTCGGGGATCTCGCCGTCGCCGAGCGTTTTTACGTCGGCCTCCTCGGCGCGAAGGTCCTCATGCGCGTCACGCCCGAGCTCCTCGCCTCGCTTGGCCGCAGCGGCGACGTCGCGCGCAGCATCCACATCACGGTCGAGCTCGGCTCCGCCCGCATCGACCTCTTCCCGCAAGGACACGGATGGCCCTCGCCCACGCAGGACCACCCGCACATCGCGTTCGCCGTCGCGCCCGAGGACATCGTCCCGATGAAGCAGGCCCTCGAAGCAAACGGCGTCGCCACCGAGGGACCACGCCGGCTCGGCCCGCCCGGACACGCGTCCCTTTATTTCTACGACCCCTTCGGCAACCACCTCGAGCTCACCTGCAGGGGCTTCACGGGCGACCTCCCGATCGGCGCCCCCGACCTGCACGAGCTCGCGCGGCGCGCCGGCCGCGCCTGAGACGCGCGCCTCTCCGATCGACCGGCCGCACGCCGCGGGCAGCACGATCCGTCGGCTCTGCCATACTCCGCCCGTGCATCCCACCATCCTCCTCTTCGACATCGACGGCACCCTCATCGACACGGGCGGCGCGGGCCGTCGCTCCATGGACCGCGCCTTCGAGGGTGTCACCGGCCGGGCCGATGCGTGCGCGCACTTCTCCTTCGACGGCATGACCGACCGCGCCATCGTCCGCCGCGGCCTCGACGCCGTCGGCGCGAGCGTCGACGACGCGGCGATCGATCGTGTCCTCGTTGCCTACCTCGAGGCCCTCGTCGCCGAGGTCGCCGCCTCCACCGGGTACATCACCCACCCCGGCATCGACCGCGTCCTCGATCGCGCCGCCGAACAGCCCCACATCGCGCTCGGCCTCGGCACCGGCAATGTTCGGGACGGCGCCCGGATCAAGCTCGACCGCGCGAGCCTCTTCGATCGTTTCTCCTTTGGCGGTTTCGGCTGCGACCACGAGGACCGCGCGGCCTTGCTCGACGCGGGCGCCCGGCGCGGCGCCGAGCGGCTCGGCAAGGGCCGGGACGATTGCCGCGTCGTCATCATCGGCGACACACCCAAGGACATCGCGGCGGCCCGCGCCATCGGCGCCGAGTCGCTCGCCGTCGCGACGGGCAGGTTCGTCCCGGAAGCACTCCGCGAGGCCGGCGCCACGTTCGTCTGCGACAATCTTCTTTCGCCGGGTGCCTTCGCAATACTCTTCCCGGACGCCTAGTTTCCGGATTATACCGGGCAGAACCTTGGAGCCCGGTTCATGAAACAACGCCCCTACGCCTCCCTCGCCCTCGCCTGCCCCCTCGCGCTCGCCGCGACTGTCTTCGCGTGTAGCTCTGCGCCGCCGCCGCCCACGCCGACCACGGCGTCGGCGGTGGCCACGACCACGCCGGGGCAAACCCAGGCGGCCGCGGGCGAAAAGCCGGCGACGGTCGAGGAGGCGCAGGGGTTCGCGATCCGTGTCAACGACGACCTCAAGAAACTCTGGACCGCCTCGGCGCGCGCGGCCTGGGTCAACAAGACGTACATCACGGACGATACGACGGCGATCTCGGCGGCGGCCGAGGAAGCCAACATGGAATACCTCGGCACGGCGATCACGGGCGCGACGCGCTTCGACGGCCTGACGCTGCCCGAGCCTGTGGCGCGCCAGCTCAAGCTCATCAAGCTCTCGACCACCCTGCCCGCCCCTGCGGATGCGAAGAAGCGCGCCGAGCTCGCGCAGATCGCCGTCTCGATGGAGGCCGATTACGGCAAGGGCAAGTATTGCCCCGCGCGGCTCGGCGGCAAATGCCAGAACCTCGACGAGCTCTCCAACATCATGGCGAAGAGCCGCAAGTACGACGAGCTGCTCGACGCCTGGACGGGCTGGCATTCGATCGCGCCTCCGCTTCGCGAGCGGTACACGCGGTACGTCGAGCTCGGCAACGAGGGCGCGCGCTCGATTGGCTTCTCGGACGTGGGCGCGCTCTGGCGCTCCGGCTACGACATGACGCCCGAGGCCTTCGAGGCCGACACCGAGCGCCTCTGGAACCAGGTCAAACCCCTCTACGACGAGCTGCATTGCCTCGTCCGCTCGAAGCTCCGCAAGGTCTATGGCAAGGACAAGATCGGCGACAAGGCCCCGATCCCGGCGCACCTGCTCGGCAACATGTGGGCGCAGGACTGGTCGAACCTCTACGACCTCGTCACGCCGTACCCGAAGGAGGCCTCGATCGACGTCACGAAGGCGCTCGTCGACAAGAAGGTCGACCCCATTGAAATGGTCAAGATGGGCGAGCGGTTCTTCACCTCGCTCGGCCTCGATTCCTTGCCGAAGACGTTCTGGGAGCGCTCCATGTTCGTCCGCCCGCGCGACCGCGAGGTCGTCTGCCACGCGAGCGCCTGGGACGTCACCTACGGCGGCGACATTCGCATCAAGATGTGCATCGAGCCCAAGGAGGAGGATTTCATCACCATCCACCACGAGCTCGGGCACAACTACTACTACGCCTACTACTACACCCTTCCGGTCCTCTTCCAATCGGGCGCCAACGACGGCTTCCACGAGGGCATTGGCGACACGATCGCGCTCAGCGTGACGCCGGGGTATCTGAAGACGATCGGCCTGCTCAAGGACGCGCCGCAGAACCCGAAGGCCGAGACGAACTTCCTCATGAAGCAGGCGCTCGCGAAGATCGCGTTCCTCCCGTTCGGCAAGCTCATCGATCAATGGCGCTGGGACGTCTTCGCGGGCAAGACGCCGACGGGCAAGTACAACGAGGCCTGGTGGAACCTGCGCCAGAAATACCAGGGCGTCGCGGCGCCGGTCCCGCGCAGCGAAAAGGATTTCGATCCCGGCGCGAAGTTCCACGTCCCCGGCGGCACGCCGTACACGCGGTACTTCCTGGCGCACATCTACCAGTTCCAGTTCCACCGCGCGCTCTGCAAGGCGGCTGGCCACACGGGCCCGCTCCACACCTGCTCGATTTACGGCAACAAGGCGGCGGGCGACAAACTGAAGGCGATGCTGGCGATGGGCGCGAGCAAGCCCTGGCCGGAGGCGATGAAGGCGATCTCGGGCGAGACGCAGGGCGACGCGAGCGCGATCCTCGAATACTTCGAGCCCCTGCGGAAGTTCATCCGCGAGGAGAGCAAGGGCGAGACCTGCGGCTGGTGAAGGGGAAGGCCGGGGGACGTGCGCGTGCGCGTCCCCCGGGAAGGCTCAGAAGAGCAATCCGCAGAGCTGATTGCCCGGGCAGCAGATGTCCATGCCGCCCCCGACCTGGTCCGTGTGCGCGCAGACGCGCGACCCCTTGCTCGGGTAGTAGTAGGCCCAGAAGAAGCACATCTCGTCGTTCGCCGACTCCCCGAAGCCCACCTGCTGGCTGCTCTGGTTGTCCCAGGAGCACGTGAACCGGAAGCCCCCGCCTTCGGGCACCTGGAACGGCGGATCGTGAACCACGGTCGGCGGCTCGCTCCAGAGCCATCCATCGACGTCGTACACCGTGGTATCCGCCCCGTTCTTCGACGGCGCCCACGACACGGTCACGTCCTTGCCCCATTGGTGCGTGTGCCCGGTGATTCCGAAGAACTTCGAGCCCACGAGGTCCGCGGGCAGCGGCAGGAACGTCGGCCCGAGCGTCGCCTTCGTATGCGGCGCGATGTTGATGTCGGGGTTGCCGATGAAGAGGAAATCGGCCTCGTCCTTGAAGTCGGCTTCCTTCATCGTGTAGAACGTCGATGTCGCCGACACGTCGATCTCGGACAGCGACGCATTGAGGTAATGCATTTCGAGCCGCACCATCTGGTTCGGCTGCATCGTGAACGCCACCCCGTCCGGCAGGGTCAGCGTGTCCTCGTGTTTTTGCGTGATCATCACCGGCGCGCCCTTCGACGGGTCCAGCGTGTCGGCGAAGGGCTGGCAATCGAACGGCTCGAGCTGCTCCACCGTGTCGTTCGTCCGGTACACGATGAGGTGATGCGAGCCCGTCGGCAGCACGTTGCGAATCTCGTGGATGCGCTCGAGCACGTCGTTGCCGAGCCGCTTCACCACGCATTGCGTGTGCTCGGTCCCCGGCGCCACCTTCACGGGGTCGAACGTCACGGTATACGACGTCGTCCCGCCGCCGCTGCCGCCGCTGCCGCCGCCGCCCCCGGTGCCGCCGCCACCGCTCCCCCCGCTCCCGCCCGCCCCGCCGGGCCCAGCAGCACCCGCCCCGAGGTCGACGTTCCCGGAGCTGGAGCAACCAACGATTGCCAAAGAAATTGCGACGAGGGGAAGAAGCATTCTCATGGGAATCTCGCTTTCGTCACGGCAAGGAGTGCGCGCAAAAGCGAGGATAGCCCGGGGCCGACGGCGGCGTCCATGTTTTTTCGCGAAACCGAGCCCGAGGGCTGCGCTTCCGCAATGGGCGTAGTTTTTTAATGCGGAAGGGGTGCGGGGAGACGAACGCGGGCAAGGGGGCTCACGGCGCGGGCGGCGTCACGGGCCCGACGGCGCCCGACGACGACGCCGGAAGGGTACGAGCAGGGCCGCGAAGAGCGCGCCGAAGAGGCCCACCGAGGTCCTCGTGTCGCTCGCGCCCGCGACGCTGCAGTTGCAGCCGCCCTCGACAGCCGTGCCGCCGCCGGCGCCCGCCGCGCCGCCCCCGCCCTCCCCATTCGACTCGAGCTGACACGTCGCCGAACAGCCGTCGCCGTCCGTCGTGTTGCCGTCGTCGCAGGCCTCGCCCTCGGTCTCGACGCCATTGCCGCAGCCCGTCGCCGTGCAGTTCGTGTCGCAGCCGTCGCCGTCCACGTCGTTGCCGTCGTCGCAGGCCTCGCCTTCGGTCCTCGTGCCGTTGCCACACGCCGTCGACGTGCAGGTCGTGTCGCAGCCATCACCGTCGACGTCGTTGCCGTCGTCGCATTCCTCGCCGAGCGTCACGATGCCGTTGCCGCAGGCCGTCACCGAGCAGTCCGAATCGCAGCCGTCGCCGTCGCTCTTGTTGCCGTCGTCGCAGGTCTCGCCCTCGTTGACGATCGCATTCCCGCAGGCCGGCAGCTTGCAGTTCGAATCACAGCCGTCGCCGTCCGTCGTGTTGCCGTCGTCGCACTCCTCGGCCGCCGTCTGGATGCCGTTGCCGCAGAAGCTCGACGTGCAGTTCGAATCACACCCGTCGCCGTCGACCGTATTGCCGTCCTCGCAGACCTCGTCGGCCGTGAGCACGCCGTTGCCGCAGGCCGTCGCCGTGCAGTTCACGTCGCAGCCGTCCCCGCTCACATCGTTGCCGTCGTCGCACGCCTCGCCGACGCCGACGAACCCGTTGCCGCAGGCCGGGTTGAAGCAGTTGCCGTCGCAGCCATCGCCGCCCACGGTGTTGCCGTCGTCGCAGAGCTCGCCGCCCGTCACGATGCCGTTGCCGCAGCCTGTCACCGTGCAGTTCGCGTCGCAGCCGTCCCCGCTCACCGTATTGCCGTCGTCGCACGCCTCGGCGCCGGCCTTCACGCCGTTGCCGCAGCCCGTCGGCTTGCAGTTCGCGTCGCAGCCGTCGCCGCTCACCGTATTGCCGTCGTCGCACGCCTCGCCGTTCGTAAGGACGCCGTTGCCGCAGCCCGTCGGCTTGCAGTTCGCGTCGCAGCCGTCGCCGCTCACCGTATTGCCGTCGTCGCACAACTCGGCGCCGGTCTTCACGCCGTTGCCGCAGCCCGTCGGCTTGCAGTTCGCGTCGCAGCCGTCGCCGCTCACCGTATTGTGGTCGTCGCAGACCTCGCCGGCCGCGGTCTCGACCGTGCCGTCGCCGCAGGCGCCGACGTCGAGCGTCATGACGATGTGCATGTTCGTATTGCCGAGCGCCGCGAGATCCGTGATCTCCTCCATGCCGACACAGTCGGGCGCGCGGACGTAACCCGGCGCCGATTGGCCGGCCGCGTTCGAGCCGATGTAAAAGGCGGTGCCGGTCGCCTGGCCATTCGGCACGAAGATCTCGACGACGATCGGATCCTGCGTATCGAAGGAGACGTTCGGGTCGAGGGGGACGGTCACCAGCGTCCCCTGCTGCGACGGGACCATCACGAAGGCGGGCTCCCCGATCGGGACGAGATTCGCCACCTCGAGCGTCGAGGCGAGCGTGTAGAACCTGACGCGGAGCACCAGCGGGCCGTTGAACAGCGCGTCGACGCCGAACTGCACGCTGCGGATCCCGCTCGCGGGAATGCCGAGGCCGTACAGATCGAACACGCGATAATAGGAGCTTTGGGACGTGCTCAGGCCGTCGCCACATGCGGTCGAGATCCCAAGGCCGGTCGTGTGGGGATCGGTGTTTTGCGTGATGGGCACGGCGTGGGCGCTGCTCGTCCCTCCGAGCAGCGCGCCGATACACATCACCCCGAAGAACCCGCGCTTGATCATCCTCTCCTCCACGCGCCCACGATGGACCATCAAATACTGGGGGGAAAACGATCATGAATCCGCCTCCGCGGCAAGAGCAGAGTTCTTCGTCTGGTCAAAAACTCCCAGCGGGACGAACCCGGCCGGTGTCTCAGCTCAGTCCAGCGCCGCGCGCGCGACGTGCTCGAGCTCCGTGCGTCGTGCTTGTACGCTGTCGAAGAGCGCGAGTTGTCCGCGGCCGCGCACCAGGTTATGCTCGCCCCGGGCCGGGAATCGCCGCGCGTCGAAGCCGAAGTACGCCTCGCGCAGCGCATCCGCGAGAAACCGCGCCGAGAGCTCCAGGCATATCGTCGCGAGCCCATCCACGATCGCCCCCGCCTCCTCCGCCGACACGAGCCCCGCCCCCCGCGCGACCTCGCCATACCCCGCGAGCGCCGCGCCAAACGTGCCCGCGTCGATCGCCACGTGCGCCACGTCCTCGCCCGCCGGATTGCACCACGAGCGGAGCGCGTCCCCCATCTCGAAGGGCCAGATCATCCGGCCGAGTGTGTCCAGATCCACGAGACACACCGCCTGTTCACCCTGGAACAAGAGATTCGATATTTTGAGATCTCCATGCACGTGCCGAAGCGGGAGCCGCTCGAGATCCGGCAGCCGCGCGGCCTCGGCGAGCAGCCGCCGCGCGAGCGGCTCGACCTCGCCGAACAGCCGATGCCCCGTGTGCGCATCGAGCGCCGCTTCCAGCGTGGCGAGGTGTTTTTTCGTGTCGTGCACCCCAGCCCGCACATGCCGGTAGTCGTATGCGAGATCGGCAACGGCCGCGTGAAACCGCGCCACCATGCGGCCCGCCTCGCGCGCGAAGCTCAGGCTCGGCACGCGGTCGTGGCTCTGCCCTTCCACGTACGAGAGCGCGCGCCAGGCCCGCCCCTCCTCGTCGTCGACCCATAACGCGCCGTCATCGGTGCGCAGAGGCCGCGGCGTCATCAGGCCCTTGGCCGCGAGGTGCGCCGTCACAGCGTCGATGTCCTCGTTCACCACCCCCGCGAACACGGGGTGCAGCCGCTGCACGATGACCTTCCCCGCGCGCCCCTCGACGAGGAACGTGCGGTTGATGAGGCCCCCGCCGTGGGGCGCGTGGGGCCTTTGATCGAGGTCACGAAAGCGGGCGAGGATCCAGGAGGGAATCGTCTCCATCGGCGCGCGAGGATGCACCGAGAGACGTTTTTCGACAAGAACCGCGCTAGCCGGCTGCTAGAGCGCGAGCGCTTGATCGAGATCCGCGATCAGATCCGCGGCCGCCTCGATCCCCACCGAGAGCCTGAGCAGATCCCGCGGCACCGGCGAGTCCGGTCCTTCCACGCTCGATCGATGTTCGATGAGGCTCTCCACGCCGCCGAGCGACGTCGCGCGTTTCCAGAGCGACACGCGCGACGCGACCCGCACCGCCGCCTCCTCGCCGCCCCGGATCCGCACCGACAGCATCCCGCCGAACCCCCCGTCCATCTGCCGCGCTGCCACCACGTGCGTAGGGAACGAGGACAACCCCGGGTACATCACGGAGAGCACCCGCGGATGCGGTTCCAGGTGCTCGGCGATCGCGAGCGCGCTCTTCGACGCCGCCCGCACCCGCAGGAACAAGGTCCGCATGCCTCGCACGAGCAGCCAGGCCTCGAAGGGACCCGCGATGCTGCCGACCTGCGACCGCGTGGCGCGCACGCGCTCCCAGAATTCACCCGTCCGCGCCGCCGTCAAGGTCCCGGCGAGCACGTCGGAGTGACCATTCAGATATTTCGTCGCCGAATGCATCACGAAATCCGCGCCCCACGCGAGCGGCCGCGTCAGGACCGGCGTCGCCGACGTCGAGTCCACGCAGACGAGCGCCCCCGCCGCGTGCGCGAGCCGCGACACCTCGGCGATGTCCGTCACGCCCCAGAGGGGATTCGCGGGCGTCTCCACCCACACGAGCCGCGTCTTGTCCGGCTCGATCGCGGCCGCGACCTTCTCCGGGTTCGACATGTCCACGACCGACGCCCGGAGCCCGAGCCGCTCTCCCGGGCCACATATCCAGCTCCGCAAAGACCAGTACATCACCTCCGGTACGACGACGTGGTCGCCGGGCGAAAGGCTCAAAAAGACCGCCGTTGCCGCTGCCATTCCCGAGGCAAAGAGCATGCTCGATGCCCCGCCTTCGAGGGACGTGACGAGTGCCTCGGCCTGATCGAACGTGGGATTGTCCGATCGACCGTACACCCTGCCTGACCGGTATTGATTGTCCGGATCGCGCAGAAAGGTCGTCGACGGGTGAATCGGCGATACGATCGCGCGCGTCTCCGCATCCACCCATCCGAGCGCCTGCGCCGCAATGCTCTCCGGGGCGAACGTTCGTCCTGTGGAATCGTGCCGCATGGGCCTCCTCGACGCCCCCACTCTACCCTGAATCTCCGAGGACGCCCGGCCTCTTTTCGTTTACGCTCCTCCCACGATGCCGCCCGGCCGTATTCCCGTCCCGCTCCTCGTATGCCTCGCGCTCCTCGGTTTCGCCGGGAACTCCTTGCTTTGCCGCGCGGCCCTCGCCGATGGCGCCACGCGCATCGATCCCGCCACGTTCACCACCGTGCGCCTCGCCTCGGGCGCGGCGACGCTCGTGCTCCTCCTCCTCGCCCGGGGTGCTCGCCCTCACCAGGGCACCTTTCGCTCGGCTTTCGCGCTCTTCGCTTATGCGGCGGGTTTTTCCCTCGCATACGTCCGTATTGGCGCCGGCATCGGCGCGCTGGTCCTCTTCGGGTGTGTCCAGACGACCATGCTCGGCGCGGGCCTGCTACGGGGCGAACGCCCTTCCGTGAGCGGATGGATCGGCCTCGTGCTCGCCCTCGGCGGTCTGCTCGTCCTCGCCGCGCCGGGGGCCACCGCGCCCGATCCCGTGGGTGCTCTCCTCATGGCGACGGCGGGCGTCGCGTGGGGCCTTTATTCGCTCCGGGGCCGCTCCGCTGAAAATCATTCAACGCTTGGGGGCTCCGCTCGGACAAGCCGAGCTACACCCCCAAACCCCCTCGCCGCGACCGCCGACAATTTCGTCCGCGCCGTCCCGCTCACCCTCGCGCTTTCCCTGGCGAGCGCGTGTTTCCTCGAAATCCCGCGCGCCTCCCCGCGGGGCCTCCTCCTCGCCGTCGCGTCGGGCGCCCTCGCCTCCGGGGTCGGTTATAGCCTCTGGTATGCGGCGCTCCCGCGCCTCACGGCCATTCGCGCCGCCGTCGTGCAGCTCCTCGTCCCCGTCCTCGCGACGGCGGGCAGCGTGCTCCTCCTCGGCGAACACCTCACGCCGCGAATCGCCCTCGCGGGCGCCATGCTCGCGACGGGCGTGCTCCTCGCGTTGCGAAGGCGGGAGGCCGTCAAACGAGCATAACGTTCCCTCGGATAAAGCCTTTCGACGCCTGGTATGCCCCTTGCGAACCAGGTCGTCGAAAGGAATGGGAACGATGTCCACGGAACCCCGAGACGCCTCCCAATACACGACCGACGCGAATGCGGCGGTGTTGAACAGCCTCCCTTTCGACGACACGGCGGATTTCGAGGACGCGAGCCGCGGTTACCTCGGGACGTGGAACCCTCCGCTCCAGATCACGAACGAGAAAGGCAAGACCGTCTGGACCCTCGCGCCTTATGTGGATCAAACGCGCGACGCCCCGTGCCCGCCCACGGTAAACCCGAGCCTGTGGCGCCAGGCCAGGCTGAACACGATGAACGGCCTCTTCAAGGTCACCGAGGGGTTTTACCAGGTCCGCGCGTTCGACATGTCGAACATGACCATCATCGAGGGCGCCGAGGGCCTCATCCTCATCGATCCGCTGATCTCCTGCGAGTGCGCCGCCGACGCGCTCCGCCTCTACCGCGAGCTCCGCAAGCGCCCCGACGTGAGGGTCAAGGCCATCATTTACACGCACAGCCACGTGGACCATTTCGGCGGCGTGTGCGGCGTCGTCGATCCCGAGGACGTCCGCGCCAACCGGGTCGAAATCGTCGCCCCGGCGGGCTTCCTCGAGCACGCCGTCAGCGAGAACGTGTATGCGGGCGTCGCGATGATCCGCCGGGCGCAGTATATGTACGGCCCGTATCTCGTGGCGGGTCCCCGGGGCCAGGTCGACTCGGGCCTCGCCAAGGGCCAGTCCGTCGGCCGGATCTCGATCATCGCGCCGACGAAAACCATCTCGCTGACCGGCGACACGATCGAGCTCGACGGGGTTCGCATCGAGTTCCACATGACGCCGGGCGCCGAAGCGCCGGCCGAGTTCGACTTCTACTTCCCGGATCACCGTGTGTTCTGCGCAGCGGAGAACGCCACACACACGATGCACAACATCCAGACACTCCGGGGCGCGCGCGTCCGTGACGCGCTCGAATGGTCGAAATACCTCGGCCAGGCGCTCGACCTCTTCGGGGACAAGACCGACGTGCTCTTCGCGCAACACCACTGGCCGCGCTGGGGTCAGGAAAGGATCGCCTCGTTCCTCTCCAAGCAGCGCGACATGTATCGTTACCTGAACGACCAGACGCTGCGAATGCTCAACAAGGGCTACACGGGCATCGAGATCGCCGAGGTCTTCGAGATGCCGCAAAGCATCGCCCGGGAATGGTTCACCCGCGGCTATTACGGCACGGTCAACCACAACGTGAAGGGCGTTTACGACCGGTACATGGGCTGGTTCGACGGCACCCCGGCACGCCTCCACCCGCTCCCGCCCGAGCGGAGCAGCTCGAAATACGTGGAGCTCATGGGCGGCGCCTCCAAGGTCATCGACGCGGCCGGCGCCGCGTTCGACAAGGGCGAATACCGCTGGGCGGCCGAGCTCCTCGACAAGGTGGTCTTCCACGATCCGACGAACACGAAGGCGAAAGACCTCCTGGCAAACACCCTCGAGCAGCTCGGCTACCAGGCCGAGGCCGGACCGTGGAGGAACTTCTACCTGATGGGCGCGCAGGAGCTGCGCGAAGGCGTGGTGATCCCCTCGGACGCGCCGTCAACCGACGCGAGCATGTTCTCCGCGATGACGCTCGACATGATCTTCGATTCGCTCGGCGCGCGCCTGATGGGCCCGCAGGCGCGGGATCCCATCCTGATGAACTGGAGTTTCACGGATACCGATCAGCACTACGCCGTGGAGGTATCGAACGGGGCCCTGAGCTACGTGGCGCACACGCGTGCCGGCGCGGACGTGACGGTGACGACGACGCGCAGCACGTTCGACGCGGTCCTGCTCGGACAGCTCTCGTTCCGCGAAGCCGTCACGACGCAGAAGGTCCGGCTCGAAGGGCGCGTCGGCAAATTTCTCGATTTCTTGCTGCTGCTCGACGATGGCGACCCCGCATTCCCCATCGTCACGCCGAGGCCGGACATCGAGGCGGCATGGAAGGGCAAAGACCGAAAACCTCCGAGCGACCCCACGTCGTCCGAGGCCGAGCTCGTCGAGCACGAGGGGATGAGCCGACTCCGCCGCTTCCTCGCGGAGCTGCCCAAGGGCTGTTGAAGCAGCGTCCGTCAGAACGCCGGCTCCTTCTTCTGCGCCGCCATTTGCCGGATGCAATACGAAAGCCCCTGCCGCAGGGTCCCGAGCGTCTTCAACGACGAGAGATCCATTCCAATCGACACGATCGTCTGCGCCACGTTCGACCGGATGCCCGTGATGACCCCGCACGCGCCGAGGAGCCCGATCGCGCGCACCATGCCGATGAGGTAGTTCGCCGTCGCCGTATCCACGACGTCGACGCCGGTCAAATCGAGCAGCACGAAACGGGCGTTCGTGCGCGAGACAGCACCGAGCAGATCGCTCATCACCCGCGCGGCGCGGCTCGAATCGATGATTCCCACGAGCGGCAGCGCGATCACGCCGTCCCATACCTCGAGCACCGGCGTCTCCAGGTTCCGGATCACGTCCTGCTGCCGCTCGATCACCTCGAGCTTCTGCGTAAGCTCGCGTTGCGCCTTTTGCGCCTCGGAGACGTCGATCGACATCCCGATCACGCCGGTCACCGTCCCGTTCTCGTCCTTGACCGGCGTATACCAGCTCTCCCAAAAATGGCCCGGCGCGGGCTCCGTGATCTTGCGGTGCGCCTCGCCCTGGAGCGCGCGGTTCAGCCACACGTTGGCCTCGGGGGGATAGAGATCGTGGACGTTTTTCCCGGTCAGATCGCCCTCGCTCCGCGCGGCTTTCCCGTCGTGGAACGTCATGTACCCCTGAGGGTCGATGGCCCAGACGACGACGTCCAGGTTATCGAGCAACGAGCGCAAAATGGCCGCCTCTGCAGCAGGTCCGCGGTCGACTCCACCACCGTCCATGCCACCCTCCGCCGGCCGAAAAAGCCGATCGAATTGTAATGGTCTCAGGGGGTACCATGGACATATACCCAGCGCCATGCCCCTGACAGCGGCGAACCTGGCAAAGCAGTAAATGGACGTGGGCGTGTAGGAGCGAATGGCTGGAGGCCCTACGCAAGGGCCTCTATGCCGTCGGGAGAAGCCCTAAGGTCGCTGCGCGGGCATCAGTACTGCGGGTGCTTCTGAATGAGGCTCACGATCTCGAGAAGCTCGGGATCGTTGCCGCTCACGTTCGCCGCGCTCGCCAGCGCATACGCGTCGGCGAGGTTTTGCCCCGTCGGCGACTTCAGCGCCTCGGCGAACGCGACGATGGCCTTGGCCTTGGGCAGCCCCGCCTTCTGCGCCGCGAGCAGCTCCCCCACCGTCGTCGTCACCTCGGTCTCCTGGTCGAGGTACGTGAGCGGCGTCTTCCAGCGCGCCCGCACGGTGATCGTGTCGGTCGCGACGATCTGCGCCGGGTCGCAGGCCTTCAGCACCTGATTGAAGATCATCGCGTCGCTCGGCGCGAGGTGCTGCGGCTCGACCTCCTCGGGGTTCTCCGAATACTCCTCGCCGTAGAACTTGTGCATCTGGAAGTACCACGGCATCGTCAGCTCGACCTGCACGCCGCGCGCCGCAATCTCCATGGTCTCGTCGAACCGATCGACGAACATGCGCGACGCCTCGCCCACGCTGTCGAGATAAACGTACGCGCCGCGCCCCTTGTCGGTCACGATATCCATCAGCCGATCGTCGTACGATCCGCCGGGCCCCGTGCCCACGCCGACCAGGTAAATGCCCTCCTTGTCGGCGTCCTTCGATTTCTCGCCGATGAAATCGGCGTCCGTCTGCCCCACGTTCGCCCCGCCGTCGCTGATCAGGACCACGCGGTTCAGCCGCCCCGGACCATAATTCAGCTCGGCGAGCTCATAGCCTTTGACGAGGCCGCTGTGCAGGTCCGTCCCGCCGCTCGCCGAGAGCTCGTTCGCCAGGGCCACGACCTGCGGGTCGTTCGGCCCCGTCACCGCATGGCCGGCCATCACCACGTTGTTGCTCGTGTTCCAGGTGACGGCATTGACGATGTCGCCCTCCTGGAGGCTCGCGGCGATGGCCTTCACCGCCGCCCGCTCGCGCTCGATGCCGGGGCCGCCCATCGAGCCCGAGGTATCGAGCACGAACGTCACCGTCATCGGGCGCCGCGGCTTGACGGCGTCGTACGAGCGCACGGCGATCTGGAAATCGAGCTCGTTCGCGACCGCGGTATTCGCGAGCTCCGGGAACAACGCGAGCTTGCCCGCGGGCGGCGCGTCGTACTGGATTCGATAATAATTGAGGAACTCGTACGTGCGGATCTCCTGGGCCATCGGCTCGATGCCGGTGCCGAGCAGCTCGCGCACGTGGACGGGAGAGCCCATCGAATTGGAATCGTCGGCCGAAAGATAAAGGACGACGGGCTTCGACGAATCGAGCCCTTCACAGGTGAACTCCGGGGCGGCGGCGTCCGTGCCCGCGTCTGGGCCCTGCGCGGGCGGCGCGACCGGATCCTCCGGCAGGGGCTCCCCCGAGAATCCGCCCGAGCCGCCCCCCCCAGCGAAGCCGCCCCCCCCATTGAAGCCGCCCCCGAAGCCGCCCACGCCCACCGATCCCGCGGGCTCGCCTCCGGTCGACTCGTCGAACCCGCCCGAGCTGTTCGCGTTGTCATCCACGGCAAGACAAGCGGCAATGCTCCCGCCGAGCGAAGCCACCAACAAGGGAAGGAAGACGAGCGCGCGCATCGACCGTTGATTCATGAAGACCTCCCGAAGCGAGGTGACAAAGCCGAGCAAACCGCATGCCCAGGCCACGGGTGTACGATTTCAGCGTCGAAGCGCCTTTCTTTTCTCGCCGCACCCGTGGCCCACGCTGGCACAAGGCCAGCGCCCGCCGACCTGCGGCGTCACGGCGTGCGTCGGTTCAGGCGCCGAGCTCGCGCCCGCGCTCCATCGTGCGGGCATTCTCGGGCACCCGCTCCAGAAAACTCTCCCGCATGGCGCCGTCCGTCATTCGATTCGCCCGCGCGAGGAGCCGGGTGCGCGCCTGGAAGATCGCGGTTTTCCCGCTCGCCGCGCTCCCCGACGCGAGCAGCGCCTCGGCATACACGAGCCGGAGGAGCGCCTCGCCCTCCTCCATGCCTCCGAGCGACGCAAACAGCCCCATCGCCGCCCCCGCAATGCCGAGGCCCGACGGCCAGTTGCCCTGCGCGAGCAGCGCGCGCGCCCACGCCGCGAGCGCGAACGCCCGGAGCGGCCCGATCGCCGCGAGCGCCTCGGCCGCGCTCTCGGCCTCGATCTCCGCCGCCTCCATATCGCCGCGCGCGAGCAGCAGCGCGGACAGGTAAATTCGCGCCCGCCCCTCCTGCCGTCGGTTCGATTGCTGCGCGAAATCAGCGATCGCCTCGCGCACGTTCCGCTCAGCCTCTTCGAGCGCCCCGCGCGCCGCCAGCGCGGGCCCGAGGTTCTGCTTCACGAGCGCCGCCACATTGGAAAGACCGAGCCGCCGCGCCTCGCCCAAAAGCTCCACGAGATCCCGCTCCGCCTCGGCGAAAAGCCCGAGCTGAATCCGCGCGTGCGCCGCGTTCACCCGCCCCACGCACGCATCCCGCCGATTGCCCGTCGCGAGGAACGCCGGAATGCTCCGCTCGGTCGCGAGGAGCGACGCCGCCGGATCCCCCGCGCAGAGCGCCCGCGACGCGTGCAGCGCATAAAGCCGCGCCGCCACCCCCTGATCCCGCTCCGCGATCGGCCACGCCACCATTCCGAGCTGCCCGATGAGCTCCTCGGCCGCCGCGTGTTCCCCCGCGTGAAGCAACGACGCCGCCACGTGCGCCACCGCGCTCACGGCCGGCGCCGACGAACCCATCGCCTCCGCGCCCGGCGCGCGCACCGCCTCCGCGAGGTCCTCCAGCGCGTCCTTTTGCCCGAGCCGGACCAGCATCGACGCCGCCGTCGCCGCCGCCCCGTACCACGCCCCGCTGCCCCGCGGCAGCGCTTGCATTGCGCGCGCCGCGCGCGCCGACGCCTCGGCCGCCTCCCCGAGCCAGCGATAGGCCTCCGCCTGGATCCACGCGAGCTCCCCGCGCGCCTCGGCCGACGCGCCCCGCGCCCCCTTCTCGGCCCGCTCGATCGCCGCCCGGAAATCGTTCCCTTCGAGCGCCTGCTCCGCCGCCCGCCGGTACCACGTCGCGGCCCGCGCCGGCACGCCGCCGCGCTCGTAATGTTCTGCCAGGACAACGGCGTCCCGCTCCCCCGCCTCCTCCAGCCAGGCCCCCGCGAGCTCGTGCCCGAGCGCCCGATCCGCCTCCGTCAGCGCCGCATAGGCCGCCTCCCGCACGAGCGCGTGCCGGAACGCATACTCCTCCTGCGCGGGAAAACGGCTCTGCGCCCGCTTCACCACGAGCTCACGCGCGCAGAGATCCGCGAGCATCGGCGCGAGCGCGTCCTCGCGTAGCCCCTCCCCGAGCAGCGCCGCGGCCCCGCCGCGCCAGAACACCTGCCCGAACACGCTCCCGGCCCGGAGGAGCCGCCGTGCCTCGGGCGCGAGCGCGATGAGCCGCGCCTCGACCATCGCCAGCACCGTCTCCGGCAGCTCCGCGGCCCGCCCGCTCTCTGCCGCGCGGATCAGCTCCTCCAGGTAAAACGCATTGCCCCCGGCCCGCTCCACGAGCCGCGCCACCATTGCATCCGAGATCCGGTCCCCGAGCACCTCCCGCACGAGCCGCTCGGCCGCCTTCTTCGAAAGCTCCTTCAGCCGGATCTCCTGCAAAGGCCGCCCTTCCCATAACCGTGGAAATATCTCCGGCAGATCCGGCCGCGACAGCGCCAGCACGAAAATCGGCCGCTCGGGCAGCGCGCGGAGCAGCTCGTCGACGAGTTTTACCGTGGGCCGGTCGCCCCAATGCAGATCCTCCAGGATCAACATCGCCGGCCGCTCGTCCGTCTCGACGCGCAGGAGATCCTCCCACGCGGCCCGGATCTGATCCCCCATCAGCAAAGGATCCCGCCGCGCCGCGCGCAGCTCGATGCTCTCCTCGTCCACCGGCGGCACACCCGCGAGCGGACCGAGGAACATCATCGCGCGTTCGAGCGCCTTGCCCGCGAGGTGCCGCCCGAGCCGCGCGCGGAGCCGCTGCCGCTGCACGTCGAGCGGCATCCCCCCGGACAACCCCGCCTGCCCGCGCAGCATTTGTCCGACCAGCGCAAAGGGCGAATTCTGGCTCATCGGATCGCCCTGCCCGACCCATAGGCCAATCGAATCCCGTTGCTCGCGGACCTTTCGCAAAAGCTCGTGCCGGAGCCTGCTCTTGCCCATGCCCGGCGCCGCGAGGATCACCGCCGCGCGCGAAAGCGGCTCATCGAAACATTCGTCGACGAGCGCCATCAGGATCGCCATCTCGCTCTCGCGGCCGACGCAATGCGTGGGCCGCCCGAGCAGCGTCCGCGCCGCCTCCGCCACATCACGCTCGCCGCGCAGGTACAGGCCGCCCTCGTCGCCGTCGACGTCGAACCGCACGTCGAGCAGCCCCGCCATCACGTCGTCGAGCCGGATCGGCGGCGCCTTCCCCGCGGGCGCCTTCTTCCCGAGCAGCCGCACGCCTCGCTCGATCACCGCGCCCATCGGCAGCCCCTCGGACGACACCTCCGCGCCCGCCACGAGCGCCATCGGCGCCTCCGGCAACGTCGCCCGCAGATCCAGCGCCGACCGCGCGGCCCGCGCTGCCTGATCCGTCGCCGCGCCCGTCGACAGCAGGCTCACCACGAGCGTTCCATCCGAAAGCGCGTCGAGCCGCCCGCCATACCGCTCGACAATCGCCTCCAGCGACCGCGCACGCCCGCCCGCCCCGATCGCCGTCTCGACCCCCGCGAGCTCGAGCGTCGGCGCGAAGACCTCACTCTCCCCTGCCCGCAACGCCCGCTCGCCTGGCGGCAATTTCGTGAGCACGAGCGAGACCACGCGCCGCTCCTTGCCCGTCAGCCCGCTCGGCCGCAGGCTCGCCTCGATCGCGTCCGTGTCCGCGATGATCCCGAGCGCCGCGATCTCCGCCGCCGCCGCGACCCCGTCCTTTGGCCGATCCTTCGGCGCCTTTGCCAGCATCCGCGCGACGAGCTCGTCGAGCGCCTCCGGCACCCCCGTCCGCAACGACGAGACCCGCGGCGCCTCCTCCAGCACCACCTTGAGCAGCGCCGCGTGCATCTCCTCCGCCGCGAACGGTGGCCGCCCCGTCAGGCAATGAAACAGCACGCAGCCGAGCGCGAACACGTCCGCCCGCGCGTCGATCCGCTTCGATCCTCGCGCTTGCTCCGGCGCCATGTACGCGGGGGTCCCGAGCACGTACCCCGTGTGCGTCAGCGCCTCGCCCCCCTCGACCCGCGCGATCCCGAAATCGAGCAGACGCACATCCGTGGCGCTCTGCCCCACGAGAAAGATGTTCGCCGGCTTCAGATCCCGATGCACGATCCCCGCCGCGTGCGCGACCCCGAGCGCCTCGGCCACGCGCCGCGCCACGCCCACGCTCTCTGCGGCGTCGAGCCCTGTGCGCCGCAGCCTCTCGCCGAGCGTCTCGCCTTCCAGCCACTCGAGCGCCAGCCATGGCTCCCCCTCGGCGCCGAGCCCGTGCGCCACGTGCCGCACGATCCCTGGATGACCGAGCCCTTCGAGCAGCTCCGCCTCCCGCACGAAGCGCGTCTCGGTGTCCTGGTGGGCGTGGGCCCACAGCACCTTCAGCGCGACGATCCCGCCCGTCTTGCGGTCCTTCGCGCGAAACACCTTCCCCATGCCGCCCGAGCCCGCCACTTTTTCGAGCTCGAACCGATCCGCGACGACGTCCCCGGGTTTCATGCTGGGAGCCCGACGCGTAGCGCGAAGCGCGGGAAAAGGCCAGCTTTTCGGCCGGCCTGGGCGACCGTGAGCCGACTCAAGCCGGATCCACGACCGAAAGGACAGCCCGTAGAACAGCATTGGAGATCGCGAGCGAGGCGTACGCGACGAAGAGCTTCAGGGCGAGGCCGTGTTTCTTCGTGGTGAGCCACTTTGCCCCGATTCGGACCAGGCCCGTGACCCATAGCCCGCCGAGCGCGGTGAAGGCCAGGCCGAAAGCGAAATCGGACCATATCACCCCGACGTCGAGCATGGCTCTTAAAAATACGGTCGCGGCTCCCGCGGTTCTTGCAAGCCACACCAGCAGGGCGCCGAGGACGCAGAATGGCATCGTCACGACCGTGAGATGTGGGAGCGCCGCCAGGACGAGGAGCACGCGCGCGTGATCGACCTCGAGGGGTCCGCTCGCCCTGCGCCCGGCGCGATGAAGGACGAGGACCGCCGTGATCGATGCGGCGATCATGGCGCTGGAGGGGCCTATCACGCGGAGCACGGCGATGCCCGTGAAATACGGGAGGAGCTCGTCCGGCTCGAAGAAGCCCAGCGTGTAGGCGAACCAGAGATACTCCACAGAGCCTGCAACCAGCCCGACCACGACGCCGACCGGGAAAGAGAACATCACCACCCTTTCGTAGGGCGCGACCACGCTGGGGAGGGGCGCGGCGGGCGGCGACGCGACGGACGGCGCGTACGCCTGGCCGAGGTCGAGTTGGTCGTCCATGTCTCTGCCGCGAATCCTACTCGGCAGGTTTGTCGGGGTCAAGCTCCACGGCGTTTGCCGCCGCGAGCGCCTCGATCTCGGCGAGTTCCTCGGGCGTCCACGCTCGCAGTTGTCGGAGGAACGAGTCGAAATCGCTGGCGACGAAGTAGATATCTGGCGATGCTAATCCACAATTCGTAGTCGTCGCCATGGGGATGCTGCGGAATCCCTCTCAGCCTCCCAATCAGGGGGAAGGTCAGCCAGTTCGGCGAGCGACGGGTCATCCTCGAAAAGATGATTTACCCCAACGACATGCGGCACATCCTCCTGAGGATGGGTGGCTCCGCAGAGAAACTGCCAGTCGCCTTCAGACCGCGAAACCAGCAAGACAGGTCGCGTGCGTTCGAAGATGTGTGAACAGAGATAGGCTGGTGTTTCGGTACTCTTCATGGCTTCCACTCCTCGGGAGTCTTCGCGCCTTTTGAACGATTGCACGTCCGGCAGGAAGGCACCAGGTTGTCTGGCGTTGATGGTCCGCCTCTGACATGGGGTATGCGGTGATCCGGTTCATAGGAGTTTGGCTTCCCGGCTTTAGGGTCTAGTTCTTTGCCGCAGTAGGTGCAATGGGGAACTCCGTCGGCATCTTTCGCCCGCTCAAGCCCTTTCGCCCGGTCTGACGGAGTGAATCGTCTTTTATCACTTGGTGGGTTTCCCTGGGCGGCAACGGGGGTACTCTGCGCGCCGTTGGGCTTCGACACGTTGGGGGTCGCCGTGACCGGCTTCGTCGTCGTCGTGACCGTCGTCCCGTTGGGCGGCGCCACTGCCTTCGGTGGGCTCGGCGCCGGCGGGCTCGGCAGCTTCGGCCGCCGCAAGAACCCGCCCGGTCCGCCTGCCCCCGCCGGCAGGAACACCGGCATGCTCCGTAGCCTCTGCTGAGCCGCCCGCAGCGCCCTCGCCCCCGCGGTCTCCAGGGCCCCCGCTCCCGCCGTGGCAAGCGTCAAAAGGGTATCCGCCAGGGCGTTCACGATTGCGTACTTGGCCTCGGCATCCGCCCAGCCTTTTCCATACCCCTTGAGGAAGCCCTCCCAGGCGATCTTGGCGAGCTGCTCGTCGTCGTACGTCGGCAGATCCGGGATTGCATTCAGTTGTCTGGCCACATCGGCCCGCATCTTGTCGGCGCCTGCGGGGTTGTTCCAAAGCGCTACGTCGAAGGGGCGCCCCCCGCCGACACTGCGGTTGAGCGAGCTCGCTGCTTCCGCCGCCCCGCCAAGCGTCGCCCCCCACTCGCGCCCGATCCTCTCCCCCGTGCGCCTCGCCTCCTCCTCGGCGTCCCTCCGCGCCAGGTTGACTTTCTGTTCCTCGTATGTATTCCCGGGCGGAGGCGGCGGACACGGCGCGCTCATCCCCGGCGCGGGGGCGGGCGTGGGCGCCGTTTGCCCGAGAAAACGCTGATCCGGTGGCCCATTTCGCGGCCTCTCGCAGGGCCTTATCGCCGACGTCCGCGTCTCGGTTCGGACCGTCGTGCGCTTGGCCGGCTCGGCTTCCGGCTCTTTCGCCGCGATCTTCTCCGGCGGCGGTGGCGGTGGCGGCGGAGGCTTGTCGCAGGGCAGATCCTGGTACGCGAGCCCGAGGAGCCGCCGGCTCTCGATCGGCGCGTGGGGGTCATGGATGAAGACCGCCTTGACCGAAGGGTTTTCCAGGAGCTTTTCGAGCGGCTCGAACGCCGGTCGAGGCACTCCGTCCCCGAGCTCGTACCAGTGGCGCGCATTCGGGCCGACGCGGGGATGCCGCCGGCAGACGCGAAACACGCTCTTGCCGTGCAGTTCCTGCGCCCACCCCTCGGTATGCACGCGCGCCGCGCCGCACCCGAGGAGCCATGCCGAAACGCCAAAAGCGACGAGCCCCAGCAGCCCAACCCGAAAGAACCGCAGAGCCCCGAGCATCCACAGACGCAGATGCAACGACGGAACGAGCGCGCGGCGCGAAGTCATCGAGAGCCCTCCCCGGCAGGCGGCAAGACGCCCATGGCGACGTCAGGCTAGAAGATGGCGTGCAAGCCCACAACGACGACGGCGTGCGCGCCACAACCGACGACCCCGTCGACATCCCCTCCACGTGAAAATGGCGCTCGTCGCGCTCCGAAAGGTGTCTGCAACGCGTGCAAACGGCACGACCTACGTCGGAGACCCGTCTGCAACGCGTGCACGCGGCTCGTGCACAGTCGAAGACCCGTCTGCAACGCGTGCAAACGGCTCCATGCACGGTCGAAGACCCGTTTGCAACGCGTGCAAACGGCTCCATGCACAGTCGAAGACCCGTTTGCAACGCGTGCAACGGCTCCATGCACGGTCGAAGACCCGTTTGCAACGCGTGCACGCGGGGTCCGGTGCGCTGCGATCCGCGTTTGCAACGCGCGCACGCGGGGTCCGGTGCGCTGCGACGCCCTCTAACGGCTCAAAGCTCTATCCCCGCGAGGATCGTCGCAATCCCCTGCACGACGAGGAACACCCCGCACACCACCGCAAACGCCACGGCCCCGCCCGTCCGCCGGAAGAGCTGCGCTTGCCCTCCCACCGTCACGAGGCCCCGCATCTCCTCGGATCCGCCGAGCTCCCAGCGCGCCCGTGCGTCCCTGTAAAACCCGCCCATGCGCTCCTGCTTGCGCGTCACCGCCGTGATCATCACGTCGGCGCCCTCCGGCACCACCGCCTCCTCCACCTCCACGTGCGTCGCGCCGGGCGGCACGAGATCCCGCGCCCACGGCGGCCATGACGAGGCGACCTCCTCCACGCGCACGGCGTGAGACACCCATTCGTCCCCGACCACCTCCGCGTCCCCGAGATCAACCACACACGTGCCACTCTCGTCGCGGAGCGCCGCCCGCGACGCGCGCAAAATCGAGCGCTCTCCGAGCCGCTCGCGGCGCTTCCCTTCCCCGGAAAACCCTCGAATGCGGGTACGCACGGCGACGCAGCCCTTGCACGACAGGCCGTCGATCGGCTCCTCCGCCGCCGAGATCCGCCCCGCGAGCTCGACCACGCCGGGCTCGATCTCCGCGATCCGCTTCGTCGGTCGCCGCCACACCTCGAGCACCAGCGCCGCCCCCTCGCGGGCGCGAAACACGAGCGCGCTCCCCGCGACCACCAATCCCGCGCCGAGCAACGTGACGATCATCGGAAGCTCCTCCGCGTGCGGCTCGCGAGCGAGAGCACCCCGAAGCCGGCCGCCGAGAGCACGACGAGCGAAAAAAGCCCGCCGACGAAAAGAAGCGCGCTCCCCCCATTGCCGATGCGCTCCTTGGCGCGATCGAGCGGATGAATCGTGACGAAGTCCAGGCCGTCCCGGCAGGGCACCACATCATTCGTCTGCTTGCAGCCGAACACCGTCACCGGCATGCCCTCCGCGAGGACACGCTCCCGGTACACGGCCGAATCGCCCAGCGCGACGAGCTCCTTGCCACACGCCTCCCGGATCACGGGCGGGATCGCAATCCCCGTCGCCTCCTTCATCCCCCGGCCCGGCCCGTCGGCCGACGCGGAAAACCCGCCGAGCGCGATCCCCACCCGCGGATCGGCGCCGAAGAGCCATTTCGCGCTCTCCTCCTCGTCGATCCGCACCCGCTCGTTCGTCCGGGCCACCGAGAGCCGGAACGCGAACCCGTCGTTCCTCCGCACGGCCACGTCGTCGAAATGGCCCACCGCGCACAAGACCTCGAAGGGGCCGCCCTGCCAGGACGTGCGCCCGACAGCCGCGACCCACCCGGCCGCGGGAGCGCCGAGCGGCGACGTCGACGACGCCTCGAGCAAGGAGAGCTCGCCGCGGAGCGCCACCGGCCCGTCGTCCGTCCTCCGCTCCTCGTGCGCCGCGAGCCGCGAGCCGAGCGTCGCGAGCCGCAGAGACGCCCCCAGAAAAAACAGGGCGCCGGCGAGGAGCGGCAGAAACGCGAGGCCAAAGAGCACCCGCGTTCTTCGCTTGGGCTCGAAGGAGAGCATCGGCCCCATGATAGCGTGGGCGGCGCACGGCCCCAACCAAAGACGTTACGGGAGCGCCGCCCACGCGGACGAATCCACCCGCGTGATGTAGATCGCCCCGCCTTGGCCATCGGGCTTGTAGAGGGCGGCCTCGCCCCACTGGAGCGCGTCGAGCACGCCGCACTGGTGCCCCGAATGGCCCACGATCGCCCCATTCGTGCCCGGCGCGGGCGCCTCCGCCGCGAGCGCCATCGTCGCCGCGCAGCGACCCGCCTCGTCATACGCGAAGCCCGTGATGCCCTGGTTCTCCTCGACCATGGGGCCGAGGTGCATGAGCTCGGCGGTCCTCTTGCACCGACAGAACTCGCTCGCGCGCACGCGCCCGAAAGGAAAGCCGCGGTTCTTGATGGCGAGGCCCATCTGCTCGGCCTGGGAGACGCCCTGTGCATTGAGCTGTCGCGCCGTCGCGGTCGCGCAGTTCGAATCGCAGCTCTTCCACCAGCCCGGCGACGACGTCTCGGCCGCCGTCCCGAGCTGGAACGCATCCTCGCAGACGTCCGCCTCCGCGTGGCGAAAGACCACGTTGTACCCGCCGCCGAGGAGCGCCTGCCCGACCGTCACCTCGATCTCCGCCGTCGCCGGTCCGCCGCCGCAGCTCCCCGGCGCGTCACAGCCGTACACGGCGTAATGGTACGTGCGAGGCGCCTCCGGCGTCGTGGCCACCAGATTGCGGAGCGGCTCGCTCGCCGTGGACGCCGCCCCCTCGTAGACCACGGTCGCCATCGGATCGTCCGGGCCGGCGGGCATCGTGTTCTCGGCGCGGACGACCCTCGACGCGGGCTTGCTCGATTTCATCCACGAAAGCTCGACGTATCCCCCGGCGACGAATGCCTTCAAATCGCTCGGGTCGATCGCAGCGCCGCCGCCCAACCCACCGCCGCCGCCCATACCACCGCCGCCCAACCCACCGCCGCCCCCGCTCCCGCCTGCGCCTTCGTCCGTGCAGCCGGAAACGGCGCCCCAAAGACCGACCGTCAACAACGTCCCGAGGAGAACCTTTTTCATGGATTCCTTTTTCTTTCTAGAGCCGCGCCCCTGGCCCGTCAACATCGTCCCGAACGCGCGTTCCGGCCCTTGTGGACCTTCCACGATTTCCGCAACGACACGCACGCCTCATCATCCAAAGTGTCGGCGCTCGCGAGCGATGCCCGGCGGCCCACGAGGACTCCGGACGCGTGCTCGCTGCGAGCGCCGTCCTTTTTGATTCCAAGGCCCAATCCGGGAACGAACGATCATGCCGACGAACCTCGGCGGGGCCGCGCGCCTCGCCCTTTTGCCCCTCGCCCTGCTCGCGCTCGGCGCGAGCTGCGCCTCGGCGCCCGACGCCGAATGCACGGACGGCCCCATTTGCGAGACGAGGGCCACCGGCGAGCGTTACGTGGTGCCGCGCTGCGTCCCCGCCTGGAACGACGGACCCGTCCCCGAAGGCTGCGGCGTCTTCGTCTCCACCCTCGGCGACGACGAAGGCCCGGGGACCCAAGACAAACCCTTCCGCACCCTCACCCACGCCGCCCGGATCGCCGGCGCCGAACGGCCGATCTATGCCTGCGCCGAGGACTTTTCCGAGCGCCTGGTGCTGCCCGCCGGCGCGAGCCTCTTCGGCGGCCTCGATTGCCGCGACGGATTCCGCTGGACAGACAAAACCCAAAAGACCCGCCTCTACGGCGCGCCCGACGAGATCCCGCTCGTGCTCGCGCCCGGCCCGCGCGTGAGCCGCATCGAGGATGTCACCGTCTTCGCCGCCGACGCGACCCGCCCCGGCGGCTCGTCCATCGCCCTGCTCGTCGACCACACGCACGTCGAGTTCCGGCGCTGCGACCTGCGCGCCGGCGCGGGCGCCGACGGCGAGGACGGCGAGAACCTGCCCTACGATCCCCAGCTCGAAGGAGCGGACGGCCACGACGGCCAGGCGGCTTGTGTCGCCGCGCCCGACCTCGGGACCCCGGGCGGCGCGCGTGTCGAGCGCATGTGCGAAGGCGGCAGCGTCACCGTGGGCGGCCAGGGCGGCGACGGCGGCGCAATCGTCCCGGTCTCGTTGCAATCGACCCCCGGCAAGGCGGGCGAGATCGGCTCTCCCGCCGTGGCGAGCTTCGGCCTCGGCGGCGCGGGGGACGCGGGCGCGGGCTGGAGCTGCACGGCCGGAAAAGGCACGCCCGGCAATGACGGCGCCCGGGGCATTCCCGGCACGGGCGCCGCGGGCTTCGGCCGCTTCGACGCGACGGGGTATTTCGGCATCGCCGGCGGCACCGGCGGCCATGGTTTGCCTGGACAAGGCGGCGGGGGCGCCGGAGGAGCGCGGGGCGCGGCCGCGATTTGCGCCAATGCGATGCCTGGGGCCGGCGCGAGCGGCGGCAGCGGCGGCACCGGCGGCTGCGGCGGCCAGGGCGGCAAAGGCGGCGGGCCCGGCGGCGCGAGCATCGGCATTGCCAGCCTCGAATCGTCGATCGTGATCTGGGACGGACGCGTCGCGGCCGATGGGGGTGGCCGCGGCGGCAAAGGCGCCGATGGCCAGACCGGCGGCAAGGGCGGCCTCGGCGGCATGGGCGGCACTGGAAAAGGCCTCTCCGCGCCCGACGCTTGCCAGGGCGGCGAGGGCGGAATGGGCGGCCCCGGCGGCCCCGGCGGCGGCGGCCTCGGCGGACCTTCCGTCGTGATCGCCCACATCGGCGCCGAGCCCGAGCTCCGCGGCATGGTCTCGCTCGCGACGGGCAAACCCGGCGACGGCGGCAAGGGCGGCGACGGCGACATCGCGGGCAACCGCGGCGCCCCCGGCATCGGCGCGCCCATCCGCCGCTTTTGACGCGCCGCGCTTGACGGGCGCGCGCCGTCGCGGCACCGTCCCGAAAATCGTGAAAGGTCAAGCCATCGCCGTCGTCACCGGCGGCAGCGCGGGCATCGGGCGCGCCGTCCTCGAGCGGTTCGTCCGGGCGGGCGCGCGCGGCGTGAACCTCGCGCGGCGCCCGAGCGGCCTCCCGGGTGTCCTTGATCTTTCGGTGGACCTCGCCGATCCCGCCTGGGAAAACGACCTCCCGCCGCGCCTCTTGCCCCTCCTCGACGGAGCGGAGCCGATTTGCCTCGTCCACAACGCCGCGGTCCTCCGCGAGGACACCGCGACGAACCTGACGGCCGCCGCGCTCCGATCCGTCCTCGAATTGAACATCGTCGCCCCGGCCGCGCTCAATCGGCTCCTCGACGCCCGCCTCGTGCCCGGCTCCTCGATCGTCTACATCGGCTCGACCCTCTCCGAGATCGGCGTCCCGGGCAAGGCCTCGTACGTCACCTCCAAGCACGCGATCCTCGGCCTCATGCGGGCGACCTGCCAGGACCTCGCGGGCCGCGGCGTCACCACGGTCGCGGTTTGTCCTGGATTCGCCGACACCGAAATGCTCCGCGCGCACCTCGGCCACGACGCGGCGCGCCTCGACGTCGTCCGGGAGCGCTCCACGTTCGGGCGCCTCATCGACCCCGAGGAAATCGCCGACGTCGTCGCCTTCTGCGCGCAAACACCCGTCCTCCACGGCGCGGTGATCCACGCGAACCTCGGGCAGAGAACGAGCTAGGACATGAGCGCGCTCGCCGTACGCCTCGCCGGTATCACCGAGGGCCTCCCCCGGGCCTTCTGGACGCTCTGGGCCGGCATGCTCATCAACCGGGCGGGCAGCTTCGTCCTCCCGCTCCTTTTCGTGTACCTCACGCAGCAACGTGGCCTCGACCTGCCCACCGCGGGCCTCATCGCCTCGCTCTTCGGCGCCGGCTCCCTCGCGGGCACGATGCTCGGCGGCGCCCTCTCCGATCGCCTCGGCCGCCGCGCCACGATGCTCCTCGCGCTCGTCATGAGCTCCGTTTTCATGCTCGGGCTCGGCTTCGCGCGCGAAATCTGGCAGCTCGCCGCGGCCACGACCCTCCTCGGCTTCTTCGCGGACATGTTCCGCCCCGCGAGCCAGGCCCTCGTCGCCGACGTCGTGCCGCCCGAGCACCGCGTGAAGGCGTTTTCCCTGCAATACTGGGCAACCAATCTCGGATATGCGTTCGCCGCGATCCTCGGCGGCTTCATGGCGAAGCGCAGCTTCCTCGTGCTCTTCGTCGGCGATGCGCTCACGACGCTCGTCCTCGCCGCCCTCATCTGGCGCTCCGTGCCCGAGAGCCGCCCGGCCGACGCGCGGAACGACAAGCGCGGCAGCGTGCTCACGCCTTTCCTCGACGGAAAATATGTCCCGTTCCTCGCGTGCAACCTCGCGCTCACGCTCGTCTTTTTCCAGCACCTCTCGGCCATGCCGGAGGACATGCACCAGAAGGGGCTCACGACCGAGCATTATGGCATCACGGTCGCCACGAATTGCTTGCTCATCGTGCTCGTCCAGCCCCTCATCACGCGCTGGGTGAAGGGTGTCCCGCGCGGCGTCCTCCTCGCGACGGCCTCCACGCTGACGGGCCTCGGCTTCGGGGCCATGGCGCTCGCCTCCACGCTCCCGGCCTACATGGCCACGGTCGTCGTGTGGACCTTCGGCGAGATCCTCTTCGCGCCCGTCAACGCGAGCATCGTCGCCGACCTCTCCCCGCCGCACCTCCGCGGCCGATACCAGGGCGCGTTTTCCCTCTGCTTCAGCTTCGGCGCGATGGGCGCCCCCACGATCAGCATGCGCCTCCTGCCAAAGACGGGCCTGCCGGTCTTCTGGCTCCTCTGCCTCGTGCTTTGCGTGGTCGTCGCGGCCTTTCAGCTCGCCTGGGGCAAGAGCCTGCCCTCGCCCGACGCCAAGGACAAACCCTGACGCGCGTGGATCTCGGCGAACGGGCGCCCGGAAAATTGTGACACGGGTGGGCTGCCTCGCTGTAGCATGGGGCTTCCCCCCGAACGCGAGGTCCCCCGTGCTCCGACGACTCCTCTTTCCCATCGCTGGAATCGGCCTCTCCCTGTTCACGATCGCCTGCGGCGGAGGCGCGCAGACGACGGGTCCGCAGACGGCCGCGGGCGTGGACGCACCGACGACGAAAGCAAAGAGGGCCGCGTCGGATCCGAACCTCGGCCGCGACAAGGAGCACCCGGTCCCTCGCTGCGGGCCGGTCGACAGCTACGCGTTCGTCTCGGAGTACACGTGCGAGGACGGCTCCCAGCCGCTCGGCGCCGATCCACGAAGAGGGCAGCGGGCGCGCTCGGGCAACGTCGGCGCGAACCACACGGGGCACATCATCGATCGGTACGTCGTCGCGTGCCCAGAGGGCGAGGTCGAGATCTTCGTCGACATGTACGGCTGTTCAGCGGCCGAGCAGCGGCTCGACCAGATGCGGGAGACGGAAAATCCCTTTGGCCCGCCGGGCGAGCCGCTTCCACGCGCGCGTCTCATGGCGATCGCCACCATCTTCAAGAAGATGAGCCAGGCGCCGCTCTCGGAGGCGAGCCGCGAGCACCTCGGCAACGCGGTCGAATGGGCCTCCGCGAGCCCTGACGTCGAGGTGACGCTCTGCCCGTGGTTCCGCGATTACATCGATGGCCCGAACCCGAAGAGCCGCTCCGGCGCGGCGACGATCCTCCTCGGCTTCACGATCATCGGCGTCGCGGCGCACCAGATCGAGAACCCGAGCTCCGATCCGATGACCGCCCAGGTCGTGGGCTTGCGGACGGCCATCGGCGTGTATCGGGAGCTCCGTGACAACGGCAGTTTCCGCCCCGTGCCCATCCTCGAAAAGCTCGATAAGGTCGAGTCCGAGGGCAAGCTCGCGGACTGGTTCACCAAGAACGCGAATTGCGGGCCCTAGTCCCGAGGGGGACGCCTCGCGTCCCCCTCTCGTCCGGGCAAAGCCCGGCCGATTCACCCCCGAGACGAGCTCGCTTCGCGATCTCGCAGAGCGCCGAACGATTCGGCGCTCTGTCAATCGATCCGTTCGAGCAGCGCCGCCGCTCCGAGCCCGCCCGCCGCGCAGATCCCCAAGAGCGCCGTCTGTTTGCCCGACCGAACGAGCTCGTTCGCCATCGTCGTCACCATCCGCGCGCCCGTCGCGCCAAACGGGTGGCCGAGCGCGATCGACCCGCCGTGCACGTTGAGCCGTGCCGGATCCACCTCGCCCACGGCCGCCGCTTTCCCGAGCCGCTCCCGCGCGAACGCCGCGCTGCCGAGCATCTTCAGCACGCAAAGCACCTGCGCCGCGAACGCCTCGTGCAGGTCCACGAGGTCGATCTCCGCGAGCGAGCGCCCGGCCCGGTCGAGCACCTTGGGAATGGCGAGCGCCGGCCCCATGAGCAATTGATCCGCCGGATCGACGCCCACGTACGCCCACGAAGAAAACGCCGCCCGCGGCCGATATCCGAGCGCCCGCGCCTTCTCCTCGCTCATCAAGAGCACCGCCGCCGCGCCGTCCGTCAGAGGACTCGCATTGCCCGCCGTCACGGTGCCATCCTTCGCGAAGACCGGCCGGAGCTTCGCGAGTTTTTCCTCGCTCGTATCCGCGCGCACGAGCCCATCCGCGTGCACCCATTTTCCTTCGCTCGTCTCGACGGGCGTCACCTCCTCGTCGAAGCGCCCCGACGCCATCGCCGCCGCCGCGTGGTGGTGCGAGCGCGCCGCGAACGCGTCCTGCGCCGCGCGGGAAATCTCGTTTCGCCGCGCCATCTTCTCGGCCGCCTCGCCCATCACCTCGCCCGTCGTCCGCTCGGCGATCTTCGGCCGCGTCGGCAGGATGTCCGTGAACGGCGCGAGTTTCCCCACGGCCCCGAGGATCGCCTTGGGATCTGCCTTCCCCAGCGCCACCGGCGCGAGCGCGTGCACCACCTTTTGCGGCAGCTTGATCTCCGCGTTGCTCGTCGAATCGCTCCCGCCCGCGATCACGATATCCGCCTCGCCGCGCTCGATCGCCGCGGCCGCGAGCGTCACCGCTTGCAGCCCCGACGCACACGCCCGCGTCACGGTCATCGCCTCGCACGCCGGATCGAGCCCGAGATCCAGGGCAATCTCGCGCCCCACATTCGGCGCCGTCCCCGGCAGGATGACCCCGCCCCACACGATGGACTCGACGTCACGCCGCCCGAGGTTCGCCTTCGTCAAGAGCCCCCGCGCCGCGGCCACGCCGAGCGCGATCGTGTCGAGCTTCGTGAAATCCGTGAATGCCTTGACGAACGGCGTCCGCAGCCCGTCCACGACCACCGCCCGCCGCCCCGTTTTTCCGGTCAACCCCATGTTCCCTCACGCGCCGATGAGCGCGCCTCCGCAGACCCGCACCGTCCGCCCCGTGATCCCCGCGGCCCCCGGGCTCGCGAGGAACGTGATGACCTCGGCCACGTCCTCGGGCAAACCACCTTGCCCGAGCGCGGCGAGGCGCCGCCCCGCTTCACGCACCGCCACCGGGATCGCCGCCGTCAGCCGCGTCTCGATGAACCCCGGCGCGACCGCATTCACCGTGATCCCCCGCTCGGCCAGGGCCTCCGCGAGCCCCGCGACGAAGCCGAGGATCCCCGCCTTCGAGGCCGCGTAGGCCGATTGCCCGACGTTGCCCGCGATCCCCGCGATCGACGACAGGCACACGACACGCCCGCCTTCCCGAAGCAACGGTTCAAGCGCCTCGTGGGTCCGGACGACCGCGCCGAGATTCACGGCGAGCACCTCGTCCCATTGCTTGTCGCTCATGCGCCCGATCGTCTTGTCCCGCGTGATCCCCGCGTTGTGCACGACGACATCGAGCCCGCCGAGCGCCCGCACCACGTCGGCGATCCTCGCCGGCGCGTCGTCCGCCCCGAGATCCACGAGAAGCGCCGTGCCATGAATCGATCGCGCGAGCTGGCTCGTCGGCCCGTCGTCGCCAGGTCTGTCGAGACAGACGACGTGCGCCCCTTCCTCGGCGAGCCGCCGCGCCGTCGCCGCGCCGATGCCACGCGCCGCGCCCGTCACGACCGCGACCTTCTTTTCGAGCGGCCGCACGAACGGAGGTTTGTCGCCTTCGGACTTCGTCCGCGCATCGACGACGAACGGCTGCGCCGTGACGAACGCCGACCGCGACGAAAGCAAGAATCGAAGCACCGGCCCGAGGCGCGCCTCGGCGCCCTTCTCCACGCGCACGAGGTTTGCCGTGGCGCCCCCGCGGCCGATCTCCTTCGCCACGCTCCGGACGAATCCTTCGAGCGCGGCTTGCGCGGCCGACGCCGCGGGCCCCTTCCCGCCCGGCCTCCCGATCACGAGCACGCGGCCCGATTTCGCGAGGCGAGGGACGAGCGGGTGAAACGTCTCGTAAAGCGCGCGAAGCCCCGCGACGTCCCGGAGCCCCGTCGCGTCGAAGACCACGCCCGCGACACGCTCGTTGTCCCCGAGCGCCGCGAGCGCGCGCGCGGGCCTGCCGTAGGCTTCGCCCGGCGCGGCGAACGCGGCCGCGATCGAATCCGAGCCCGTCCAATACGCGTTCGCCCCCGCCGCCGCGAGCGTCTCGGCGATCACCGGCGAAAGCTCTGCGCCCGAAGACGCGCCCACGACCATGCACGCGTCCGCGAGCGGCCTCTCCCGCCACGGCCCGCGCGCGCGCCGCAGCGGCACGGGCAGCGGAATGGGCAACCCGAGCGCATGCACGACCTTCCGCGCCTGGGCGTTCTTTCCGATCTGAAGCAACACGTCGCTCATGGCCTGACCTCCGCTTCGAAACGACCTTCGAGGTAACTGCCGCCGCCGTTCGCGTCCCCCACCCAGATCCCGGAAGACGAATCCACGTACACGCCGGCCCGCGCGGGCAGGACGAGCGGACGCGTGAATCGCACGTCGATCGTCGAAAGTCGGCTCGGATCCCCCGCGAGCCGCGCCCGGTTCAAGGCCTCGATCGCCCGCGCCAGCGTCGAGAACCCGTGCAGGATACACGACCGGAAGCCCGCCGCGCGCGCGTACGGCGCGATCCAGTGGATCGGATTGAAATCCCCGGTGAGCTTGGCGAAATCGAGGCCCGCGCTCTCCGGGATGCGGGAAAACGCGATCTCCCGCGCCTCGGCCGGCACCGTCGGCCGCGCCTTCTTCTCCTTGCCCTCGCGCTTCTGCAGCGGAATGAACGTGCGCATCTCGGCCACGAGCGCCATGCCGGCGCTCTCGGTGCCCGTCTCGATGACCTGCGTCACGAGCGCCCGGTTTCCGTCGTCGTCCACGCGGTCGATCCGGGCCCGCACGCGGAGCGGCTCGTTCGCGGGCAACATCGCGCGTTGCTCGATCCGACAGCCCGCATTCACCACGCGGCTCAGCGGATACGGCAGCACCGCGAGCGCCCGCGCCGCGAGGGGAAATCCCCATTGCGGGAACATGTGCGCCGGCAGCCGCCCGCGATACCACGCCGGGTCGCCGCCCACGTGACGCACGTACTCCCGCACGAGGTCCGCGGGCCGCGGCGGAAGCTCCGCTTCGAGCCACCCGCCCCGCTCCGGATCGATCCCGCTCGCCGGCCGGCGCATCACCGACGCGAGCACCGCCTGGCCCATTCCTCGCAGCACCGGGAGCTGCGACAGCACGTGTTTCGTCGATACACCCATGGGTTTTACTCCGCGGCGACGGCCTGCTTTTCGGCTTCGGGCGAGAGCATCGCGAGAATACGCCCGCCCGTCGTGGTGATTTCCTCGTGAAGCGCGCGCGCCCGGAGCTCGGCCCGATCGAGATACCGCTCGGCGAGCTCCCGCCGCCCCGGATGTCGTTTCGCCTGCGCGACCAGGATCTCCGCGATGGCCTCGTCCGCGAGCAGCCGGATGAGCCGCTCGGCGTGCAGCATCGCCAGCGAGAAATCACGCTTCGGATCCCAGCCCTTCGTCAACGCATCCCGCCAGCCCGCGAACGGCACGACCGAGAGCGTCCGCAGCTTACCCGCCGCGGTGCGCGCGAGCAGGTGCTGCTGGGCCGAGAGCGAATACCCCTGCACCCGCGCGAGGCGCCGATCGAGCTCGTCTTTCCCGGTCAATGCGGAGAGCCGCGCGTCCGCGATCCGCGCGAGGAAATCGCGCGGCCGCTTGATGGCGCCGATCAGCGTGTCCTTCATGGCCATGAGCGCCTGGATCTGGCTCGTCCCTTCGTAAATGGGCATCACGAGCGCGTCGCGCAGGAGCTTCTCTGCGCCGTAATCCTTCGTGTAGCCGACGCCGCCGTGGATCTGGATCGCGCGCCGGGCGATCTCCACGGCCTTCTCCGCGGCCAGGTATTTGAGCAGCGGCGTGAGCCTGCGCGAACGCGCGCGCCACTTCGGCAAATCGCGCGACACACGCCCCCGCTCGGCCGGGCCGAGCCCCGCCGAGAAACGCTCGAAGAGCACGAGCTTCTGCGCCATCTCCTCGCTGTACGCCGCTTCCACCGCGAGCGCCCGGAGCCCCTGGATGTCCGTGCGCATCTCGTCGAGGGAATCGGCGATCATCTCGTGCCGCGCGATGGGCTTGCCCATCGAACGCCGCTCCTCGGCATACGCCTTCGCCAGGCGATACGCGGCCTCCGCGAGCCCGATGCTCTCGAACCCCACGCCGACACGCGCGTTGTTCATCAGCACGAGCATGTACTTGAAGCCCTCGCCGCGCTTGCCAATGAGCTCCCCCGGCACATTGTCGAACGAGAGCGCTGCCGTCACCGAGCCGTGATGGCCGAGTTTTTCCTCGACCCGGTCGATCGTCACGTACCGCTTGCGCGTCCCGTCCGGCAGATCGTCGTACGCCTTGACGAGGAACATCGAGAGCCCGCCGAGCCCGGCGAACGGATCGTCCGGGTCCTTCGCCGCCTCGGTCCGCGCGATGACGAAATGATATTTTCCGTGGCCCGACGTGATGAAAATCTTCTGGCCCGAGAGGTACCAGCGCCCATCGGGCCCGAGCTCCGCGCGCGTGCGCAGCGCGGCCATGTCGCTGCCCGCGTTTGGCTCCGTGATATCCATGCAGCCCCAGGCGTCACCGCGCGCGATCTCCTCGATCGCCTCGGCGAATCGCGTGGAATCGATCCGACCACGGGCCGGGTCGAGAACCGTCGACCCCTCGTGGATCGAATACACGAGCATGGCCATCGCCATCCCGCCGTGGAACGAGTGATGCGTCATCACCGAGACATCGGCACGCGCGATCATCTCCCCGGAGAGGTAATAGAGAAGCAGCGGCGCATTCAGCCCGCCAAGCTCGCGCGGCAGGCACAACCTGTGTAGCTCCGCCGCCTTGATCGCCTCGAAGATCTGGTTCATCGCCGGCCCCGCGATCGCCTCGCCGCCGTCGAGGTGCGTGTCCTCGTGATCGATCGCGGCTGCACGCGTGGCGATCTGCTCGGCCGCGAGCGCGCCCGTGGATTCTGCCACCTCACGATAAAAGGCCACGGCCTCCTGCGGCGTCTTGAAGCCGTCCTCGGTTCGATAACCGAGCTCGGTCACCTCCACGAGCGGAGCCCAGTCGACGCCTTCCTCGAAATGGAACCGCAGGTCGTCATTGTCGGTGAAGAAATTGGCCATGGATTCACCTCTTCGGAAGGGCCCCGCCGCGCGGCCGGGCGGGGGTAAACAAGCTCGCGCGCGCGATCCGGGCGAGCTCCTTGTCGCTGCGGGCGCGCGCCTCGTCGTCGAGCGCCCCTTGCATCACGGACGCGCTCGCGACCGCGGAGATGACGAAAAGCATCACGTGCACCACGTACGCCTCCGGATCGACGTCGGCGTGGTGTTTTCCCGCGGCCTGCCCCGAGCGAATGTACCCTGCGACCGCCTCGAGCCACGGGCGCACCGGCCCTCGCAAAAGCTTCCGCATCTCGGCGGGCCGATCGAGCGCCTCGCGCAGCACGACCCGCGCGCGATCTGGATCCGCGGCGAAAAACGCCGACAGCTCGCCGAACACCGCCTCGAATCGATCCTCGCTCGCCGCCGCCGCGAGCAAAAGCCGTGGCAGCGTATCGTTCCAGTGGGCGAGGATCGCGTCGAGGACCGCCTGGCGCAGGTGCTCCTTCGACGGGAAATGATGCAGCACGGCCTGCTTCGTCAGCGAGACCTCGTCGGCCACGGCCTGCACGCTGGTCGCGTCGAAGCCTTGCGCCGCGAAGAGGCGCGTCGCCGCGGCGACGATGGCGCGCGGCACGTCAGGGTCGGAAGAACGGGCGAGAACCATCCGGTCAGGAGTTCCCTACCAGTTGGTAAGCCGTCGGTCAAGCGGCGTCTGCCGTCCCGCGTCATGGAGCCGCCGCGCTGGGTCGGACGTACGTCTACCGGCCCATCGAACGGTCGTCCCGCGAGGCCGCGAAATGGATGGCACGTCGCGTAACGTTCGTGCTACCAGCTCTGCACGGGATTTCGCTTGCGCCCGCGCCATTTTCTCCCTTCGACCCTCTTCGTCCTGGCATCACTCGTCGTTTTGCCCGCGCGCGCGCACGACGAGGTCACGCCACCCGTGCCGAAGAGCCAGCCTTCGCCCACGTGGCCCAACGGGCGCGCCGAGGCGCACGACGTCATCGTCCCGCTTTTGATCACGGTCGGCCCCGACGGTCGCGCCATGGCGATCGAGGTCGAGGCGAGCGTCTCGCCGGCCTTCGACGCCGAGGCGATCCGCGCCGCGGCGCAGTGGACGTTCGCCCCCGCGCGCCAGGGCGGCACGGCCGTGAAGGCGCGGATCCGAATGATCGCCCGATTCGAGGGAGAGGCGGAGGTTCCCCCGGCCAAACCGGCGGACAAGCCCGTGCCCGGTCTGCTGGATCCACCCCCGCATTTGCATCCGCACCCGCCTCCGCCGCCACCGCCTCCGCCTCCGCCTCCGATTGCCGTGACCGTTCGTGGCGAGGGACCGCCGCGCAGCGCCTCCGAAATCGTTCAGAAACGTGACGTCCTCGCGGCGGCCCCGCACCGCACGGCGAGTGATCTTCTGCGCGTCGTTCCCGGCGTCTTCACCACGCAGCACGGCGGTCAGGGCAAGGCGCATCAAATCTTTTTGCGCGGCTTCGACGCGGCGCACGGGCAGGACATCGAACTCCGCGTCGCGGGGGCGCCCGTGAACGAGGTCTCGAATGTCCACGGCCAGGGGTATGCCGACCTGCATTTCGTGATGCCCGAGGTCGTGAAGAGCGTCCGCGCCAAGGCCGGGCCCTACGACCCGAGGCAGGGCGATTTCGCGGTCGCGGGGACCATCGAAATGGACCTCGGCCTCGCCGAGACGGGTTTTACCGCGTCCCTCGGCCTCGGCACCTACGGCGAGCGACGCCTCTTCCTCGCCTATCGGCCCGCGGGCACGACCGAAGCGACGTTCGGGGCCTTCGAGGCGCAAAGCACCGACGGATTCGGCCCTTCTCGCGCCGCGCGCCGCGCCTCGGCAATCGCCCAGCACGTCTTTCCCCTCGGCGCGAACCTCTCGGCCCGCGTCATGGCCTCGGCCTATGCAGCGCGCTTCTCCTCGGCGGGCGTCCTCCGCCTGGACGACGTCGACCGTGGCCTCGTCGATCGATTCGCGACCTACGACGCGCGCCAGGGCGGTGATTCGACCCGTCTCCAGGTCGTGCTCTCCCTCGACCACGACGACGAAGACGGCAAAGCGCGCTTCTCCTTCACGCCCTACTTCACCCTGCGGGGCCTCCGGCTCCGCGCCAACTACACGGGGTTCCTCCTCGACCCGATCGACGGCGACTCGCAGCAGCAGAGCAACGAGGCGACGACGGTTGGCGTGTCCACCCATTACCACCGCAAGACGCCGTTCTTCTCCCCGGAAGACGCCCTCGAAATTGGCGTTCAGGCCCGCGGCGACCTGATCGAGCAATCCCAGCGCCGGCTCTCGGTCATCACGGATCGCGTGATGGACACCCTCGTCGACGCCCACGTCCGCGCGGCCGACGTCGCCGGCTACATCGACGCCTCGCTCCGGCCGCTCCGCCGCGTGGTGATCCGCGGCGGCGTGCGCGTGGACGGGCTCTTTTATGGCGTCACGGACCTCGCATCGGGCGAGGGCGCGGGAGCGGCGCGCGCGGCCATGGGTGCGCGCGTGGGAGGAAAAGCGACCGTCGACGTCACCTTACTCCCGGGACTGCACGCGGTCGCGAGTTATGGCGACGGCTTTCGCTCTCCCCAGGCCCGGACCCTCGGCGACGGCGAACGCACGCCCTTCACCACCGTGCGTTCCTTCGAAGCCGGCGTCCGTTATGCCGACGGCGAGCGCACGCGGGCAAACCTCGCCGTCTTTCACACCCGCCTCTCCGACGACCTCGTCTTCGACGAGAAGGCCACCGCCTACGAGCGGGTCTCGGCCACGCAGCGCACGGGCTTTGCGCTCGATTTCGTCCTTCGCCCGCGCTCGTGGATCGTCGAGAGCGGCAGCGTCACATATACCCGCGCATCCTTCACGGCGGGCCCTGAGATCGACACGCTCGTCCCCTACACGCCCCAGCTCGTCGCGCGCACCGACGTCGCGCTCACGCCTCGCCTCGCCCGCCTCTTCGGCCGTGATCTCGTGGGCAAGATCGGCGTGGGCCTCGCCTACCTCGGCGTCCGGCCCCTGCGCTTCGCCGAGTTTGGCCGGGACATCTTCCTCGCCGACGCCACGCTCGGCGCCAGGCTGCGCGAGGTCGAAATCGAAATCGATGTCTACAACCTGCTCGACGCGAAATGGTACGACGGCCAGTTCACCTACGCGTCGAGCTTCACGCGCGGCGCGGCGCTCTCGCTCGTGCCGCTCAACCACGTGACGGTGGGCGCGCCGCTCACCTTGATGGGCACCTTGTCCCTCCACATCTAGCAGCGAGGAACACATGAAACGCTCGATGGTTCGTCTGGGCCTCTCCTCCGCCGCCGGTGTTTTCCTGGTCGGCCTCTCCCTCGCCGCGGGCGCCCTTGCCTCCGCCTGCGGACCCGCCGAGACCACGAGCGGCAAGCGCGTCGCCTTGCAGACGCGTATCGTCGCCGACGACGGGATCGACGCGCCGTTCGTCAATGCCTACGGCTGGTCGATCCGCCTCTCGCTCGCCTCCGTCTCCATCGGCCCCCTCTATTACTTCAATGGTGCGCCGATCTTCTCGGCCTCCGCCACGCCCCTGCCCCCACGCGACCGCTTCGCGCGATTCCTCGGCCTCGGCCTGGCCCACGCACACCCTGGCCATTACCAGGCCGGCGACGCGATGGGCCAGGTGCTCGTTTCGTCCTCGGTCGACCTCGCGCAAGGCCCCGCGGCTCTCCCGCCCGGCGATGGCGTGACGGGCCTGTATCGCTCCGGGCGCTTCTCGTATGAGCCCGCGCCCGTGGGCGACGCGAAGGACACGCTCGCGGGGCACGTCGTCGTGCTCGAAGGCGAGGCGCAAAAGGAGACGATGAAACGAATCTTCCGCGTCGAGGCCGACGCCGCCGACATCCTCGACGCGTATGGCGAGCCGCGCCTCGAAGGGTGCGCCTTCGAGGGCGCGCCCGACGTGCAGGACGATGGCACGATCACGATCCACGTGGCGCCGAGCCTATGGCTCGATCAGGCCGAATTCGACGAGATACCGGAGAGCACGGACGGTTCGCCCGTGGTCGTGCCGCGGGACGGCCAGACCTTCCGCGCCATCACGCGCGGCTTCAAGAAGGGAGCCGCCGTGACCTTCGCGTATTCGACACCTTGAGGAGAAAACACATGAAGAGCCTGTTTGGAAGGACGTACCTTTGCCTCGCCGCCGCGCTCCTCGCCGGCTGCGGCGCCGACGAGACCGCGGGCACGGGGGACGTAGTGTTCACGACCTGGGGTGAGGGGTACATCGAG
Organism: Polyangium mundeleinium; assembly: GCF_028369105.1. Lineage (NCBI taxonomy): Bacteria > Pseudomonadati > Myxococcota > Polyangiales > Polyangiaceae > Polyangium > Polyangium mundeleinium. The sequence continues at coordinate 2,887,150 of NZ_JAQNDO010000001.1, read as the reverse complement.
GAGGAGATCCCAGCGTCCGCATTCGAAGACGGCTGGGCGATCAAATTCTCGAAGTTTCTCGTCGTTCTCGGCGGCGTGCGCATCGCCGACGATTCCGGCGCCCCTGGCTTCGAGGTCACCACCACGAAGCTCGTCGATCACGTAGCCCCGGGGGTCAAGCCGCTCGCCACGTTCGCGAATCTCGAGCCCAAGCCCTGGACGAAGGTGAGCTTCGAGATTCGCCCCGCGGGGGGCGATACCGAGCTCGGCGACGGCGCGACCGCAGCCGACCTCGACGCGATGAAGCAAGGCAAATACGCCATCTGGGCCGAGGGCGAGGCCACGCAAGGCGCCGTGAAAAAGACGTTCCGCTGGGGCTTCGGCGTGCCCACGGCATACACCGATTGCAGAGGCGAGAAAGACGGCCGCGAGACGGTCGGCGTCCTCGTCACGAACGGCGGCACCGACAACGTCGAGATCACGATCCACGGCGATCACCTGTTCTACGACGACCTGCAATCGCCGAACGCGAAGCTGCGCTTCAACGCCCTCGCCTCGGCGGACACGGACAACGACGGCGAGGTCACGCTCGCCGAGCTCACCGCCAAAAAACTCGTGGACATCGATCCCGCCGACGGTGCTTATGGCACGGGTGCGGTCGACGTGAACGACCTCGGCGCGTTCGTCACGGACCTCTCCCGCACGGTGGGGCATTTCCGCGGCGAAGGGGAGTGCATCGCGACGGATCCGAAATGACCCTTTCCTCCTGACGGAAAAGGTCACCCCCGCGACCACGGAGTGACGATTTTCGTCACCGACCCTTTGACGCATCCCGGCATACGCCGGTCCCTCCGCTCCGCTTTTTTGCATCAAAGCCCAGGATCCAGGACGAGGTGTGCATGGCACGTCACGTGCTTCACGCGCGCTCCCCAGGGGAGCGAAGAACATGAAGCGGCGGAGGGAAAGGCGAGGCTTCACCCTGGTCGAGCTGATGATCGTGGTCGCCATCGTCGGCGTCCTGGCAGCGCTCGCCATGTTCGGTGTGCGGCGTTATCTCGCCGCGGCGAAGGTCAGCGAGGCCAAGCAGACCATCGGCGGCATTGCGCGTGGCATTGCGATGCTCACCGAACGCTCGGTAAAGAGCGAGGTCCTTCCCCTCGGCGGCCTCTCGGAGTCGAGCCTCACGACCTGGTGCCCCGAATGCGGCGGCACCATGCTCTGCGTCACGCCGCAGAGCGTCCCCGCGGCCCGGAAATACCAGCCCGAAAACTTGAACGGCAAGGACTTCGACCAGTGTTGCTGGCGCTGCGTCCGTTTCGGCCTCGATGACCCCACGTATTACCAGTATCGGTATTCCGTGGGTCAGGCGTATCTCGGCCCGCCCCTCGGCGGGCCCGACCCCGGCGCCTCGGGCGTCGAGGTCGCCGCCGTGGGCGACCTCGACGGCGACACGTCCGTGAGCACTTTGACCCTCACCGGAATGCGCGACGCCCCCACGGGCCAGTTCCGCTTCTCCACGCAGGTCTTCGTGTCGAACGAGCACGAGTGAGGGTCACGCCGCCCGCGGCGTCTCCACCTCCACCGGCCAGGCCGCCGCGGGCGCCGCACGCAGCGCAATCGCGAGCACCTCGTCGAGCGTCTCGACGAAGTGGAAATGCAACGACCGCAGCACCTCCTCCGGGAGATCTTCGAGCTCGGCCTCGTTGTCCCGCGGCAGGATGATCTCCGGAATGGCCGCCCTGTGCGCGCCGAGCACCTTTTCCTTCACGCCGCCGATCGGCAAGACCCGCCCGCGCAGCGTGATTTCCCCGGTCATCGCGACGTCCCGCCGGACCCGTTTGCCCGAGAGCGCCGAGACGATCGCTGTCGCCATCGTCACGCCCGCGCTCGGCCCGTCCTTCGGAATCGCGCCGGCGGGCACGTGGACGTGGATGTCCCGTCCCTCCAGCCGCTCGCGCGGCACGCCAAGCGCCGCGCCGTGCTCACGCGCATACGTCAGCGCCGCGCGCCCGCTCTCTTTCATGACGTCGCCGAGCTGCCCCGTCAGCACGAGCTCGCCCTTGCCAGGCACGATGCTCGCCTCGACGTGCATGATGTCGCCCCCCTCCTGCGTGTAATACATGCCCGTGGCGACGCCGAGCTCGTCTCGATCGAGCGCGGTCGTGGGCCGCATCCGCGGGCGCCGGAGGAGCGCCCGGACGTCCGCCACCGTGTCGACCCGCACCCGCTGCGCCGCGCCCGTCGCAATCCGATGGGCCGCTTTCCGCGCCAGCGAGCCAATGGCCCGTTCGAGCTGCCGCACGCCCGCCTCGTGCGTGTAGCTCGTGATGACGTCGAGCAGCGCCACGTCCGACACGACGAGCTGCTCCTCTTCGAGCGCGCACTCGCGTCGCTGCCGCGGCAAGAGATATCGCCGGGCGATCTCGAGCTTTTCGATCTCCGTGTATCCGGGAAACGTGATCGTCTCCATGCGATCGAGCAGCGGCGCCGGGATGCCCTCGCGCAGGTTCGCCGTGCACACGAACAGCACCTCCGAGAGGTCGAAGGGCAAACCCAGGTAATGGTCGACGAACGTCACGTTCTGCGCCGGATCGAGCACCTCGAGGAGCGCCGCCGCCGGATCGCCCTGGTACGAGACGCCGAGTTTGTCGATCTCGTCCAGCGTGAAGACGGGGTTTTTCGAGCCCACACGCCGCATGCCTTGCAGGATGCGGCCGGGCATCGCGCCGACGTACGTGCGCCGGTGCCCGCGGATGTCGGCCTCGTCGCGCGCGCCGCCGAGCGAGACGCGGATGTATTTGCGCCCCATCGCCCGCGCAATGCTCTCCGCGATGCTCGTCTTTCCCGTGCCGGGCGGCCCGAGGAAGAGCAGGATCGGCCCGCGCGCGGCCCGCTGCGCCCGCTCGGGCGCCGAGATGTGTCCCTTCAGGCGCAATTTGATCACGCTGAGCAGCTCGAGCACCCGGTCCTTCACGTCGCCGAGGCCGTAATGGTCTTCGTCGAGGATCCGCCGGGCCATTTCGAGATCGACGTGGTCGTCCGTCCGCCGGCTCCACGGCAAATCGCCGACCCATTCGAGCCAGCTCGTCACGACCTGCGCCTCGGGCGAGGTCTCGCGGCTCATCCGGCGCAGCCGCCCGAGCTCGCGGCGCACCTCCTCGCGCACCTCGATCGGCAGGTCCGCCGCGTCGATCTTCTTCTCCAGCCGATCCGCGATGCCCGCCTCGTCCTCCTCGCCGAGCTCTTTCTGGATCGCCTTGAGCTGCTCGCGCAGGTAAAGCTCCCGCTGCCGCTCGCCGAGCTCCTCCTGCACCGTCGTCCGGATCTTCTCCTGCGTCTCGGCGATCCCGATCTGCCGGTGCAAATGCACGGTGAGCGCGCGCAGCCGCTCCACGGTCCGGAGCGTCTCCAAGAGCCCCTGTTTCTCGGCCACCGGGAGGTCGAGGTAAAATGCGACGTGGTTCGCGAGCGCGCTCGGATCCTCGACGCCGCCGAGGAACTGCTCGAGCGCTTCCTTCGGCGCGCCGCGACGCTTACCGTACTCGATCGCCCGCTCGCGCACCTCACGGGCGAGCGCGAGCACGACGGCCTCCTCGCCCGGTCGCCGAGGCAGATCCGCAAGCTCCACACAAGCCGCGCGCAGGATCCCGTCCTCGGTGACGTAACGCAGCGCCGTGGCACGGCGCTCGCACTGCAAGACGAGCGAGAGCCCCGTCCCCAGCCGCTGGACCTGGGCGATCCGCCCGATCACGCCGACCGCGAACAGACTGCTCTCCGTCGGCTCCTCGGAGGTGTCACGCTGGGCGACGGCGAAGACACGCTTGTCCTCCCCGTCGGCGCGGAGCGCTATCTCGACCGCTCGCAGGGTCTTCAGCCTTCCTGCGGTGATCGGCGTCGCGAGACCGGGAAACAGCACGGTGTCGCGCAGCGGTAGGACGGGCAAGGTGAACCGTTCGGCCATCATTTCCCCCGGTATTCGGTGGTCCAAGCGATGTCTGCGAGGGCCGTGCCATCGGGGACGTCACCGATCGTCCACCGAGAAGCACACCTACGCACCCCCGCCGCGCGCCCGCACGCCGCGCGAAGCACGGACCGGGCGCACGGTCGCGGGCAGACGGTGATAGGGTTCGTCCCGCCATGTCCATCGAGATTCGCCTTCTCGGCCCCGAACATGCGGACGAGTTTGCCCACCCCATCCGGACCGCCTTTGGTCTCCCGCCCTCCCCGGAGCGCGTGGAACGATCCCGAAAACTGACGGAGCTCGTCACGCGGATCGGAGCCTATGACGGAAGCACGATCGTCGGCAGCGCCGGGGCGTTCGCCTTCGACTTCACCACGCCGGGCGGCGGTACGGTCCCGACCTCGGGCCTGACGATGGTCGCGGTGATGCCGACGCACCGGAGGCAAGGCATCCTGCGCAAGCTCATCGAGCGGCAGTTCGCGGACGCGCGGGAGCGCGGGCAGCCCCTCGCGGCATTATGGGCGACCGAAGCGTCGATCTACGGCCGTTTCGGGTATGGACTTGCGGCCTTCGCGGGCGACGTGTCGATCGAGCGTGACCGCTCGGCATTCGTTGGCTCGCCCGTTCCTTTCGAGGCGCGCTTCGTGACCGAGGCGGAGGCGCTCGAACGGATCCCGCCGATCTACGAACGCGCGCGCCGCGCCGCGCCGTGTATGCCCTCGCGCTCGCCCATGTGGTGGAGCACGCGGAGGCTGCTCGACGCGGAATCGATGCGGGCCGGCTCGGGGCCGCTCCAGCGCGTGGTGTTTCAGATCGACGGCCGCGACGAGGGGTATGCGCTTTATCGCGTCCGCCTCGAAAACATGGAGCCGCAGATTCCGATCACCATCGTCACGGTGCAGGAGGCGATGGGCGCGACGCCCGCGGGCACGCGCGCCGTGTGGCGATACCTCTGCGACATCGACCTCGCGACGCGGATCAACGCCACGTGTTTGCCCCCGGATCACCCGCTCTTCCTCCTGCTCGCCGAGCCGAGGCGGCTGCATTACCGCACGTACGACTCGGTGTGGGTCCGCCTCGTGGACGTGCCCGCGGCGCTCGCGGCGCGCAGGTATGGCGCGGAGGGCACGATCGTGATCGAAGTCGACGATCCTGTTTGCCCATGGAACACGGGTCGATATCGGCTCGACGCGGGCACCTCGCACGCGACGCGGACCGAGGAGCCTTGTGATTTGCGGGTCTCGGCCGCGGCGCTCGGCTCGGCGTACCTCGGTGGGTTTTCGTTCTCGCGCCTCGCGGAGGTCGGCGGCGTCGAGGCGAGGACCGAGGGCGCGCTCGAGCGCGCCGATCGGATGTTCGTCGCGCCGCGCCACCCGTATTGCCCCGAAATTTTCTGATTACTGCTGCATTCCCGGCGGCGGCCCCGGCGGCCTGGGGCCCCGGGGGCCCGGAGGCCGGAGCCCCTTGGGCAAACGTGGCCTCGGCCCTTCCTCCGGGTTTCCATTCAGCGGTCCCCGGCGCGAGCCTTTCCTCACGCCCTCTTCGTTCGGGTCCTCGGCGCGGGACATCGGCGCCTCGTCCTCGGCCTCGCCCTCGCCGCCGCCGGCCCGATCCTCGGCCTCGGCCGTCTTGTCGTCGGCATCGGCGTCGAACGCGAGCCGCTGCGAGAGCGGCATCTCGGGCAGCTCGACCAGCGCGCCGTCCGCGAGGAACGGCAGGATGTTGATGTACGCGTTCATCGCGTGACAAACCGAGTCTGTCCGGACGTACCGTTCCCGCACGCTCCAGAACACGCCGCCCGCGGCGGCCTTCGGGTTCTTCACCACGAAATCGTTCTCGGGGCCGTAGGTGTATTGCATGATCTGCCGGACGGCGGCGACCACGGCGTCCTTGTAGCCATCGCAGTTCTCCTTGCCCTTGTCCCGGCAGAACAGGAACACCTCGCTCATGACCTCGGCGAGCCAGCCCGTGCCGCTGCTCGAAAGCGAGCCCTTCCAGCGCCCGTGCCGGTAGGCGTCCTCGGCCCGCTTCCACTGCCGCCCGAGGAGATCACGCGAGCAACGGAAGACCAAGTCCTCGATGCGTTTGTCGCCGGTGGACTTGGCGAAATCGAGCAGCGAGAGGACGAGCCACGAGCTCGAGATCGGGTTCGGCTTGCGGTACTCGTCGCCGACGTAGCAGCCGTTTTTTTCGACCTTCTGCGCGAGGAACATCGCCGTCGTCGCGGCGGCGTCGAGGTACTTCGTGTCCTTCGTCGCGCGGTGCAGACGCGAGAGCGCCGAGAGGACCTGCCCGGTATAAAGTGTCGACTCCTTCGCCTGCACCGCCCACGGCCCGCCCTCGTGCTGGCTCAACGACGCGCGCACCGCGCCCGTGGGGAGCTGCATCGAAATGAGCCAATCCCCGGCTTTGCGGGCGGCGTCCATGTACTTCGCTTCCTTCGTCAGCGCGTGCAGCTCGAGCAACGTGAAGATCGTCTTCGACGTCGTGCCGACGACCAGCTTTCGCTCGGGTCTGCCGCGCTTGAGGTCGAGCGTGTAGAAGAACCCGCCCGCGGTGTGATCGCGCTCGTCGCGGCTCTGCATCGAAAGGAGGAATTCGGCCGCGCTCTTCGTCTGGTCGAGCAGGCTCTTGTCCTTCTTCATCGCGTGGAGCTTGAGCAGCGTGAAGCCCGTCGAGGCCGTGTAAATGGTGTGGAGCTCAGGCTCGAAGGTGTCGGCCGGGGCGTAATAGTACTTGTGCGCTCCCTTGTGCTCGGCGTCGAGCACGCGCAGGAGATACGCCTGCCCTTCGTCGATACGCTTCGTGAGCAGCGCTTTGTCGAACGAGCGGAGCGGGACGAGGCCGTGATCGAGCTCGAGCCCCTTGCCCTCGTGTTCGAGGATCGACATGCCGTGATCCGGCAGTTCGATGGCGAGCCGTGTCGTGCCGAGCGCGTCCTTCGTCCCGCCGCCTGCCGCGACGGCGCGCCGCGTGGCTTCCTTGAGCGCCACGCAGAGAGACGCATCCGAGGATTCCCCGCGCGCCACCTGCACGCCTTCGCGATATCCCCACACGACCGCGCGGAATGTTTTCGAGGACGTCACGGGGATGTCACATGCGACGGTCTCGCCTTCCTTTTCGACCGCCGCGATCTTTCTCGCGAAGCCGAGCACGCGATCCCGAAAGACCTGGTTGTCGAGGGGCGCGCCCGTATTGTCGGGGCCCGTGATCTTCGGGTCCGGCACCTTCGGCAGGTTCTCGGTGATCTTCGCGTCGAAGCGTTCGTCATGCAGGTCCGGCCCGCGGACGCGCGCCTTCTTCTTGTCGGGCGCCGGCGCCGCGCTCACCGCGCCGCTCGGGGCCGGCGATGCCTCGCTCCCCTTCGCGCCGTCGCGCTGGCAGCCCGCTGCGCCGAACCATGACAGTGCCGCCGCAGAAGCAAGCGCCGAAAACCAGGCGATCGAAATGAGGCTTTTTTGCCGCATGGATTGGTCCTGAAGAGAACTCCGACCCTTACCAAGGATCGCGGACCTGCGCAAGGCAGCACGAATTCGTCGCAGGCGCTCCCACCTCCCCCCGGGACGGAGCCGCCGACCGTCGCAGCTGGCGTTTCGCGCTCGTACGAACAGACGAGATTTTGCCATTGACGCAGCGCACGCCCTCCTGTGCGACATGTATGCACATAGGCGCGCAAAAGAGCGGCACGTGGGCGCCTTGACACCCCCCGGACGCGTCGGTTAGGTAGGAAGACTTTTATTCCTTCATCTTGTGTGAAGGACGAAGGGAGCGACTCGATGCGCAGCTTTTTGAATCGTGGTCCCACGGCACGAACGGCGGGTCTCTTGACCGCGCTCTTGTTCGTGGCTGGGCAAGGATGCGCCACGAATACGGGCGACGGGGAAGAGAATACGGCCGAGAGCAAGGAGGCCGCAAAGGGACCGACCTCGTTCCTGTCGGCCGATCGGCCGAACTACCAGTTCACGTGGGGCGAAGAGGAGGAAGAAGAGGAGGAGGAAGAAGAGGAGGAGGAGGAAGAGGAGCAGGAGCTCGAGGAGGGCGACATCTTCCGTGTCATGAACAATGGCACCCTCCTGAACCTCAACTGGTATCGCGGCCTGCAGGTGATCGACGTCAGTGACGTGTCCGAGCCCAAGATCGTCGGCCAGCTCCAGGTGGGCGGCTCGCCGGTCGAGATGTACGTCGACGGGACACGCGCGATCATCTTGATGAACGACTGGTACGGCTACAAGGGCAGGCCGAACAGCCTCGAGGTCGACAGCACCTCGGGCAGCACCGTCATGCTCGTCGACATCTCGACTCCGTCGAAGCCCGTGGTGCTCTCACAGTACGCCGTGCCGGGCTACATCCAGACGAGCCGTTACGCGAACGGCGCGACGCAGGACGCGCTCTTCGTCGCCTCGAGCTACTATAACTGGTTCATCAACGATCAGGGCTACTGGGAGTGGATCCTCGGCAGCACCGTGAAGAGCTTCGACGTCGGCCAGACGGCCATGACGGAGAAGAGCGAGCTGCCCCTCGGCGGCTACGTCTCGGCCATCCACGCGGAGAACGAGGTGCTCCTCGTGGCGCGCGAGAAGGACTGGTGGTCATCGCACCAGAGCGACGTCGCGGTCATCGACATCTCCGACAACAGCGGCACGATGGTCAAGCGCGACGAGGTGACGGTCAACGGCTACGTCCGGTCGCAATTCCACATGGACTACCGGAACGATCAGCTCCGGATCTTCTCGGGCCCGCAATGGGGCTGGGGCCAGCATAGCTACCTCCAGACGTTCGACGCGACGAACCTCGACAACGTCACGCCGATCGACACGGTGCCCTTCGGCGCGGACATGAACCTCTTCGCCGCGGTCTTCCTCGACGATCGGGCGTTCGCCGTGACGTACCGGAATTACGATCCGTTCCACGCCTTCTCGATCGATCCGAACGGCCACGCCGTGGAGAAGAGCGAGTTCATCGTCTCCGGCTGGAACGACTTCTTCCGGCCCGCGTTCGACAACACGCGCCTCGTCGGCATCGGTGTCGACGATCAGAACGGCCGCAAGCTCGCCGTCAGCCTCTACAACATCACGGACCTCGAAAACCCGAACCCGCTGGTCGCGCGTGAAGAGGTGCAGGGCGAGGACCACGGCTGGAACTGGTCCGAGGCGAACTGGGATCACCGCGCGTTCAGCGTGCTCCACAACGCGGTGAACGTGACGGCGCCGACGGGCGAGACCGAGACGGGCCTCGTGCTCCTGCCCTTCGCCGGCTACAAGTACGTGAACGGCTCCTATTCGTACGAGTCCGCCGTCCAGATCTTCACGTTCTCGCCGACGACGATCACGCGTCGCGGCCTCATGGACCATCCGGATTCGGTCCGCCGCACGTTCAAGCTCGACGCGACGAACGGGGCGAACCTGTCCGAGACGCAGCTCCGCATCTGGGATCAATCGAACCTCGACGCGCCCGAGAAGGTCGGCGAGCTCGGCGTGGCGCCGGATTACACGAAGGTCTGGGTGTACGACAATTACCGCGCGCGCCTGCGCGGCCCGGACAGCGACGATTACTGGTACTGGTACGATCAGAACGCGAAGGCGAAGATCGACATCATCCGGAACAACGAGCCCGTCGACACCGGCACGCCCGTGGCGACGATCGAGGTCCCGGCGAACGCGAGTTACTACCAGGTGGACGATCTGCTCGTCGCCGTCCATGGCAAGTGGGCCACCTGGCCGACCTTCGAGACGACCATCGAGGTCTGGGACCTCTCGAACCCGAAGAAGCCGGCCAAGGCGGGTCAGCTCGTCACGACGGAGCTGCCGTCCAATTACTACTACTACGGCGACTATTACGGTAGCGGCAACGTCGTCGGGAAGAAGTCGCTCGGGTTCGTCGAGACAAGCACCGTCCAGAGCGACCCAGTCGCGATGGAATATTGCTATGCGTACACGTACTACTGGTCGACGTCCTGCAGGGGCCAGGAGGGCTGCACGTACTTCACGGGCTCGCGCGACTGCCGGACGATCAACGGCCAGGCCGAGTACTGCAGCGGTGGCTTCGCGCAGTGCACCGATCACGCGAACGCGGAGACGACCTGCGTCCCGGCCGACTGGTCACAGGTAGAGGCACAGCAGCAGGGCTACTCGTATTGCTACGGGACCGAGTACGAGGCGGCGCTCTTCCGCACGAAGGCGCAGCTCAAGCTCGTGAATCTCTCGAACCCCAACCACCCGACGCTCCTCGCGCCGATCAACCTGACGCCCGGGCAGGACGAGGAGTTCGTCGCGGCGAGCGGACACGACGACGACATCTACGTCACCATCAAGAAACCGGCGTCCGTGCCCGGCGACGCGCGCACCTACGCGCGGTACTTCCTGAAGCAGATCGACCTGAAGAAGCCCGCGCAGCCGAAGGTCGAAGCCGGAATCAACGTGCCCGGCACGCTCCTCTCGAAGGACGGCTCGACGATCTTCACGCGGGACCCCGTCTGGGGCCAACAGGACATCATCGAGACCGCCGTCTCGAAGCTGAAGCTCCAGGGCAACAAGGCCGAACTCGAGAACAAGCACCATTTCGCGGACCGGTCCGTGAACGCGCTGTTCATCGACAAAGGTGGCAGGCCAGTCGTGTCGCACAACCTCGTGTGGGAGCCCTACAGCTACTACACGAGCCAGAATGACCGGTTCAGCATCCTCAAGCCGAAGAGCGGCAACAACAATACGTTCCAGGTCCTGTCGAACGTGAAGCGCCCGGCTGGCGCGAGCTTGATCAGCGTCGCCGAGCGCCGCGCGTTCTTCTCGCTGAACAGCGGCGTTCTCATGGCGGATCTGGACGATCCGACGACGCCGACGTCCACGGCATTCTTCCCGGGTCAGAACTGGTACTTCAGCGTCACGCCGGTCATCGACGACGACGAGGTGCTGATCCCGGCGGGTCGTTACGGCGTGCACGAGGCCGATCTCGACACGTACAACCTGCTGACGACCGGCAATTAATCCGTCCCGCCCAATACGGCGCTCGCGAGCCCGAAAGGGTTCGCGAGCGTCCCCCCCCACCGGGCGCCCCCCGGAGGCACCCCGACGTTGACACCCCCTGCCCCGTGGCCCCATGATGCGCCGCGACGCACTCCCCCATCCGTGCGTCAGGAATTGTATGAGCAAACGCAAAGAGCTGTCGTACAAATGGGTCATCATCGGCGGCGGCGTCATCATCTCGCTCTACTTCGTGATGCGCCTCCTGCTGCTCGGCGGGGTCGAGACCTCGATCGTCGCGAGCTTTGGCCCCGAGAAGGGCGGCCTCGTCCTCGCCGGCATCGTGGCGTTCGTCTCGTACTTCGTCGGCGGCATCCTCATCGGCATCTTCAGCCCCGGTGAGACGGTCAAGGAGCCCGCCCTCGCGACGTTCATGGCGATCCTGCCGAACGCCATGCACACGGTCCTCTGGCACCTCCAGTACAGCTATCCGCTCGGCGGCGCCCTGATCGGCCTCGCGACCACGTTCGTCATCGGCATCCTCATGGCCGTCGCAGGCGCATGGATCGGCGAGAAGGTCCAGGGCCGGACTGTCGAAAAGCTGCGCGAGGATGGCGAGCTCCCGCCGCCGAAACCCTCGAACGACAGCAACTGAGCGGCGCCTCTCGCTCCTCCCTCCATTTTCCCTTCACACCCCCTCACGACGCTCGCGATCCACGAACGAATCTCGTGGTATCCTGGGTCCCATCGTGACCGTCATCGCCGAGGGACAGCTCATCGCCGGCAAAATCCGCCTCGAGCGCCCGCTCGCACGGGGCGGCATGGGCGCGGTGTGGATCGCCCACCACCTCAAGCTCGACCGGGCCGTCGCCGTGAAGTTCATGGAGCCGGCCCTCGCCGCCTCCGAGACCGCGCGCGCCCGCTTCGAACGAGAAGCGCGCGCCGCCGCGCAAATCCAGAGCGCGCACGTCGTCGAGGTGCACGACTACGGTGTCGAGGGCGACACGCCCTACATCGTGATGGAGCTGCTCCGCGGCGAAGACCTCGCCGCGCGCCTGGACAAACGCGGCAAGCTCGACCTCGCCGAGGCCATCCGCATCACGCAACCGATCACCAAGGCCCTCCGCCGCGCGCACGAGCTCGGCCTCGTCCACCGCGACCTCAAGCCCGGCAACGTCTTCCTCGCCCGTCAAGACGATGACGAGACCATCAAGCTGCTCGACTTCGGCATCGCGAAGGCCGTGTCGCCGGGCACGCCGCAGTCGGGCGACGTCACGCGATCGGGCAACCTCGTCGGCTCGCCGCTCTACATGAGCCCCGAGCAGATCCGCAAATCCAAGGAGGTCGATCACCGCAGCGATCTCTGGTCGCTCGGCGTGATCCTCTACCAGATGCTCACGGGCAGGACGCCCTTCGTCGAGGACGAGGTCGGCGCGGTGCTCGTGGCGATCTGCACCGATCCGATCGCGAAGCCCTCGACGCTCGCGCCGGAGCTCGGCCCCGAAGTCGATCGCTTCTTCGACCGCGCCCTCGCCCGTGATCCGGCGCAACGCTTCCAGAGCTCGCGTGAGCTCTTCGAAGCCCTCGAAGCGCTCACCACGACGAAGCCCGCCTCCGAGGGGAAGGTCGCCGCCAACGCGAAGCCCGACCCGAACGCCGCGCTCGATGCGACCGCCGAGCTTTCGAGCCCGTCGCCGCGCCGCACCGAGAAGAACACCACCGTCGCGCTCGCCGAGACGATGGCCGCGCCCGAGGGTTCGGGCACGCTCACGCTCTCGCCCTCGGGCCGGACGCAGGACGACGAGAGCACCACGAAAAAAGACAAGCAACGGAGGTTCGCCGCCGCGGGGCTCGGCGCGCTCGCGCTCGGCGCGCTCGGGTGGGTGTTCTTCGGCCCAACCGTGACGGCCGAGGAGGCGCGCGTGGATGGCCCGGGCAGCCCGACGTTGCCCCTGCCGCCACCCGTGACCGAGCCCGAGGCGCCCGCGCCGCCGCAGCCGCCGCCCACGCCCGAGGCGGTCCCGAAAGCGACGCCCGAGGCGCTCGCCGAGGTGGACGCGCAGAAACGAACGCCCCCCGAGGCGCCGGTTCGGAACGACAAACCGGTCGTCCCTGCCAAACCCGCGACCCCGAAGACGGGCGCGGACGGCAAGCCCGAGCAGGCGCCGGCCCCGACGACGATCGAGGACGACGAGCTGCTCGGCCTGTCGAAGCCGGCCACGCCGCAACCCCCGCGATGAATCGAGACCGCCGGGTCTCCCTCGCCGGAGCCGCGCTCTTGGCGGCGCTCTTTTTCCCCTCCTCGTCCCGAGCAGACGAACCGCCGACGGCCGAGACGACGACCCCACAGCCCCCGGAGCCCACCGAGGAGGAGGTGCGCGAGGAGAAGCGCGCCGTCGCCCTCGAAAAAGGCCGCCGCGCGATGCAGCTCTTCCGGGCGGGCCAGTACGCCGAGGCGTATCCGCTCTTCCGCGACGCCGACGAGCAATTCCACACGCCGCAGCTCGTGCTTTACATGGCGCGTTGCCAGGACAAACGCGGCAAGCTGCTCGAAGCGCGCGCGCTCTACGAGCGGACGCTGGCCGAGTCGCTGCCAGAGGCGCCCTCGGAGTCGCTGCTCCGCGCGCGGCAGGCGGCGGCCGCGGAGATCGGTTCGGTGCGCCTGCGCATCCCGACGCTCGCCGTCGACGTGCGTGGCCCGCCGCCCACCGAGGTGACGTTGTTCGTGGACGGCGAGCTCTGGCCGATGGACGAGCCGCGCGAGCTCGATCCGGGCAAACACGAGGTCGAGGCGCTCGCGCGGAGCGGCGCGCGGACGACGCGCGAGGTGGAGCTGCCCGAGGGGCGGAGCGTGTCGATCGTCCTGCGCCTCGGCCTCTTCGCGAAGGGCGTGGAGCGGACGATCGAGCCCGCGCCGGTCGAGCCTACGAGGCCGACGTGGAGCATCGTGGCCGCGAGCGGTCTCTTTTCGATCGGCGCGCTGGCGCTGGTGACGGGCGTGGTGATGGGCGGGCTCACGCTCGATCGGCGTGAGCTGCTCGAAACGGAGTGCGTGCAGCAGCGGTGCACGCCCGCGGGTATCGGGGCGTACGAGCAGACGAAGACGTTTGCATCGGTGTCGAACCTGGGCTTCGGCGCGGCGGCGATTGCCGCAGCGGCGGGCGTCTCGGTGCTGCTCTTCGCGCCGAGTACGAAGCCCGCGGCCGCGCGCGGGGCGCGCGTGGAGCTCGACGTCCGAGGCGGCTTCATGTCCGTGCGAGGCGTGTTTTGAGGCGGATCACACTCGTCTCGGTCGGCGCGGCCGTGGGGCTGCTCGGCTGCGAGACGTTCATCTCGCTCGGGGAAGATTACACGCAGGAATGCACCACGCTGACGACGGTGTACCAGGACGCGGACAAGGACGGCGAGGGGAACAAGCACGAGCCGATCACCTGGTGCGGGGAATCCCCGGCCGGATACGTGACGAACGCGCTCGATTGCAACGACGATAGCCCGGACGTGAACACGCGCGCCGCGTCCGATGATCAGTGCGACGGAATCGATCAAGACTGCGATGGGAGAACGGACGAGGATTTTCCTGTTCTCGACTGCACGATCCCGATCACCGACACGGAGAGCTGCCAGGGGCGCACGAAATGCGAAGGGGCGGACGTGCTCTGCTTCGCGCGTTATTTCCTGGACCGCGACGGCGACGGGTACGGCCGTGAGGAGCGCCTCGTCGAGACGGCCGGGAGCTGCGGAGAGCCCCCGGCCGTGGAGGGAGGCGTATGGGTCGCGGAAGGAAACGATTGCGACGACGACGCGCCCACGGTCTACCCGAACGCCGTGGAGCTCTGCGACGAGGTGGATCAGAACTGCAATGGGACCGTGGGGCGTGTCTATCTGCGACAAACCTTTTCGACGGGCGTGCTGAACGCGGGGGCCGCGGAGGAGCGGTGGGGTTCCGGGACGAACAGCGGGTTCGTGCAGGCGGCGCCGGGCGGCGCGGGATGCAAGGGCCCGGAGGACGACGTCACGAGCACGGACGACGGGAGCGTCGTGGGGGTCGGGCTCGGGGCGTGTGTCTCGCCCGGGACCTCGGGCGAGCTCGAATCCCCGATCATGGATACGACGGGCGCGCTCGATTTGCGGCTCGTGTTCCACGAATGGGTCGATTTCACCCCGGAAGGGACGCGTGGTGTCCCTCCGACCGTGACGCTCGCGGTGCAGCAAGGATCCACGCGAACGACGCTGTTTACCCTGGTGCGACCCGGTCCCACGAGTTTGCAACCGACCCCGGGCTGGGCCGAGGTGGAGTTCCGGCTCAACACGGTCACGGGCTCGAACATGTCGCTCGTGTGGTCCTACGAGAGCGGCGACGCGGTGGGCTGGGGTGGATACGCGATCGACGACGTCCTGCTCGTCGATGAAGACTGCAAGGGCGCGCTCTGATCATTTGCAAGTCGTCCCTTTGATCGGGGTCTTCAGATCGACGAGATAATCGGTGGTCGCCTGGTCGATGCAGGTGTTTCCCCGGAGAAACGAGATGTGCCCCGGTCCCTCGCGCGTGAGCAGGACCCCGGAGGAGAGCTGCGCGGCGAGCGAAACCGCCCAGGGATACGGCGTCGCCGGATCCCCGGTGGAGCCCACGACGAGGATCGGCGGCGCGCCGTCCGCGGCGATCGGCGCATTCGAGCGCCAGGGCGGAAACGCCCAGCGCGCGGAGGGCAGCGCCGTGGCGGGCAAATACATCCCGATGCGCGGCGCCTTCGCCTGGAGCTCGGTCGTCAGGGTCTGATAGACCTGAGGATCGGTGGGGAATGCGAGGTCGATCGAGGTGACCCCGTAATAAACCTCGAACGACGGGCCATACGTGCCGTCCGCGCTCCGGGCGACGTACGCGTCCGAGAATTCGAGCAGTCCCGAGCCGTCCCCCGCGGCCGCGAGCGCGAGCGCCTCGGCGAGAAACTGCCATTGTGATTTGTTGTAGAGCGGCTGCGCCACGCCGTAGAGGAGTTCGCCGGGCCCGAGCGCGCGCGTGCCGCCCGGCGGCGCAGGCAGCGGAGATGCCTCGACCGCGGCCTTCACGGCGTCGTACGCGGCCCAGGGGTCGCCGCCCGAATGAAACGGGCACGTGGTCTTCGACGCGCAATCGGCGAGGAACGCTTCGAGCTCGGCCTCGAAGCCGAGGGCCTGCCCCTTGATGAACGCATCCCCGGAGACCGTCGGATCGATCGCGCCGTCGAGCACGAGCGCACGCACGCGCTCGGGAAAGGCCTCGGCGTAGACGGTCCCGAGAAACGTTCCATACGAAAAACCGATGTAGGTGAGCTTCTCGTCGCCAAGGGCCTCGCGGAGGAGATCCATGTCGCGGGCGATGTCGTTTGTCCCGACGAAGGACAACAGGTCGCCGCTGCGCGCCTTGCAAGCGGCCGAGAACGTCTCCGCGCCGGCGAGCAAGGCGACGCGCTCGGCGTCGTCGTCGGGAGTCGGATCGAGCCCGATGAGGGGACCGAGGTCGTCGACGCAATCGATCGTGGGCGTGCTCCCGGCCTGGCCACGTGGATCAAAGCTGACGAGATCGAACCGATCTTTGAGGGGCTGCGGCAAGACGATCTGCGCCCCGCGCGCCCAGCCGACGCCGGATCCGCCGGGGCCGCCGGGATTGACGAGCAAGGAGCCGATACGCGCGGACGGAATCGCGGCCGGGCGGCGCACGAGCGGAAGCGAAAAGGTCCTTCCGTCCGGCGCGTCGTGATTGACGGGCACGGAGAACGTGGCGCATTCGAAGCCGCCCCCGCAGTCCTCCCAGGAAATGGCGGGAACGTCGGGCGCGGGAGCGGGAGCGGGATCAGCGCCGCAGCCGAGAACGAGGGGGGACACGAGAAACGAGAAGGCCCCGGAGAGGCGCCGCGCGGTCATCACCATGACGAGGTTCATGGTACCGCGATTCGAATGCGGGGAGGCTCTAGCTCGCAGGCCGCAACCGAGCGCGCCCGCCGAGCGTGTCGAGGTCGTGCAAGCAAAGCCGGCACGGCGGGACGGCCTCGCGGGCGAGATCCGCGACACGCGCGTGGTGCGTGAAAAAAAGGACCTGCGTCTTCTGCGAGAGCTCGCCGAGGATGGAGAGCGCGGCGCGGGAGCGCGCGTCATCGAAATTGACGAGGATGTCGTCGAGGACGAACGGAATGGGTTCGTTGTGCTCGAAATGGCGCTCCAGGCTCGCCATGCGGAGCGCAAAAAAGAGCTGATCGCGCGTGCCGTCGCTGAGGCCCTCGACGCCGACGCGTTCGCCCGAGGTGCGGACGCATTTCAAGACGGGGCGGCTCTCGTCGCCCTCGTCGTCGCCGCGAATTTCCAGGAACGAGCCCAGGGTGAGCCGCCGGAAGAGCTCCGAAGCCCGCCGCACGATGGGCCCCTGGTGCCGCTCGCGGTAATGCTTGATCTCCTCTTCGAGCAGGCGAAACGCGAGCCGCGCCCGCGCATACTCCTCGACGAGCACGCCCATCGCCGCGAGGTGGCCCTCGGCCTCGGCCGCGGCCTGCGCGGCGCCGTCCCCGCCGTCGACACGCCCGCGGCGCTCTTCGAGCTTGCCGATCTCCTGCTCGACCTTCGCCTTGGCGTCGTTCTTCGCCTGGATCTGCTCGTCCAGCGAGGAGAGCTCCGTCGCGACGTCGTCCCCCGAGAGCCCCTGGCACTCCGCGACGAGGGCCTCGATGCCGAGCCCCTCGCCGAGGTCGAGGAGCTGGCGCTCGATCGGAGCGCGGCGAGCCTTGAGCGCGCGGACCTCCTTCGAGCGATCCTCGGCCTCCCCGAGCTCCGCGAGGTTTTGCGCACGCGCTGCCGCCTGGAGGGCGGCGAGCTCGTTCTCGGCGGCCTTGCGGCGGAGGATCACCTCTTCAAGCTCGCGCCGCTTTTCGTCGAGCTTTTGCGCATCTTTTTGCCGCGCAATCTCGTCCTTCTCGGCCGCGAGGAAGCGCTCGACGACGAGGTTCGCCGCGTGCTCGATCGGCGCGTCCACGAGGTCGGTCGCGGCGGCGCGGGTGATTTCGACGACGCGATCCGCGAAGAGCCGCGCGTCCCGCTCGATGCCCTCGATGCGGCGCCGGCGGTCCCGCGCGTCGGCGCAGCGTTTTTCGAGGTCGCTCCGCAGCGCGAGCACTTCCTCCGCCTCGACCGTGCCCGTCGCCTCCGGCAGGTCCACGCCCGCCATCGCCTCGGCCCACTGGGCCGACCACGCGGCATGCTCCGCGCGCCGCCGCTCCAGCAGAGCTTTGCACTGCGCGACCTGATCCTTCGCGCGCCCGAGATCACGCTCGTGCGCCTCGCGATCCTTCTGCGCCTTCGCTTCCCGTTCGCAGACGGCGCGCGCCCGCTCCATGAGCGCAGGCAAGCCCTTCACGGCGAGCCCGAGCGGGCGGAGGAGCGCGCCGAGCGTCTCCTCGTAATCGGCCGCGAGCGCGCGATCTGCGGCGAGCAGCGCCTCGGCCTCCGCCCACCGCCGCCGATCCTCGACGAGCCGCTCGTACTGCCCGAGAAACCCCTTCATTTCCGCGGGGGAGAGCGGCGCGAGGGAGCTCGCCTTCCACTGCTCTTGCCACTGCCGGCCGAGCTCGTCCCGCGCGGCTTCGAGCGATTGGCGCTCGGCGTCGAGCTCGGCGATCTCCCGAAGAAGCCCTTGCTGCTCCAAGGATCGTTGCGAGACCTTCGCCACCCGGTCTGCCTCGCGGAACAGGCGATCGGCGAGATCGTCCGCGCGCCGCACGCTCGCCTCGTAGTCGAGCACGACGTCGATGCCGGGGCGCGGAGGTCCGCTGCGGAAGGCCGCGACGTCGTCCGCCGTGCGCGTGTGCTCCGCGAGGAGCGCGCGCCGCAGATCGAACCAGGCCGCGTCCCGCCCGCCCCGCGCCGACGCGACGTCCGCCTCCGTGGGCACCGCGCCGCCGCGCCGGATCTGCTCGAGCTCACGTTCGAGCGCCGAGAGCTTGCGCTTGCGATCCGCGAGGGTCTGTCCAAGCGATCGGAGCTCCTCGTCCTTCACGCCGAGCCCACGCTCGAAGCGCTCGATCGTCTCGCGCGCCGGCATGGGCAGGTTGCCGATCTTGTCGAACGGGACGTCGAAGAGCGAGAGCGCGGCGCGCCCCGCCTGCACGCGCTGCCCGAGGCTCTCGGCGGCCCGCGCGCGCTCCTGAATGCGTTTGTCGAGGTCGCCTTCGCGCCGCGCGACGTCGAGCGCGTGCGCGAGCGCCTCCACGTCCGCGGGCGGAGGCAAGGCCGCGCCGCGCCGCTTCTCGTCGTCGAGCCGCTCCTCGGCTGCGCCGAACGCGCTCTCCGCGCTCTTTGCGGCCGCATCGAGCTCGACCTTCTGCTTGACGAGCGAGCGCACGCGCGTGCTCGCGACGGCGGAGAGCCGCCACGCCTCGGCCTCTTCGACGGAGATGGCTCGACCGAGGCGGGCGCAAAGCGCGCGGGCTTCGTCCTCGACCTGCCGCAGCTCGCCGCGCAGCCGGGTCGCGTCGATGCTCGCCTTCTTGTGGCTGCCGATCTCGCCCTGCACCTGCCGCACGAGCGCGCCCTTTTGCAGGAGCGCCGTGGGGACCGCGAGCACGGCGAGCTTCCCTTCGAGCTCGCGCACGTCCTCGCGGAGTTTTTCCTCCCGGGGGCCGGCTTCGTGGATGATGGCCTGCGTGCGGCGGCGATCCTCGGCTGCCGTTTCGGGCAGGACCACGACGTCGCGCCGGGCGTCGAGCGCCGCGAGGATCTCGGCGCGCTCGGCGAGGGGACGGAGCACCTGCTTCACGCGCTGGAGGCGGCGCATGCGGCGCCCGAGCTCGGCGAGCTGCGCGGAGATCTGCGCGGACTCGGCGTTTCGCTCGACGAGCTGCTTGTTGATGTCCTCGAAGTCACGCGCCGACTGCGAGAGCTCCTGCGCGCGCTTCTTCGCTTCCTTGAACTTGTCGATCGCGTCGTTGATCTTCTTCTTCTTGCCGCGTGGCAGGTAGATCTCCGCCGCGCGCCCTTCGAGCTTGCGCAGGAGCGAGGCGACGGTCTGTCCGAGCCCCGCGCCGAAGAGGCTCTCGCCAAGATCGCCCTGCCCCTCGACGAGCTCGCGCCCGCCCTTCACGAGGCCGTCGTGGGAGAGGCCGAACATGGTCTCGAACTGCGCCCGCTCGATGCTACCGAGGAGCTTTCGCAAAAGCGCCTCGTCGAGGGGCTGTCCCGCGGGATCGAGCAACGTCTCCTTGCGGCCCTTGCGCCGGACGATCGCGAGCTCGGAGCCGTCCTCAGCGCCGATGCGGCCGCTGATGCGCAGCTCGGACATCTTGTGCCGGTGATCATCGCTCGTGCGCTCGGGGATGCCGAAGAGCAGGCCGCCGACGGCGCGGAGCGTGGTGCTCTTGCCCGCCTCGTTCGAACCGACGATGAGGTGGAACGCGCGTGCAGGGGAAGAGAAGTCGAGCGCGAGATCCGAGAACGGGCCCCAGCGCAGAAGTTCGAGCGAGAGGATCTTCAAGCCTCGTCTCCCTCTCCGGAGAGCTGCGGCAGGAGGTAGTCCGGCAGCTCATCGACGATGCGCCGGAGGACCGAGAGATCGGTGATCTTCGCGGCGGCGTCCCCCTGGAAGAACTCCTGCGGGAGCTTGCCGACGATGTCCGTGAGCTCCTTGCCAAGCTTGTCGAGCGCGTCGTCGTCGTCGCGGAGGAAGCGCAGCGTCTTCAGGAGCCCGCCGATGGGGTTGTCGTTCTGCGCGAGCGCGTCGAGGTCGGCCGGCGTGCGCGTGCGCAGCTCGACCTTCTCGATCCACGCCTCGCCGAGGTCGTTCGCGAGGCCGCGGAT
The DNA here is from genome assembly GCF_028369105.1 of Polyangium mundeleinium. Taxonomy (NCBI): domain Bacteria; kingdom Pseudomonadati; phylum Myxococcota; order Polyangiales; family Polyangiaceae; genus Polyangium; species Polyangium mundeleinium. The sequence continues at coordinate 2,866,438 of NZ_JAQNDO010000001.1, read as the reverse complement.
CTCGCCACGCCAGTGTCCGACGTCGCGCACGAGGGCAGCATGCGCACGGCTCGCGCCGGTGAGGACGATGCGGGCGCAGACGACGCGTCCGTCGGCGGCCTCGACCTCGTTCGAGAGCGCGGCGCGGCAAAGCTCGAGGACGTCATCGGGCGAGCGCGCGGGCGAGGCGTCGACCTGGCAGGAGGCCCAGCGCGCGACGTCGAGGACGCGGTGCTCGACCGATTTCACGCGCCCGTCCTCGACCGTGACCAGGCTCGCGCCCTTGGGCCCGGTCTCGCGCGCGTGGCGGCCCTGCAAATTGCCGGGAAACACGATCCAGGGTTTTTCGTGCAAGATCTCGCGCGCGTGCACGTGCCCGAGGGCCCAGTAGTCGTAGCCCTTCTGAACGAGGGACTCGACGCGGCATGGCGCATACGGCGCGTGCCCCTCGCGGCCCTCGGCAGCGGTGTGGAGCAGGCCGATGTTGAAGTAGTCGGATCGCGGCGCGGGGTAGGTCAGCGCGAGGTCCTCGGTCGTCTCGGCGCGGGCGTAGCCGCGGCCGTGCACGGCGACGCCGACGTCGTCGAGGAGCACGGTCTCCGCGCGGGAGGTCGAGAGCTCGTGCACGCCCTCGGGCAAACGTAGGATCTTGCTCTTCGCGTCGTGGTTGCCGCGGACGATGTACACGCGGATGCCGGCCTCGCGGAGGCGCGCCATCTGCCGCACGAAGAAGAGGCCCGTGTTGTAGTCGGTCCAGTCGCCGTCGTAGAGGTCGCCGGCGATGAGGAGGAAATCGACGGCCTCGGCGATACACGCCTCGACGAGGGCTTCGAGCGCCCGCCGCGTCGCGCCGCGGAGTTTGTCCGCGGGCGCCCCCTCGTATCGATCCAGCCCGCGCAGAGGACTGTCGAGGTGGATGTCCGCCGCGTGAAAGAACTTCATCAGGGGCCGCGGAGTTTACCCGCGGCGCCCCGCCTGGTCGATCGATTTACTCGACCGCCTGTGCCTGCTCGATCGCGTCCTCACGCCGATCGCGAAGGTTCACCGCGAGCACCTTCTTCCGCACCCGCACCGCCTCCGGCGTCACCTCGACGAGTTCGTCGGCGTCGATCCACTCCATCGCGGTCTCGATCGTGAGCAGCCTCGGGCTCGCGAGCAGGACGTTCTCGTCCTTGCCGTGGTTGCGGATGTTGGAGAGCTTCTTCTCCTTGATGACGTTGCAGTCCGTGTCGTTCGGGCGGTTGTGCTCGCCGCAGATCATGCCCTCGTACACCTCGACGCCGGGCACGAGGAAAAACGTGCCGCGCGGCTGCAGGTGGTGGAGCGCGTAAGGCGTCGCGACGCCCATGCGATCGGCCACGATGGCGCCCGTGGGCCTGCGCATCATGGGCCCGCCCCACGGCGTCCAGCCGTCGAACATGGTGTTGAGCAGGCCCGTGCCGCGCGTCGACGTGAGGAACTCGCCGCGGAAGCCGATGAGCCCGCGCGACGGGACCTGGAACTCCAGGCGCGCCCGGCCAAACCCGGGGTTCGTCATCTTCACCATGCGCCCGCGCCGCGTCGAGAGCCGCTCGGTCACGATGCCGACGTACGTCTCCGGGACGTCGATCACGACGAGCTCGACAGGCTCCATGGCCTGCCCCTCGATCTCGCGCGTCACGACCTCGGGGTTCGAGAGCTGCATCTCGTAGCCCTCGCGCCGCATCGTCTCGACGAGGATCGCGAGCTGGAGCTCGCCGCGGCCGAGCACGAGGAACGTGTCGGGCGAGTCGGTCGGCTCGACGCGGATCGCCAGGTTCTTCCGCGCCTCGCGCTCCAGGCGATCCTTGAGCTGGCGGCTCGTCAAGAACTTCGACTGCTTGCTCTTGCCCGCGAACGGCGAGGTGTTGACGCCGATCTTCATCTTGATCGTCGGCTCCTCGACGACGATGCGCTCGAGGGCCTCGGGGCGCTGGGGATCGGCGATCGTATCGCCGATGTTCACGTCGAGCCCCGCGATGGCCACCACCTCGCCCACCTGCGCGCTGTCCGCGTTGACGCGCTTCAGGCCCTCGAACGTGAAGAGCGCCTTCACCGCGCCCTTCGTGACCTTGCCGTTCTCGCCGAGGACCACGACGTCGCCGGCCTGCCGGATGCTGCCGCGCACGATGCGCCCGACCGCGAGCCTGCCGACGTAGTCGTCGTGCGTCGTGTTGCAGACGATGACCTGGAGCGGCTCGTCGGGGTCGCCCTCGGGCGCGGGGACACGCGCGAGCACCGTCTCGAAGAGCGGCACGAGGTTCGTCAGCTCGTCCTCGAGCTCGCGCTTGCACTGGCCGAGCTTGCCGATCGCGTAGACCATGGGGAAATCGGTCTGCGCGTCACTCGCGCCGAGATCACAGAAGAGATCGAAGACCTCGGAGAGGACCTCGTGCGGCCGCGCGTCCTGGCGGTCGATCTTGTTGATGACGACGATGAGCGGGAAGCCGCGCTCCAGGCACTTCGAGAGGACGAAGCGCGTCTGCGGGAGCGGCCCCTCGGCCGCGTCGACGAGCAGGAGCGCGCCGTCGGCCATCATGAGGGTGCGCTCGACCTCGCCGCCGAAGTCGGAGTGTCCCGGGGTGTCGACGATGTTGATCTTGACGCCCTTCCAGCGGACGCTCGTGTTCTTCGCAAGGATGGTGATTCCTCGCTCGCGCTCGAGGTCGTTCGAGTCCATCACGCGCTCGGCAACCACCTCGTTGTCGCGGAAAGCGCCTGCCTGACGGAGCATGTGATCGACGAGCGTGGTCTTACCGTGGTCGACGTGGGCCACGATGGCGATGTTGCGGAGATCCTTGCGGGCCATTTTTCGGGGCCGCTCCTAGCACGCGCTTCGTGACGAGGCGAGCGAACCCGGCGGGCCATGCCCGCGCGGCGGCCTGGCAGAGCACGGGCTTTTCCGGCATCGTGCGCGCCGAAAAAAATGTTGGATCTGAACGTCTTTCGGCAGCTCGCCGAGGAGCTCATCCCTTTCAACAAGTGGCTCGGCGTCAAGGTCGAGCACCTCGCGCGGGGCCACGTGACGCTCTCGATTCCGTGGCGCGAGGAGCTCATCGGGGATCCCATCCGACAAGCGCTGCACGGGGGCTTGATCAGCACGCTCGCCGACACCGCAGGCGGGCTCTGCGTCTGGACCGAGATCGAAAATCCGATGCTCGGCCGCGTCTCCACCGTGGATCTGCGCGTCGATTACCTCCGGCCCGGGCGCCGCGAGATGCTGGTCGGCGACGCCACCACGGTGCGGGTCGGCGCGAAGCTCGGCTGGGCCGATGTCCGGCTCTACCACCCGAGCGCCGCGTCCGAGCTCGTGGCGACGGCCCGCGGTGTCTACGCGCTGAAGACCCCGAAGCAGCCCAACCGAGACACCTGACGAGCAAGCATCCTCTTGGCCATCGGCAGGCAGGCGAGGGTATCCTCGTCCCATGCGACCTTTGACCCTGGCGCTCGTCGCCTGCCTCTCGGGCGCCGCATGCGCGACCGCAGCCGGGCAAGCCTGGGTGCAAGGCGAAGGCGAGCCCGCGCGAGAAGCCGAGCATCGTGGTTGGTCGGAGACGCGCGGAGCGCGGGCCGGGTTTCTTGGACAGGAGAGCGCTCCCGTTCGAACGCCGCTCGCGCCGCCTGACACCACGCCCGCGTCCGCTCCCGCGTCGAGCGCCGAGGAGGTCGTGAGCATCACGGCGCAAGGCTCGGCCGCGGGGCCCGCAGCGGCGTTCCGCAACGGCGAGCGCTTCCGCAACACGTACTACGACTTCCCCAAAGAAGACGCGGGCCCGAAGGACGCGACGATCTACGACGCGAGCTGCAAGCCGCTCACGAACGTCACGCAAGACTTCCACGATCGCGTCTGCGTGCAGGGCAGCGGCCGCCTCTCGACGGGCGAGACCGTGAGCTTCGCGAAACGCGACTGCACTTGCGCCGCGGTCTGCCCGCGCACAAGCCAGAAGATCTGCTTCGAACGGCTCGACCCCGCCCGCTTCCCGACGGGCCGCGGCGCCCTCGGCAAGCCCATCACGCCGCTGCGCTCGGTGGCCGTGGACTCGTCGGTGATCCCGCTCGGGACCGTGCTCTTCATCCCCGAGTTCAAGGGCGTGAACTTGCCCGAAGGCGGGCGCCACGACGGCTGCTTCGTCGCCGAGGATCGCGGCATGAAGGTCGTGGGGCGTCAGATCGATGTCTTCACCGGAGATCCCGCCGCGACGATCCGCTTGAACGCGCTCGTGCCCTCGAACCGCGGCGTACGTGTCTACGCAGACGACGCGCGCTGCCGCTCGCTCGTCGCCCGCGGGCCCTGACGAGCCACTTCGCAGCCGCGCCAACCATTTTCCAGACGCCCGCGAAATCCACACGGTCACCGGAGTGCCCCGTTGCGCCCCCGCGCGCACCCTGGCACGCTTCGGCCGAGTCGCCGCGCATGGCTGCTTCGCCCCCTGTCCCCACGACCGGAATGCCCTTCGTCGTCCCTCCGGGGCTCGTACCGACGGCGGAAGCAAACCTGGTGCAGACGCCGCTCCTGCACCTCTACGTGTACCTGCTCGACAAGGTCCTCTCGGGGACGCTCGTGCTGACCACGAAGACGGGCGCGCGCGCCGCGGTGTCGTTCGACGAGGGAACACCGACGCGCGTCATGGACGCCGCAGGCACGCGGTACGCCGAACGGACGCCGCTCGAGCGGGCCATGATCAAGCTGTGCGAGATCGAGCCCGAGACACGGTACGCGTTTTACGCGGGGCACGACCTGCTCGCGGAGCGGGGCGCCGAGGTGCCGCGCGTCGAGCCGCTCGCGGTGATCATGGCCGGCGCCCGCGCGTGCGTCGGGGCGCCGCAGGCCGAGGCGACGCTGGGCCGGATCGAAGACGTCCCGATGGGGATCGCGAGCGGGGCGACGCCGGAGCGGTTCCGGCTGACGCCCGAGGAGCGCGCGCTCGTCGAGCGGCTGCGCAAGCAACGGACGACGCTCGTCGACCTCGCCAGGACGAGCGGCGTGCCCCCGCGCATCGTGCGCGGCGTCGTGTACGGAATGACGATCACGCGGCACCTCGATTTCGGCGGCTCCACGCGCCCGCCCGTGGGGCTCGAGCGCGTCGCCGCCGCGCGCGCCGCGATGGTCTCCGACCCAACAGGGTGGCGGCCGACGACGGGCACGACGGGCCTGCAGCACGTGGATCAGACCGGGACGCGGCCGCGGGACGAGGTGTTGCGCGCGGCGGAGACCAAGACCGGTCCGCTCCAGGCCGTCCGGCGCGAGGGGACCGGGCCGCTCCAGGCCGTCAAACGTGCGCCCGACATGACCGGACCCGCGCCGGCGGTCCAGCCGCAACCAGCGCCCCCGAACAACGAGAAGCGCCGCGCCGAGATCGAGGCCAAGCTCGCCTCCGCCCCGAACGAGGACCATTTCCAGATGCTCGGCGTCCCGCGCGAGGTGACGTCGACCGACGTTCGGAACGCCTACTTCAAGCTGGCGCTCGTGTACCACCCGGACAAACTTCCGAGGGACCTGCACGACCTCAAGCCTCGGGTGGCGCGGCTCTTCGCGTCCATCAACGCGGCCTACGAGGCGCTGAAGGACGACACGGGGCGCGCCCAGTACATCGCCTCGCTCGATGCCGGCACGGTCGACGAGCAGGCCCAGGTCGAGCGCGTGGTGAATGCGGCGCTCGAATTCGAAAAGGCCGAGGTCTTCCTGCGCAAGAACGACCTCGCCTCCTGCGAGGCCTGCGTGCGGCGCGCCGTGTCCGCCGATCCCGAGCAACCCGCCTATACGGCGTTGCTCGCCTGGGTGGTGGCGAGCCGCAGGCCGCTCCCGCCGGTGCCCGAGGAGGGCAAGACGAACAACGTTTACGACGACTGCATCACGCAGCTCGACGGCGTGCTCAAGGCCGAGCCCGATTACGAGAAGGCGCTGCTTTATCGCGCCAGGCTGCTCAAGCTCGCCGGGCGAATCCACCAGTCCTACCGGGACTTCAAGCGCGTCACGGTGATCAGCCCGAAGAACATCGAGGCGACGCGCGAGGTGCGTCTCTACGAAATGAGGCACCCGCCCGAGGACGACGGGCCCGGCTCGAACCCCGCAGGTCGGGGGCTGCTCGGCAAGCTCTTCCACAAGAAGCGTTGAGCGTCCCCCGGGGCCCGTGGGCGTTCAGCCGCCGGGGCAGGTGACGAGAATGCCGCCGTTCGGCCCGCTGTCGCAGGAGAACTGCACACACGGGTCGTTCAAGCACGCGCAATTCGGCGTGTCGCCACACGCAGCGGGGATCGGCGCGCACTGGAAGGAATCGGGGTCGTTTCCGACGTCCGACGTGGTCCTCTGGCAATACTCCTTGGCCTTGTTGCAGAAGCCATGACCGCAGGAGAAGACCTCGGTCGACGGCGGCTCGCAATTGCCGAGGTCCGAGACGTCCATGCCCGCCTGGGCGGCGTCGCAGGGATTGCCATACACCGTGCCGTCGCACGCGCAGGTCGGGAAATAAGCGTCCGGGCAACCGGACGGGCGCGGTTTGCAAATGCCGGTGAGGTCGGTATCGCCACATCGATCATTGGGGTAGTCGCACCACTCGTCGGGGCCACACACGGTCCCGGCGAACCCACCACACGGCGCGCCGCTGCTGCCGCCGCCGCCCATACCGCCGCCGCCGCCCATACCGCCGCTGCCGCCCTGTCCACAGGATGCAGCACCGCAACCGCCGCTGCCGCCCTGACCCCCGCCCGCGCCGCCCGCGCCGCCCGCGCCCCCGCCGCCCCCGCCGCCCGAGCCATTGTTCGAATCGACGAACGAGATGGCGCAACCGCCGAGCAGGAAAACGGAAAGCGAAGCAACGCCCAACCAACCATGCAAAGCCAATCGCATCACGGCCTCCAGACACGCCCTTCAGCAAGCGTAATGCCACAGCGTATCACGTTCTTTTGAGGCCCACCGCGAATGCAAAGGCAGGCCGCAGAGTCGCGACGTTGGCCCAGCCTGCGCCAAAACGATCAGCGCGCGGCGGCCACGGACGTCCCGAGCGCCCGCAGCGCGCGGCACACCGTCTCGTCCCGGCAAGGACCGACACGCCCGCCATGCAGCGCCCACGGCACCTCGCGCACGAGCCCAGGATCCCGCACGTCAGGGCCGCGCCAAGGCTCGAGCGCCCGCGCGAGCCGCGCCTCCCGCTCGGTCGCCGCCGGGAGCGACAACGTGATCTGCGGCGATATGCCGACTTTCTGGACCGGCGCGCCATCCGGCAAAGAAAAGAGCAATGTCGTCAAACGAAGGACACCCGCGCGCGCCTCGTCGTCGAGGTATTCCTGCGCGCATCCTTTGCCATACGTACGGTCTCCAATGACCACGCCACGTCGATAACTGGCGATCGCCCCCGCGATCATCTCCGCCGCGCTCGCGGAGTCGCCGTCCACGAGCACCGCGAGCGGCCCCGCATACGACGCCTCCGCAGGCACCTCGGGCGCGCGCTCGACCTCGACACCACCATCACGCCGGCGCATTGGAAAAAGCGCCGCGCCGGGGAGGAAATGGCCGAGCGCCGCCATGGCGCCGTCCGTCGAGCCCCCGCCGTTTGCGCGCAGGTCGAGGAGCACCCCGCGGATGTCGCGCGCCGCGCGGACCCGCGCGAGCGCCGCCCCGATCCGATCGCCGAGGTCGTCGGGGACGTCCGCGATCGTGACGATGGCGACGCGACCGTCCGCATACCGGACGGCGTCGAAAGGTAGCTCCGAGGGTTCGGCCGGAGGCGCGGGGCCTTCCCGTGGAGGCGCGGGCGTGACGACGAGCTCCATGGGCTGCGCGACGTGCGGCCGGAGGATCGTCACGGACGCCGGCGGCCCATGCGGCGCGCCTTCGACGAGCGCGGTTTGCTCGGCCTGCTCGACGCTCATGCCCGCGAGCGGCACGCCCCGCACGGAGAGCACGACGTCCCCGTCGAGCAGCGGCGCGAGCGCGCCCCGATCGATCCGGATGCCGAGCGCCGTCCGCGTCATCTCCGACCAGAGGCGCAGCGGCGGGTTCGTCTCGAGGTCGAGGTCGTAGATCGAGATCTCCTCGTCGAGCGGCGCCCACGCGCCATGCGCGTCGAGCTGGGGCACGTACGCGCGCACCGCGGCCGCGATGACGACCCGGCCCCACGACTCGGCCGTGAGATCCGGGAAGAGCCGCTGGCCCGCCGCGGTGACGAAAGGATCGAGCGGCGCGCCGTACGCGGCCCGCGCGGAGCCGACCTCGCGCCCAAGCTCCCGCGCGAGCTCGCGACCATTGCGCGTGATCGGCCCGTCCTCGAAGGGCGCCGCGGTCACCGTGCGCCAGACCTCGGCGGGCGAGCGATGCGGAGCGCGGCCTTCGGGGCGGCCATCGCGCAGGCCCTCGTCGAAGGCGGCGCGCAGCGTCTTCATCCAGGTCGCGAGCGACGCGCCGATGACGTCCGCCGCAGCGCAGGGGCCTCCATTCGGCGCCGCTTCGAGCTCCCGCAGGAGCCGCTCTCCCTCGCGGCGCACGAGCGGCGCGACGGGCGCGTCAGGCGCGACGGACCAGAGCCCGTGGGGGTCGAGCCAGTCGACAACCCCATCGGCAAACTTTGCGGCTTCGACGTCGGTGACCGGCGCCGCGAGGTTCGTGCGGACCTGCGCGAAGATGGTGCGCGCGGCGTCGCAGGAGAGCGCCGCGGGCGCGCCCGTCGGAAGGACGAGGCCGCCGTCCGAAGGCGCGCCGCACTCCACGCCGAGGGCCTCTTCGTCCACGACGTCGAGCGTGCGCAGCGACCAAAGGGCGATGCCGCGCGCCGCGGCTTTCGGAGGCTCGGCCGGCCGCTGCGCTGCGATCGCGACGATGGCGGTGGCGGCTGCGAAGTACCACGCTCTGGTTGCGAGACGCCTGCCCACGTGTGTCTGGAGAGGATGTACCACGCCCGAGGCGCGGGGGTGAAAACGGCGTGCGAACATCTCGAAGAACGAGGCGGGCGCGTGGCTCCCGCGACCCCGGGGACACCCGCGCCGATTCACGCAACCGTTTCGCGCCCCCGGGGCGGTCCGTGACGTTTGCGCGAAACGAGATCGCCTTGTTTCAGGAAAGAGCCTGATTTGCGCGCGGCATCGGCCCTGCATTGGCGAGCCGCGCGCCTTCCCCATCCCGCCGTCGAGGAGGCAGCGGGAACGCCCCGGGGCGCGAGGAGTCCTCATGGCCGTGAGCCGAAGTCCCACCGTCTTCGCCCACGCTCCGCGCCAGCGCGAGCTCGACAAGCGCGAGCCCTTGACGCCCGAGTCGGAGCGCGACCTCGCGGAGCGCTTCCGAAGCGGTGACCGCAACGCGGGTCGCCGCATCGTGGAAGCATGTCTGCCCTTCGTGATGACCATCGCCCTCGAGTACCGGCGCTGGGGCATCCCGATCGAGGACCTCGTCCAGGAAGGCAACATCGGCCTCTTGAAGGCGGCCGAGCGCTTCGACCCGTCACGCGGCTGTCGGCTCGTGACGTACGCCGCGTACTGGATCCGCGCCGAGATCCGCGAGCACGTGGCGCGCGGCTACCGGATCGTGCGGCTCGGCTCGTCGAAGAGCGAGCGGCGCGTCTTGCGCCTCTACCGCCGCACGCACGAGCGGGATCCGGACGTCCTCGCCGCGCAGAGCGGGCTGCCTCGGGAGCGCGTGATGGCGCTGCTGCCGCTGCTCATGGCGCGCGACGTGAGCCTGGACAAGAAGAACCCCGAGGGCGACGCGCCGCTCGATCGGCTCGCCTCGCCGCTCCCCTCGCCCGAGGATCAAGCCTGCGAGGACGAGGCGCAGCGGCAGGTCGCCACGGCGCTGCGGCAGATCGTCACGGAGCTGTCGCCGCGCGAGCAGAAGATCGCGAAGGCCCGCTGGCTCAGCGAGGACCCCGCGACGCTCGAAGAGCTCGGCGCCGACTTCGGCGTGAGCAAGGAGCGCGTGCGGCAGATCGAGGAGCGCGCAAAGAAGCGCGTCCGCGCGCGGCTCACCGAGCTCTTGCACCAGCAGGAACGAAGTCGCCCCCCTCTCCTGGCCGGCTGAGCATGGGTCTCATCGTGAAGCCGCTTCGCTGGGGCTTTGCCCCAAACCCCACCCGGGGCTGTCCGCCCCGGGACCCGGACCAGCCAGGGGCTGGACCCAGTCTCGATGAACTGCGCTTCGCGCAGCTCATCGAACAGGCCCGGTCAAGACCGGCAGCGACGTTGCCAACCGAGACAGGCGCGCGGCCTTCCAGCGGGCCGGTGGCAAGACCATGGGGGGGTTCGCTGGCGTCGGTTCGATGAACTGCGCGATGCGCAGTTCATCGATGCGGCCGTGTCTTCAAGCTTGGGGGCCGAGCCAAAAGGCGACGGGGACGTGTGTGCGAGAGATGGGGGGCATGGTCTGAAGAGACGACGTCGAGCCTCCGGAGGTACGAGGCCGTGCCTTGGAGGTACGAGGCCGTGCCTTGAAGGTACGAGGCCGTGCCTTGGAGGTACGAGGCCGTGTCTCTGGGGCGTGTGCTCGAGCCTCCGGAGGTACGAGGCCGTGCCTTGGAGGTACGAGGCCGTGCCTTGGAGGTACGAGGCCGTGTCTCTGGGGCGTGCGCTCGAGCCTCCGGAGGTACGAGGCCGTGCCTTGGAGGTACGGGGGCGATGGAAGGCGCGGCGGGCCCGTGGCGTCGAGAGATGGGCACGATGTAGGGAGACCACGGGCTCATCGCCGAAGACCTACGGCCCCGTGCCGTTTGGAACGTGAGGCCACCGCGTCACGACACGACGTCATGCGACGAGGTGTTGCCCGCCGACCTGTCAGCGCTGCGGCCTTTGGTTGGCAGGGTCATCCCTGGTCTTGACCGGCAGCGGCGTTCCCCACCAAGACAGCCGCGCTGCGGCTTCTGCTGGCAACCTGGCTTCTTCGTCGGCCTGTTTGAAAAACTGCGCACCGCGCAGTTTTTCAACCCTGGGTCCAGCCCCTGGCTGGTCCGGGGTCGAGGGGGCGGACAGCCCCTCGCGGGGTCCGGGGCGGCGCCCCGGCGGCGGCGCTTCCCGGATGAGACCCATGCTCAGCCTGGCCGGAGAGGGGCTGGGGAGGAGGGAGATCCTTCGACCTCCAAGGGAAACCGCGCCTGCGGCCCCTCAGATCTCGATGATCATGCCTTCTTTGGCCGCGATCGTGTTCGGGAAGAGCTCCCGCGCGCGGCGCTCCTTGTCGCGGACCATCGCGTCCGTTTGAAGCGGATCGTGGTGGTGCAGGATGAGCTGCTTGACGCCTGCGGCATGCGCGAGCTCGCAGCCTGCGACGAACGTCGCGTGACCCCAGCCCGTCTTCGGGCCGCCGCCGACCTCGCCTGCGTACTCCTCGGGCGTGTACATCGCGTCGAAGATCAGGATGTCCGCGCCCTGCGCGAGCTTGCGGAGCTTCGGATCCACGATCGCGTAGTGCTCCGAGTCCGTGACGTAGACGATCGACTTGCCCTCGTGGTCGATGCGGTATGCGTAGACGCCGTTTGGGTGGTTGCCGCGTGCGTTCGAGACGCGCACGTCTTGCTTGCGCCCGATGGTCACGACCTCGCCCTCGTAGAGGTCGCGGAAGGTCATGTTTGCGCCCATCTCCGAGAGGTGGACGGGGAAGCTCGGGTAGTCCATCTGGCCTGCGAGCGTCTCCTCGAGCGTGCGCGAGACGTTGAGACCGCCGAAGAGGTGGATCGTGTTCTTGCGGATGAAGGCGGGTGTGAAGAACGGGAAGCCTTGGATGTGGTCCCAGTGGACGTGGCTGAAGAACATCCACGCCTCGAACGGCATCTCCCGGAGAAGGCTTTGCCCGAGGAGGCGCAGACCCGTACCCCCGTCCAGGATGATCAGCGTCTCGCCGGCCCGCACTTCGTAGCAGCTCGTGTTGCCGCCGAACTCGACCGTGTCGGGTCCGGGCGTGGGGATGCTTCCGCGGACACCCCACATCTTGAGTCGCATCCTGATCGCCCTTCCGGCCCCCGCCCTTGGTCCGATTCCCCGTGATAAATGCCTTCCGGGCGCAACGTCAAGCGAGAGGTGGCCCTTACGTGACTTTCTGGCGAGCGGCGTCGGTTCGGCTATCGTCGGCCCGATGCCGGAGCGCGCAGATGCCATCGTGGTCCTCGGATGCCGCGTGCTGCCGTCGGGTCGGCTCACGACCGCTGCGTCACGTCGCGCTGCGAAGGCCGCGGAAGCGTATCTCGCGGGTGTCGCGCCCCACATCGTGACGAGCGGCGGGCGTCGCTGGGGCGCGCAGATCGAGGCGGAAGCCTTGCGCCGAGCGCTGGTCCGTGCGGGGGTGCCGGAGCAGGCCGTGACGACCGAGCTCTGGTCGCTCACGACGCACGAAAACGCTGTGTTCTCGGCCGAGATCCTGCGCCGGAGAGGCGCGCGACGCGTGCTCGTGGTGACGTGCGTCTGGCACGTGGAGCGCGCGATCCGGAACTTCCGCAAGGTCGGCGTCGACGCGTGGCCGCTGCCGTCCGAGGGCGTGCGCGCCGGGGCCCTCCGGCGCGTCTATCGACGCGGGCACGAGCTCGTCTGCACGTGGCTCGATCAACGCGCGCTCCGGCGCGCGCACGCGCTCGTTCGCGCCATGCCGAGGCCCGCCTCCCGTGTGTCCGGCGCGCCGAGCGCCGAGGAGAACGCGCGATGAAGGTGCAGGGTTCGAGGCGAAGTCGCGCAGGCCGCGTGATCGGCGTCGTCGCCGCGCTCGGCGCGTGCAGCCGCGGAGAGCCCACGACATCGAGCACGAGCGACGCAGGATCCGACGCAGGGAGCGACGCGGCGGTGGTCGTGGACGAGGCGAAGCAGCGGCAGGAAGCGCTGCTCGTCGCGGAGCAGCGGCGCACGGCCGCCGAGATCACGAGCTCGGATCAGCAGAGCCGTGACGTCCTCGTGCGGCGCGCGGCCGCCCGCGCGCTCGCGCGGATCGGCGGCGAAGACGCGAAGCCTGGGCTCTTGCGCGCGCTCGTGGACGAGGATCCGGAGGTCGTCACGTGGGCGGCGTACGGGCTCGGTTCGTCGTGCACGCCGAGCGACGAGGCGACGACGGTCACGGCGCTCGTGGCGCGGTCTTTATCGATCGGCGGCACGAACGACGCCGCCCCTGCGAAGGGATCACCTCCCGTCGAGGGACGCGCGAACACGACGTTCGATCCACGCGTGGCGATCGCGCGGGCCGTGGGCCGCTGCGGGGCGGTGCAAAGCGAGCCGACGCTGGTCGCGTGGCTCTCGGGCACGGAGATCCAAGCCTCGGCCGCGGCGTTCGCGCTGGGAGATCTCGCCATGGTGAAGGAGCGGCTCCGCGAGGAGACGCTCGCGGCGCTGCTCAACGTCGCGGCCGGCAGCGCGTCGTCGCCGCCCGCGCCCGAGGGGCTCTTCCCCATCGGCCGGCTCGAAAACGTGCCGAACACGGTGACGACGCGCCTGCGGGAGGTCGCCGGCGCGCGCCTCGCGGAGCCCGGTCCGTACAGGATCTTCGCCGTCCGCGCGCTCGGCCGTGCAGGCCCGGAGGCCGCGGCGGATCTCGGACGCGTGCTCGCCGGAGCGACGCTCTTCACGGCAGCCGAACGCGCGGAGGCCGCGCGCGCGCTCCGTCGGCTCGGGACCGCGGGACAAACCATGCTCGCGTCCACGTTGCCCGCGCTCGTACCGCCGGGCGGCGCTGTCGCGCTGACCGCGCTCGGCGAGGAGATCGGCGTCCTTCTGGCCACGCTCGACGCGCTCGAACCGACGAACAAGGCGAAGAAGTGGCTCAAGGATCTGGCCACGATGGAGCCGCCGCCCTCGGCGCCGGTCACGGTGCTGCGGCGTCTGTCCTGGATCCGGTGCAGCGCAGCGACGGTGCTCGCAGGCGCCGACGTGCGGGATCCGTTGCTCACGCGGTGTGACGTGACGGCCGCGCTCGCAGCGGGCGACGGCGCGGACGCAGGGGCGAAGGCGCCGGGGCAGCCGGGCTCGATCGGCGCGCGGGCGATGGTGAAGGTGCTGGATCGCGCGCCGATCGAGGGATCGAGGCGCACGGTGTTCCTCACGCACGCGAAAGGCGGTGATCTGCGCGCGCGAGAGGCCGCGATCGAACTTCTCCCGACGCACGAGGAGCTCGCCGAGGACGCCGGGCCGCTGCTCGAATCCGCGCTCGCAGCCCCGGAGCCGGGCCTCGTGTCGACGGCGGCCGGGGTGATCGCGCGAAAGCCGAACCTCGCGGCCGAGCCCGAAAAGCGCAAGAAGAAGGCCAAGAAGAAGGGCGAGGAGGAGCAGGCCGCGGAGGAGATCCCGCTGCGCGCGCCTTCACCTGCGATCGTGAAGGCCATCGTCACGGCGCTCGGGCGCGCCGACGTGGAGAACGATCCGGAGCACGTAAGCTCGATGATCGAGGCCGCGGGCGCGCTCGGCTTGAAGGAGACGTTGCCGCGTCTCGAGGAGCTCTGCCGTTCGTCGTGGCCGGAGCTCCGAAAGCGCGCGGCGAAGGCGATCGGGCTCGTCTCGGGCAAGCCGGAGACGCCGTCCTGCCAGGCGCCGCCGGGCGGAGGGCCGAAGCCGCCCGAGCTCGACGCGCGCGCAGCGGGCAAGGTGACCCTCACGCTGGAGACCGACGTCGGCGAAGCTTCGCTCGTACTCGACGCCGACGTCGCGCCCGTGGCGGTCACGCGCGTCGTCGACCTCGCGCGCGCCGGGTACTACGACGGGATGGTCGTGCACCGTGTGGTGCCGGGCTTCGTCACGCAGCTCGGCGCGCCCTTCGGCGACGGCTACGGCGGGCCGCCGGGCAAGGCGCCGCTGCGCTGCGAGACCTCGCCGATCGCGTTTGATCCGCTCACGGTCGGCGTCGCGCTCGCGGGCCGCGACACCGGGTCGAGCCAGATCTTCGTGACGCACGCGAGGCAGCCGCACCTCGACGGCCAGTACGCGTGGATCGGCCGCGCGACGGGGCCGTGGAGCTCGTTCGTCGACGGAGACCTCGTGCACAAGGTCTCCGTCAAACCCTGAAGAAGGTTCGGTAGAGCGCCGAAGAGGCGCTCTGCTCGATCGCGCAGCGAGCGAGCCTCGGGGGAGTGAATCGGCCGGGCTTTGCCTGGCCGAGAGGGGGACGCGAGGCGTCCCCCTCGGGACTAAGACACCGGGTTGTGCTTCTTCTTCTTGCCGTTCTTGCGGCGTAGCTCGTCGCCGCCCTCGCCGTGGCCCACCTGGAAGATGTGGAACCGGCCGCCCCGCGCGAGCACGTCGGCCGGCTTGAGCCGCTCGCGCGCGAGCTCCATGAACCGCTGCTGCGAGCGCACCGTGGCCGCGCCCGTGGGCGTCGCGACGCGCGTATAACTCCCGTCGGCGTTGAGGGCCCACGTCTTCGCCGTGTCGGCCGCGAGCGTCGCCAGCATGTCCTCGGCGCGGGTGCGCGCGGCCGGATCGAGCAGCGGCACGAGCACCTCCACGCGGCGGTGGAAGTTCCGCGGCATCCAGTCCGCGCTGGAGAAGTAAAACTCCTCGCTTCCGCCGTTCGCGAAGCGGAAGACGCGCTTGTGCTCCAGGAACCGGTCGATGAGCGCGCGCACCTGGATCCGCTCCGAGAGCCCTGGGATCCCGGGGCGAAGACAGCAGATGCCGCGGACGAAGAGCCGGATGTCGACGCCGTGCTGGCTCGCCGTGTAGAGCGCGTCGATCACGTCCACGTCCACGAGCGCGTTCATCTGCGCCACGATCTCGGCCTTCCGGCCCGCGCGCGCGTGCTCCGTCTCACGCGCGATGAGCCCGAGGATCGCCTCGTGCAGCCCGAGCGGCGCCACCACGAGCCGGTTCCACCTCGGCGGCGCGCTGTAGCCCGTGAGCAGGTTGAAGAGCGAGGTCACGTCCTCGCCGATCTCGCGGTTCGCCGTGAAGAGGCCGAAGTCCGTGTAGAGGCGCGCCGTGTGCGGGTTGTAGTTGCCCGTCGAGAGGTGCACGTAACGCCGGAGTTTGTCCTTCTCCCGCCGCACCACGAGCAGCGCCTTCACGTGCGTCTTCAGCCCGAGCAGGCCGTAGATCACCTGCGCGCCGCTCTGCTCCAAGGTCCGCGCCCACTGGATGTTCGACGCCTCGTCGAAGCGCGCCTTGAGCTCGACGATCGCCGTCACCTGCTTGCCGTTCTCCGCGGCCCGCGCGAGCGCCTTCACGATCGGCGAGTCGCCGCCGGTGCGGTAGAGCGTCTGCTTGATCGCGAGCACGTTCGGATCGTCGGCCGCGCGCGAGATGAACTCGACCACCGGATCGAACGAGTCGTACGGGTGGTGCAACGGCACGTCCCGCTCGCGGATCACCGCGAAGGGATCCTCCACGTCGCGCAGCGCGCTCGGCACCTGCGGCGTGAAGCTCTCGTCGCGCAGATGCCGATCGTCCTCGCCCACCACGGAGACGAGATCCACGATGCTGAGCGGGCCCGAGACGCGGTAGACGTCGAGGTTCGGATCGATGCCGAGCGCGCGGCAGAGGCGCTGCACGCTCGCACCCACGCCGCCCCCGACGCCGATCTCCACACGCACCGCGTTGCCGCGATCGCGGCGCCGGAGCTCGGCCTGGATCGTCTCCAGGAGATCCTCGCCCTCCTCCTCGTCGATCTCGAGATCCCAGTTGCGCGTGACGCGGAACGGGTACGTCCCGCGGAGGCGCGAGACCGGGAAGAACTCTTTCACGTGGCGCGCGATCACGTCCTCCAGAAGGACGAACGCCCGGCCGCAGCCGTCGACGCGCACGCGCATGAGGCGGCTCAGCATCGGCGGCACCTGGATCACGCCGAAGCCGGGCTCCTCGCCCTCGTGCTCGCGGCTGAACATGATGCCGAGGTTGATGCTCTTGTTGCGCAGGTGCGGGAACGGATGGCCGGGATCGATCGCCAGCGGCGTGAGGATCGGGAAGATGTCGGTGCGGAACCGCTCGTCGAGCACCGCGAGCTCGGCGGCGTCGAGCTCCTCGGGTCGCACGATCCGCACGCCGACCCGGTGCAGCGCCGGCAGCATCTCCGTGTTCCAGAGCCGATAGGCGCTGTCGAAGAGCGCGTGCGCCCGCGCGCTGATGGCGAGGAGCTGCTCCTGCGGCTTCATGCCGTCGGGCGGGACCTCGGTGATCGTGCGGTGCGTCTGGGCCTGCAGGCCCGCCACGCGCACCATGAAGAACTCATCGAGGTTCGAGAAGAAGATGCCGAGGAACTTCAGCCGTTCGAAGAGCGGCACCTCCATCGAGGCGGCCTCGGAAAGGACGCGGGCGTTGAACTCGAGCCACGAGAGCTCGCGGTTCAGATACTGCGTCGGATCCGAGTCGCCCGCGGCCGGGACCAGGGACGAATGGCGAGCAGCGACATCGGGCGTGGAAGGTGTCTCGAACGTCACGATGATTTCAGTCTAGCCTACCCGATCGCTGGGGTCAGTCGATCGACCCGAAGAGAAGCGAGGGCCGTGGAGGTCGCCTGCCTCCTTGTGGCCAGCGCTTTCTGCTAGCGTGGCGCGCCATGGAGATCTGGCGCGCTCCCATGGAGTTCCGGCGTGCGTGTGACGAGGCGCGGCAGCGCGGCGCGCGCGTCGGCCTCGTTCCCACGATGGGCGCCTTGCACCGCGGCCACCAGACGCTCATCGAAGAAGCCCGCAAGCGCGCCGATTTCGTCGTCGTCTCGATCTTCGTGAACCCCACGCAGTTCGGCCCGAACGAGGATTTTTCCCGCTACCCGCGGGACCTCGAAGGCGACGCGAAGAAGTGCGCGGAGGCAGGCGCGCACGGCATCTTCGCGCCCGCCCCCGCCGACATGTACCCGCCCGGCGACGAGACGCGCGTGCATGTCGGCGCCACCGCCGCGGGCCTCTGCGGCGCGCACCGGCCCGGCCACTTCGAGGGCGTGGCCACGGTCGTCACGAAATTATTCGCGCTCGTAGGACCTTCCCTCGCGCTCTTCGGCCGCAAGGACTACCAACAGCTCAAGGTGATCGAGCGCTTCACGCGGGATCTCTTCCTGCCCGTCGAGGTGGAGGGCGTGCGGACCGTGCGCGAGCCGGACGGGCTCGCGATGTCGTCGCGCAACGCGTACCTCTCGGCAGAAGCCCGCGCGCAGGCGCTCGCCCTCCCGCGAGGCCTGTCGGCCGCGGCGCGCGCGTTCGCCGCGGGGGAGCGTCGCGCCGGCATGCTCACGGCGCTCGCGCGCGGGCACATCACGCCCGTCGCAAGCGCGATCGATTATGTGGACGTGGCCGACGCGGATACGCTCGCCGTGCTCGGCCCCGAGGCGCACACGCCGGATCGCGTGCTGCTCGCGGTCGCCGTCCGCATCGGCGGCGCGCGGCTCATCGACAACCTGGTGCTCGGCGAGGATCCGAGCCCACTCGGGCTCGACGAATCGAAGGAAGGAGACGAGGAACGCCATGCGTGAAGCCGAGGACGGAAACGACGGGTTGTTCGTCGTCTTCGAGGGCATCGACGGCGCGGGGACGACGACACAGGCCGTGCGTTACGGCTCGTTCTTGCGCGGCCGGCGAAGGCTCGCGCACGTGACGCGCGAGCCGAGCGGCGGGCCGATGGGCTCGCTCCTCCGGCTCGTGCTGACCCAGCGCGTGAACCTGCCGTCGAGGCACCGCGACTCCACGATGGCGCTGCTCTTCGCGGCCGACCGGCTCGATCACATCGAGACCGAGGTCGCCCCGCACCTGCGCGACGGGTACGTGGTCATCTCGGATCGCTACGAGCTTTCGAGCATCATCTACCAGTCGATCGGGATCGAGGACGAGGGCGCGCGCGCCGACATGATCGCCTGGATCCGCCACTGCAACCGCCACGCCCTCAAGCCGGACATCACGGTCGTCGTGGACGTCGATCCGGAGGTCGCCGCGCAGCGCAGGCGGGCCCGCGGCGGCGCGAGCGAGCTCTTCGAGGAGCCGGAGCTCCAGGCCCGCCTCGCCCGCGCCTACCTCGAAGCCGACAAGATCATCGGCGGCGATCGGCTCGTGCACGTCGACGGCAACGGCGACGTCGACGCCGTCACGGCCGCGATCATCCGCGCGCTCGAGCCGTACGTGAAGGAAGGCCCCTGATCGAGTCACGAGCTTGAGCGCGAGCTTCTCATGACGCTCACCGGACACGCGCATCACTTCCTCTCCCGGCTCGACCGGCTCTCGGTGCCGCACCTCGACGTCGCCCTCTCGCTCTACCGCGACGATCCTCTCCTCCGGCACATCCTGGACACCGCGCGTGTCCCGGCGGGCATGGAGCGCGTGGCCATCTCGCTCGCGGATCCCGAGAAGGGCCCGTTCCTCATCGTCACGCGCAGCGGCAAGTTCGTCACGTGCCTCGGCGAGGGGATGAGGGCCACGAACCTCCACGTCATCACGCGGGGGCGGCTCGACGCGATCACGGAGAACGTCATCACGTGGCGCGAGCGCACGAACCGCTTCCTCAACTCGACGGGCAACGCGACCGAGCTCATGCGCGCGCTCTACGAGCGAGCGCAGTGGCTCACGCGCGAGCAATTCGAGGGCATCGCCGTGTGGCAACCGTTCCTCGCGCTCGAACTCTTGAAGTGGATGCTCGAGGAGGCCAAGGCGGTCGAGCACATGCGCGATCTCCTGCTCCGCGAGGTGCCGAAGAACGGCAAGCTGCACCCGCGCTGGGACGAGACGCTGCACGGGCTCTGGTGCCGGACGTGGACGCTCGGGCACCTGTCGGTGCTCGCCGCGATGGACGGCAACGCGCCGTATCAGGAGCTGCCGGCGCCCGGGCGCAACGCCATCTCAAGGCTCGCGTACGCGCGCACCGCCGTCTCGCAGGGGCTGGTCGGCAACGCGCTCCGCGGCCTCTGGGGTGCCGCGCGCCTCGGCGAGGATCTGTTCGCGTACTACAAAGAGGCGCATGAGAAGGCCGACAACGTCATCGAAGTCGCCGACAGCGCGTTCACGCTCGCGGCGATCGGCCTTCGCTACCCGGCGCTGCGCGCGGAGGTGAGACAAGCGCTGTCGCCGAGCGCCCCCGTGCCGGAGGGCAGGGGCCACCTCGTGTCCGTGCGCAGAGCGCTCACGAACATCTTCCTTTCCGACGACGAGGACCCGACCGATCTCCCTGCCCGGCTCGCGAGCGTCGGAGCTGAGCTCGCGGTCACCCTCGGAAAGCGCACCCCTCCCTCGTCGCCCTACCATTTCAAGGACGCCGCGGACGCGCCGCGGGACCTCGCGCGCGGCACCCTCCTCCTCATCGATGGGTGCTTCCTGGCAGACCAACAGTTCCTGCCGGTGATGATCATGGCGCTCCCGTGGCTCGCGCGCGCGAAGCCCGAAGAACTCTACCTGCCCGCCGACTACATCGCCGCCGTCCGCGCCCCCTACGAGCCGGAGTATGCGCTCACGCTCCTGCGCCAAGACCGCCGCAGGCTGAAGAGCTTCCGCGCGGCGGAGGCCAAAGCAGAGCAGACGGGCCCCACGCGGAGCGCGCCGTGCCCCTGCGGGAGCGGGAAAAAGTACAAGCGCTGCTGCGGCGATCGCTGACGCGCTTCACGGCGTGTGACAGACCGCCTCGATGTTGTGCCCGTCCGGATCCAGGACGAACGCGCCGTAATAATTCGGGTGGTACATGGGGCGGAGCCCGGGCGGACCGTTGTCCTTGCCTCCGGCGCGGATCGCGGCCTCGTAAAACGCGTCGACCGTCTTGCGATCCGCGGCGAGGAACGCGACGTGCTGGCGCAACCCCACCTCCCCCGCGCCGAGCCAGAAATCGGGTTTGCCCTTTTCCCCGAGCCCGACCACGCCGGGGAACTCCATCATCACCGCATAACCGAGGGGCGCGAGGGCGGCCGCGTAAAACGCCTTGCTCTTCTCCAGATCACGAACGCCGATCGAAATGTGGTCAATCATGGACGGCATCCTACCCGAGCGAAGGAACCATGTCGCCACGAATTCCTTCGCTCGGGCGCCCCCCGACAAACGCCCCGTCAGTACGTGGCGGAGGAGGGCACAGGCTCCGGCGCGGGCGGGTCCGCCACCTCGCAAACGGCGTTCGCGATCGTCACGTCGTCGAGGTTCCAACCCGAGACCGTGAACACGCCGCCGTTGCCCACCTCGAAGCCGAAACGCACGCGAAGGGCCGGATTGCGGTACGCCGTGAGGTCGTACGTCATGAGCGTCCACGCCGCGTCCTTGAGCGCGGGCGGTCCGCCCGAGTTCCACACGGAGACCCACGTGCTGCCGTCGAAGACGTCGACGGTGTTCGTCATGTACGGCCCGTAATCGCTGTTGAGCCACCGGTAGAAGGAGAGCCACAAAGAGCCCGTACCGCTCGTGTCGATCGCGGGGCTCACGAGGTACTCGGGCGGATGAACGGACTCGGCCGCATACCCTCCGATGTTGACGCCTGCGATGCCGTTGTCGGCCGTCGACGTGCGGTCCGTGTCCGGATCCTCCGAGCCGTGGGACGCGTTGCCCGGTGAGGCCTTCGCGGGGCCGATCTGCCACTCGCCTTCGAGCGTCCAGCCAGCCGTGTTGTCCGCGAACGTCTCGTGCAGGTACACGACGTACCCCTCGGCCTTGCCACCCGTGCACGACCCGGCCGAGCACGTCTCGCCCAGCGTGCACGCGTTGCCATCCTCGCAGGCTCCGCCCTCGTTGACCGGCACGGCCACGCAGGCGCCCGCCGCGTCGCAGACGCCCTCGTTGCAGTCGTTCTTGGCGGACGCACACGCCACGCCCGGCGTCGGCACCCGCTGACAAACGCCCGACGCGTCACACATCCCCGTGTTGCACTCGTTGGCGACCTCGCTGCACGAAAGGCCCGCGCCGCGCGGCACGCCTCCGCACGCCCCCGTGGCGGCGTCGCAAACGCCCGTGTTGCAGTCATCGGCGGCGCCCGTGCAGTCCTTCGGGCCTCCTCCCTGGCAAATCCCTGCGGCGCAGGTCTTGCCCGTCAGGCAAGGGTCGCCGCCTTTCTCGCACGCGACACCCTCGTTGCCGGGGACGGGCTCGCAGCCGCCGGTCTGGGGGTTGCAGACCGCGACGTGACAATCGTCGGGCACGGGCGCGAAGTGACAGCTCTTCGGCGTCCCGACGCAGGCGCCGCCCTTGCAGGTCGCGGAGACCGTGCACGGGTCGCTCGACACGCACGGCGCTCCATCGAGCGCGGGCCCTTCGTCGCACGAGGCCGTGGCCTCGTGGCAGGTCACGACCGAGCAGGTCGCGGCCTCGATGCCGCAGGAGTTCGGCCCGCCCCCGACGCAAACGCCGCCCTGGCAGCTATCGCCCACGGTGCAGAAGAGGCCATCCTCGCAGGTGGTCCCGGCGGGGCGCGGGACGACGGCGCAGCGCTTCGTCGCCGCGTCGCAGACGGACACGAGGCAAGGCGGCGTGTCGATGAGCGAGCAATCCACGGGGCAGTCCATCGCCCCGAGCGAGGCCCCGCCTTCGCCGCCGCTGCCCTGCGCATCGCTTTCACCGCCGCCGCCCTGCCCACGTTCGGCATCGGATACCTGCCTCGCGCACCCCGCGGCGACGAAGCTCACGGACACGGCGAGAATGCGCCCCCAATTCATCCATTCCTTCATCGTCGACCCACCTCTCTGCCGCGGCGAGACCCGAATCCTCGCCCGTGCGGCGCGGCGGCGCACCCTTGTCCGGAACGTCGCGCGTAGCCGCGACGCACCAGTTTTTCCAAATTGAACGTTCAAGATCGCAATCAGACGTCCCCCGATTGCGATCCAGACCTCGGAAGGCCATCATTTCGACGAATGCCGCTCCTTCGATGCCCTCGTCGAAACCCATCCTCCATTCGCGGGTGCTTGCCGCGCACGTCCGCGCCGTATACATCGATCTTGCTCCGTCGTCGCCCCCCGAGCGCCTCGAATGATTCGAGTTCACGGCCTCCCGGCGGCGCAAAGCTCCCCGATCGGTGATGGATTACGAGGCACCGAGCGGATGGTCGTCCTTCTCCAGATTCCCAGGAGTAAACATGTTTTTCCGCGCATCCCGCATTACGAGCACCACGCAGGTCGGACATTTGGGGCGCTCCCTCGCCTTTGGCGGCCGAACCCCCAAGACCCTCTGCGCCTTCGCGGCGCTCTGCGTCTCCTCGCTCGGCCTCGCGTGCAGCGCGTCCGGGGACCGTAACGGGCAAGCCTCGAACGGCGTGGAGGAGACGAGCGGTACGGGGGGCGGCGGAGGCGCGAATCCGGGCAGCGCCACCGGCACGGGCGGCGACATGTTCGATTTCGACGGCGGCATGATGAGCAGCGGCGCAGGCGGGGAAGAGGCCTGCGCGCAGACCGGCGGGAAGGCCGAGCCCGTCGAGCTCGATCTCGTCATCCTGCTCGACCGCTCCGGCAGCATGTACGGCCAGAACTGGAACGGCGCGACAGCGGCGATCAAGCAATTCGTGGAGGATCCGGCCTCAACGGGAATCAACGTTGGTATCCTGTATTTCCCCGTGGATACCCCGGCGGACGGGCTCGTTTGCAACAAAAACCATTACGACGACCTTTCCGTCCCGATCGGGACCCTGCCAGGCAACGCGCCGGCCCTCGTCCAGTCGATCAACGGCGAGAGCCCGAACGGCGGCTCGACGCCGATGTACGGCGCGCTCGAAGGCGCGCTCTTCAATGCGACCGCCTACAAGGACGCGCACCCGAACCACAAGGTCATCCTGGTCTTCGCGAGCGACGGCGATCCCAATAGCTGCCCCGGAAACCAGAACGACATCCCGAGCATCGCGGGCCTGGCGAAGGCCGCCCTCGATTACAACGGCGTCGAGACGTACGTCGTCGCCATCAACGGCGCGAGCGTCTTGAACCTCGACCAGATCGCCGCTTCCGGCGGGACCACGAAATCCTACGACATCACTGCGAACGTCTCCCAGTTCGCGCAAAAGATGACCGAGATCCGCACGAAGGCCCTCGCTTGCGAATTCCTCGTCCCCGAGCCGTCCGGCGGCGAGCCGCTCGAGCTCGACAAGGCTTCGGTCAAGCACACGAATGGCGCGGGCATCGAACAGGAGATCCCCCACGCCACGAGCGCCGCCGACTGCGGCGTGGGCCCCGGCTGGTATTACGACGACCCGAAAACGCCGCAAAAGATCCTGCTCTGCCCGGCCTCCTGCCAGGTCGTCCAGGCGGATCCGGACGGCAAGCTCGACATCCTCTTCGGCTGCAAGCCCGACATCCATTGAAGAGAAGCGTCGCCGGGCCCTCGTGCCCGGACGCACCTCTCGTCCCGAGGAGGACGCCTCGCGTCCCCCTCTCGTCCAGGCAAAGCCCGGACGATTCACCTCCCGAGGCGAGCTCGCTTCGCAATCTCGCAGAGCGCCGAACGGTTCGGCGCTCTACGGCTTCTTCTTCAACGCCTCCAAAGCCTCGCGGAGCTCGTCCTCGGTGAACGGGAGCCGCTCGAGCGCCGCCTTCTCGTCGGCAAGCGCGAGCTCGAGCGCCCGCTGCGCCTCCCGCGCCCGCCCGATCCATGCCGACGCCTCTCCCGTCCGATCGCCGAGCCGCACCGTCCCCTCCATCATCTTGAGCCCCTTCTCCAGGAGCACGCGGTAGCGCAGCCGCATCGCCCCTTCGAAGAGCTGCTTCTTGCGAAGCGTGTCGGCCGCCGCGGGCGGAGGCACCCGCATCACGTCGCGGTGCAGCTCCTGGTAGAGCTGCCCCACGCGGTAACCCGCCATCGCCGACCAGTGCGCGTCCAGGCTGCGCATCGCCTCGGTGTACGCCCCCTGCGCGTCGAGGAGCCCCTGACAGCGTTTTTCGAGCGTCTCGGCGAAGTTCGCGGGCATGGGCTCGAACTTGATCGCCTCGCTCCGCTTCCGCCGCACCTCGCCCACCGCGAACCAGAGCTGCGCCAGCTCGATCGGCGGCTTGCCCGCCTCGCCCAGCCGCTCACGCTCCACGAGGTCCCGCGCCACGGAGATCTCGCGCGCCGCCTCCTCCACGAGGTCCTGCTCCACGAGCCCCAGCGCCCGCGCCCCGCGCGCCTCGATCACCTCCAGCACCGCGAGGTCCTGCCGCGCGACGAGCTTCTCCGCCACGGCGACGAGCTCGCTCCAGCGCTCCAG
This sequence comes from Polyangium mundeleinium, assembly GCF_028369105.1. Taxonomy (NCBI): domain Bacteria; kingdom Pseudomonadati; phylum Myxococcota; order Polyangiales; family Polyangiaceae; genus Polyangium; species Polyangium mundeleinium. The sequence continues at coordinate 2,841,454 of NZ_JAQNDO010000001.1, read as the reverse complement.
GTGCGCGAGCGCCCGACCGAGACGAAAGAGCGCGCTGCGCTCGAGCGCGTGGCCCGGGAAGCGCCGGACGAGCTCCCGCAGCCGTGTGGCCGAAGCTTCCCGCTCCCCGAGCGCCTCGTACCCGACGGCCGCGTTGTAGAGGCTCGCCGCTCCGATCTCACCGTCGGGCGCGTGACGCTCCAGTTTGTCGAAGACCTCGGCCGCCTCCCGGTGCTTTCCGCCGAGCAGGAGCGCCTTCGCGCGCTCGAACTCCTGCACCAGCTCGGCATCGGTGTACGGCGAGACCACGACGGGCGAGACCTCGATCACCGGTCCGCCGTCGGCCTTCGGCGCAGGCTGTCGAACCTCCGGGCGAGGTCCGGACGAACCACACCCCACGAGCAAGCCGGCGAGAGCGAGAGCGACAGCGAGGCGCGTGTGCGTGAAAAAAAACATCCCTACCCCAACCGCTCGGCCCCTGGTTTCTCGTGTCTCCAACACCGGAGACCACCACTTCCGCGCGCCCGCGTGGATCGGCCGGAGGCGACGCGGACGAACCCGACCGGAGTGGAAACGTCGACTGAAGAAGCACATGAGCCACGCGGAAAGGGGATCCGGGGCCGCGCATCCTAGGGTACCTTGAAAACATCGCGCGCGGCTCCCCGTCCTCGGGGGCCGGCTCGATGATGGACCAGCAAGCGGGGCTCATCGCAGCAAAGGACGGGAGCCCTCACCTGGAGGTGGGCATGATGAAGCGGGAGATCGAGACCGATTCCGATGCCGAGCGGCTGAACCATGCAGAGATGCGCCATCGGGAGCTCGAAGCGCGCCTCGCCGAGCTCGGGCGGCACGCATACCTGACGCCCTCCGAGCAGCTCGAGATGGCCGAGCTGAAGAAGCAAAAACTCAAGGCGAAGGACGAGATTCACGCCCTCCGCCGGGGACCGTCCTGACGAGGGACGACCGGACGCGAGAGAGACCCTTCGAAACGAACGAGAGCGCCGATCGGCAAGTCCGATGCGGCGCTCTCGGCGTTTCAGGCCTCGGTGAACTCTACTTCGGCGCCGGGGCCGCGGGCGGGGCCGCGTCGGGCTCGGCCTTCTTCTCGACGGCGCCTTCGCCCTTCTTCGTGTCGTCGACCTTGTCATCGACGCTCTCGATGCCGCCGTACACGTCCTTGTTGAGATCCGTCAGCGCGTCTTCGAGCCGCTTCTTCTCGTCGCCCGAGAGCCCGCCCGGCGTGTTCTTCTCGGTGGCGGCGGCGACGGCGAGCCAGTGGCGCGCGTTGTCGCGGTAGCCGCGGCGCGGATCGGCCACGCCGCCCGGCACGTTCGCGGCGAGCGTGAGTCCCGCGAGCCGGTAGTCCGTCATGCCGCGGAGGTACGCGTACTTCGCCTGCTCGGCGTCGGAGAGCGAGTCGATGTCGGGCTCGAGCACGCGGAAGAGCGCGAGCGCCTTCTCGTACTGGTTCTCCTCGTAGTGCTTCTGCGCCCGCTCCAGATCCTGACGGTACGTGGCGCATCCGAACAGCACGCTGCCGAGGAGAGCCAACGCGGACACGGTCGAGACGAGCGGGGCCAAACGAGGCATGCGCGGAGGGTATCCCCGGGCTTGGCCGGGGATCAAGTATCTCCCGCGGACGAAACGCGGCGTCGCGCCCCGAGGGCCCCGAGCGCGGCGAGGGCGACGAGCGCCCGGGCCCCGCCCGCATCCCCCGACGTGCTCCCCGGAACGGCGCAGGTGCAGGCGGTGCTCGCTCGGGTCGTCGCGGGCGTGGCCGCGGAGCCGGGCTTCTTCTCGTCGGATGTGCAGGACCAGCTCTCGGTCCCCCGGTAGCTGCACGGCTCGATCACGCTCCCGCTCGCGCGGCGGGCGAGGACCTTCACCTCGGGGCCATCGACCGCGAATTCGAGGAAGTGATGCACCGACTCGAAGTGCTGCTGTTCCGGGGCGCGGCTGCGTTGCTGGTAGAGCGGCGCGCCCGCGCCTCCCGACACGATGTACTTGAGCCCCTGCCCCTCGCCGCGCTCGTAGATGTGGTCGTGCCCCGCGATCACGAGCTCCACCTTGTTGTCCCGGAGCATCGGGATGATCCCTTGCGACGCGAGGCGCGCGTTGCCGCCGTGATAGCCGCTCGAGAACGGCCCGTGGTGCATCACGGCGATCCGATGCACGAGGCCCGGCTCGTGGAGCGCGCTCGCGAGCTCCGCGCGCAGCCACTCCTTTTCGTCGCCGGTCCACGTATCCATCGCATTCAGCAGGAAAAACCGCGTGTTCGCCCAGCGGAACGATCCGTAGAGGTGCGGGCGCTCCCGCCCGTCGGTCTCGGTCGCCGCGAAGTAGCGGAGGAAATTCACCTGTCCCGTGGGATCGGGCGCCGTGAGCTCGTGGTTGCCGACGGCGACGAAGATGCATCGGTTCGCGAGCAACTTGCCTTCGATGCCGAAGAACTCGTGCCACTGCGCCTCGTTGTCGCCGTCCTGGACCATGTCGCCCGTGTGCACGAAAAAGTCGGCGGGCGCGGCGTCGATGGCCCGCGCCACGGCCGCGTGCGCTGCGGCGTCCGAGCGGCTATCGCCATACGCGACGAACTTGAAGGGGCGGCCATCGGCCGGCGCCGTGGTGAAATCCACGGGCTTGCTCTCCACGTCGCCGACCTTCACGCGGTACGCGTACGTCGTCGCGGGCGCGAGGCCCTCGACGCGGATCGCGTGGAAGCGCTTCTCCGATTCCGATAGCTTCGACGACGCGAACCCCGCGGGCCCCGTCACGAGGACCGTCGCCGGCTCCGGCGTCGAGAGTTCCAGCTTGATCGTGACGGCCGTCTGGCCGAGCGCTTGCAGGTACGGTCCCTTGCGGATCGAGGCCGCCTCGACTGCGGCCGAGGCCCCGAGCAGCGCCGCCGTGATGGAAAGCGCGATGGTGATGCGAGGGAGGGCGCGCGGGCGCGAAGGCGACGGGGACACGACGCTGCCTAGCATGGATCTTGCGCTCATTTCCAGCAGGAGGCCTCTCGACCACGACGGAGGGTCGTGAGGGCGCGCGGCTGGAAGAATCCGTCGACACCGGGAGTGACCATGTCATGATGCTGCGCCGTAGCCTTAACGGACAGACGGGATTACGGAATGGTGCAGCGCGCGGGCGGAGAGGACGACGCGGGGTTCAACCTGGCCTCGCTCCCTGAAGAGAACCTGCCGCGCCAGTTCGGCAAGTACACGCTTCTGCGTCGGCTAGCCGCCGGCGGGATGGCGGAGATCTTCCTCGCCTTGCACCGCTCGGTGGCGGGCTTCGAGAAGCTCATCGTCATCAAGCGGATCCTGCCCTCGATGAACAACGACCAGGCGTTCATCGAGATGCTCCTGCACGAGGCGCGTGTCGCCGCGACGATGTCGCACCCGAACATCGTGCAGACGTTCGACGTCGGGCAGGTGGACGGGACGTACTTCATCGCCATGGAGCACATCCACGGCGAGGACATCCGCTCCATCGTCCGCGCGATGCGCAAGAAGGGCCTCACCGAGTTCCCGCTGGAGCACGCCGTCGCGATCGGCCTCGGCACCTGCGCGGGCCTCGCCTACGCGCACGAGAAGCGCGACCTCGAAGGCAACCTCCTGCACATCGTGCACCGCGACATCTCGCCGCAAAACATCGTCTGCACGTTCTCGGGCGACGTGAAGATCGTCGACTTCGGCGTGGCCAAGTCGAGCTCGCAGGTCGGCGAGGACACGAAGGACGGCCAGCTCAAGGGCAAAGTCCCGTACATGTCGCCCGAACAGGCATCGGGCGGTGACGTCGACTGGCGCAGCGACATCTTCGCCGTCGGCGTGCTGATCTTCGAGCTCACCACGGGCAAACGTCTCTTCAAGGGATCGAGCGAGTTCGAGACGCTGAAGCTCATCTGCGAGAAGGACTATCCGCGCCCGAGCCAGGTCAAACCCGGCTACCCGCCCGCGCTCGAGCGCATCGTGATGAAGTCGCTCGAGAAGAAGCGCGAGGATCGCTACCAGAGCGCGCGCGAGATGCAGAGCGACCTCGAATCGTTCGTCCGCGAGGAGCGCATCCCGGTCTCGCAGATCAGCCTGACGCAGTGGATGCAGTCCCTGTTCCAGGACAAACTGGAGCAGCAGAAAGAGGCGCTGCAGGACGTCAAGCAGCTCGCCGACATCATCGCCATGCAGCACAGCCCCTCGATGTACGAGGGCACGGTGACGGGCGGCGGGGGCATGTCGGCGACGGGCGCGTCGCCGCAGCCGAAGCGTTCGAGCGTGGGGCTCTGGATCGCGCTCGCCGCCGTGGTCCTCGTTGGCGTGGGCGGCTTCTTCTACATGCGCAAGCAGGCCGCCGAGCGTGAGGCGGCGATGCGCGCCGATGCCGAGAAGGCGCAGGCGGTGCGCGCGAAGGAGACGAAAGGCTCGCTCGACATCAAGTGCGGCGCGGACGAGGGTTGCTCGATCTGGATCAACGGCGAGCTGCAGAAGCAGGTCACGCCGTCGAAGGTCGAGGGCCTGCCGGTCGACAGCGAGATCAAGGTCAAGCTGACGAAGGAAGGCTTCGAGGCGCACCGCGAGTCGATCACGCTGAGCGAGCAAGAGCCGACGCGCGCCATCCAGGCCGTGATGAAGACCGGATCGGTCACGGTGGTGCTGAAGATCGATCCCCCCGCGACGGTCTGGCTCGACAACAAGCAGTTGAAGGGCGTGGTCGAAAAACTCGAAGGCCTCTCCGCGGGCGAGGAGCACAAGATCGTCCTCCAGCTCTCGGGCTACGCGCCGAAGACGATCACGTTCACCGCCGAGCAGGGCGAGACGAAGGTCATCCAGGAGCGGCTCGTGAAGGCCGATCCGAACAGCGCCGCCACAGCCGCTGCGGGCACGGGCAGCCCGAACGCCGCGGGCGGCGGAGGCGGCGGCAGCGGCAAGGTGCGCGTCACGTCGAAGGGCGGCTTCTGCAACGTGACGATCAACGGCGTCGGCTACGGGTCCACGCCCGTCGAAGCCGTGGTCAACGCGGGCACCGCGCGCATCACGTGCAAGCCCGACGGCGGCGGCGCGTCGCAGTCGCAGGCCGTGCCGGTGAAGGCCGGCGAGGTCGCGCGCGCGGCCTTCAAGCTGAACTAGTCACGGTCGAGACGCGCCGAGACGAAGTCAGCGCGGGCGGCGGCGATACCGCAGACGCGTCACGGGCAGCCCGTCCGCGATGGCGTGGTGCTCGCGCGGGCTCCGCGCGTTGTACGGGTTCTCGACCATCCGCGCCGAACCCGGCTCGTCGCCGCTCGGCTCGAACACCTCGTGCGCGCCGACCTGCGCTTCGTACATCTCCGCCCGCTCCGCGACGTCCGTCTGCACGTAGAACGCGCCGCCGTCCCGCAAGAGCCGCGCGATCGAGTCGAGCAGGCCCGGCCCCATGACGAGGCGCTTCGCGTGCTTCTTCTTCCACCAGGGATCGGGGAAGTGCATGAAAAACGTGTCGATCGAGGCATCCGGCCCGAGCCGGGAGAGCGCCTCGCGCGCGTCCGCGTTGAGCACGCGCGCCCGCGCCCCGAGGCCCTGCTTCTTGAGCCGATCGTCCACGATCGACGACCATTTCAGCCGGATCTCCAGCCCGAGCAGCCGGCTTTCGGGCGCGGCCGCCGCGCGCTCGAAGAGGAAGCCGCCGCGGCCGGGGCCGATCTCGATCTCGATGGGCCCCTCGCCCGGCAGGATCGAGCCGATGTCGACCGGTCCCTCGTCCGGGAAGCGAGCGGCGTGAGCGTACGGATGGTTGGGGCGCGGCCGGAACACCATGGCGGGCGCAAACAAGCACAACGTCGGCCGGATGGGTAGCGGGCCTTTGACGAGGTCGGTATGGTCGCGCCCGTGACGCCTCGGGACGTGGGCAAACGCCTGGCCCCTTACGCCTTTCCCTTCGTGGTGAGCTTCGCCCTCGGCGCCCTCGCCATCCGCGGGATCCTGACCCGCGCCGGCCGCCCCGCGCTCCCGCTCGACGACGCCTTCATCCACCTGCAGTACGCGCGTCGCCTCGCCGAAGGCCACTTCTTCTCGTACGTGCCCGGCGAGGGCTACACGACCGGCGCGACGAGCCTGCTCTGGCCGATCGTCCTCGCGCCGTTTCACCTCCTCGGCCTGCGCGGGCTCTCGTTCGTCTGGGCTGCATGGCTGCTCGGCACGCTCGCGCACGCTGCGCTCGCCGTCGAAACTGGGCGCCTCGCGCATCGCCTCGCCGGCCGCGCCGCGGGCGCCGGCGCCATGATCATGTGCCTCGGCTTCGGCGCGTTCGCCTGGTTCGCCTGGAGCGGCATGGAGACCATCCCCTTCGCGTGGATGCTCATGCGCACGGCGCGCGTCGCGGCCGCGTACTGCGAGCCGGATCCTGCGTCCCCTGCGCCGGGCCGTCGCCAGGCGATCGAGGTCGCCGCGCTCGGCTTGCTCACGCCCCTCGTGCGCCCCGAAGGCGCGGTCGCTTCGGCGCTCGCCGTCCTCGCGCTCGCGTCACGCCCGAACGGCGAGGGCAAACCGCGGCGCCTCGTCGCGCTCGTCCCCGCGATCGGCCCGCTCCTCGTGCCGCTGCTCCACCTCGTGATCGCGGGCCACGCGGCCTCCGCGACCACGATGGTCAAGTGGCTCCCGGCGAACCCGGCCTACGACCGCGCCGGCATGATCGCGTTCCTCCAATCGAACCTGCGCACCCTCTGGCAGAGCGTGCTCGACGGCGGCGAGTGGTCCGCGGTCTTCGTCCCCGAGAACCTCCTCGTCCCCACGCTCCTCGGCGCCCTCGCGCTCGTCCATCGCGCGCACCGCGGCGCGCTCCCGATCCACGGCACGTTCGTCCTCGCGATCGTCCTCGCGACGGCGCTGCCGTGCACGTACCTGAGCTTCCTCTGGAACCGCGTCCGTTACGTCTGGCCCTTCTACGCCGCGCACTTCGTCCTCCTCGCCTGCCTCGCCCGCGAGATCGGCGACCTCGCGCGGCGCTTCGTCCGCGCGCGCGCGCCCGTCACGCCGCTCGTCCTCGGCCTGTTCACGGGCGCCCTCGTCACCAAGCTCCCGTGGACGCTCTCCGACCTCGCGACGAGCGCGCGCGCGATCGATCACCAGCAGGTCACGCTCGGCTTCTGGGCGCGCGAACATCTCCCCGCGGACGCGCGCATCGGCGTGAACGACACGGGCGCGCTCGCCTACGTCTCCGACCGGCGCACCTTCGACGTCGTCGGCCTGACGACCGAGGGCGAGTCGCGCTACTGGACGTTCGGCGCCGGCTCGCGCTTCGAGCACTACGAAAAGCTGCCCGCCGAGCGCCGCCCCTCGCACTTCATCGTGTATCCGCAGTGGATGGCCTGCCCGCCCGTGCTCGGCGAGGAGCTGCACCGCGAGACCGTGGTTGATCAGTCGATCCTTGGGGGACCCACGATGATCGCCCACGAGGCGCGCTGGGATCTCCTCGGCTCGGGGGCGCTGCCGCGCGCGGCGACGCCGAAGGGCGCGCTCGCCGACGAGATCGACGTCTCCGACCTCGAGTCCGAGGACACACACAGCTACGCGCGCCTCGGGGCGTCGGACCAGGACAACGTGGCGGTGATGGCCGAGCCGCCGCGGCGGGACGACGCAGGATCGGACGAGACGACGCCCGCCGCCGAGATCGCCGACGCGGGCCGCATGCGCCGCTCCCTCGACCGCTTCACCGCGACCCTCGCGCAGGGCCGCGCGGCGTCGCTCGTCCTGCGCGCCTCGGCCGACACCGACGTCGAGCTCGTCGTGCGCGCGGGCGGCATCGAGATCGGCTCGGCGCGGCTCCCGGCCGGCGCGTGGGTCGAGCGTGTCGTGGAGATCCCCCCGGATCGCGTATGGGCCCGGACCGAGATCGAAGTCACGCCGCGCGAGGCGGGCGTGTTCCATGCGTTTCACTACTGGCTTTACCAGTGACGCGCCTGCCTCCGCAGATCACGGCCGGTCCAGATCATGCGTGGCGTTCACGCTCACCACGCTCTCTGCCACCGTCGCGATCGCCCGCCTCACCGCGCCCGTCGCGAGCCGCTCGGGCCGCGCGGGCGCTATCGCCGCGCAGAGCGCCAGCGCCGTGACGTAGAGCGCGCCCATCACGGTGAGCAGCCGACGCGTCTCGTTCGGGATCCGCACGCGCTCCTTGCCCGACGCCTCGATCGCCACGAGCCGCGCGCGGATCTGCACCGGCCCGAGCACGATCACCGCCCGATCGCCCTCGTCCACTTCCAGTGACACGGGCCCCGTCACGAGTCGGCCGAGCCCATCTTTTCCGTGCGTTCGTCCTCGCGCGCGCGGCGGCACGTGGAGCACGAACTGCCCTTCCCTGACCTCGGCCACGACCACGGGGTGGCCTCCGTACTCGGTCATCGGGATCCGCGCGACCGACTCCGGGACCTGCCCGATCCAGCACGCACCGCCATCGAGCACGTGGCGCACGCCGAGCACCTCGGTGCCACGCAATGCGACGAGCTCGAGCGCTTTGTGTGCGCCTTCTGCCGCCTCCACATCCCGACCTTCGGAGGTCTTCTCGCCCTCCGTCCTCGACGCGAAAAACGGCTCCTTCGCCATGGTGCCCTCGTAAACCTCCCTGGTTCCGGGGCGGCTCGATCGGGAGCCCGGCGCGGGCGAGGGCTCGCGCCATGCACGATGGACGGACACCGCCGTACGTTGTAAATGCAGGCCGTGCGAAAGCGGCCTCTCGGCAAAACCTCCCTCGAAGTCTCCGAGCTCGGCCTCGGCACGTGGGGGCTCTCGGGCGACGGTTACGGGCCCGTCGTCTTGCCCGAGGTCGATCGTGTCCTCGATCGTGCCGTCTCCTCCGGCGTGAACCTCTTCGACACCGCCGACGTGTACGGCCGCGGCGCGATGGAGAAGAAGCTCGGCGCGCGCCTGCCGAAGGACACGACGTACGTCGTCACGAAGATCGGCACCGACCTCGAAGCCTCGCCTGCGCAGAAGCGCTTCGATCCGAGCTACCTGCGCGTCGCCTTCGAGCGCTCGCGCGAGCGCCTCGATCGCAGCCCGCTCGACGTCGTGCTCCTCCACAACCCCACCGAGCAGGCGCTCGCGCGGACCGAGACCGTCGCGTTCATGAAGGAGCTCGAAGAGCGCGGCCTCGTGCGCGCCTGGGGTGTGAGCGCCGGATCGGTCGAGGTCGGGCGCGCCGCGATTCGCGCCGGGGCCAAGGTCCTCGAGCTCGCGTACAACGTCTTCGTCGCCAAGGATCTCCACGCGCTCTCCGCGGATGTGAAAGAGCACAACGTCGGTGTCCTCGCGCGAAGCGTCCTCGCCCACGGCTTGCTCACCGGCCACTGGAGCCCCGAGCGCGAGTTTTACGCCGGCGACCACCGCGTCGATCGTTGGAGCCAGAAAGAGCTCGCGAAGCGCATCCTGCAGCTCGACGCGCTCCGCCCCTTCTCCAAGGCCGAGGACGTCGGCACGCTCCGCTCCGTCGCCCTTCGGTTCGTCCTCGCGAACCAGCTCGTCTCCTCGGCGATCCTCGGCCCCCGCTCGGTCGCCCAGTTCGACCAGCTCGAACGCGAGGCAGGCGAACCGCCGTATCTCAAGGACACCGTGATGGTCGAGCTCGCCGCGCGGCTGAAGGCCGTGGGCGTCGAGGTCTGACGGAGCCCGCGCAGAAACACCATGGAGAGCGCCAGCATGGACACCGAGCTGGAGACCGTCCTGTCCATCGCCCGCGAGGCGGCGGAGATCGTCCGCGCGGTCTACCGGACGGCCTTCGCCGTCGAGATGAAGGGCCCGAACGATCCGGTCACGCGCGCCGATCGCGAGGCGAACACGCTCATCTGCGCGCGCCTCGCCGAGACGTTCCCCGGTGACCCGATCATCGCCGAGGAGACCCCGCCCGAGACCGCAGCCGAGGCGCGGCGGATGGTCCAGAGCCAACGCGTCTTCTTCGTCGATCCCCTCGACGGCACGCGCGAGTTCGCCGACCGGAACCCCGAGTTCGCCGTGATGATCGGCCTCGCCGTGGGCGGCCGTGCGACGCTCGGCGTGGTCGTGATGCCCGAGTCGGGCGAGGCGCTCTGCGGCCGCGTCGGCGCGTCCCCCGTCGCCTTCCTCGAAGCCTCGGACGGCACACGCCGCCCGCTTCGTGTCACCGATCAGCGGGATCCCTCGAAGGCGACGTTGATGGTCTCGCGCTCGCACCGCCCGCACCTCACCGAGCCGTTCGCCAAGCGGCTCGGCGTCCACCGCGTCGTCCCGTGTGGATCCGTCGGCGTGAAGGTCGCGCGCGTCTGCACCGGCGAAGCCGAGATTTACGTGCACGGCGGCACGGGCGTGAAGCTCTGGGACACGTGCGGCCCCGAGGCGATCCTCGTCGCCTCGGGCGGCCGCTTCTCGGACCTCGACGGCACGCCGATCGACTACGCGTACGGCGGGCTGAACCTCGAAAACGGCCTCGTCGCGACGAACGCCGCGCTCTACGACACCGTGATCGAAGCCATCTCCGCTTTGCGCTAAGCTCCGCCTACCATGCGCGACCGAGCCAGCGTGGTGATCGTGGGGGGCGGGATCATGGGCCTGTCCGTCGCCTGGCACCTCGCGAAAGACCACGGCATCACGGACACGGTCGTCGTCGAGAAGGGCTACCTCTGCGGCGGGGCGAGCGGCCGCAACGGCGGCGGCGTGCGGGCCCAGTTCGGCAGCGAAGAGAACATCCGGCTCATGCAGGAGAGCATCCGCATGTGCCGCGACTTCGCGGCCGAGATGAAGATCAACGTCTGGTTCCGCCAGGGCGGCTACCTCTTCCTCGTCCGCAACGAGCGCGCGCAGAAGAACCTCGAAAAGAGCGTGCGCGTGCAGAACGAGTGTGGCCTCGCGACGCGCCTGCTCGAACCGAAAGAGGCCAAGCGCATCGTGCCCGAGCTCGACATCGAGGGCGTCCTGCTCGCGAGCTACAACCCCGACGACGCCGTCGTCTTCCCTTGGCCGTTCGTCTGGGGTTACGCCGAGTGCGCGCAGAAGCTCGGCGTCGACATCGAGACCTTCACCGAGGTCACGGGCTTCGAGACGCGCGGCTCACGGATCGAGGGCGTCGTGACGAACAAGGGCACGATCCGCACGAACCGCGTCGTCAACGCCTGCGGCGCATGGAGCCCGCTCCTCGCGGCCCTGCTCGACGTCGCGCTGCCGAACCGCCCGCACCGCCACGAGATCTGCTCGACCGAGCCGCTCAAGCCCTGGCTCAAGCCGCTCGTCGCGGACCTCTCGAACGGCCTGTACTTCTCGCAGTCGATGCGCGGCGAGATCGTCGGAGGCATCTCCAACGAGGACGTCCCCGAGGGCCTCGACATGGGCTCGTCCCACCGCTTCCTCGCGCTCTACGCGCGCGCCCTCACGCGCACGGTGCCTCTCCTCGGCCGGGTGAAGGTCCTGCGCCAGTGGGCGGGCTGCTACGACCTCACGCCCGACGCGAACCCCATCGTGGGCGAGGTCGATACGATCGAACATTTCTACCAAGCCTCGGGCTTCATGGGCCACGGCTTCATGATGGCGCCCGTGATGGGCAAGCTCCTCGCGCAGCACATCGCCGAGGGCACGAAGCTGCCGCTCTTCGACCGCTGGAACCTGCGCAGGTTCGCCGAGGGCAAGTTGCTCTCGGAATCGATGATCATCGGCTAAACTGCCGCGCGTGGCAGAGCTTGTCCTGATCACGGGGACGTCGAGCGGCATCGGTTTGTCGGCGGCGATCGAGTGCGCGGCGGCGGGGCACAAGGTCGTGGCGACGATGCGCGACCTCGCCCGACGCGAGGCCCTGGAGAAGGCCGCGAAGGCGCGCAACGTCTCGCTCGACATCGAGCAGCTCGACGTGACCTCGGCCAACGTGGGCGACAAGATCCGCGAGCTCGTCCTCAAGTACGGGCCCTTCTTCGCGCTCGTCAACAACGCGGGCATCGCGATCGGCGGACCCTTCGAGGAGCAATCGGAAGAAGACGTGCGCCTCCAGCTCGAGACGAACGTGCTCGGCCTCATGGCGACCACGCGCGCGATCCTCCCCTCGATGCGCGGCGCCGGCCGCGGCCGCATCCTCAACGTGTCGAGCACCTCGGGCCGCGTGGCCATGCCGTGCCTCGCGATCTACGCGGCCACGAAGCACGCCGTGGAGGGTTTCAGCGAGGCGCTGCGCTGGGAAGTCGAGTCCTTCGGGATCGACGTCCTCGTCGTCGCGCCCGGCACCTTCCGCACGCCGATCTTCTTCGAGAACCTGAAGCGCGGCGCGCACGTCGCCGACGAGGGCCCCTACGGAGCGCTCATCCGCAGGATCGAGGATCTCGCCATCGGTGGAGCGCGGCGCGCGCCGCCGCCGGACGAGGTGGGTCGCACCCTCGCGCGCCTCGTCGGAGCGCCGTCTCCCCCGTTCCGGACGATCGTCGGTCGAGACGGGCTCACGATGACGACCCTACGCGGTGTGATGCCTGACCGTTTATTCGCGCTGGGGCTCCGCCGAGCGCTCGCGCTTTCGCGGGTTCGTTGACACGTCGAGCGACCACGCATAGCGTGCGGACCCTAGATCGCAGGCGAGTTGGGTCGCTTTCTGTAGTCATCCGGGGGACTTGGCCTTCCGGGGAACGCAACCCGCTGGTCTTCGGCAACGCGCTGTCATTCGTTTCCGCTCGCTAGTGGCACCGTGGTCGTCGTGATGCGGGGGGCATCTAGGACCCATCCAACGCACGACCGCCGTGCCAAGGCCGCTCCTGAGGGAACGCCGGAGGAAGACATGGTCCGCACTGCACGCCGAATTTACCCCACCCTTCGTTCGCTCCTCCTGGGGGCCGTATTTGCCTCGGGGGTGACCGTCGCCACGAGCGCCGTCGTTGGCTGTGGGGGGGATGAGAACGACCCCCTGACGCACGTCAAGAAGCTCTCGGAGCCGGCCACGCGCGTGCCTGCCGTGAGCCGCCTCGTCCAGTTCTTCGAAGACGCGATGACGAAGGACAACAAGGACAGGAACGGTCCGAACGTCAAGCCGCTGCTCGACAAGATCGTCGAGCCGATGTCGCAGATCTGCGCGAACGGCGATCTCGACGAGAAGACGCAGTCGAAGGTCGTCAAGTTCCTCTCCGACGCGCGTGATGCCCGCGGCGCGCCGTGCCTCATCAAGACGCTGAAGGACTACAAGCCCGACAGCACGGAAGAAGACGTGCGCGCCGCAGCGCGCGGCGTCGGGCCGATGAAGGCGAAGGAGGCGGCGGGCCCGCTCTTCGAGGCGTTCTCGAAGCTCCGCCACTCGAAGCCGAAGGCCTCGCTCATCACGCGCGACGTGCACGACGCGCTGCTCGAGCTCGCCGAGCCCTCCTGGGAAGGCGACTGCGTCAAGAAGATCGAGGTCCCGATCGCCGACCGCAAGGACATCAACGTCCTCAAGGACCAGTTCTACTGGCAGATCACCTGTGCCGAAATCCTCGGCCAGCTCAAGAGCGCGAAGGCGGTGCAGCCGCTCATCAAGATCGTCCTCTCGCCCACGAAGGCGGACGCGCAAGCGACGGCGATCTACGCGCTCATCAAGATCGGCAAGCCCTCGATCGAGCCGACGGTGAAGCTCCTCCAGGGCGCCGACGCCGATCTCGTGAAGTACGCGAAGGAGGAGTTCCTCCTCGCGAACAAGGGCGAGGACGGCAAGGTGCCCGAGGCCGCCACGAAGCAGGCGGACACGGCGCACGTCGCGCCCTCCGCGCTCATCCTCGGCAGCATCGGCCGCGAGGAGGCGGTGCAGCCGATGATCGACGCGATCGCCAAGGCCGACGACACCGGCAAGGTCGTCATCGCCCGCGAGCTGCTCAAGCTCCCGGCCTCGGAGACGAGCCTCAAGGCGGTGCAGGGCGTCTACGAGAAGACCTCGATCACGATGACGATCCCGCCCGGCGTCGGCGCGCGTGATCAGCTCCTCGAGACGATGGGCTACCTCTTCGACGCGAACCTCGTGCCCTGGATGGTGAAGAACGCGCTCGACGCGAAGGGCGAGGACGCCGACCTCGAGCCGATGCGCGCCGCGACGCTGCTCACGGCGATGAAGCTCATGAAGGCCGACCAGATCCCCGAGGTCGACAAGCTCTTCAACTCCAAGATCAACGGCCCCGATGGCAAGCCTTCCACGCTCGGCAAGGGCTACGAGAAGGAATACAAGACGGCCACCGACCTCCTGAAGGAGTGCGGCGACAAGCTCGACTGCTACTACGGCAAGCTCGCGGATCCGAACTCGCACGTCGGTGACAAGCAGTTCGTCGGCATGAAGAGCGCGTACATGGTCGGCGTGCTCGGCGGCGATGCCGCGCGGCCGAAGCTCGTCGAGCTCCTGCCGAAGATCAACAACGCGGCCGCGAAGTTCATCTCGGTGCAGGTGATCGACCGCCGCTCGGCGAAGGGCGACGCGACCATCGCGGGCCAGCTCCAGAAGATGGTCGACGAGGCCGAGGCGACGAAGGACAGCAACAAGATCGCCGCGGTCAACCCCTTCAAGACGGTCATCTACCGCTTGAACGCGCGCGGCCAGTAGACTGGAACTCCCACACCCCCCTGCCCCCCTCTCCCTCCGGGAGAGGGGGGTTTTGTTTTCGAAGCCCGCGGGGTTTTGTTTGCGCGGGTCGGTTCTTCGCGGGCCCGGGGGTTTTGTTTTCGGCGCGGGTAGAACCAAGCGTAGTATCCCGCCGCTTTATGCTCGTGCTGGAGGTAACGCAGGGGATCGCTGCGGGTCGAACGTTCGAGGTCGGCGAGGAGGTCGTTCGCATCGGGCGCGCTCCATCGAACGACGTCGTGCTCGAAGACCAGCACGTCTCCGGGGAGCATGCGCGCATCGTCGTCGGCGCCGATCGCGCCGCGCTGCACGACCTGCGCTCGACGAACGGCACGACGCTCGTCCGGAGTGACGAGCGCAAGCGCGTGACGCCCGAGACCGGGCCCGTCGAGCTCGAGTCCGGCGACGTCGTCGAGCTCGGCACCGGCGACAACGTGGCCGCGCTGCGCGTCACCCTCTCCGACGACGGCGACAAAGCCCGCGTCGTGCAGATCAAGCCGATCGAAGAGATCGTCCCCGCCGCCGCGGCGATCGAGCGTGATCCCGGCCTGCTCTCGAAGCTCTACGCCGCGCAGAAGCGCATCGGCGCGGGCAGCGATCTCGATCAGGTCCTCATCGAGGTCGCCGACGCCTCGCTCTTCCTCGTCCCGAGCGCGACGCACGCCACCGTCATCCTGCGCGACGACGAAGACGGCCGGGATCCCGGCGCCGCCGCCTACGTGCCCGTCATGACCCGCGTGCGCCTCGCGAACGGCGCGGGCGGCCCGCCGCGCGGCCCCGTGCCCGTCGCGCGCAGCGTCTATCGCAAGGTCGTCAAGGAGCGCGCCGCTGTGCTCGCCGCCGACGCGCCCACCGACGTCGGCCGCACCGAGTCCATCATGGGCGCCTCCATCCGCAGCACCATCGGCGTCCCCCTCTTCCGCGGCGAGGACATCATCGGCGTCCTCCAGATCGACAACCGCAGCGCGCCCGGCATGCTCCACGCGCACGACGTCGAGCTCCTCGGCGTCCTCGCGTACAACGCCTCGCTCGCCGTTGCGAACGCGCGCCTCATCAAGCGCCTCGTCTCGGCCGAGGAGCGCTTGCAGAAGGAGAACACCTTCTTGAAGGGCCGCGAGGAGAAGCGCCGCGGCGGCAAGGACGTCGTCATCATCGGCCAGAGCGAGCCGATGCAGCGTGTCCTCACGCAGATCCAGAAGGTCGTGAACACGCGCGTCACCGTCCTGCTCGAAGGCGAGACCGGCACGGGCAAGGAGGTCATGGCGGCGCGCATCCATTACGGCTCGAACCGCCGCGACAAGCTCTTCGTCGCGCAGAACTGCGCCGCGCTCACCGAGACGCTCCTCGAGAGCGAGCTCTTCGGCCACAAGAAGGGCTCGTTCACGGGCGCGACCGAGGACAAGAAGGGCCTCTTCGAGATCGCCGACGGCGGCACCCTCTTCCTCGACGAGATCACCGAGACGCCGCTCTCCTTGCAATCGAAGCTCCTGCGCGCGCTGCAGGAGGGCGAGATCCGCCCCGTCGGCGCCACGACCCCGAAGCACGTCAACGTGCGAATCGTGACCGCGACGAACCGAAACCTCGAAGAAGAGGTCCGGAAGGGCCGCTTCCGCGAGGATCTCTACTATCGCCTGAGCCAGTTCCCGCTCCGCCTGCCGCCGCTCCGCGAGCGCCGTGAGGACATTCCGCTGCTCGCCTCGCATTTCCTCCAGCGGTACGCCGAGGAGCTCGGCAAGCACGTGGGCGGCTTCAGCCAGCAGGCGATGGAGCTCATGGTGGCCTACGACTGGCCCGGCAACGTGCGTGAGCTCCAGAACGAGGTCCAGCGCAT
Source organism: Polyangium mundeleinium (assembly GCF_028369105.1). NCBI lineage: Bacteria > Pseudomonadati > Myxococcota > Polyangiales > Polyangiaceae > Polyangium > Polyangium mundeleinium. The sequence goes on along the minus strand of NZ_JAQNDO010000001.1, from coordinate 2,825,109 downwards.
CGTGATCCAGCTCGATCCCGGCGCGTTCGCCACGCCCGACCTCCTCTCGCCGCGAATCCGCCAGGTCGAGGGCCTCGTCAACCGCGCGGGCGTCACGCGCGGCACGCTCAAGGACATGATGGACGTCGTGGAGAAATACCTCCTCCTCGAGGCCCTGCGCGATCACAACAACAACAAGACGAACGCCGCCAAGACCCTCGGCATCACGCGCGAGGGCCTGCACAAGAAGCTCCGCCAATACGGCATCTGATCCAGCGTATTGCCGGGACAACCCCCGCAGGTTTGTCGCGCAGGGATCTGTCCGGGCCCCATGCCTCGCGCCCCGCGCTCCGTTCGTCGGGGCCCGTCGTGGGCACGCCGGCCTTGAGGGGGAAGCGTACCTCGGTTACGCTTGCTCCCAACGATGTACAGCATCGAGAGCCACGTCGGCAGGCTGATCGAGGTCCGGTTCTGGTCGCCGGTCGGTGAGGGAGAAGCCATTGGCTGGCGTCGTGATCATGACGCCATGCTCCAGTCGGTGCTCGGGAGCTACATCGTCTTCGTCGATTTGAGCGACGCGAACGTCTTCCCGCCCGACATGGTGGAGGCGTACGTCGCGACGATGCGGAACGAGCCGCGCCTGCTCCGCGCGGCCCTGGTCCTCAGCGCGAGCCCCACGCTCTCGCTCCAGATGCAGCGAATCCTCCGCGACGCCTTCCACCCGCAGCGCCGCGCGTTCCGCGAGGTGCGTGAGGCCGAGAACTTTCTCGGTGACATCGTGAGCCTGCCCGAGCGGGCGCGGCTGCGCGAGGTCATCGAGCGGCGCGAGCAGGGCGGCCCGATCAGCGCGCAGCCGGTGAGCACCGGCATCCCGCAGAGCGCGGGCACGCCGCCGAGCCTGCGGGGTCCGGTCAGCGGACGCACGCCGACGCCGGCCACCGTGCGGATTCCGGTCATCCCCCGTTCGCCCTCGGGCGGCCACGGCGACGGGTGACCTCGCCGCACGCTTCCTCGCGGGGGACGCTGCTCGCGGCGCTCTCCGCGGGGGCCACCGGGGGCCTCGGGGCCACCCTCGCCGACGCAATCTTGCTCGTCCTCCGCTCGCGCACGCCGCCCGCGCCCTTGCGTGAGATCGCGGGCGCGATCGCCGCCGCAGGCGCCGCCTATCTCGGCGCGGGCTTGCTCGGCGGCGCCGCGTTCGCCCTCGCGGCCGTCCTCGCGCGAAGAGGTGCCTCCACGCCCGATTCCCCCGAGGCGCGCGCCCGGCGTGTCGATCGGCTCACCGCGCTCCTCCTCGTCGGTGGTTTGTCCTTGACGCTCATCGCCGTGACGAACCACGCCACCACGCTGCCGGCCACGCTCAAGCGGCATGTGTTCGTCGCGGCGGGCGTGCTCCTCGCCGCGGCGGCGTTTGCCCTCGCGTTTGGCCTCGCGCGGCGCGCCGTGGACCTCGCCCTCTCCCTCTTCGCGGCCCGGCGCTGGGCCCTCCCTGTCCTCCTTGCCACGGGCGAGCTTGCCGCGATCCTCTCCTTTTTGCGCGCGCCGTATTCGCAGCAGACGTACGTCGCGCTCGTCGCCGCCTCGTTCGGGGTCGCCTGCCTCGCCTGCATCTCGCTCCTCCGCCGCATTTCGCGCCGCGCGCAGGCCGCCCTCTCCCTCGGCGCGCTCGCCTGGGTCGCCGCGATATCCATCACGGGCACCTCGGCGCGCGGCTACCACCTCCTCCGCATGGGCCGCACCTTGCCCTCGGCCTTCCTGCGCGAGCTGCCGCGCCTTCGCCCCGAGCCTTTCGCCGACGAGCTCACGCGCGCCGTCACCCTCGCCACAGCCCCGCCGCCCACGACCCCGGCAGTCGCAGAGCCTCCCGCGCCGAATGCCCCCACGACGCGTGACGACATCCTCCTCGTCACCATCGATACCCTCCGCGCCGATCGCCTTTATGGCCCGGCCGGGGTCATCGATACCCACATGCCTGCGTTTTCCGCGCTCGCGGCCGAGAGCGTCGTCTTCCGCCACGCCTACGCGTCCGCGCCGGCCACGATTGGCGCCGTCACGCGGATCATGACGGGCAAACCCGAGCGCGACCTCGTCCACCTCGCCGTCCGCAGCAGCGTCGCCGCCCCGCTCTCCCCCGATACGAACACGGTTGCGCGCCGCCTCGGCGCCCTCGGGTACGAGACCGTCGCCCTCGTCGGCGGCCGCCTCATCTCGTATTACCCTTCCCTCGCGCTTGGTTTTTCCCGGGTCGTCGAGGAAAACGGCCGCGCCCCGCTCCGCGCGCCGGACCTCGTGGACGCGTTCACCCGCATAGCTTCCCGCCCCGACCGCCGCGCGCCCCTCTTCACCTGGATCCATTTCATGGAGCCGCACGATCACGCGCAGCTCCCGCAGCCGATCCCCACCGGATACGCCGAAGCCGTCCGCCTCGTCGACGCCGAGCTCGGCCGCCTCGTCTCCTTTCTACGCGCCTCGCCCCGCTGGAGCGCGACCACGCTCCTCGTGCTCGCGGATCACGGCGAAGGGCTCGGCGAGCGGGGCCTCGTCCATCACGGCCTCGCGCATCCGCTCCACATCACCATTCCGTTCGTCGCGCGTTTTCCCGGCGTTGCGCCGCGGGTCGAGGCGTCCGCCGTGGGTCACGTCGACGTGGCGCCCACCCTCCTCGCCGCGGCGGGCGTCCTCGACGCGAATCTCCCCGGTCGCCCGTTGCAGGTTTCTCCTGGGGGCTCGGAGGGATTGACGCGCTCGATTGTCTTCGAGAACGTGGGGTATGCCGAGACGGCGATCCCCATGGAGATCGGTGTCGTCCGCTTTCCGTGGTTTTATTCGTTCGACGTCCGCGCGCGGCGGAGCGTGCTCGTCGATCTCGAAGCGGATCCCGAGGGGTACTTCAATCTCGCAGACGAGCGCCCCGAGGAGGCGGCTCACCTCGCCGAGAGCCTCGCCGGTTCGCTCCGCTGACGCCGCCTGCCTTCACGTCCCCGTCTTGCGCAGCGGCACCTCGTGTGCCTCCACCTCCCCTTCCGAAATGACCTCGGCCACCTCGCGCCGGATCGTCGCGCTCACCGGCGCCTCGGTCTCCTCGGTCGCCCGCATGACGACGATCTCCTCCGTCACCACCGACCGCTTCTGGATATCGACCACCTCCTCGCGAATCGGAATGACGATCGATTCTTCCTGAAATTCCTTCCCCGCGCTGGCGTCGCTGCGCGCGCGCTCTGCGGCGACGGGCACGCGCTCGACCGTCACCACCTCGCGCTTCACGGGCACCGAGAGCTGCCGCTCCTCCGTCACCACGTCTTTGTGAATGCGCACCTCCCCCACCTGCTCGGTGTGTGTCGTCGCCTGCACCTGTTCCTCGTGCAACGACAACCGGGCAGCCTCCTCCGTCCGCTCGGCTTCTTCGAGCCGCAACGCGGACTGGAGCGGCTCCTGGTGCGTCAGGCCGCGCGACGAAAGCACCCCGCCCTCGATGCTGAGCTCTTCCCGGCGCTTCAAGAGCACGAGCGTGTCTTCGCGGACCTCCGCGATGTCATCGCAGGAAATCATGTAATCTTTCGGGAAGAAAAATCCTTTCTCCACCACGAAGTCGTCCGCCTGGACCGACACCACCTTGCCGAGCTTGTGCCCGTCCACGGTGCGGACCTCCATCCCTTCCCGAACTTGATCGACGAACGGGTTCGCCATGATGCGCGCCTCCTTCGCAAAGGGTTGCGACCGATCGATCGCACGCGAAGACCGTGGTCCGCGGCGACCGTTCCGGGTGGAAACTGCAATGCGCGTGCCCGCAATGGGGACGGCCGGGCACGCGTGACGGGCGGGCCCATGCTCGACAGACGACGTCGGCCCTCGTCCTCGTCTGTTCGACGCCGCGACAAGCCAGCGCGGCAGGGCAAGCGCGAAGACCTCTGCGCAGCCTCCGGGGAGGGGAGAGCGCGCCAAGCCTTGGCGCCGCGGCTCTCCGGTGATAAGGGCCGGCCCTGCTTCGGAGGCACCCGGCCGCGGGCCGCCCCGACGCGCCGGAGGTGTTCTCACACATGATCGTTGGCGTGATCGGCTCGGGATCGATCGGCCCGGATCTGGCGTACGGCTTCGTATCCGCCATCGCCAGGGAAGGTGGCCGCGTCTATTTGCACGACATCAAGCAAGAGGCGCTCGACGCGGGCATGGCTCGTATCGGGACCTACGTGGCGAAGGCCCTCGCCCGCGGCAAGCTCTCCGAGAGCGCCGCGCGCGCGGTAAAAGAGGCCCTCGTCCCGACCCTCTCCCTCGCGGACCTCGCCGCGTGTGATTACGTCCTCGAGGCCGCGACCGAGGATCTTCCCATCAAGCGCAAGATCATCGCCGCGCTGGAAGCCACGGTCCGGCCCGACTGCCTGATCGGCTTTGCCACGAGCGGCATCCCGCGCGCCGAGATCGCGAAAGGGACGAAGCACCCCGAACGTTGCTTCGTGAACCACCCCTTTTATCCCGCGTGGCGCGCTCTCCCGGTCGAGGTCGTCCTCTCGGGCGACGACGCGTTCGGCGAGCGGATGCTCCGCACGCTGGAGAAGCTCGGCAAGGTCCCCATCATCACGGCCGACGTCGCGTGTTTCGCGGCCGATGACATTTTCTGCAATTACGTCTCCGAGGCCGCGCGTATTGTCGCCGAGGGCGTGGCCACGCCGGCGCAGGTCGACGCGATCGTGAATGACGCGATCGGCGGCGGCGGCCCGCTCAATGTGATGGACTTGACCCGGGGCAACCTGCTCACGGTCCATTGCCAGGAGCTCATGCGTGATGCGCCCACGGGCAGCGCGTGGTTCGAGCCGCCCGCCATTCTGCGCGAGGTCGGCAATCGCCCCTGGCACGACCCGAAGAACCGCGGCGACGGCCGGTACGACGAGGCGCTCGGCAAGAAGGTCCTCGATCGCATCCTCGCCGTGCTCTTCGCGCGCACCTATTTCGTCGCCGACGAGACCATCTGCGCCCCCTCGGACCTCGACTGGCTCACGCGCATGTCGCTCGGCTTCCGCAAGGGCCTGCTCTCGCTCGCCGAGGAGTTCGGCATCGAGCGCGTGCACGCCGTGTGCACCACGTACGCCTCCGCGCACCCGGGATTCCACGTCCCGAAGAGCATCACCGAAAAGAACCTCCCGCGCTTCCGCAAGAACGTCGTCGTCGGGCGCGACGGCGACCTCGCGATCGTCTCGGTGCGCAGGCCCGAGGTGCGCAATGCGTTGAACCGCGAGACGCTCTCCGAAATCGAGGCGTCGATGAAGGAGCTCGCCGCGGACGACACGGTCAAAGGCGTGATCTTCACGAGCCAGGACGGCGCGCTCGCGGGCGCGGACATCGGCGAGCTCGCCTCGCTGAAGACGCCGGCCGATTGCGAGGGCATCTGCCATTTCGGCCACGCGGTGCTGGACACCATCGCCTCGATGAAAAAGCCCGTCGTGGCGGCGCTCAATGGCCCCGTCCTCGGCGGCGGCGCCGAGATTTCGATGGCGTGCCACGGCCGTGTCATCGGCCCGGAGCTCGTCCTCGGCCAGCCCGAGGTGAACCTCGGCATCATCCCCGGTTATGGCGGCACGCAACGATTGCCGCGGCTCATCGGCTTCGAGCGCGCGCTCGACCTCCTCCGCACGGGCCGCACGGTCGGCGCGAAGGAAGCACACGCCTGGGGCTGGGCGACGCTCGCACCCGTGAAGGATTTCCTCGGCGAGGCGAAGGCCCTCGTGCAGAAGCACCTCGCGGGCGAGATCAAGCTCGCGCCCGTCGATGCGGCCCCGATCGCGGTCCCCGACAAGCTCCCCGCCACGGACCTCGGCCACCATTCGCGGGCCATCGACGCGATTCTGGTCTCCGTCGTCCGCCGCGGCAATGCCTTGCCGCTCGCCGAGGGCCTCGCGCTCGAAGCGAAGGGCTTCGGGCAATGCAAGGAGACGGTCGACCTCGACATCGGCATGAAGAACTTCATCCAGAACGGCCCGCGTGTACCGGCGGCGTTCCTCCACGAATGAGATCGGAGCGTTCGATGAGCAAGGAGACCAGCATCGTCATCCTCGACGGCGGGCGTCGCACCCCGCGCGCCGACATCCTCGTGGACAACAAGGCCCCGGGCCTCTTCTCGCGTTTCTCCACGACCCAGCTCGGCGGCATGGCCATCAAGGCGACGCTCGGGCACACGAAGATCGACCCCAGCCTCGTGGGCCACGTGGTGATGGGCATGGCCCAGCACAGCCACCGGGACTCAATTTACGGCGCGCAAGGCATGCGCTGGCGCGGCGGCCTCGGCAAGGACGTCCCGGCCCTCACCGTGGCGCGTATCTGCGGCAGCGGCGCCGAGGCGATCTGCGTCGGCGCGGAGATCCTCCTCGCAGGCCTGCGCAACGACGAGGAGCGCCCGTTCACCGTCGTCGGCGGCGCCGAGAGCATGCAATACCCCTTCTGCCTCTACGATTACCGCGGCAAGAAGGTCGGCGCGGCGACGCAGAAATACGGCCCCATCGAGGCGAAGGGTCTGCCCGCAGGCACGCACCTGCAGGACATGCTCCTCATGAGCCTCTACGACCCGAGCGCGAAGCTGGCCATGGCAAACACGGCCGAGGAGCTCGGCCGTCGTTACGGCATCCAGCGCGAGGAGGCCGACGCCTTCGCCTATCGCTCCCATAAAAACGCGAAAGCCGCCCGCGACGCAGGCCATTTCGACGAGGAGATCGAGCCGGTCGCGCTCCCCGCAGACGACGGCGGGGATCCCACGATCCTGAAATACGACACGCACATCCTCGAAGATCCGAGCCCCGCGAAGATGGGGCGTCTGCCGCCTGCATTCGAGGCAGGCGGCATCATCACGGCGGGCAACGCGAGCGCAGTCGTCGACGGCGCAGCGGCGATGCTCATCGGCAAGGAGTCAGACGCCGAGCGTCACGACGCGCGCCCGCTCGCGCGCATCGCAGGCATGGGCGTGGCCGCATGCGACCCGCAAATCATGGGCTGGGGCCCCGTCCCCGCCGTGAAAAAAGCGCTCGCGAAGGCAGGCATCACGGGCAAGGACGTGGACATCGTCGAAATCAACGAAGCATTCGCCCCCCAAGCGCTCGCCTGCGTCCGCGATTTCGAGAAAATGGGCATCGACCCGGAGCGCGTAAACCCGATGGGCAACGCAATCGCACTCGGCCACCCACTCGGCGCAACAGGCGCGATCCTGACGCTCACGTGTGCCTACGCGCTCCGCCGGACGAAGAAGCGCTACGGCATCGTGACGATGTGCATCGGCGGCGGGCAGGGCATCGCGCTCGTGCTCGAGTCGATGGGCTGAGGCGTCTCACGCGTAGGCCGTCGCGCCGGGGCGCTGCCCCGGACCCCGCGGGGGCTGTTCGCCCCTCGACCCGAACCAGGCACGGCCTGGACCGGGGATGGAAGAACTGCGCGATGCGCAGTTCTTCCAACGGGCCGGTGGCAAGACCATGGAGCTGGGTTTCAAGCTGGCGTCGGTTCGATGAACTGCGCGATGCGCTGTTCATCGATGAGGCCGTGTCTTCCAGCTTGGAGGCCGAGCAAAAAGGCGACGGGGACGTGTGTGCGAGAGATGGGCGCACGGTCGGAAGAGACGACGTCGAGTCTCCGGAGGTACGACGTCGTGCCTCGGAGGGACGAGGACGTGTCTCTGGGGCGTGCGGCCGAGTCTCCGGAGGTACGAGGTCGTGCCTTGGAGGGACGAGGACGTGTCTCTGGGCAGTGCGGCCGAGTCTCCGAGGTACGAGGGCGTGCCTCGGAGGGACGAGGGCGTGTCTCTGGGCAGTGCGGCCGAGTCTCCGGAGGTACGAGGGCGTGCCTTGGAGGGACGAGGACGTGTCTCTGGGCAGTGCGGCCGAGTCTCCGGAGGTACGAGGGCGTGCCTTGGAGGGACGAGGACGTGTCTCTGGGCAGTGCGGCCGAGTCTCCGGAGGTACGAGGGCGTGCCTCGGAGGAACGAGGCCGTGCCTCTGGGCAGTGCGGCCGAGTCTCCGGAGGTACGAGGGCGTGCCGTTTGGAAGATGAGGCCACCGCCTCAGGACACGACGTCATGCGACGGGGCGTTGCCCATCGAGCTGTCCGCGCTTGGCTCTACAACTCGTCCTTCCCGCCCGTGAGCATCGCTTCCAGCCGATCGGCCTGCTCGGCGATGGCCATTGCGATGGTCACGAAGCGGGCTCGATCCAGCGCTCGCAGCGGATACCGCGCCACGATCGTGTAATGCTCGGCTCGTTCGCAGAGCGCGCCCACGTCGAGCGAGCGGCTTCGGCGCAGCGCCTCCTCTGGCGTGAGACGATTCTTGGGACAAACGGGGCTCTCCAGCGTCACCCACGTTCCTTCGCTGCCGCTCTCCTCCTCGAAGCGCGGCGTGTGCGCGTGTGCGAGCAGGCCTTGCGTTCGCCCTACTGGTTTTTGCCAGGCGACTGTCACGCCGAAGGCTGTCTCGCCGCGCCCGTCCAGCGAGAACAGGTGGCGTGCGCGACGCGCGAGATCGTCGAAGGATGCCGGTTTGCTCCACGGATCCACGTCTGCTTCGGTCGCTTCCTCTTCCTCGACGTCCTCGCCTGCGGCCACTGCGGCGAGGTCTCGCACGCTTGCGAGCATGGCCTCGGCGATTGCGAAAATGGCGGGCAACACGGCGCCCGAATCCCGCGGGTCGATGACGAGGGACACGGTCTGGCCGTCGAATCGCACCGAGAGCGTCCCGATGCGCAGCTCCTCTCCGGCGGACTCGGGCAGGAGGGAGGGACCGAGCTCGATGTCGACGTCGAGCCCTTGCGGGGCTTCTTGCTCCATGTCGACGATGGCCCGCGCGATGCGTGCGTCCGGGAAAAAGGCCATGGCCTCCTCCAGGCTTGCGAGTGCGTGGGCTGGGGAGAACCGAGCGTAGGGCAGCGTGAAGCAGAACGGACGGGGCATGGTTTTCTCTCAGGAACGGGCGAGCTTGCCTTCTTCGATGGCCAGACCGAGGATGTCTGCCTGCTCGGCGAGCGCGAGCGAGATCTCCAGGAACAAGGACGCGTCGAGCGCGCGCACGGGATAACTCGTCGTGAGGAGGTACGTCTCGCCGTCGAGGGACATCTGGAAATCGGCGGCCGTGTTGATGCCGACCGCCTCGGCTGGCGCGAGCGCCGCGAGCGGGCAAACTTCGCATTCGAGCGCCACCCACGACGCGCCTGCGCCCTCGCCTACTGCGAATGTGGGCTCGAATGCGCGGACGCGGACGCCCTTCTTGCGGGGCGGCTCCTCCCAGGAGACCGTGAATGAAAAGGACGCCTCGTCCCCTTCCACGGCCCCGAACGTCCGCACGGCGACGACACGGAGCGATTCGAAGGCTTCTCCGACCTCGTCCTCGATTTCGTCTTCCTCGTCCTCGTCCTCGTCCTCGTCCTCGTCCTCGTCCTCGTCCTCGTCCTCGTCCTCGTCCTCGTCGTCCTCGTCTTCTTCGTCCTCGTCTTCGTCTTCCTCGTCGAATTCCTCGTCCTCGTCTTCTTCGTCTTCTTCGTCTTCCTCGTTTTCGTCCTCGTCCTCGGCGATCACCTCGAGGCGGCGCAGGACGTCCTCGACGATCTTGACGAGCACCGGCATCACGAAGGCGTTTCGTTCGAGGTCCACGGCGAGCGTCGTCTCTTCGCCTTCGGCGGAGAGCGTGATCTCGGCGCTCGGGGCGTCCTCCTCTTCCGGCAATTCGGGATCGTCGGGCGCGCGGTGGTGCTCGACGAGTGGGCGCGGCAGGGCGATCTCGATGCCGCAGAGGGGTTCGTCGGGATCGTCGGCGGCGTCGAGCTCGACGAACGTGACGCGGGCGCCGGGGAACGCGGCGAGCGACTGCTCCAGCGTGAGGAGGAATCGCGGCAGCTCCAGGCCCTCGAAGGGCAGGGTGAAGGTCGACCAGTTCGACATGAGCGGGCGCGGAGGATACACCTTCGCGGCCCGACGTCACGCGCGAACGGCCCGCGCCGCGCGGTGAAGCGCGCCCGCGATGGTGAGGCGCGCATCCGAATCCCGAACGAGGTGGAGGAGCAAACCGACCTGGCCCCCGGGCCGCAATGTTATGTTCCCCTCCGGCACGTGCCACGCGCGCAGAAGCTCGCGCCCGAGCGTGGCCGGGAGAAACGGGTCCGAAAGCCCGAGCACGGCGTGAATACGCTCCGGCGGAATGCCTGGCTCGCTTGGGGGATCAAAGACATCCCGTAAACAAGCGAGGGCCTCGCGTGTCCAGCCTGCTTCCAGGATCGCCTGGGACAGACCCATTCGTTCGGCGAGGGGCGCGTCGAGGATCGCCTCGTCGAGCCGGAGGGCCGCGCCGGCGAGGAAGACGGCGTCGGGGCGCATCCCGCGGGGGAAACTCCGCGCGCGGCCACAAACCGCCTGCGCCACGAGCGCCCCGATGCTCGTGCCCCCGATGCCGACCACGGACGAACCGAGCTCGCGGGCCCACGCAATGAGCACCGCCATTTCCTGGGCGCCGGCTGCGCACAAACGAAAGAGCCCTTCGGGCCCTGCCGAAAGGCTCGCCTCGCCGCTCGCCTTTCCGGCGGGCGCGCGCCTCCCGTGCCAGGGCAGCGCGAGCAGGACCACGCGATGCCCCCGCGCGGCGAGCCCTCGCCCCATGGCCTCCTCCTCGGGCCAATACACGTCATCGTCGCAGGCCGTGAAAAGGCCGCCTGCGTAAATGAACGTCGCCGCGACCTCCTCGCGCCGCTCCGGCTCGAAGACGCGGGCGTGAACGAGGTCGCCGATGCGCGAGGGCGAACGAAACCGGATCAGGTATTCGGGTCCGACGGGCCCCGGCAGCGCGCGGGACCGCTCGATCGGAGGCAGCTCCGCGGGCAATGCATACAAAAGCTCCGGCCGCGCGAGCTCCCGCGCCCACCGCGCCGCGACCTCGCCGGGCGAGGGCACGTGAAAAGCGATCGGATCAAATTGGATCTTTTCAGCAAAAAACCCGAGCGTTCGCTGGGGGACGAGGCACCGCCGCGCGCGCACGCGCCGCTCGATTTCCAGCCGGATGAGCTCCTCGCGCCCGGGCGACGGCCAGGGTTCGCCCCATACGGCGCGCTCCCAGCGGCGCGTGATGTCCTCCCGCGCCATGCGCACTCGTGCGAATTGCGTCAGCCCCCGGGCGAGGCGGCGCCGCATCGTCGTCGGGACCTCGCCCTTCACGCCGAGGCGCGCGATCAATTCGTCCGCGTCGGACGAGCCGAGGGCCGCGGCCATGGCGCCGAGGCGCAGGAGGCGCAGCTCGAACGGCAGACGTTCCAGCTTGAATCGTTCGTACGTGGGCGTATCGAGCAGGGCCCCGAGCGGGGAGCTGATCAGCCGGTGCACGGTCGGGGTCGGGAGCCGCGCTCGCATGAGACAGGTCTCCCCACCATGCACGCGGCTTGCCGCCGCGTGTTGGGCCGGAAAGGCCCCCTTGTCGGAAAAATGCGCCGGCGGCAAACCTATACCGCCCGCAAAGCACGCAATCGTGCATGTTCTCGGTAGAGGCGCGCGATGCATCCGACGTAGGATCGACGCCATGCAAAATCGCTCGGCTTTCGTGACGGCGTCCCTCGCGCTCCTTTCTTTTCTCGCGCTCGGCGCCTGCACTGGCGTCATCGGCGGGACCGATGACGGCGAAGGCCCGGACCAAGGCGATGGGGGTTCAGCGGGAATGCAAAATGGCCCTGCGAGCAGCAGCGCAGGCAGCGCAGGCGACGCGGGCGGCGGCAGTGCGGGCGGCGGCGGCGCGGGGAGTGCAGGCGCGGGCGGCGCGGGGCAAGGCGCCGGGGGTGGAGGCGCCTCTTCCACGGCGAGCTCCGGCGGCGGCGTCGGCTGCGGGGACGGGACGTGCGGCGGCGGCGAGAGCTGCGAGACGTGCCCGAAGGATTGCGGCGCGTGTTGTGGCAATGGAGTTTGCAGCGGCGCCGAGACGTGCATGAACTGCGCCTCCGATTGTGGCGCGTGCGCGATGTGCGCGGGCGCCGGCGAGGCCACGACGGCGCTCGATGTCGAGGAGAAGGGATTTTTGGCGATCCTGAACGATTACCGTGCGTCGAACAACCTGCCGCCGCTCGCGGCGTGCACCTCGCTGAACCGCGCCGCGCAGGGGCACAGCGAGGACATGCGCGACCAGAATTATTTCTCGCACACCGGCCAGAACGGCTCGGGCTTCAGCGACCGCGCGTGCGACGCCTGCTACGACCATGCGTGTCCCGTGCAGACCGCGATGGGCGAGAACATCGCCGCGGGCAACAGCACCGCCGACGCGGTGTTCACGCAATGGAAGAACTCGTCCGGGCACAACGCGAACATGCTCGGCAGCTCGTACACGGTGATCGGCATCGGCCGCGCGACCGGCGGCGGCGATTACGGCGTGTACTGGACGACGGTCTTCGGCGGAGCGACGGAGGCGAGCTGCAACTGAGCCCTCACGTAACCACGCGGAGCCGTGTTTTCGGCTGGAATGAGGCGTGGCTGCCGGTCTGCGGGACGCGCATCTCGGGATTCTGCGCGCGCGGCGCGGGCGCGCTCCAGACTGCGTAATCGGGCGGCAGCGGCCCCGGGAGCATCGGCTGCACGGTCCGTTCGAGGAGCTGAAACTCGTTGTGCGCTTCGAGCTCGAGCGGCAGGCCCCGCAGCGGCCCCGCCTGATCGAGCCACGCCTTCACCTTTTGCACGTTGCGCACGAGCACCCAGTGCTGGGGATCCTTGCGCCAGGCCTCCGTGAAGAGGTCTTGCATGTTCTTCCAGGCCGAGCGCCGGGCCGCGATCACCGCGAGCATGTTCAAGCAAAGCCCGGGCAAGGGGTGTCCGAGCTCGAGCGCCCGCGCCGCGTGCCGCTCGGCCGCATCCAGGTTGTTTTCCCGGTAATGGGCGCTCGCGCAGTCGAGGTGCGCGGCGTGGTGATCCCCGAGCCGCGCGAGGATCGCCTCGCACTCGGCCGCGCTCTCCCGGAAATGCTCGCGCAGGCCGCTGTTCTCGCGGAACCAGTCGCTCATGAGCTTCGTGTCCTCCTCGGAGGCGTCGAAGGGGACCTTGAGCTCCTGGAAATCCCCCGTGAAATACACCTCCGGATCGAGCCATCCGGTGGCCGTCGCCTCGTCGTAATCGTGCGTGCCAGGGTAAATGGAGAGGCACGAAAAGATGTATTGATGGGGCCGCGCGCGGTCGAGGAACGCGAGGGTCTCGCGGAACGTCTCGGCCGTCTCGCCGCGGTTGCCGAGCATCATGAAGTAACGGACCTTGATGCCGTATTTCTTCGCGAGCTCGGTCGAATCGATGATCTTCTGGACCGTGATCTTCTTGTCGACCGCCTTCAAAATCTTCGGCGAGCCGCTCTCCACGCCGAGCGAGAGCCGCTCGCAGCCCGCGAGGCGCATCTCGTAGAGCAACTCCTCGCCGAGCACGTCGACGCGCGTGTCGCAGCTCCACAAGAATCGAAGGTTCCGCTCCCGGATGCCGCGGCACAGGTCAAGGACGCGTTTTCGGTTCGTGGTGAACGTGTCGTCTTTGACCAAGATCATCTTCACGGGCAAACGCGCCACCGTCGTTTCGAGCACGTCGAGCACGTGCGACACCGATTGCCCCCGAAACCCGCGTCCCCAGGTGTTCTCGGCCCCGCAGAACGTGCAAGCCCACGGGCAGCCGCGGGACGTCATCAGGATGTGCGTGTCGAAAAACGCGTGCGGCGAGGCGAGCGTGTCGAGATCCTCGATCGACGCGCGGCTCGGCCCCATCTCCACGCGGCCTTCGAATCGATACGCCGCGCCCGCGAGCCCGCGCAAGCTGCGCCCCGCCGAGAGGCGATCCACGATCTCGAGGAACGTGATTTCACTCTCGCCGATCGTGGCGACGTCCACCTCGGGCCAGTGTTCGAGGATCTCCTTCGCGAACGGGCTCGCGTGGGGTCCCCCGACGACGATGGGCGCCTTCGGGCGGCGCGCGCGGATCGCCTTCGCGACGAGCGCGACGCCGCGGCGGTTCGCGGTCCAGCACGACATTGCGTAGAGATCGGCGTCGAGCGTGGAGAGCACCTCCTCGACCGTCGCCCACGTCATCGCCGAGAGGTTCAGGATCTTGACCTGATGACCGGCGCGAAGGGCCTGCGCCGCGATCGACAGCAGGCCATAGGGGATCTGGTAGAAGTCCGCGTCGAGATCTCCCTCGCGGTACTCGGCGGGCGGCCCGTCGCCGCGCATGTCGTACGGCTCGCCGCGAGCCGGGATCTTCCAGGGCGGGGGATACAGGAGCGCAATACGCATCGGTGCCTCTCGACGGACCGAGTGTAACGGGTCGCGAAGGAGCAGCGCCTCAAAAAATCACGCGCATCGCTCGGCCCGACCCGCCGGGTCCACGCCTGGAAGGCACAAAAAAGACGCGCCACGTGGACCTCGGGGGGGGGACAGGTCGACACGCGGCGCGCGAGGGAGTGGATAGCAGGGGGGCCCGGGGCGTGCAAGGGAGACGAACGCAGAACTCCGCGATTTCATTCGGCCTTCATGCCGGGCGGCAGCTCCCCGCTCCACACGGGGGCCGTGATCCATGCGGAGTGGCGAACGATAACGTACCGGCGGTGCGCACGAAATCGGCTTGCCTTCCTCGCTTCCGGACGCGGCGAGAGGTCTGGTAGCATCGGGAACCGATGGAATGCCCTCGTTGCAAGATCGACCTGACGAACGACCCCTACCGCGGCGCCGAAGACCGCCATCACCGCCGTGAGCGGCTCGAAACGATCGCTCACGAGGCCGGCGTGGAGCTCGATGGCTGCCGCGGATGCGGCGGCGTCTTCCTCGATCACGGCGAGCTCGCGAAAATCCAGATCGCCGCGTCGCACGGCGAAACGAAGCCGACGCGCACCCCGACGACGGCCCTCCAGCGCGTCTACGCGCGCGCCCGGGAGCACGGCGCGGGGACCGACGGAGAGGCCGTCGCCACGCTCGTTTGCCCGTCCTGCCGAGGCGAGATGGCCGCGCGCAACTGGGGCTTCGGCTCCGAGGTGACGGTCGACACGTGCATCGAGTGCCGCGGCGTATGGCTCGATTCCGGCGAGCTCGAGGCGCTCGAAGACCTCTTCCGTTAAAACCCGAGGCCGGCGTGCAAGCCGAGCTCGACCCATTCGAGGGGCACGTACACCGAATAGATCCCCCGATCGGCCGTGCTCTGCACGGCAACGTACCCCGCGTGCACGCCGACCCGGACGATCGCGGCGCTCAAATCGACCGCTGCGCCCAGGTCGTACGTGGGTCCGCGGACGTCCTGCTGCACGAGCGCGATCCCGTAATGGGCGAAGATCGAGGGCTGCACCATGCCGCGTAAGGCCAGGCGCCCGCCCACGACCCCGCGCATCGGGGTCTCGACCGCGTTCAGGCGCAGGTAGGATCCTCCGATCTCCGGGGTGATCGCGAAGGGCCCGAGGTTCGCGCGATATCCGATGCGGCCGCCGATGCCGCTGCCGACGTCGCCGATGGGGCCGGCGCCGCTGGTCACGACACCCACGTTCATATCGGCGCCCAGCGAAAGGCCAGCCCGGGCCGTGGAAGGGATGAACCCCACCACGCCCAGACCGGTGATCACGGAAATGAGGGAGAGGTTCCGGCGCATCTTTACCTCCAGGGACGGTCCTCGGCTGACGGAAGCATATCCGACGCCGCGCCGGGAGGCAGGCGGACCGAGCCCTGGAAGCACGTATCGGACTTCGATTCAGGCGGCCTCGGCCTTGGCCCAGTCCTCGACCTCGTAAAGGAAGCGCGTGCCGCCGATGAGCTTGCGGTTGTACGAGGTGCTCTGCACGAAGACCACGAACTTCTCCAGGCTCGCGGGCTTGATGCGCACGGTCGCGCCGGGCGGCAAACCGAGCATCTCGCGGGCGCGCTCGCCGCTGTAGAGATCGCCCGTCTTGCGGTCCATCAGCACCACCTCTTTGTGCCCCTGGATCGTCTCGGTCTTCATGAACTCGTAGAAGCCGCGGCCCGCCTTGAAGGCCAGGCCATTTTCCAGGACGAACTGCTTGATGGGCATGTCGCGGTCCACCTCGAGCGCCTGGAACCTGCCGCCCGGCACGGCGCGGAGGTCGGTGTCGCCGTATTCGGTGGACGCCTCGCGCTTCATCATCGTGCCGAACATCTTGTCGAGGCCGCGGTTCATGCGGCCCTGCTTCTTGACCTCGCGCTCGTAATCCTGGAGCTTCTCGTCGGACGATTGCTTGTAGCAAACCGCGAGGATCATGTCGGTCACGTAGGCGAACTGGTCGAGGCCGATGTGGAACCCGCCGCTCTTCCGCGCGAGCTCCGCGTAAAACGGCGTCGCGTGGCGGCGGCCGAGGCATTGCACGCCGTAGACCGGGATCCCGGCCGCGCCGAGCGCGTCGACCTCACTGCGCCAATCGAGCTTTTTCGGGTTCTGGTTCGGCCCGTGCGGCACGTCGTCGCCCATCAAAACGAAGACCTTCGTGTAGTTCTTGGTCCAGGACATCGAGCGGGCCTCGTGCAGGACGAGCTCGTAACACTCGGGCGCGTCGCCGCCGCCCGTGGGGCCGACCTTCTCCACGAAACGGACGATCGCGTCGCCGTCGTCGGTCAGGTCGAGGGCCTTCGTCACGTACGTCGAGCCGGCGTCGCAATAATCACCGTGGGCGATGATGCCGATCCGGATCCCCGGGATCTCCTTCATCAATCGCCGCACCGTCTCGCCGACCTTGCGCCGGACCTGCGTCAAGCAGGGGTACATGCTGCCGGTGGTGTCGAAAGAGAAGACGACCTCGATCCTGTTGTCGATCATAACCAAGCCCTCCGTTGGTCGCGACCGCGTCGCGATTGGTTCGTCCAATGTGCGCTCCTTCGACACGATTGTCCATTGACGATTCTTATGGGTCGGACATTGTTCGACCCGTGTTCGAGAATGGCGAACACGGAGGTCCAGGCGGACATTGTCCGTCACGGGATGGGCAAACGACGCAGCGGTGCGGCTTTGCAGGGGTACGGGCTTCCTGCTAGCGTCGGGGCGCCGGCCGTTCCGTCCGGGAATGGCAACCTTACTGGAAAGATCCTTGACGATGCGAACGAATCCCTTATCCCGCGCGCTCGCGATCTCGTTTTCCTTCGCCCTCGCCGCCCTGCTCGGCATCGGCTGTAGCTGCGAGGAGAACGAGTTCGACGGCGCGACCGCGTGCCAGAAGCTCGTCGACGCCGCGAACGGCGTGCTTCAGACCTGCAACAAGCCCGCCGTCGACGCGAATGACGTCTGCTTGGCTTCGACGGACGACTGCAGCAGCATTTCCGGCTGCTCCGCCAAGGTGGACGTCGACGCCTGCGTCAAGCTCATCCAGGCGAGAGACTGCGGCAGCGTGGAGCTCCGCGAGTACGCGTGGGGGACGGTTTGCACCGACGTGCTCGCCAACATCAAAACCTCCTGCGATCGGACGCGCACCGGCAGCGGCGACTCGGACGACGACTGAGCGTCCTCGACGTCGCGCGCGCCTCCCCTCCCCTTGCGGCCCTCGGCTTGCAAGGCGTATGAAGACGGCCCCTCCGGCCCTCTCCCCGCACGATGAGCCCCTCCCCCGCGATCGAGGTCCGTGACCTCTCGAAGCGCTTCGGCGACGTCGAGGCCGTCCGCGGCGTGAGCTTCACCGTGCAGGAAGGCGAGATCTTCGGGTTTCTCGGGCCAAACGGCGCCGGCAAGACCACGACGATCAAGATGCTCTGCACGCTGCTCGCGCCGACGAGCGGCGTCCTGCGGCTCGCCGGCCTCGACGTCACGAAGAGCCCCGAGGACGTGCGGCGAGCCATCGGCGTGATCTTTCAGGATCCGTCCCTCGACGATCGCCTCACCGCGGAGGAGAACCTCCTGCTCCACGCCGTCGTGTACGGCGTCCCCCGCGCCGAGCGCCGCGCGCGCCTCGACGAGGCCCTCGCGTTCGTGGATCTCGCGGCTCGAAAAAAGGATCTGGTGCGCACGTTCTCGGGCGGCATGAAGCGCAGGCTCGAGATCGCCCGCGGCCTCGTGCACCGGCCGCGCGTGCTCTTCCTCGATGAACCGACGACCGGGCTCGATCCACAAACGCGAAAAGCGACCTGGGAGGTGCTGCGCGGCCTGCGCGACCGAAACGGGATGACGTTGTTCCTGACGACCCATTACATGGACGAGGCCGAGCACTGCGATCGAATCGCGGTGATCGATCACGGGCGGATCGTGGCCGAGGACAGCCCCGAGGCGCTGAAACGCGCCGTGGGCAAGGACGTGGTCTTCGTGCGGACGAACGAGCCCGCGGCGCTCTGCGCAGTGCTCGCCGAGCGGTACGGCCTCACGCCGGATCGGACCGAGGAGGGGCTCAGCTTCCGCGTGGAGGACGGCGAGGCGTTCGTGGTGCAGCTCGTCTCCGAGGCACGCGTCGCCGTTACGGGCATCGCCGTGCGGCGCCCGACGCTGGACGACGTGTTCCTCGCCCTCACGGGTCGCCAGATCCGCAACGGCAACGGCGAGGCCGGGCGCGACGCGATGCGCGCCATGGCGCGGCGGAGATGAGCATGCGCGCGGAGGTCGTCTACCACCTCGCCCGCCGCGATGTCGTGAAGTTCCTGCGCGACCGGCAGAACCTCGTCGCGACGCTCGTGCGCCCGCTGCTCTGGATCCTGGCCGTCGGCTTCGGGCTCCGGAGGGCCTTCGACACGGGCGCGACCGGCGTCGATTTCGTCTCCTTCCTCGTGCCCGGCGTGGCCACGATGGCCGTGCTCTTCTCCAGCATGTTCTCCGCGATCTCGATCGTGTGGGACCGCGAGTTCGGCTTCCTGAAGGAGCTGCTCGTCGCGCCCGTCCCGCGCGCCACGCTGGTCCTCGCGAAGATGATCTCCGCCAGCGTGACGTCCCTCGTCGAGGTCTCGGTCGTGCTGCTCGTCGCGCCGCTCCTCGGCGCGCGGATCGATCCGCTCGGCGCGCTCTTCGCGATCCCCCTGCTCGTCGCCTTCGGCATGGCCGTGAGCGCGCTCGGGATCACCGTGGCCTCGCGCATGAAGACGTTCGAGGGCTTCGGCGGGATCGTGAACTTCCTGATCCAGCCGGTCTTTTTCTTCTCGGGCGCGCTCTATCCGCTCGACGGCCTGCCGCCCGCGCTCGCGGTCGTGGTGCGGCTGAACCCGATGTCGTACGCGGTCGACGCGACGCGGGGCCTCTGCGTCGGCGTGCACCATTTCCCGATCCTGCTCGACGTGGGCGTCGTGCTCGGGACGCTCGCCCTGGTGGGCGCGCTCGCGGTACGCTCGTTCTCGCGGATGCAGGCGTGACGCGCCGCGCCCGCCGTGCATGACCGCCGCAAGTTCTTGACGCGCGCGCCCGCGAATTCCATACGTCGAGGGGCGTCGTTCCATCAAAATGCGAATGCTTCCCCGCCGCCCTGCCCTCCCCGCCTTGCTCCTCGCCGTGACCCTCGCGCTCTCCGCAGCGGGCTGTGGACGCGCCTACAAGCGCGCGATGGAGCGCGGCGACACCTTCGCCCGCGCCGGCGACTGGGACGCCGCAGCCGCAGAGTACGAGCGCGCGACGCGCATCGATCCGGACGAGGCGTTGGCGCAGCAAAAGCTCGCGAACGCGCGGCGCAAGCAGTCGGAGGGGCGCACGGCCGAGAGCCGGGAGGCGCTCGGGCGCGGCGAGTTCGAAAGGGCGCTGTTCCTCGCCCGCGACGCGGTCGCGTTTGATCCGGTGAACCAGGAGGCGCGCCGCACCTACGTCGAGACACGCGCCGCCGTCTTCAAGCGCGCCGAGGAGCTGCTCGCGCGCGACCAAGACGACGCGGCCCTCTCCCTCGCGCGCGCGGCGCGGCAATGCGACCCGAGCGATCAGGCCGCCGCCGCCCTCGAAGGCCGGATCCTCGATCGGATGGCGACGCGCGCCTACGACCGCGCCGTCAAGTACGCCGTCGAGGGCAAGCGCGGCAACGCCCTGCTCGCGTTTCGCGACGTCGAGGCCGCCCGCCCGGGCTTCCGTGACGCGAAGCAACGCGAAGGCGAGCTTCGCCACGCGCTCGAAGACGAGCTCCGGTTCTTCCTCGTGATCGAGAAGCCCTCGGAAACGAAGGCGAGCGGCGTGTCCGCCCTCGTCGAGGCCGAGCTGCTCCGGTGGAAGGCGACACACGCGCGCGGCTCGTCGCGGCGACCAGCCAGGAACCACCGCCGAACGCGGCCGGCGTGCGGATCCAGGCGGCGTTCGACACGATCGCCCGGGACCACGACGTCACCACGCAGGGCCGCACCTGCGAGTACGTGTGCGGGACCGATCGCCTCCCGAACCCCGCCTACGACGCCGCCTCACGTGAGGTCGACGAGGCCGAGCGACGCGCGCGCGCCGCCGAAGGGTCCGCCCGCCGCGCGAAGAAGACCGTCGAGGACGCGCGCCGCAACCTCACGACGGCGACGAGCTTCCACGACCGCGCCAAGGCTGACGAGAAGCGCCTGCAACGCGAGCTCGATCAGTGCCGCGCGACGCACAAGCTGCCTTCCGAGTGCAAAGCGGAGGACGATCGTCACGACGCCGCGCGCCGCGCGCGGGACGAGGCCGAGACGCGCGAGGACGAGGCGAGGCGCGAGGTCGAGCGCAAAGAGCAGGAGCACACGAACGCCCAGCAAACGGTCTCGAACGAGCGCGACGCCTGGGAGCGCGCCGTCGCCCAGCTTCGGCGGACGCCCACGACGGTCCTCGTCGATCGCATCTGCGCGCACAACTACGGCGTCGAGCTGCACACGTGGAGCGCCGCCACGTCCCTCGCGCTCCGCGCGCACGTCCTCGGCGAGACCAGCGCCGTGACCTTGCCGCCGGATCCGATCTCGATGCGCACGACGGACGAGACCTTCCGCGCCGAGTCGGGGCGATGCAGGGAAGTCGCGGCGGGCGACCCGTTGCGCCCTCCCTCCGACGTGGACATCGAGGCGGCGCTCGCCACGCGCGCGGTCGAGAAGATCCGCGGGCAGGTGTTCGTCTGGTACGCGGGGTACGTCCAGAGCTACGCGGACGACCACGCGCGGGAGAAAGCGGCTGGGAGGATCGAGGAGGCGAACGAGGCCCGGGTCCGCCACCTGCTCACGGGCCCGGGTCTGCCCCCGGTCGGCCGCTGACGAGCGCGCTGCGCGCCGCGAGCACCCGCGCGGAGGCCTTCTCCGCCGTCTCCGCCATCGCCACGAGGTGCCCCATCTTCCGCCCCGGCCGCGCCTCGGTTTTTCCGTACAGATGAATCTTCACGTCCGGGAACGCCGCGGCCCGATCCCATTGCGGCTCGCCGTGCTCCCACAGATCGCCGAGCAGGTTCGCCATCGCCGCGGGCCGAAGCAAGGTGGGCTCGCCGAGGGGCAAACCGCAGACGGCCCGCAACTGCTGCTCGAACTGGCTCGTCACACAGGCGTCGAACGTGTAATGCCCCGAGTTGTGGGGCCGCGGGGCGAGCTCGTTCACCACGATGTCGCCGTTTGGCAGGTAAAACATCTCCACGCCGAGCACGCCCACGAGGTCGATCGCCTTCGCGATGTCCGAGGCGACTTCCGTTGCGCGCGCGCGCGCCGCCGCGGGGACCCCTGCGGGCGCGAGCGAGACGTCCAGGATGTGCCGCGCGTGCCGGTTCTCGGCGACCTCGAACGGGACGATGTCGCCCTCGTGCGAGCGCGCGACGACCACGGAGAGCTCACACGCGAACGGGACGAATGCTTCCAGCACGCCGAGCTTTCCGCCGAGCGCCTGGAACGCGCGGCCCGCGCTCTCCGGCGCGTCGATCCGGACCTGGCCCTTGCCGTCGTATCCGAACTCCGCCGTCTTCAGGATCGCCGGCGTGCCGAGACGAACGAGCGCGGCGCGGAGCTCGTCCTCGGTCCGGATCTCGGCGAAGCCTGCCACCGGAAAGCCGCCTTTCGCGAGGAAGCGCTTTTCACGCAGCCTGTGGCGGCACGTATCGAGCACGGCGGGCGAAGGGTAAACGGGCCTTCGCTCCGCGACGGCGGCGAGTGTCTCGGAGGGGACGTTTTCGAACTCGAACGTCACGACGTCGACCGCCTCGGCAAAACGCCGCGCCGCGTCCACGTCCTCGTACGGCGCGACGACCTCGACGTCCGCGACCTGCCCCGCGGGTCCGTCCTGCGAGGGGTCGAGCGCGTGCACGCGGTAGCCCATGCGCCGCGCCGCGATCGCGAACATGCGGCCGAGCTGTCCGCCGCCCAGAATGCCCACCGTGCGTCCGGGGAGAATGGGGCCGCGAGAGGTCACGTCGTCAAACCTCGCTTTCGAGCGCGGCCCGGGTCTGCTCCGCGCGGAATGCTTTGATGCGCTCGCGCAGCGGGGCGTCGTGGAGCGCGAGGATGGACGCGGCGAGGAGCGCGGCGTTTTTCGCGCCCGCATCGCCGATCGCCAGGGTCCCCACGGGGATGCCACCCGGCATCTGCACGATCGAGAGCAGCGAGTCGAGCCCATGCAGGGCGTGCGACAGGATCGGCACCCCGAGCACGGGCAGGACGGTCTTCGCGGCCACCATCCCGGGCAGGTGCGCGGCGCCGCCCGCGCCGGCGATGATCACCTGGAGCCCGCGCGCCTCGGCCTCTGCCGCGTAGCTGAACAGGAGGTCTGGCGTGCGGTGCGCGCTGACCACGCGCATCTCGTACGGCACCTCCAGGCGATCGAGCATCTCGGCGGCCTTTCGCAAGGTCGGCGCGTCGCTCGTGCTGCCCATGATGATCCCCACGCGGGGGGCGCGCTGCGTCATGGCGGGTGTTCTAGTCGGTTTCGGGGCGCACGTCATCGAACTCGGACGTCGAGCCTGGCCGCCCGGGAAAAACGAGCGAACGGACCCACAGGCCCACGTGCCTTCCCCACGGGTCCCCGAGCCCAGCACGAGCTCGGGGACCACGGCGATTCGGGGTTGCGCGCGGTGACGCGCGGTTCGCTCAGTCGAACCAGCCGTCGCCGCAGGGCCCGATGTCGTTGAAGGCGAACTCGCGGCCTGCGATGGCGAGCCTCACGCGGCTGAAATCGAGGCCGCCCCCGTAAACGCCGCCGTCGCAGAAATCGTCGAAGTAGCCGTCGAGATCGATCGCGCCCTGCCAGAGGTTCCCGCCGGCGAGCGGGTAGGCGTAGTAGCCGCCGATGCCGACGTCGCTGAAGAACCCGTCATTGCCGTACCACCCGCCCCCGACGCCCCCGACGCCCCCGACGCCCCCGATGCCTCCGATGCCCCCGATGCCCCCGACGCCGCCGCAGGTCGCGCCGCCCGTGAGGAACGCGTAGATCTCGACCTGGTTCTGCACGAATCCCGCGGCCTCGAAACGGCAGAAAATCTGATTGCCGTCGAAGCAGACGTTGACGTCGTTGAACGCGAAGTTGCCGCCATAACCGTAACCGCCGTAGCCGCCGTACCCGTAGCCGCCGTACCCGTAGCCGCCCCCAAGGCCGCCGCCCCCGAGGCCGCCGCCCCAGCCGCCGCCGAAATACCCGCCCAGCGGGCCACGAGGCCCGCCGTAGCCATATCCGTACGCGCCACGGTATCCGTACCCGCCGCGGGCTCCGTATCCGCCATAATATCCGGCTCCAAACCTGTCATCCAGGCCCCACCCACCCGCGATCGCCTGCCCGGAGGCGGCAAGGAGCATGGCAGAAGCGAACGCAGCGGAAAGGACGCGGAGCGACTTCTTCATGAAAACCCCCTTTTCGGTTCTCTGCCTCCTCTCGCGCCCAACATCGACGCGAGAAGGGCCGGCGCTTCATTACATCAAGCGGCGGCTCGCCGGCGTGCCGCACGCCCCGAAGCATTGCAAGGTCGCGGCCGCGGGGGTGGCGCGCCATGGTCGTTCGGGAGCGTGCGATATGGGCTCGCACGCCGGCTACGCCGCGCGGCCGCGAACGTATTTCGGTCCGCGGACGTACGCGGGCCGTGCAATGAGAAACCATACCGCCCGAGGTGCGCCGCGCGCCCGAATCGAGGACGGAGCCGCGTGCCCCGCGCGCACGTGATGGCGTCGGCCAGGACGCCGCGGCGCCGCCGGGGTGCGTCGGGAACGTCCCCTCAGCCGAATCGCTCGAGCGCCTCTCCCACGGTGGAGAGGCGCGGCGCGCGGAGCAGGCCTCCTTCGAGGGGCTCGGCGCGGACCGGATCGACGAGGTGCGTGTCCGTCGGCCGGCCTCCGAGATCGGCGCAAAGCACGTCGAGCAGGACGCCGTCGGTCTCGGCGACGTGCCAATGCACGTTGTCGCGCGCGTCGGAGATGCTCGTCGCCTCGCCCGGGCCGAGGACCCGATCGATCGTGGGCCGGAGGACGAACCCGCCGGGCTCGTCGCGCACGCGATCGTAATGGCGGACGCGGAACCGGCCCCGGAGCACGTAATGCATCGAGACCATGTTGTCGTGCGCGTGCGGCGGGTTCGCCCGGCCGGCGCGCAGGACGAAAAGCTTCGTCACGATCCGCGGCCCCTCGTCTTCGGGGAGCGAGGGCGAGAACGGTACGACCGCGGCGCCGCGGATCGCCGCGGGCGCACGCGCGACGAGCGACTCGACGTCGATGGCCCGGGCGATTTCCTCGGGGGAGGCGTCGCGGAAAACCTGCTCCACGAGCTCCTGCCATGTCGCGGGCGAAACGCGCCCCTCGGTGAGGGCCCGGGAGGCCTCGCGGGCGGCCTGAAAGACGTTCTCCGCGCGGCGGCGCTCGGCGGCCGATCCCGAAAAGAACGTGTACCGGGCCAGGGCGCCGAGGGCCGCAGTGAGGCAAGCGCCCATAACGACGCGCCGCCCGACGTGCCGCTCGGCGCGCAGAGCCCCCGCGGCCGTGGGCCGGCTCCGGAGCACGAACGTCCGAGGCTCGCTGGGCATCTGGCGCGCATTACGAAACGCCGGGTCGAAAGTCAAGAAAACAGCGCGATCCAGGCGCCGCGTTTCGTATCCACGCCCCGAGATCCCCTGGGACCACGTAGCATTCCGAGAATTATCCAGCCGGGAGAAACCCCCGCATGCGTCATGCACGGAACTCCTGTCACGTGACGTCATGGGCCTGCGGGCGGTGAATCCGCCCACGTTCCACGCGCGAAGGCATTGCCTGGCCTGCAAAACCGTGGCAAGAGCGTCCCCACGTGGCAAAAGCGCCCTTCATTTTCAGTGATTATCGTGGCCTCGTGCAGCTCAAGCTGGAGACGGCCGAGGACCTCGCGCTGATCCACGCGCTCCCGCCAGCCCGCTGGTCCTCGACGAGCGTCCCGATCGACCAGCTCCTCTGCGACAAGGCGCTGCTGCGGTATGTCGACGTCGACGGCAACGGGCGCATTCGCGTGCAAGAGCTGCTCGCCGCGCACGATTGGCTGCAGGCGCGTCTCCGGAACCCGAACCGCATCGCCGAGCGCACCGATACGGTCCACCTCGACGACCTCGACACCTCGCAGCCCGACGCCGCGCGCCTCCGCGCCCTCGCGAGAAAACGCATCAAAGCGAGCGGGCAGGCCGCGCGTGCCGGCGCGACGCTCTCCCTCGCCGACATTCGCGCTTTCCGCGACGGTTATGCGCGAAAATCACCGAACGGGGACGGGATCGTGGCGCCCTCCCAAATCGAGGAGCCGGCCCTCGCGCGCCTGGCGACGTTGATCGTCGAGGCCACGGGGGGCGTGATGGATCTCTCGGGTGACGCCGGCGTGGACGTGGCGAAGCTCGACGCGTTTCTCGCGCTCGGTCACGCGGAGCTCGCGTGGGAGGCGGCGGGCGCGCTGCGCGGGAACGCGGAGGCGAGCCTCGTATTGCCGTTCGGCGTCGGGACGGGGGCCGCGTTCGAGGTCGTGGACACGCTCGCGGGCAAGCTCGATCAATTCTTCGCGCAATGTGATCTGCTCGGACAAGGCCCGGCCGCGGAGGACAGGCTCGCCGTCAAACCGGAGCGGCTCGCGGCGCTCGACGTGAACGATCCCGCGGCGATCCGGGCTTACATGCGCGAGTCCGCGCTCGGGCCGCCGAACCGCTCGGGCGTGCTCGACCTCGAATCCGAGGTGAATCCGCTCTTCGCGGACGAGGCGCGGCGGCTCTCGGTCGACGTCTTGCCGCGCGCGCTCGGCGAGCCGGGGCCCGTGCGCAAGCTCGATCGCCAAGGCTGGGAGCGGGTCCGCGCGCTCTTCGAGCCATACCGCGCGTGGCAATCGAAGAGGCCCGCGCCTTTGCCGGGCGGGCTCGTGGGCGACGAGCTCCGCGCCTTGCTCGAAGGGCCCTTGCCAAAGGCGCTGCGCGCGCTGGTGACCGAGGACGAAAAGGCCTCGGCCGAGCTCGTGGGGCTCTCGGATCTGGAGAAGCTCGCGCTCTTGCAGCGGTGGATCCTGGATCTCGCGAACAACATGGTCAGCTTCCCCGCGCTCTTTTCGGTCGGGGAGCGATGCTTGTTCGAGGTCGGCACGCTCGTGCTCGACGGCCGCGAGATCAACCTCTGCGTCCGCGTCCTCGACAAGGCCGAGCACCAGCCGATCGCGGAGACGAGCAACATCTTCGTCGCGTACGTCGATCTGGATCGCAAAGAGGGCGACCTGACGATGACGATGCACGTCGCCGTGGGCGTGACCTCGGGCTCGCGGCGCGGCATCTCCGTGGGCAAGCGCGGCGTGTTTTACGATCGCGACGGCAAGGAATGGGACGCGAGGATCACGGACGTGATCGTCAAGCCCATTTCGATCCAGGAAGCGGCGTTCGCGCCTTTCGTGAAGCTGCGCGACTTCATCGACGACAAGGTGACGAAGCTCTTCGGCAGCAAGCTCGATGCCATGGAGAAGAGCGTCTCCGAGCGGGTCGGCGCGCAGATCTCGGCCGACCCGCCGAAGGTCCCGCCCGCCGCGCCGCCGCCGCCGCCTCCTCCGCCCCCGCCGCCCCCGCCGAGCCCGCCTGCCGCGGCGCCCGTCGTGGCCCCGGGGCTGCAAGGCACGATCGTGGGCGGCGGCATCGCATTCGCGGCCGTGGGCTCCGCCGCGGCGTTCGCGCTCCAGACGCTGTCGAATACGAACCCCCTGAATGCTTTGCTCGCGGTGGCGGGCGTCGCGCTCGGCGTGATGACGGTCTCGGGGTTCCTCGGCTGGCTCAAGCTTCGCAGGCGGGACGTCTCGGCGCTGCTCGAAGCGTCAGGCTGGGCGTTCAACGTCCGCATTTATCTCCGGCGGAATCTGAGCCTCCGCTTCACGCGCGTGCCGCCGCTGCCGCGGGGAAGCGTACGCGAGCGCAGCGTCCTGCCCGTCTTCGTCTCCGGCGAAGAGGAGGTGCCCGTGGGCCGCATCGTGATCGTGCTCGCCGTCATCGCGCTCGGCGGGGCCCTCACGTGGCATTACCGCGAGGTGATCGTGGCATCGCTCCGCCATTTCTTCCGGATTTGATCCGAAACGTCCCCTCCCACGTAAGCACGTACGCCCTCGCGAAGGCGCCCTGACGCGCGCCTTCGCGGGGCTTGACACGGGTTCGCATTCGCGATTTTCTGGCCATGCTGGCGCACGAGCGCCGGCATTTGCTTAACGAGGGGAACGACGACATGAAGGCACTTGCGAAGTACGCTGGCATTGCGCTGTCCGTGGGCATCGTGGGCTGCGGCGGCGGCGACGGTGGGGGGGACGCGATCGATCAAGGGCTGCTCGCGCAATACCGCGCGGCCGTCCCCAGCGAGACGCAGATCATGGCTTCTTCGCCGAAGGCCTCGAGCGGGGCGAAGATCGGCGATCCGGCGCTGTATCCGTCCGGTTCCGCGGAGATCGTGCTCGGGATCAACGGATCGATCGAGTACATCCTCACGGGGCTGGAGCTCCTCGTGAGCATCGAGCCCACGGTATACAACAGCGACACGAAGGAGTTCTTCTGGGGCCCGTACAAGAACGAAAACGGGTTCGGGACGATCGCCGCGTACATCAAGGACGCGGGCGAAGGGCAGGACTTCCGTTACCATTACGCGATCCTCCGCGGCAAGGACAACGACGTCGCGGGCCTCGTGCCGATCCTCTGGGGCGGCGCGAACCCGGATCCCGACGCGAAGGATCACGGCTCGGGCATCACGCTCATCGATTTCGAGGCGAATGCAGCGTTCGAACAGGCGAACAACCCGAACGGCGCGAACATGCCGATGGACCGCGGCCGCTTCGTGGCCGTCTACGGCAAGGACGCGGCGGACAAGGGCGATCTGACGCTCGTCTTCGCGGCCCTGCGCGGCTTCGTGTCCAAGGACAAACCTGACGCGATGCCCGCGGATCTCGATTACCTCTACGGCCGCCTCGACGACGGCGCGAACAAGGTCGATTTCGTCGACTGGAAGAGCACGTTCGACGTACACGAGGATGCCGCGATGGCGAAGCCCGAGGATGTCGGCGTGCGCCTCGCGTTCGTGAACGAGGGCCAGGGCCGCGCCGAGGCGCAGGCCTCCGGCGGGGATCTCGCGTCGGGTCAGGTGGCGGACGCGATCGAGTGCTGGGACAACGCGCTCGCGCAGAGCTACCTGTCGTTCAAGACCTCGACGAACGGCACGGAGGACAGCGCGGCCTCCGAGGGCGACCTCGCGAGCTGCGGCCTGTTCCAGGCGTCCTTGTCCGAGCTCGGCGTGCCCGCGCTCGCGGACGTGCCCGCGGACTTCAAGGCGGCGCTCGACGATCTCGCGAAAAACGGCGCGCCGAAGGAGTGACCCAGCGACCCACGCTGGAAGGAGCAACGGGGGCTCGGCGCGTGCCGGGCCCCCTTTTTCTATCAGCTCTTCGCGGCGGCAATCACGGTCGAGGCGTGCTCCTTCGGGTCCACCTCGAGCCACACGTGCTTGATCTTCCCGTCTTTGCCGATCAGGAACGACTGCCGCGCGGCGAACGAGAGACGCATCGGCACGCGGAACGCCTTCGTCACAGCGCCGTCCGTGTCCACGACGAGCGGGAACGGCAACTTGTATTTGTCGATGAACGCCTGGTGGCTCTCGGCGTCCTGCGTCGAGACGCCATACACCTCGAGCCCGGCGGCCTGGATATCGGCCCAGCCGTCGCGCAGGCCTTGCGCCTCGATGGTGCACCCCGGCGTATCGTCCTTCGGATAGAAATACACGAGGACTTGCTTGCCCTGGAGGCTCGACAGCTTGACCTCTTTGCCGTCGTTGAGCTTCAGCGTGATGTCGGGCGCGGCGTCCCCCGCTTCGAGCGGCTTGGATTCGTCGGCCGCGTGGGGGTTCGCGCCTGCGGCGGCCGGATCGGCCTTTGTGGAGGCGGGTTTGTCATCCTTGCACGCCGCGAGGCCGAGCGCGGCGATCACGAGGAGCGGGAGGAGGCGGGGCGATCCGTTCATGGCCGGCAGGATGGCGTAGGAGCGCCGGCGCCGCAAGGCCTGCGGTCCGGCCTTCGGATCAAGGCTTCTTGCGCGGCTTCGGCTTCGGGGCCGGCAGCGTGGTGAGCGGGCGCGTCGTCGGCATGTAGCCGCCGAGCTGCTTGTCGAAGCGCCACAGGATCTCGATGGGCCGCGGCGTCTCCTCGTCCGCATACCCGATGGGCACACCTCGCACGCCGAACCAATCGAATTTGTCCGAATGGATCTCGTAGACCTTCTCCCAGCGGCCGACCCCCGTCTCCCCGTTGAACGGATACGAAACGGAGCCGTCCTCGCCCACGGCGAGGACCGACCATCCTGCCTGGGTGCCCGCAGTGTCGAGCGTGTCCGTCTGCGAATAACTGAAGACGTGGATCTGCTTGTTCCGTTCGACGATACCCATCGGCTCTTCCCCGATGTCTGCGACGTCGATGAGCTCCACGAGCGTGCCCCCCTTGAAGACGGCGACGGAAGGCAACACGGCGTTCGCGTATCCGATCTCGACATCGCCGAGCTTCCGTTCGGGCACGTAAAGAGGGTACTCCGACGTCACGACGGAGGAGGTGTCCTTGCCTGGGTGACGGACCGTCTCGATGTGGTCGAGGTCTGCGGGGGAATACGAGAGGCCAAACGGTCGACGCTCGGCGAGGTTCTGCCGGTAGACAGCGGCGCGGAGATCGGCGTGCGGCTCGAATGCGACGGGCTCGGGCGCGGCGACGCGAATTCGATCGTCGCCGGAGGCCTTCGGGGGCGTGGGGGTCGATGCGGCCATCGCGCGGACGAGGACCTCGGGAATCGGCGCGGACGACGCGCGGGGATACGCCGCGACGGGAATCCGCGCCTCGATGGTCATTCCGCGCGCCGTGAATGCCATGGCCGCGACGGAGCCCGGGACCGGGACGAGCGCGCCGCTCTCGTTCACCTGCCAAAGGCCCCTCTTGTCGAGCCGGAACATCCGCTCGAATCGCGCCTCGTGCGCCTCGACGCCGGAGGAGGGAGCGGGCGCCGACGGCGGAAACCCAAAGGCGAACCAGATCCCATCTTTCGAGAGCTCGGCGAGATCCGCCGCGACGAACACGCCGTCCTTCGTGAGCGCAAAAGCCAGGTGCGAGGGCGCGTCGCGCGAATTCGGATCGGCCGGAGGCGGGTTCCCCGCGGGCGGGGGCGGCAGGAGCGAGCCCCACTCGGAGACGTTGCCGTCGATCACGAGGTTCGCGGGGAGTTTGTCCGGCGCGCTCACGCTGACGCGCGGCGAGGGCTCGCGGGGCGCGGGCTTGGCCGCCTCCGCCGCCGCAGGCTCCCGCGACGACGGGGCGGGGTTTCCGCGGGTCTGAGGCGCGGGCGCAGACGCGCATGAGGCCAACAGCGCGGCAAGCGGGAGGGCGAGCGCGGCGAACCGAGTCATGCCCTCCAGCGTGTACCATACCCCTTGAC
The DNA here is from genome assembly GCF_028369105.1 of Polyangium mundeleinium. Taxonomy (NCBI): domain Bacteria; kingdom Pseudomonadati; phylum Myxococcota; order Polyangiales; family Polyangiaceae; genus Polyangium; species Polyangium mundeleinium. Next base: position 2,794,424 of record NZ_JAQNDO010000001.1, on the reverse strand, counting down.
GCCTTCGCCATCGTGGTCTCCCCTCCGCGCAGGAACCGGAGGATCGACGTTGAAGATCACGTGCATCGGCGGCGGACCCAGCGGCCTCTACCTCGCCATCCTGGCCAAGAAGCGTGATCCTTCGCGCGAGGTGGTGGTGCTCGAACGCAACCGGCCGGACGACACGTTCGGCTTCGGCGTGGTCTTCTCCGACGCGACGCTCGACAACCTGGAGGGCGTCGATCGGCCCGTGTACGACGCGATCCGGCAGAGCCTCTCGCACTGGGACGACATCCACACGTTCGTCCGCGGCGAGCGGCTCGTCTCGACCGGGCACGGCTTCAGCGGCCTCTCCCGCCATCGCCTGCTCGCCATCCTGCAGGCCCGCGCCGAGGAGCTCGGCGTCGTCCTCAGCTTCGAGCACGAGGCCACGGACTTCGACGCGATCCGGCGCACGAGTGACCTCGTGATCGCGGCGGACGGCGTGAACAGCGCGGTGCGGAGCCGCTACCAGCCGCACTTCGGCACGCGCGTCGACGGGCGGCCGAACCGCTTCGTCTGGCTCGGCACGACGTTCCCCTTCGACGCGTTCACGTTCTACTTCGACGCGAACGAGCACGGCCTCTTCCGGGTGCACGCCTATCGTTATGAGGCCGAACGATCGACGTTCATCGTGGAGTGCCGCGAGGAGACGTGGCGCCGCGCCGGGCTCGATCAGGCGACCGAGGACGAGACGCTCGCGTACTGCGAGAAGCTCTTCGCGCCGCGGCTCGCCGGGCACCGGCTGCTCAAGAACAAGAGCGTCTGGCGGAGCTTTCCCACGGTGCACAACGAGCGGTTTTCCTGGGAAAACGTGGTGCTCGTGGGGGACGCCGTGCATACGGCGCATTTCTCCATCGGCTCGGGGACGAAGCTCGCGCTGGAAGACGCGATCAGCCTGGCGGATGCGCTCGACGGGCACGCGCGCCTGTCCGACGCGCTCGCCGCATACGAGGCGGATCGGCGGCCGAAGGTGGAGACGCTCCAGCGCGCGGCGCAGGTGAGCCTGGAGTGGTTCGAGAACACCGAGCGATACATGGAGCTCGACCCGCTGCAATTCAACTTCAGCATGCTGACGCGCAGCCTGCGCGTGACGCACGAAAACCTGAAGGTGCGGGATCCGGCGCTCGTGCGCGCGGTCGATACGTGGGTCGCGAAGGAAGCGGAAGCGCAATCGGGCGTGCGGATCGAGAGCAAAGAGCCGCCGCCGCCGATGTTCACGCCGTACCGCCTCGGCAAGCTCCTCCTCGACAATCGCGTCGTGGTCTCGCCGATGTGCCAGTATTCGGCGGAGGACGGCGCGCCGAACGATTGGCACCTCGTGCACCTCGGCAGCCGCGCGGTCGGCGGCGCGGGCCTCGTGATCGCCGAAATGACGGACGTGAGCCCCGAAGGCCGCATCACGCCCGGCTGCACGGGCCTCTACCGCGCGAGCCACGTGCCCGCGTGGCGGCGCGTGACCGAATTCGTGCATCAATTCTCCACGGCGAAGATCGGCGTGCAGATCGCCCACGCGGGCCGCAAAGGCTCGACGAAGCGAATGTGGGAGGGCATCGATCAGCCGCTCGAATCGGGCGGCTGGCCGCTCCTCGCCGCGTCCGCGATCCCCTACCTGCCGAAGAGCCCCGTGCCGCGCGCAATGGATCGCGAGGACATGGACCGCGTGAAGGCCGATTTCGTGACGGCGACGAAGATGGCCGACGAGGCGGGGTTCGACCTCGTCGAGGTGCACCTGGCCCACGGGTATCTGCTCGCGAGCTTCCTGTCGCCGATCACGAACCGGAGGACCGACGAATACGGCGGCTCGATCGAGAACCGCATGCGCTTCCCGCTCGAGGTCTTCGACGCCGTGCGGGCGGCGTGGCCGAAGGACAAACCGACGAGCGTGCGTATCTCGGCGACGGACTGGGCGCCCGGCGGGATCACGCCGGACGACGTGATCCGGCTCGCCGTGGCGCTGCGGGAGCACGGGGTCGACATCGTGGATGTATCGGCGGGCCAAACCGATCCGTCGTCGAGGCCAGTGTACGGGCGGCTCTTCCAGACGCCGTTCAGCGAGCTCGTGCGGATCGAAGCAAAGGTGCCGACGATGACCGTGGGCAACATCCAGAGTTATGCCGACGTGAACAGCATCATCGCCGCAGGACGAGCGGATCTCTGCGTGCTGGCGCGGGCGCACCTGTTCGACCCGTACTGGACGCGGCACGCGGCGGTGGAGCAGGGATACATGATGCGGTGGCCGAACCAATACGTGTCGGTGGAGCGTTACGTGCCTCGCATGAAGTAGGCATCATCCCCGGCGGCGCGCGAGCGCGAAATAACTCGGGAGCGCCTCGATTTCGTCACGCGTACGCAGCGGCAGCGTGTACATGACCGTGGGTCCACTCTCCAGGATCTCCCACGCGGCGCCGGGGAAGTATTCGCGCACCTCGGCGTCGCCGAAGCGGGACGGCGGCCGGACGCCGGCGGCGACGACCTTGCGCATCGGCTCGGGCAGGTACGTCGGGGTCGCGCCCTGGAGCACCATGTGATCGAGCGGATCGCCGTCGATGCTGCTCTCCGATAAATAAAGCACGCCCCGCGGGCCGAGCGCGCCGCGCATATTCTCGACCGCGATGGCGCGGCGCTTCGGATCGAGGACGTGGAGGACGCCGCGCATGAAGACGTTGGCCTCGCCGAGCTCGCCCGTGAGCCATCGAAGCGCGTAGGGGATGCTGATGTCGGCGACGTGGAAGGAAAGGTTTTCGATCGCGGCGGACTCCTCCCGCGCCTTCTCGATGGCGTGGCTCGACACGTCGAGGCCGACGACCTTGGAATAACGCGCGGCGAGGAGCCGCGAAAACCTACCATTGCCGCAGCCGATGTCGATCACGGGAAGACCGGGGATGAAATGGCTGGAGACACGTTTCGTGACCTCCTCGATTTCGCGTGCGTCCTCCGTGTCCCAAAGAACCTCCCCCTGGTTGCCCGTACGGCGGATGCCGCTCCAGAAGCGATCCCACGCCTTCGCCGGGTCGCGCGGCGCGCGAACGGCGTACGAGAGGAGCTGTGGGAGAAGCAGATACTTTTGGAAGGACATGGCGGAACGACGATAAGGCCAGCGTGAAGGGGCGACAAGATTTCCCTTCCGAGCGCTCCCCCCGTTCTCATTCCCGCGCCCGCATGGTGCGTCGTTTGCACCGTCCGGGCCGCCAGAGGGTCGAGCGATACGGCTGCGCACACTCCGGTGCGCGGCGATGGTGGAAAAGACGACCCTCTTTGGCGGCAGGTGAACCCCCGCAAAAAGGGAGGATTCCATGTTCACGCAAAACCAGGTCGTTCGTGCATTGGGATGGGTGACGTGCGGCGCGATTGTCGCGTCGCTCGCCCTCGTGGCGTGCTCGAAGGGGGACGACGTGGAGGCCCGGGACGGGGTCTCCAGCGTCGATCCGCAGGAGCTCTCGGCGGAGGAGCTTTTCAGCGGCATATTCTTCGGCGTCGGCCCGGCGGCGCCGCTGTGTCCCGAGGGCCATTCGAACGCCGCGGACGAGGGCGATGCGGACGAATTCGTGGCCCTGCTGAAAGCAAAGGAGCCGGCATTCCTGCCGCAATTCAGGGCGGACGTCACGAGCGGCGATGCCCTCCGTGTCGATCGTGCCGTCGGGGACGCCGTCGACGCCGCGACGCGCCTCTCCAGCGTCGTGAGCCCCGTGGCCGGCGCCGATGGCGTCATCGTCGTCGACGTCGACACGCTCAACAAGAACCAGAACAGCGACAGCACCAAGGATACGCAGAAAGGCGACCACAAATCCTTCCTTTCGGACCGGGTCTTCGATCGCGTGCTCGAGAGCCGCCTCTATCGTTCGGAGCTCGTGCGGGAGCTTTCGCGGGATCTCGCGGTGGGAGGGCTCGTCGGCCGTTAGAAGGGCGCCGTCCCGAGGGTCCTCCGTGTGTTCCCCTGTCGCGGAGGGCCCTCGGCTCCCGTCATCCAAAGGAGAGGACGATGATCGACTCCACCCACGAGACGCGCCGCGTGCATGCGCGCGTGGTCGGCGCCGCGGCCATCGCTGTTGTGCTCGGGTGGTCGACGCTCGCCGCCTACACCATTCATGCGGCGCTCCCGACCAATCCGATCGAGCTCCCGTTCGCGTCGCACGTGCATGCCGAGAACTTCGCGCAAGAGTCCTTCAAGTATTTCACGAAAAACCCGCATTATCCGCGGATGCTCGCCTACGTGCCCGCCGGCGAAGGGCGCTGGCGCTCGGCGAACGTATCGCCGTATGCGAGTCCTCGGAATGCGCTCGGCCTCTCGCGTGGTCCCGAAGCGCAGGAGCAGGAAATGAAGATGCTCGCCAGGCACGTCCGGCAATCCGACCTCGCCCCGTGCGAAGGAGAGCTCGACGCGTGTTTGCATCGAGCCGGCGTGATCGCGCGCGTGAACAACGACGCCCCGCGCAGGACGCTCTGCGGCTCCGTGGGCATCGTGCTGCGAAGGCCCACGCCTTGGGCGTGGAGGAACGATGGGGTGCGAACGGACACGCGCGTCGCACGCCTGGAGGTCTCATGCTCGTAGGACGATTTCAATGGCTCGACGAGCTCGGCCGTCGCGCGAGCGCCTGGGCGCACCAGGCTGCCCCGTGGTCCCGGACGATCGGCTATGCGCGCTCGCTCCTCGCCCTCTGTACGGCGGCGACGCTCGCCGTCAATGGAGCCGACGTCCTGTTCGCCCCGACGCCCGATGTCCACGGAGGCCTCGCTTGCGACGGCGCGCGTGGCGCAGGGCTCTTTTGCCTCGCGGCATACGAGCACCTCGACGCCGCGCGCTGGCTCGCGGTGATTGCATTGCTCGGCGTCGCCTCCGGTTATCGACCTCGTTTCACGGGCGTCGTGCACTGGTGGATCAGCTTCAGCCTCCACAACAACACGACCGTCGGGAATGGCGGGGATCAAATCGCTGCCGCGCTCACGCTGCTCCTCTTGCCGCTCACCCTCACCGATCCGCGGCGCTGGCACTGGGAAGAGGCTCCGCCAGCCTCCGGCACCACCGGTGATACCGTGGCAAGGCTCGTCGCGCGCTCGTCTGCATGGGCGATTCGCGTGCAGGTGGCCATCATCTATTTTCATGCGGCGGTCGGAAAGATGTCCGTGCAGGAGTGGGTCGACGGCACGGTCCTCTATTACTGGTTCACCGATCCCCACATCGGCGCGGCCCCGTGGCTCATGCCCTTCGTCCAAGGGTTCGTCGACCACGGCGCGCTCCTCGCCCTCACGACGTGGAGCGTCCTCGTGATCGAATTCCTCCTCGCCGCCGCGCTCGTCATGGATCGGCGCTTCTGGCCGCCGGTCTTCGCCCTCGGGATCACCCTCCATGCGGGCATCCTCGTCGTGCACGGGCTCTTCACGTTCGCCGTCACGATGATGGCTGCGCTCGTCCTCTATCTGCCACCCGAGCGCGCCGCGGCCCGCCGCCTCTATTCGTCGCTCGTGTTGCGGAACCGCTGGACCACGTAATCCACGAAGGCCCGCACCTTCGTCGGCATGTGCCTGTGGTACGGGTGCACCACGAAGACGTTCGTCTCGCCAAGCGCGTGCTCTGGCAGGACGCGCCGCAGCCGGCCCACTTCGATGTCCGTCGCGACGAACGACCGCGGCAGCCGCGCGACGCCGATCCCGTCGAGGGTCGCCTGGCGCAGCACGGCGATGTTGTCGGTGATGAGGCTGCCGGAGACGGCGACGAGATGCGTGCGGCGGCCGCATCGAAAGGTCCATTCGCGCCGGACCGGCGAGAGGCGCAGGCAATTGTGGTGCACGAGATCCTGCGGGGAGGACGGCGTCCCGCGGCGCGCGAGGTAGTCGGGCGACGCGCAGAGGTTCATCCGCACGGCGCCGATGCGGCGCGCGACGAGCGCCGAGTCTTCGAGCGTGTCGGCAACACGAATCGCCACGTCGAAGCCCTCCGCGACGATGTCGACGCGGTGCTCCGACAAGGAGAGCTCGACCACGAGCCGCGGATATCGCTCGTGGAGCTCGCGCAGGATGCTGGGGAATTGCAGGATTCCAATGCCCACCGGTACGGTGACGCGCACGAGACCCTCGGGCTCCGCCGAAGCGCTCTCCAGGACGCCCTGCGCCTCGTCCGCCGCCGAGACGATCCGCGCGCACGTCTCGTAGAGCCGCGTGCCCTCCTCCGTGAGCGAGAGACGGCGCGTGGTACGATGCAGGAGCCGCACGCCGAGCCGCTCCTCCAGCCCCGAAATCCGCGCGCTCACGACCGATTTGGAGAGGCCGAGGAGCGCCGCCGCGCCCGTGAAGGAGCGCGCCTCCACGACCCGCGCGAAGACCGCCATGGAGACCACATCGTCGAGCGCCGCCGTCATCGATTGTTCGCCCTGGCGAACAGTGTTACCCGAGCCGCCCCCCTAATCAAGCGGCCGTTCGGGGCGCATGGTACGCCGTCGAAACCACCCCGAAGGGACGATCCGACCATGCGCACGATTCGATTTGTCGTTCTCGCCGCTGCCGTGCCCGCTCTGCTCTCGCTCGCGGCTTGCGAGGATCCGGCCAAGGACAAGCCCAAGGCGACGGTCGCTCCGGCCTCGTCGGCGCAGGCCGAGACCAAGCCCGCCACCACGGCGGCGACCACCGAGACGCTCGACGTCGACGCCACGGCCTCGACGGTCGGGTTCATCGGCTCGAAGGTCACCGGCAAGCACGAGGGCAAGTTCGAGAAGCTCGCCGGCAAGATCACGCTCGCGGACGGCAAGGCCGAGGGCGGCAAGATCTCGTTCGAGGTCGAGACGGCGTCGGTCAAGACCGACGCGGCCGACCTCGACAAGCACCTGAAGAACGCCGATTTCTTCGACGTCGAGAAGTTCCCCAAGGCGACGTTCACGTCGACGGAGATCAAGGCCGGCGGCACGAACGGCGCGACGCACACGATCACGGGGGATCTCGACCTCCACGGCGTGAAGAAGTCGATCACGTTCCCTGTGACGATCACGATCGCGGCGGACGCCGCCACGGGCACCGCGGAGTTCTCGATCAACCGGAAGGATTTCAACATCACGATCGCGGGCAAGCCCGACGACCTCATCCGCGACGACGTGCTGCTCAAGCTCACGCTCAAGGCACCGCGCAAGAAGTAACACGCTCAGGGGACCACGAAGACCGCCCCGATCATCCCGGCATTCGCGTGGGCGGGCGAGACGTACGGGAACGTGCCCGCCTTGCCCATCGTGAACGTCGTCGAGGTCCCAGCGTTCGTCGCGGGGACGAAGGGCCCGGCGGCGGCGGGGATCACGGCGCCATTCTCCACGTGCCCGCCTTCGAGCGGGTAAAGGGAAAAATCCCCCGAAAAGGTCACGTTCGTCCCGACCTTCACCTTGACGCACGCCGGGGAGAACACGAGCCCGGGCCCGGGAAACGTGATCTCCACGGAAGGGACGGTCGTCTTCTCGACGGCCGTCGTCACATCACAACCGTTGATCGAGGCGACGCACTTGCCGGCATGACACATGCCACTGGCGCACTCCGCGTCTTTCATGCAGGGCTCGCCCTCGCCGCAGGGGAGACAGGGCGGCTCTCCGCAGACGATACACATGACGGTTTGGCACGTGCCACCGAAGCAAACGCCGGGGCCCGGGCAGAGCGCAGGAGGATTGTCGTCGACGACGTTGTTGCAATCGTTGTCGCGTGCGTCGCACACCTCGGGGGACGGCTGGACGAGCTGCGCGCAGACGATCTGTCCGTTGAAACATTTCGACGACCCCTGCGCGCACACGCCGAACTGCCCCGGGACCACGCAGGGCGTCCCTGCCTCAGGATCTCCCTCGTCCACCGCGCCGTCGCAATCGTTGTCCACACCGTCGCATAACTCCGGCGACGGCACGACGTCGCCCATACATGGGTGGGACGAGTCCATGCATTGTATCCCGGCCTTGCAGATTCCAACGCCGAGCGTCCTCGGAGGCCCCGAGTAGCACTCTAGGCATGGGCCGTCGCCTCCCCCGCCCGCAGCCCCTGCCCCGCCCTGACCGCCGCCGCCCGCAGCCCCTGCCCCGCCGCCTCCTTCCACCGTTCCCGGCAAGCCCCCGGGCGAACCGCAGCCGCAGGCCATCAGAAAGACCAACCCGAACGCCGCTCTCCGACCCATGGCGTGCTCCTCTCACCCGGCATTACAGCAGGTGCCGGGCCTTGATTTCAAGATAACGATTGATGAGCGCGGGCGTGAGGTCGCCGGGCGCGACGTCGAGGACGAGCGCGCCGTGTTGCTTGAGGCGGCGCACGAGCTTGTCGCGAAACGAGAGGATCTCCGCGGCCGCGCCGCGCAGGTAGGGGCCGACGCCGGCGAGCGCCGCGGCCTCGCCGGAATGCCCCAGCGCGAGGGCGTCGACGTCGACGTCGCGCAAAAGCACGAGGAGCGGCAAATGGCGCGGCATGAGCCCGCGCATGAGCTTTTCGAGCTCGGCGGCGGCGACCTCGTCGACGACCTGCGTGAAAAGCACGACGAGCGTCCGCTTTTTCACGCGGACGGCGAGCGCCTCGAAAGCCGCTCGATAATTCGTGGGGGCGAGGTCGGGCTCGATGTCGTAGCCGGCCTGCACGATCTTGCGCGTCGCGCGGGCGCCGCCCGTGAGCGGCGCATACGCGAGGACCTCCTCGGCGAACGCCATCATGGAGACCTTGTCGCCGCCGCGGGAGGCGACGTGCGAGAGCATGAGCGTCGCGTTCAAGGCGTGATCGAAGAGCGAGAGGTTCGCGAACTCGGCCGTCATGAGGCGGCCGGCGTCGATCAAGAAGACGACGTTCTGGTCGCTTTCGAGCTGGTACTCGCGGGCGATGAGCTTCTTGCGGCGCGCCGTGGCCCGCCAGTCGATGCTGCGATATTCGTCCTCGCGGCGATATTCGCGGAGGCGCGCGAACTCGCTCTCGCCGCCGAGGCGGCGCGAGGCGCGCACGCCGGCCGGATCGCGGTCCTGCCGCGCGAGCAGCTCGTAGCCGCGGACGGCTTCGAGGTCGGGATACACCTTGACGGGGGAGCGCGCCGAAATCGGGTACTGGCGAATCCAGAGGCCGAGGGGCGACGGATACCGGACGTAATGATCGCCGAGGACGTGGGCGCCGCGGCGGGAGGGCGTGACGCGATACTTGAGGGTCGCATGCCCGCGCGGCGGGAGCTCTGCTTCGAGCGGGAGCTCGTCGCTCTCGGCGGAGGGAAAGAGCTCCTCCTGCACGCGCACGTGGAGCTTGCGCCGGGCGAGGGAGCGGACGTCGAGGGAGATGACGTTGGGCCGGCCAATCGAGAGCACGGCCGGGGCGCGACGGACGACGGAGACGAGGCGGCGCCGCGCGAGCAGGGCGTCGAGGAGCGCGAGCACGAGGATCGCGGCGTCCGTGAGGATCATGGGGACGATCAATCCCCGATCGAGGAGCGTGAAAAAGGAGAGGACGAGCGGCCCCGCGAACAGGAGGACGAGCGCGCGCGAGGGGACCATGTCGAAATCAGGCCGCCGTGCGCGGGACCTTCGCCTCGCGCAAAATGTCTTCGACGCAATCGTCGGCGCTCGTGCCTTCGATTTCGGCGTCGGGGTGGAGGATCAAGCGGTGGCGCAGCACGGCCGGGGCGAGCGCCTTGACGTCGTCGGGGGTGACGAAATCGCGGCCCTCGCTGGCGGCCCGGGCGCGCGCCGATCCGAGCAGGCCAATCGACCCACGCGGGGAAGAGCCGAGGTAGACGGCGCGGTGGGCGCGGGTGCGGGCGACGATGTCGGTGATGTATTCGAGGATGCCGTCGTCGACGCGCACGCTGCCGAGGGCCGCGCGCATCTCGAGGATCTCCTCGGCGGAGGCAATCCGATCGAGGCCGGCGCGGTCGAGCTTCGCCGCGGAGAATCCCTCGACGTGCTGGCGAAGGATCTGCTTTTCGACGGCGGCCCCGGGGTAACGGACGTGCAATTTGACGAGGAACCGGTCGAGCTGGGCCTCGGGCAAGGGATAGGTGCCCTGGGATTCGACGGGGTTTTGCGTGGCGATGACGAGGAAAGGCTCGGGCAGGGGGCGCGTGACGCCGTCCGTGGTGACGGCGAGGTCCTGCATGGCTTCGAGGAGCGCCGATTGTGTCTTCGCCGGGGCGCGGTTGATCTCGTCGGCGAGCAGGAGCTGCGTGAAGACCGGCCCCTGGTGGAAGACGAAGCGGTCTTCTTTCTGGTCGAAGACGTTGCCGCCGGTGACGTCGCTCGGCATGAGGTCGGGGGTGAATTGAATGCGGCGGAAGCTCGCGCCGAAGACCTGGGCGAGGGTGCGGACGAGCAGGGTTTTTCCAAGGCCGGGGACGCCCTCGATGAGGACGTGGCCGCCGGCCAGGATCGCGAGCAGCGTGGTCTCGATGATCTCGTCCTGGCCGAGGAGGACCTTGCCCGCCTCGCGGCGGATGCGGTCGAAGGTTTCGCGGAAAAGGGACAGGTTCATGCTTTTCGGGTCTTCTTGCGGGAGCGCTCGCGGGAGGTCCGCGCGAGGAAATGGTCGAGGGCGCGCATGACGGCGAAATCGGACGCGGCCTGCGCCCGGTCCTTGCCCCGCGCGCGGCCGGGGAGCTCGCCGGCGCGGAGGGACGGAGGCGCCGCCTCTTTTTGCGCCTCGGTGGCCTCGACGAGGACACGCATGACCTCGCCCGTGGGTTTGCCGACGCGCACACCAATGGCCTCGGCGAGCCCGGAGAGCCCCTGGCGGCCCTCGCGCGGGACACGCTCGCGCAGGCGCTCGACGGCCCACGTGGCATACAGGCCGAGGGCGTGGCGCGAGGCGCCGGCGCGGGCATACGCGAGGCCGAGGGCGCGGACGTGGTCGGCGAAGGCGCGGCGGCGATTCGCAGGCGGATCGCGCAAGACGCCAAAGGCGCGGCCTTGCCAGAGGAAAAAGAGGCCGAGGAGCAAGACGAGCTGGAGGAGAATGGGCAGGAGGTGCGCGCGGCCGAGGGTCTCGAGGGGCGTGTCGGCGCCGAGGGAGGTCCAGGCGTCGCAGAGCTCGACCTCGCGATGGAGCGGGCGGAAGAGGGAGATCAGGAAGGCCGCGTTCTCCTCGACCGTCAAAGCGACGTTCATGAGGAGTTTGTCGTCGGCGAGGACGATGACGCGCCCGTCCCCGACCTGCTTGAAGGACGCATACACGCCATTCGAGCGGGCCAGCATGGGTTCCGCGTCCGTGAGGGTGAGCGAGGGGCCGCGGGGCACGGCGAGGACGAGCTCGCCGAGATCGGAGCGATACCCCGGAGAGACGACGATGTCGCCCTCGCTGACATTGTCGAGGTCGAGGGACGCGCCGGCCCAGGCGGGGAGATCCGGCATGCCGGCGACGACGAGATCACCGCCGGACTCGACCCAGCTTTGCAAGCGGCGAAAATCAGCGGCCGAGATGTCGAGGTCCGGCAGGACGATGAGGGTCGTGTCGTCCGCGTCGGGCAGTTTGTCGAGGGCCCCACGGCGATGGCGGAAATCGATGCCATACGCCGCGAGCATGGCGCCGACGCCGTGCGTGCCCGAGGGCGAGGTGTCGCCGCGGAAGACGCCGTCGGATTCGTCCAATGCGGCGACGCGGCCACAAGAGACGGTCGCGGAGAGGCCCAGGATCACGGCGAGGATGCCGAGGGCCCGCGAGACGAGCGGGACGACGCGGTCGTGAATGCGGGCGAAGGCCTCGGCCGAGGGCGCGCGGGATCCGAACTGAACGCTCTCCACCTCCGTGACGATGGTGCGCATGTCGGCGGCGATCTCGGGCCGCTCGCGGCGGAGGGCGCGCACGTAATCGCCGTTCGTGCGAGAGGCGTGGATCTCGATGATGCCGTCGCCGTCGAGGCGCCGGAGGAGCGCGGCATACACGTCGTCGATGGCGGGCCCGAACGCGCCGCGCTGGGCAGCCGCGCGGGCGCGGGCGAGCAGGCGCGCGACGTCGGTCTCGACAGGGCCGCGAGGCCCCTCTCGCCGTGGCCCCGGGGCATTCGCGGGCAGATCCTCGGGGAGGGGCTCGTCCTCGGGCGCGTCGCGGTCGGCGAGGACGTTTTTCAGGACCATCCACGCGACGAAAGCAACGAACCCGCCGAGCAGGACGAAAAAGAGGACCCGCGCGAAGCCACTCGCGGCGACGACGGTCGGCTCCGGAGCCTCGGGGGGTGGCGGCGGCGGCTCCGCGGGTTTTGGGTCGGCTTGCCCCTTCCCCTCCCCCGCCCCGGGGTGCTGGCCGGGCCCGCCGCCGGGTTTGCCCGAACCGGACGCCTCTCCGCTGCCATTCTGGCCCTGCTCGCCGCCGGGCTTGTCCTGCCCGGGCGTGCCCGCGCCGGCGCTGTCTCCGTCGCCGCCGGGGCCGCCCTTGCCATTCCCGTCGCCCGGCGCCCCGTCCCCCGAGGCGCTGCCGGACGAGCCGTCGAATCGGCGGACGGCCGCGCGATCATCACGGCCGGAGGATCGTCCGGCCAAACAGCGGGAGCCCGCTTTGCAGCTCGGGGAGATGCCGGGCGGCGGGCCGCCCTTTTCGATCGGCGCGGACGGCTTGCGGCAGGCGGCGGGGAGCGAAGGACAAGCCTCGCTGGTCTCGCCGAGGAGGGGACAAAAGGCGCGCTCGTCGTCGCCGAGGGGATACGCGTCCTCGTGACAGAACCGATACCGCGCATCGGTGAGGACCTCGCGGACCCGATCGTCGGCGTTGTACACCGGGTTCGCGCCGAGGATCGAGAGGAGCACGACGAACTTGATCACGCGGCCCTCCTGCGCTCCTGATCGGCCCGCGCGCGGATCGCGGTGAAACGGAGCTGGATGTCCCAGCCGTCCTCCCGCGTGCGGGTGTCGATGTAATAAAGGAACCGCGCCGTGGAGACAAAAGGCACGGCCAGGAAAAACCCGGCGAGGGCCGCGGGCGAGCCGCCGTCGTGGAAGAGCCAGCCAAAAGGACGGCCGAACTGGAGGAGGTCGTTCACGAGCCCGTCGAAGAGCAGCTCCGCCGTGAGGACACCACCGAAGCGCGCGCCGAGCAGCATGAGGAGGACGAGGAATGCGTCCCCGGTGCGGAGCGAGACGAGGCGCTGGGCGCGCTCATAGGCGCGCGTGCCGGAGAGGCCTTCGAGCATGCAGGCCTCGTCGAGGAGCAGGAGGCGAATGCCCACGAAGGGCAGGAGGAGGAGGAACGAGAGGGCGCCGATCACGAGGCCCACGATGCGGAGGACGAACGAGCCAAGGAGCGCGCCGAACCGCTTGCGAAAGAGGGCAAAGACGGCGCGCGGGGTGATCGAGGGCGAAAAGATGATTTGGCTGACGGCGACGGTGAAGAGGGCCTCGACGAAGGGCACGGTGAGGAAGGCCGCGAGCCAGACGAGGAGCCAGGAGGCATCAAGCGCATACCGAAGCGCGAGGCACCCGGCGAGGAGCGGGACGATGGCAACGAGGGTGAGCCGCGCATAGAGGGAAAACGCGAGGGAGAAGCAGAGGCGAAACGCGAGGTCCATGACCTCGGTGAGGCTGCGGGGGCGCAGGACGATCGCGGAGTCGCCGAGGTTCAAGGTGTCCTCGCGCGCTCACGGCCGGCGAAAAGGAAATACGCCGTGACGAGCAAGGAGAAGAGGGTCGCGACGGCCCATTTGACGGGCGGCGGCGCGGCCGAGGGGGACCAGAATCCCTCGATGCCCGCGGCGAGGAGCAACATGACGGCCGCACCCACGACAAGGTGAACGATGTCGGGCGCGCTCTCGCGGAGCGATCCGAGGCGGGTGCGGCCCTGCGTGACGACGAGGGAATGCCCCATGCGGAGCCCCGCGGCGCCCGCGACGACGATGGCCGTGAGCTCGAAGGGGCCATGACCACACATGAACGTGCCGATGTTCCGGCCAAACCCGGCGGCCGTGACCCAGCCGGTGACCATGCCGATGTTGAGGCCGTTGTAGATGAGGTAAAAGACGCTGCCGAGGCCGAAGAAGATGCCGGTGGCGAAACAACGAAACGCGATGCCGACGTTGTTCCTGACGTAAAACCCGGCCATCGCGGAGTCGGCCCCCTCGCCGCGGCCCTCGTCGAAGCCCTTCGAATACATGTCGGCCATGCCGTCGAGCATGCTGCGCGGGAGGATCTGCGAAGCCGCGTCGGGGACGAAGAGCGCGAGGACGATGCCAATGGCGCAGGGGATCAGGAAGAGCGCGGTCGAGAGGGCGAAAAACGAGGCGTTCTTGCGGAGCGCGCGGGGGAAGTCACGGGTGAGGAGGGAGCCGAAGGCCGGAAGGCGAAACGGCTCGGCGCCATAAAGGGCGCTGTGCGCGCGGCCGGCGAGGTTGTCGAGGTAGGCGACGAGGTCGGGCGTGCAGCGGGCGCGGCAGAGGACGAGGTCACCCGAGAGGGCCCGATACAACGCAGCGGCGCGGGAAATGGAGGGGCCGTCGAGGTGGTGGAGGGCCTCGGCGCGCGAGACGAGGGTTTCGAGCTCGCGCCAATCGGCATTCCGCGCCGCGACGATCTCGTCCTGGCTCCTCACAGAGGCCTCCTGCGCTCGCTGGCGCGCGCGTGGAGCAAGGCGAGGAGGCGCGCGGAGTCCTTGTTCCGAAGGCCCATGCGGCTCGCGAAGAGGGGCGCGACCATGGCCGCGAGCTCCTCCTCCCGCGCAGGGCCGAGGCCTTCCTTGCGGCGAAGAAACAGCTCGATGGCTTCGAGCTCGTCACCCGAGAGCGGGAGGCGCTGGGGGAGGCTCGCGAGCTCCTTCGGGGTGGGCGGAGGATCGATCCGAAGCGTAGAGGCGACGGCGCGGCGCTCCTCGACGATGACCATGGTGCCCGCGACCATGTCGCCGAGGCGTCGAAACCGGCTGTCGCGGGCCATGGCGACGAGGCCCACGGCATACCCCAGGGGGAGGAAATCCGCGGCGCGGAGGAGGTTCCTGAGGAAGCTGTCGCCAATCCGCAAAGGATGGCCATGGACGGTGACGACGCGCAGATCGAGCGCGCGTTTGCCCGGCGTGCGGCCATTCCAGGCGACCTCCCAGAGCGTGTAATACCCCCACTCCAGAAGGAAAAGGATGACCAGGAGAAACCCGGTGGAGAGGCCGGAGACGGCATCCCCGATGGCGAGGCCACCCATGACGGCGATGATGGCGAAGACGAGGAGGACGGCGCCCCGAAGGAGCCAGTCGAGCGCCCAGGCGACGACGCGGCGAGCAGGGCCGGCAACGGGGTAATGGAACCGCACGTGCTCGGGCGTCTCGATCTCCGCAGTGGTGTCGATCGGCTGGAGGCGTCGGGCAGGCTCCGCCATGGGGGCGGATGACATCACATCACGAGCGAGGCGTGGGGGTCAAACGACGTCGTCGTCGCCTTCCGTGGCCGCTTCGCGCTCCTCGGGCTCCTCGCGTTCCTCGGCCTCGTCGTCGCCGACGATCCACGCGACCTCGGCCCACAGGGCGTTGAGATCGAGCTCGAGTCCCTCGCATCCAGGGAGCGTCATTTTGCCTTCCGAGGCGAAGGCATCGAGGACGTAACGCCCGTCCGCGCCAAGCTCGTAGAGCTCCAGCACGCGGGCTTCGGGGTCGACGAGCAGGTAGAGCTTGACACCAAAGCGGGCGTACTCCGAGCGCTTGTCCAGGCGATCCCGTCGGACGTCGCGGGGGCGGGGAGAGAGGACCTCGACGACGAGCAGGGGCGCGGTGCGGGAGAGCGCGCCGCGTCCGAGGCGCGTCCCGGGGGCATACATGGTGACGTCGGGCTTGCGTCCGCGTGTCTGCGAAACGCCGAGCTTGTGGTCAGCGCCGAAGACGGCCGCTCGGCGCTCGGCGCCCCATACGCCGAGCATGCGGAATAGCCAGGCTGCAACGGCCTCGTGTAGGTTGTCCGGCACTTCTTCCTCTTGGAGATGACCATCGACGAGCTCGCCCGGCTCGTCCTCGTCCAGGTCGGCCCATTCCTCGAGGGTCATGGGGTCCGGAGGGAGGAGCTCGGCGGTCGCGAGGGAGCGCATGGGGAAGAGCTTACCACGCGGGGGACACGAGGGCCCAGGTGGTCCGCGGCGGGAGACGAGGCATTATTTGCAGTTGATGGAGAGCGACCCGGGGTTGTTCCCGTTCGAATCCCACGCCTGCACGTGGATGGTGAACGAGAAGGGCGCCCCTACGCTGCCCGGGTCCTGGCAATGTCCCCAGTTCACGTCGTCCCCGCTGAGATAAGAGGGGCCGTCCAGCCCCCATGTGTTCGAATAATCGTACTGCCAGCGCGCGAGCCCGTTCGTCCCGCCCGTATAGATGCATCGCATTCCGTACCCGCTCTGGTGGAAGCAGCTCAGATTCGTACCGTTCGTCACGTGATAGCTCTCCGAGAGCCCCGGCCCCTCGACCTCCACGACCTCGTCCCCCACGTCCTCTCCTCCCGCCACGCACCCCGCGGCGAAGGGCATGACGAACAGCGCGGCGGCCAGCGACAAAGCGCGGTGATGATGCATGATTCTCCTCGACCTTTCTCTTCGCGCGGAGCACCCGCGCTCTATCGGGGTCGTTGCTCGCTGGCATGGCGATCCTTCACGAAATCGTCCCACGAGCGCCATTCTGGTACGCAATCACCCGCTCACTCCTCGCAAAACCCCTCGACGCACATCCATTTCATGTTCGACAGGAGGCGGCGCCTGTCGCGCAGGCATCCACTCCCACCGTCGTACCCCAAGCTCGTGCCGGGATCGTCGCCCCGAGGGAGCTCCTCCACGCGCTTCAGGTACATGGGACACGCGCATCCCGGGCAACTCTCCCGGTCGTGCCAGTAGCAACGGCCCGCGCGCACGGGCGAGGCGTGGGACGTCACGCGGGTCAGCTCGAGGAGCGTCCTGTCACAACGCTCGTCCCAAACACCCTCGCAGCAGGAAGGCTCCAGATCACATACGTTCCGCCCGCAGACATCGCCACGTCCGGGAACGTCCTCTCCCTCGTCCTCCGACACGCGCGTGCTCGGCTCGTCCGGGACCCGAGCAAACCCATGCCGAGGCTCCGCGCGCGCCACGTCGTCGGCGACGAGGGTCGGCTCCGCGCGTGGCACTTCGTGGTGCGCCGAGGACCCGAATACGAGGACCACGGCGGCCATGGCAACCACCACACGGGGCACGCGCGCAAGGCCCGTGGCGTGCTCGCCGCGCGCAGGTTCGTCCACGAGCGCCGCGACGAATGCCGCCGAACGAGCCCGCTCGGCAGGTCGCATGCGACGCACGGGGCGCGCGGCCAGGAGGAGGCGCCGCGCCGAAGGGGAGAGCCCGTCCCCCACAGGAGGCCGACCCCGCGCGGCCATCAGCGCCGCCCCGCCGCGCGCACGGAGCGCGTCATCGCCTTCTCGAAATCACGCCGCGCCGCATGAAGACGTGAATACACCGTGCCGACGGGGATCCCGAGCTGCGCCGCGATGCGGTCGCATTCGATGCCCTCGATCTCGTACATGACGAGCACCACGCGTTTGTCGAGGTCGAGCATGTCGAGGACCCGCTCGACCTCGCGGCGCTCCTGCCCACGCGCGAGCGCCTGCTCGGGATCGGCCTCGCTGTCCTCGATGTCCCAGTCGGGGTCCACGGAGACCTCGTGCCGCAGGTGGGCCTTGCGCCGGTGCGCCGCCGCGACACGCCGGCAAATGCCGAAGAGCCACGCGGGCATGCTGGAGCGGCCGTCGTACGAGGAAAGGCGGCGGTGGACGACGAGAAAGACCTCCTGGTGCGCGTCTTCGAGCGCCACGCCGCGCACGCCGAGGCGCTGCAGGGAGGCGAAGACATACTCGGCGTGGCGCGCGTGCACGGAGGCGAGCTCGGGCGCAGGCGCGGGAGCGTCCTCCATGGCAGGGACGCTCGCGAACCACGTCGTGCTGCGAAGCCAGGACCAGGTCAAACGGCCACCCGATCCCATGTTGCTCGCATGGGTCGGGGTCCTTCACGAAAACCGACGCGGCCAGCAGACCGCGCAAACGCTCATCCCAAGGCGACGTAAAGCACGAGCGCGACGACGAGCAACACGCCAAGCCCAACGGCCACATACAGCCGAACGGACCGTGATCCCACGGGCGCCGCGCGCGGCGTGGCCGTCGGCACGGCCGTCAGCACGGCAGCGGGCGCGGTGCGCGTCTCCGGCGGCAAGGGAATGCCATGCTTCTGCAGCCATCCGCCGAGCGCTTCATGCATCTCCGCGGCCGTCTGGAAGCGGGCGTCGGGGTCGCGTGACATCGCGCGGCGAATGACCGCCGAGAGCTCGGGATCGAGCGAGGGCAGATGCGTCTCCGGCGGCGGCGGATCCTGCGAGACCACGCGAAACGCGAGTTCGATCGCGTTTCGCACGTCGAACGGGACCTTGCCCGTGACGCTCTCGTAAAGAATCACGCCCGCTGCATACACGTCCGAGCGCGGGTCGACCTTGTCGGAGCTGCGGATCTGCTCGGGCGACATGTACATCGGCGTGCCGACCATGGCCCCGGTGCGCGTGAGGGCCTGGCCCGCATTCGTGAGCTTCGAGGCGCCGAAGTCGAGGATCTTGAGGAATTCGCCGCCCTGCGGGCCCGGCACGAGGAAGAGGTTCGCGGGCTTCAAATCGCGGTGCACGATGCCGAGCGCGTGCGCCTTCGATAAGCCGGCGAGGAGCTGGACGACGAGCGAGACGGCCTCCTCGGCAGGGAGCGGGCGGCGCTTTCGCAAGAGATCGGCGAGCGTGCCGCCGTCGAGGTATTCGAGGACGATGAATCGTCCCTCGGGGGAGGCCCCCGCGCCATACACGAGGACGATGTGCTCGGAGCCGATGCGGCTCGCGGCCTCGGCCTCGCGCTCGAATCGCTGGACGATCTCGGTGTTCTGCGAGAGCTCGCGGTGCAGGAGCTTCACCGCGACGCGGTGGCCCCGCACGTCGTCGACGGCCTCGTACACAGCGCTCACCGCGCCCTCGCCGAGGAATCGCACGACACGAAAGCGCCCCGCGACGAGATGACCAGGCTGGAGCTCCATGGGTCTCCGTCAGGCCTCCAGGACGACGGCGCTCTTGGGATTCCAACCCACGACGACCGAGGTGCCCTTTTCGAGCTGGTCGTGTGTGGCCGGCGGCTCGGTCGCGACGACACGCTCGCCGCCCTTGAGGCGCACGACGGTCTTCCAGACGGAGCCGACGAAGACGGTCTCCTCGACGATCCCGGGGAGCGCGACGCCCTCGGCTGTGCTGCCCTCGGCCTTGCGCACGCTGACCATTTCGGGGCGCACGCTCAAGGAGACACCACGCCCCGATTCAAGGACGGCGTCGGGCTCGATCGGGATGCGCGCGTCGCCGAGGGAAAACGCGTGCGCGGAGCCCTCGCGCAAAACCTCGCCCGCGAGCAGGTTGGTCTCGCCGATGAAATCGGCGACGAAGCGGGTCTTCGGGCGGTTGTAAATGGCGACTGGCTCGTCGATCTGCTCGATCCGGCCGCCGTTCATGACGGCGACGCGGTCGCTCATGGTGAGCGCCTCTTCCTGGTCGTGCGTGACGTAGACGAACGTCATGCCGAGCTTGCGCTGGAGGCTCTTCAGCTCGAATTGCATCTCCTTGCGGAGCTTCAAGTCGAGCGCGCCGAGGGGCTCGTCGAGCAGGAGCACGGTGGGGCCATTGACGATCGCGCGCGCAACGGCGACGCGCTGCTGCTGGCCGCCGGAGAGCTCGCGGGGCTTGCGCGCGGCGAAGCTGTCCATGCGCACCATGGCGAGGACCTCCGTCACCTTGCGCTCGATCTCGGCCTTGGGGAGGCGCTTCTGTTCGAGCCCATAAGCGACGTTCTGGCGCACGCTCATGTGGGGGAAGAGGGCGTAGCTCTGGAAGACCGTGTTCACGTCGCGCTTGTACGGCGGGAGCGCGGAGACCTCGCGGCCGCTCAGGTAGATCTCGCCCGAGGTGGGCATCTCGAAGCCGCCGATCATGCGCAGCGTCGTGGTCTTGCCGCACCCGCTCGGGCCGAGGAAGGTGAGGAATTCGCCCTTCTCGATGGATAGATCGAGCGACTTGACGACCTCGACGTCGCCGAAGCGCTTGACGACCTTGCGTAGCTCCACGATGCCCAAAACGTTTTACTCCTTGTCGCGGCCGCCGAGCGCGGTGCCGAGCAGGATGAGGCCGATCGATCCAGCAAAGACGAGGGTCGAGATGGCGTTCACCTCGGGAGAAATGCCCCGGCGCATCATGGCCCAGATCTGAATGGGGAGGGTGTTGTCGCCCGCGATGAGGAAAAACGTGACCGGAATCTCGTCGAGCGAGAGCGTGAACGAGAGGAGCGCCGAGCCGATGATGGCCGTCTTGATGTTCGGCAGGACGACCTTGAAAAAGGTCGTGATCGGCGGCGCGCCGAGATCCGCCGAGGCCTCTTCGAGCGAAGGATCGAGGCGCCGGAGGCGGGCATAGACCTGCGTGAGCGTGATCGCGATGAGGAACGTGCCGTGGCCAATGAGGACGGCGAGGAGCGAGACGGGGACGCCGAGGAGCGGAAAGAAGCTCAACATGGCGACGCCCGTGACGATGCCCGGCAAGGTGAGGGGCAAAAGGACGATCCGTTCGAGGATCCGTTTGCCCGGGAAATCATGGCGCGCGAGCGCGATGGCCCCAGGGACGCCGAGGAGGAGGCCGATCGAGGTGCCGCCGAGCGCGACGAGGAGGCTGATGCGCAGCGCCGCGAGGAGCTGCTCATCCTCGAGCATCACGCGATACCAGCGGAGGGAGAAGCCGCGCATCGGGAAGACGTTCACCGCGTCGGGGTTGAACGAATACACGACGACGACCACCATCGGCAGGTAGATGAACGCGAGGACGAACGCCGCCGCGGAGCCGACGAGGAACGTGGGCAGATCGAAGCGGCGCTTCAACGCGCGCCTCCGAGGCGGCCGCGGCCCGATTCGAGGCTCGCGAACGACTTTTCCGCGCGCGACGTCGTCTCCAGCAGCGCCACGACCACGACGAGCAGGACGATTCCGACGACGGAGCCGAGGGGACGATCGTTCGAGGTGCCGAAGAGGTTCTGCACGACGTTCGAGATCATGAGGTTGTCGGTGCCGCCGAGCAGGACGGGCGCGAGGAAATCACCGAGCGTCAAAACGAACGCAAAGGTGCCGCCCGCGATGACGCCCGGGAGCGAGAGCGGGAGCACGACGCGGAAGAACGTGGTGATGCGGCCGGCCCCGAGGTCCTTCGAGGCCTCGACGAGCGAGCGCGGGATCTGCTCGAACGCGGTGTACACCGGCATGAGCACGAAGGGCGTGTAGATGTGGACGAGGCCGATGATGATGGCCCATTCACTGTAGAGGAAGGCCTCGACGGGCGCGTCCGTGATCTTCGCCCATTGCAAAAAGGAGTTCAGGATCCCTTCGCGGCCGAGGATGATCTTCCACGCATACGCACGGACGATGTAGCTCACCCAGAGCGGGACGATGATGAGGCTGTAGAGCAATTCCTTCCCGCGGCGCACCTTGAAGGCAATGAAGTACGCGAGCGGCACGCTGAAGAGCACGGCGAGGCTCGTGACGGTCAGCGCGATCTTGAAGGTGTAGAGCAACGTGCTGCGGTAGAGGGTCTTCGTGAAGAAGGCCCTCCACGCGTCCAGCGAGGGCTCGAGGACGACGTCGCCGAGGTCGTTCGTGCCGAGGAAGCTCTGAAAGAACAGACCCAGGTAGGGCAGGACGAGGAAGCAGAGCAGCCAGAGCGCAGGGGGCAGGACGAGGAACAGGAGCGCCCGCCGCTTCGGCGGGGTTTGCGCGTGAATCGATGCCTTCGCGGCGGGCGCCGTATCCATTCGTGTTCGCCTACTTCGCGCTCTTCACCTCGTTCCAGAGCTCGTTGTACTTCTTGCGCTCCTTCACGTATTGCCAGAAGTTCAGGCGCTTGAAGTACGTCTCGCCCTCGGTGACACACGGGCTCTTCTTGAGGTCCTCGGACATGTGCTCCTTGGCCTTCGCGTTTGCCACGCAATACCCGCCCGTCGCCTCGAAGACGAGCGCCTGGGCCTTGGGCGACGTGACGTAATCGAGGTACGCGAGCGCGAGGTCCTTGTTCTTCGAGGACGAGGTGATCATGAGCCGATCGATCCAGCCCGTCGCGCCCTCCTCGGGGATCACGCCCTTGAGGTTCAACCCCTCCTTGTTGAGCGTGCCGACCGTGAGCGGCCAGCCGACGGCCAGGACGACCTCCTTGTTCTTGAAGAGATCGTTCAGCTCACCCGCGGTCGCCCAGTACTTGCGCACCTGGGGCTTGAGCTCGACGAGCTTCTTCTTCGCCTCGGCGAGCTGCTCGTCCGTCATGTTGTAGAGCGCCGCCTGGTTCGTCTTGTCGAGCCCCATGATCTGGCCGACGAGATAGATGTTCGAGATGTCGTCCCAGAGGGTGACCTTGCCCTTGTACTGGGCGTCGTAGAAGACCTTCCAGCTCTTCGGCTCCTCCTTCACGACGTTGGCGTCGTAAATGAGGTAATCGGGGCCCCAGGTGAAGGGGACGCCGTATTGCTTGCCGTCCTTCTTCGCGTCTTCGAGGTTCTTCAGCGCGTCCGCGAGGTCACCCCAGTTCGCGATCTTGCTGGTGTCGATCGGATCGACGAGGCCGCCCTGCACGAGGGTATACGCGACGTCCGACGACGGCGAGACGATGTCGTACACGCCCGGGCTCGACTTGAGCTTCGCCACGAGCTCATCGCTCGAACCGAAATACGTGCCCTTGACGGTGACGCCGTATTTCTCCTCGAACCCCTTCGTGAACTTGGGATCGGCATAACCCTCCCACGCGAGGATGTTCAAGGTCTGGCCCTTGAATTTCTCGGCAGGGTCGGCCGGCTTCTGCGCCGCGGGCGCCGCGCTGCCCGTCGGCGCCGCGCCCTCCGGCTTCTTTTCGCCCTGACAGCCGAGCGAAGCGATCCCGAGCACGGCGAGGCCCGCCGCCGATACCCACGAAGACATACGAATCATCGCGAATCCTCCAATCCCCACGGTCGAGTCTATCCCCTGTACGAAATGACGGTCTTGCGCTCGCTGTACTCTTCCATCGCGTAACGCACGCCCTCGCGGCCAAGACCGGATTCCTTCACGCCGCCATAAGGCATGTGATCGGCGCGATAGGTGGGGACCTCGTTGATCATGACGCCGCCGACCTCGAGATCCTCGACCGTACGACGCGCGACGCGCAAGCTGTCGGTGAAGACGCCCGCCTGCAGGCCATACTTCGAGCGATTCACAGCCTCGATGGCCTCGCCGACGTCGCGGTAGGTGAGCAGGTTGAGCACCGGGCCAAAGACCTCCTCGCGCACGACCGCGAGCGCCTCGCCCGGACGATCGAGGACCGTCGGCTGGAGGAGGTTGCCCTCGCGCTTGCCGCCGCAAAGGACGTTCGCGCCCGCCTTTTGCGCCTCGTCGATCCACGCCGTGATGCGGTCGGCCGCCTTGCCGTCGATGACCGGGCCGACGAGCACGCCCTCGCCGCGCGGATCGCCCGTCTTGATGCGGCCGACCTCCTCCAGCAAGAAGCCGCGGAACGCCTCCTCGACGCTCTCCTCGACCCACACGTTTTGCACGGAAATGCAGACCTGGCCGGCATACGCGAAAGCGCCGTACGCGACGCGCGCGGCGGCGCGGACGAGGTCGGCCCCGCCATGCACGAGGACCGCCGCATTGCCGCCGAGCTCGAGCACGGTGCGCTTGCCGCGCGCCATGCCCTGGATGCTCCAGCCGACCGAAGCGCTGCCCGTGAAGCTGACGACGGCGACGCGTGGATCCCGAATGGCGCGGCCCGTGACCTCGTTCGGCGCGGTGATCGTCTGGAGCGCGGCGAGCGGGATGGTCTCGCGGCTCTCGGAGACCTCGTTCGCCGCCGCCTCGAAGACCTCCGCGAGCAGGCGCACGGCGCCCGGCGTCTGCGGCGCCGGCTTGATGAGCACGGGCGCGCCGATCGCGAGCGCAGGGACGACCTTGTGCGCGACGAGGTTCAGCGGAAAGTTGAAGGGCGTGATCGCGAGGACGGGCCCCCGCGGGACGAAGAGGCTCGTGCCGGGCTCGTACGCGCGGCCCGCCGCGTCGATGTCGACGGGGAAGACCTCGCCGCCATACCGCTTGGCCTCCTCGGCGCCGACGATGAACGTGGTGATCGCGCGGGACACCTCGGCGTCCGCGAGCGCCGCGGGTTTGCCGGCCTCGTCGACGATCGACGTGACGAACTTCGCCCGATCCTCGTCGATCCGCCGCGCCATCGCCGCGAGGAGGCGGCTGCGCAGGTACCGGCTCGTCTTGCGGAAGCGCGTCTGCGCGGCCTTCGCGGCCGAGAGCGCGCGCTCCATGAGGGCTTCGTCCGCCTCCTCCGCGACGGCGACGATGCGGCCGCTGAAAGGGGATTTGATGGTGTGCGTGCGGGCCGATTCCCGCCAAGCGCCGTCAATGTAGAGCAGGTGCCGGCTCATGCGCGCCTCCCGAGTTCTGCAAGCCCCGCTTCGAGGATCACGAGCCCTTCGTCGAGCTCGGCATCTTCGAGGGTGAGCGGCGGGGCCAGTCGAATGACGTTGCCGTACGTGCCAGCGCCGAGGACGACGACGCCGTGCTGGTAACAATACTTCGCGAGCGCCTGCGCCGCGGCCTTGTCGGGCTCGCGCGTCCGAGGATCCTGCACGAGCTCGATGGCCCGCATGGGGCCGATGCCGCGCACGTCGCCGATGATCGGAAAACGCTCTTTCCAAGCGAGGAGGCGCGCGCCGATCTGCTCGCCGACGGCCTGGATGCGCTTCAAAAGCGCGCCGCCGTCGGCCTCGAAGCGATCGAGCACGGCGAGCGCGGCCGCGATGGCGACGGGGTTTCCGCCGAACGTGCCGCCGATCGCGCCCTCGACAGGCGCATCCATGATCTCGGCGCGGCCGACGACCGCGGAGATCGGCAGGCCCGATCCGAGGCCCTTCGCGAGCGTGACGAGGTCGGGCTCGACGCCGTAGTGCTCGCACGCGAAGAGCGCGCCGGTGCGGCCGAAGCCGGTCTGGATCTCGTCGACGATGAGGACGATGCCGTGCTCTTTGCAGAAGCTCGCGAGCTCTTGGACAAAAGGCACGGGCGCGTCGACGAAGCCGCCCTCGCCGAGGATGAGCTCGATCACGACCGCCGCGACGTTGTTCGCGCCGACGTGGTGCAGGACGAGCTCACGCAGCTCGCGCAGGGCCCACGCGGAGGCGTCGGGCTCGGGCGAGCGGTAGGCGTAGGGGAACGGCGTGCGGTAGACCTCGGGGACGAAGGGCGCGAAGCCCTGCCGATAGCCGACCTTGCTGGTCATGCTCATCGCGAGGTAGGTGCGGCCGTGGAAGGCGTGGTCGAAGACGACGACGCCCTGGCGCTTCGTGTGGGCGCGGGCGATCTTGACGGCGTTCTCGACGGCCTCGGCGCCGCTGTTCGCGAGGAAAGCCTTCTTCGCGAAGCTGCCCGGCGTGATGCGGTTCAGGCGCTCGCAGAGCGTCACGTAGCCCTCGTAAGGGACGACGTTGAAGCTCGTGTGCAAGAACCGCTCGGCCTGCGTTTGCACGGCCCGCACGACGTCCTCGGGCGTGTGGCCGAGGTTCGTCACGGCGATACCCGACGCGAAATCGAGGAGCCGATTGCCGTCGACGTCCTCGATCACCGCGCCGTGCGCCTTCGCGACGAAGATGGGCGTGCCATGGAACGGCCCCCGAGCGACCGCCGCGCGCCGCTGCTCCATGAGCTCCCGGCTCCGAGGCCCCGGGATCTCTGTCTTCAATTCGATCCGCATGGTCTCTCCCAAAATCGTCGGCTAGTACCAGCCGAGCGGGGCCTCGTCCAGATTGATGTTGACCTGCTTGGTCTCGAGATAAGCCTCGATGCCATAGAGCCCGAGCTCACGCCCGGTGCCGCTCTGCTTGTAGCCGCCCCAAGGCATCTCGTTGAACGTCGGGTGATACGTGTTCACCCAGGTGATGCCGGCGCGAAGCTCGCGGATCACGCGGTGCGCGCGCGTGAGGTTCTTCGTCCACACCGCCGCCGCGAGGCCGTACTCGCTGTCGTTCGCGATCGCGATGGCCTCCTCCTCGGTGTCGAAGGGGATGACGCTGAGGACAGGCCCGAAGATCTCCTCGCGCGCGATGCGCATCGAAGGCTTGACGTCGACGAAAATCGTGGGCTCGAGGAAGTGCCCCTTCGCGAGCGCAGGATCCGCGGGCCGCTTGCCGCCGCAGACGAGCCGCGCGCCCTCCTCGACGCCGATGCGGATGTACGACTCGACCTTGTCCCGGTGCGCCGCCGAGACGAGCGGGCCCATCTTCGTCGCGGGATCGAGGCCATGGCCGACCTTCACGCGCGGGATCTTCTCGACCATGCCGGCGACGAGGCGATCGTGGATCGAGCGCTCGACGAGGAGGCGAGATCCGGCCGAGCAGACCTCGCCTTGGTTCGCGAAGGCGCCGAAGAGCGCGCCGTCGACGGCGGCCTCGAAATCGGCGTCGGCGAAGACGATGTTCGGGTTCTTGCCGCCGAGCTCGAGCGTGACCTTCTTCAAGTTGCCCGAGGAAGCGAGGAGGATCTTGCGGCCGGTGACGGTGCCGCCGGTGAAAGCGACCTTGTCGACGTGCGGGCTCTCGGCGAGCTCCTCGCCCGCGCCGGCCCCCGGGCCCGTGATGATGTTGACGACGCCGGGCGGAAAGCCGACCTCGGTGAGGATGCGGCCGAGCTCCAAGGCCGTGAGGGGCGTCAGCTCCGACGGTTTGAGCACACACGTGTTGCCGGCCGCGAGGGCGGGGGCGAGCTTCCACGCGGCCATGAGGAGCGGGTAGTTCCAGGGGATGATCTGGCCGCAGACGCCGAGGGGTTCGCGAACGACGAAGCTCAGGCTGTTCGCGGGGACGTTCATGGTCTCGCCGGCGATCTTGGTGGCGAGGCCGCCGTAGAACTCGAAGCAGTTGGCGGCGTCGGCGACGTCGAACTGGGCCTCGGCGAGGGGCTTGCCACAGCTCTGGACTTCGAGGCGCGCGAGGGCGTCGGCCTCCTTGGTGAGGGCTTCGGCGAGCTTGAAGAGGAGTTTTCCGCGATCGAGCGCGGTGGTCTTGCGCCAGGGGCCGCGATCGAAGGCAACACGGGCCGCGTCGATGGCCGCCCGCGCATCCTCCCGGGAGGCCTCGGGGACCGAGGCGACGACCTCGCCATTGGCCGGGTCGCGAAGCTCACGCGTCTGACCGGAGACGCTGTCCACCCAATTCCCACCGATGAGCATCTGATAGCGTTTCATTGCGCGGCCCTCTCCTCCCCTCGGAAGGCGGGGAGTCTACCCGGGAAGAGGGTTCCAGCGGGAAAAAAAAGGCGCGCGGGCGGACGAGGGAGCGACGCGGACGGAGGGGTGGGAGTGAGCGTGGGGGCGGGCGGAGGAGCAGGGCAAACGGGGGCGGTGGGGCGCGTTGCGTGGTTCGGAGGGGATGGAGTAAGGTGCGCGGGCGCGGGCGCGGTCGGGTCGCGAAGCGCACGGATGGGACGGAGCGCATGGCGAAGCTCAAGCGGCTGAAGATCAACAAGTTCCGGAATGTCGAGCCGGTCGAGCTGCACTTCAGCGATGGGTTCAACGTGCTGCTCGGGATCAATGGGTCTGGGAAGACGACGCTATTGGAGTTGATTGTGGCGGTGCTCAGCCGGGATTTATCAGCAATCCAGGAGGAGGAGTTCGAGGTCGAGTACCAAATCGAACTGGAGACCGTCACGTTCGAGGCGGTGCTCGAAAACTCTGCCCGTTCCCCTGGCGAGGGATTGAACCGCGGCGCGAACGGCCGGCGCGCGAGCCGGAGGGCGGAAGCCGCATATCATTTCCGCGGAACCGTTCGCATGGGCGAGGGGGCCGACCCGAGCGAACCATGGCGAAAGCTCTCCGAGGATGATTGGGAGGAATTGTCGTTCTCGATGCAGGGCCGATACCCCCTGAGCGTCATCGATTCGATGGAGACGCTGGAACACGCGTCACGCTTCGACGAGTCCACGGATTTCTTTCGATCACTCTTCGATGCGCGCACGAATGCCTCGTCGACGTTCACCACCATCGGTGACCGCTACGATCCGGATGGCGGCATCATCTTCATGGGGCCTCGCGAGCAGGTGTCGAATGCGCTCAAGAGAGCCATGATCGACGAGAGCGCGGGGAAATGGCCCGCATGGCGCGAGCCTCACTTGTTGCGGTTCGACATGGACAAGCTGCCATTCGTGAGAGATTTCGTTCGCCTCGCTGGGCTCAAAAACGGTTGGCTCGATGTCAGGCTCTTGCAGAGGTCCACCAGAGGTGGTGACGACACGGCGCCATATCTGACCTTCGGCGACCTGGAATTTTGGTTCGAACGCCTGGATGATTCCCGGGTCCGCGGTGACAAGCTCAGCCATGGCCAGAAGCGCCTGCTCGCCTTTCTCTACTACCTCGACTGCAATCCTCACATCGTCATCGCCGACGAACTCACGAACGGCCTCCACCACGCGTGGATCACCGCCTGCCTCCAGGCGATCGGCGACCGGCAAGCCTTCCTCGCGAACCAGGATCCCCTCCTCCTCGATGAGCTCGAATTCTCCTCGGCTGAAGACGTCAAGCGCGCCTTCATCCTCTGCCGCTGCGATACGAGCTCCGGCAAGGAGCGCCTCGTCTGGTCCAACATGAGCGACTACGACGCCGAGCGCTTCTTCGAGGCTTACAACGTCGGCCTCCAGCACGTCAGCGAGATCCTTCGAGACAAGAACCTATGGTGAGCGGCCGACGCTTCGTCGCCAGCATCCTGGTCCTCACGGAGGATGGCCACCACGAACCCCTTCGCGCGCTCGTGCGGCGCATGCTGCGCCTCGTCGATCCGAACCACGACTCCACGTCTATCGACGTGCAGGGGGATCATCCCCAGGCGCAAGAGGCCGCAACGGCGAACCTCGCGAAAGGAAGCCACAAACAGCGCGTCGCTCTCGCGCGCGCCATCGCGACGCACATCTACATCGAGGCGAACTTCGTGTTCCATCACGTCGACGCCGACCGGTGTTTCAGCGACCCGCGCCGCGATGTTCCAGAGAACGTCACGTTCCACGAGAAGGTTCTCGTCGCTGTACACCAGCACCTCGAATCCCTGAGGCAGAAGCACAGCGACAGCCGAGCGCCCGACTCGTTCATGCGTCGGGTCAAGCTCCTCGTGCCCTACTACAGTATCGAAGCCTGGCTCTTCCAGAACACGCGTGTCGGCCGCGCGTTGTGCCAGAAGCACCACCGTGGCCAACACGCGGGATACTGGAACGTCTTGGAACAGGACCGCAGAGCGCTCGACGAGATCGAGAAGCCCAAGAAGAACCCGTGCATGGACGCGCGGTACTACGTCGACCTGGCCAGCAAGGATTACCCGGCGAGCGCCGTTTACGACGTCGGAAAGTCGTTCACGCAAGCCGTGGACGGTCTAAAGAAGTGCGAGCCGCTCTGCGCGGCACTCGCCGCGACCTACGCACCCGAGACGCCGGGCGCGGGCTCGGATGCGTAGGACGTCGACCCTTATTGCCCCGCCCCCGCGGCCGCCTCCTCCGCGCCCTTCGCCCGGCGCACCTTCCGGAAAAACTGATCCGCCCAATTCCGCGAGAGCCCTCGCTCCCGCCCGCGGGCCGTCAATGCATCGTGCAGCCCATCCCGCTCGCGCGTGAGATCCGCGGCGAGCTTCTCCCGGCTGATACGCGTTTCGCCGCGCACCGTGGCCACCGCCGTCGTCCGCTTGAGCGCGACGTCGGCGGCCAGCGCCCAGGGTTCGAGGTCGCCGCGGTGCTTGTCGAGCACGGGGTCCGTCGATTCGAACCACCCGAGCACACGCGCGACCTGCCGCGGCAACGCTTGGCGAATGAACTTGCTGACGGGGACCGGGAAGAACTGCGTCCACCGCGCCACCCCGCGCTCCTTGCCCACAGCGAGAAAAAGCTCGTCCCCGAACCGCTGGCAAGCACGATCGAGCCGCGTATTGGCGACGACACGCGCGGCGTCCACGTCCGCCTGCGCCTCGCGAGCCGAGCGCTCCTTCGTACGAACGAGGTCGATCATGGCGAGCCAGCCGTCCGTGAGAGGGAGGAGATCCTGCGCGTCGGGGTCGGCTTTCAGTCCGGAGCGCGTGAAAAAGACCTCGGCCTCGGCGTCGTCGAGCAGCAGCGTGGGCAAAACCTTGCGGGGATGGGACATGGGAACCTCCAGAAAGGGGTCACGTGCGAAACGTCGTGAGGCAGACGCGGAGGCCGAGGCGGCGATGCAAGGGGAGCACACTATCGACGGAAAACGCCCCGTCGAGCGTCACGAGACCCGCGTGCAGCCGTTGCAAGGCGCGATGTGCGCGTACAAAGCGCCGGTTGCACGCGTTGCAAGCGGCATTCGTACGCGCCGAGAGGCGTTTGCAACGCTTGCAAGCGGCGTTCGGTACACCCCGAGAGGCGTTTGCAACGCTTGCAAGCGGCGTTCGTGCACACCGAGAGGCGTTTGCAACGCGTGCAAGCGGGTCTCCGAGCGGTGCATATGCCGTTTGCAACCGTTGCACGCGGCATTCGGACGTCACCAAGGGCGTTTGCGCGCGTTGCAGGCTGCGGTCGGACGAGACGGTTACGTGTTTTCCGCGAACACCTCGGCCATCGAGCCGACGGTGGCGGCCCGGACGAGCCAGCGCTGGAGCGTTTCAAGCTCGACGCAGGAACGGACGCGCTCGCGGTCGCTGTCCGAGCAAGGGATCCCCCGGGCCGCGACGATGGCGAGGAGGCTGTTCTGTAGGCTTGTAAGGGCTTGCTCCGCTTGCGCCTGCGCTTGCTCCGCTTGCGCCTGCGCTTGCTCCGCTTGCGCCTGCGCTTGCTCCGCTTGCGCCTCGGCATGCTCCGCCTTCGCCTCCAGGCTCTGCATCATGCCTTTCAGGCGCCCGATGAGATCCTCCGTCCCGAAGAGCGCGGCCATTCCGTAGAAAAACTCGAGCTTGCCGTTCTCGATGGCAAGATCGAGCCCCAGCACGGCCGACGCATAACGCCCCCCCTGCGGCACGATACGCTGATAACGGCGCGCCTCCGGGCTCGGAAAACGGTAGCCGTGAAGCTGCTGCTTCTTGCGGTCGTAGACGAAATACTCAGGGATCCCGAGGCGCGCGTAACGCTCCACGTTGTCCACGAGGTCCTTCTTGCGATGGCCCTCGTAAAGGACCTCGATGACGAGGTCGAGCCCGCGCCCCTCGTCCGCCACGACCCACGCCATCCGCTCGTCGTCTTCGGGCTGGGGGACGTCGAGGACGGCCAGGATGTCCGGGCAGAACGCGCGCTCGCCGGGGTAGAGGACGTTGAGCTCCTCCGCCAGATAGATGCGGCGGCCGATCGCATCGAAGTGCCTGCGGAGGCGATCGGTCGCGCGACGCTTGGCGAGGTTGTGGGGCTGGCCGTTCCCCATGGTGAGCCGGGGGTCGGAGAGCGCGTCGATCACCTCGACAAGGAATCGCTCTCGCGCTTCGGGCGACATCACGCGCCACTCATCCGCCGACGGCGTCACGGGCGGTTCGGGCAGAGCCTCATCGCTCTTCTCGGCCGGAGGTGCCATGCACGGACCTATACCACGTCCGCACGCTCGACGTCGCACGCTCGCATCCCCCCACCTTTCCGATGCACGTCACGTCACCACGTCACGCGCCTCATTGCCGCGTCGCATCCCACCGACCGCCGTCGGTCTCGTTCTGCAGGTTGCCCCAGGTCCCGCCGAGGTTCGGGTCCGCCGTGGAGCTACGCCGGAGCGCGGCGCGGCCCGCGCCCGGGCGCGGGAGAAACGTCATCCAGGTGCAGGAGAGCTGCACGCTCCCCGCGTCCTTCACGCAATCGAGGCGGCCCGGCGCGCCTCCGTCCTGGAAGCTACAAGCCACCATCGAGGCGTTTTCCGAGCATTGCATCGGCCCTCGGGTGCTCGAATAGTTGCCGGTGAACGAGACCGGCGTGGCCGGCACCTGCGGGGGCGTCGGAGGAGGGGCGGGCTGCGTGGTGGGGAATGGGAACGAGGGGATGGGGAAAGGCAGGCTCGGCAAAGGGAGCCCCGCCGTGGGGAACGGGAAGGTCGTGCCGGGGAAAGGCAGGCTCGGCTGGGGTGTGGGAAGCTCCGGCGCCCCGCCGGTCCCGTAAAGCACCTGGATCGCAGACCGATCGAGCTGGGAGAGGCCCTCGCGCTGGCCGATGTTGGCGTTCGGGTCCCGGGGGACGATCGTGGGCCTGCCGGTGCGGCTGAACGCGCGCGACGAGTAATGCATGATGCTCTGGTAATCGTAGGGCCCGATGTCCTGCCCCACGCCGCCCCTCTGCTCGAAGTCGCTCCGATATTGCGTCGGGATCTCGTCCCACACGATGGTGACGTACTGGTCGCGGTCATTGCGCGATTGCTCGTGGAAGAAGCCGGCCGCGTGCAGGATTTCGTGGACGATGCTGCCGCGACCGCAGTCGGCGACCTGGATTTCCTGGGGGCCCCCGATGCGGCCGACGTACGAGCTGCACCCGCTGCCCTCGCCGCTGTTGCGAAAGACGACGTAATCGGCGTCGCCCGCGCGGGGCCGGAGCCG
Source organism: Polyangium mundeleinium (assembly GCF_028369105.1). Lineage (NCBI taxonomy): Bacteria > Pseudomonadati > Myxococcota > Polyangiales > Polyangiaceae > Polyangium > Polyangium mundeleinium. Next base: position 2,761,894 of record NZ_JAQNDO010000001.1, on the reverse strand, counting down.
GAGCTGCGTGGTATTCACGTGGGAGACGGCCCAGCCAATCCCTTCGACCGTGGCGGGGGGGACGGAGGCGTCGATCACATAAGGGATCTCGCCCCGAGGCCAGAGGTCCGTGCGGCTCTGGAGGCCCATCGCGCCCTTGATGTCTCCGGTGGGGCGCGGCGGCGTGCCATACCGGAAGGGCACGAGCGTGGCCGGGCCGAGCATCATGTCGCCTTCCATGACGGCCAATCCGTCGACGACGTCGAAGCCCACGAGCTGCCGCGAGACGTTGTTGGCGAGGTAGATGAACGCGCTGCCGAAATACCGAGGCGCGGCAGGGCGGTAAACCTCGGCCTGCTGGGGAGAGGCCTGGGAAACGCCGCTCCACGTGCCCGGAGGCGGGCCCGCCGTTCGCGTCGGCGCGGAGGAAGAGCCCTGGCTGCACGCCGCGACGGAGAGGAGCAACCCGAGCGCACCGGACAGGGAACGAAGGCTCTCGTTCATGCTCGAACGATTCCAGGCGTGGGGCGACGATTCCAGGAAATTCGCACGAGGGTTCGAAGAATGAGCTACGTTGCGCGGGCCATGAGCTCCGCTTTGCGTCAAGCCCTCGTCACCATCGTCCTCTTCACCGCGGCATGCGCGCCGAGCGCGACGCCCGGCACGTCGAACACGACCGAGGCGTCGCCCGCGAAAGACGGAGAAACGACGCTCTTCGTCCACGCGGAGCGGGTCGACTGCATGGGCGTCGGCCCGATGCGGTGCATGCAAGTCCGGGAGGCGGAGAACAAGGAATGGGAGCGCTTCTACGGGAGGATCGAGGGGTTTTCCTACGAAGAGGGGTATGCCTACGAGCTGCGGGTGAAGCGCGAGCCGGTGGCGAATCCGCCGGCGGATGGGTCGTCGCTGAGGACGCTGCTCGTCAAGATTGTATCGAAGAAGAAGCCGTGAGCCTTCCCCCCCGACGAAGACACGGACGAGGAAGAACCTCGACGCGCGAGGTTATCGTCTTCCGCCGCCACCCGCCCGACCGCCTCGACGCGCTCCGCCCCCCTTCCCCGCCGGCTTCGTTTGCGGCGGCGCGGGCGGCGGCTCCTTCGTATACGCGATCAACACGGCCCGCCCGCCTCTGTATTCGGGCGTGATCTGCGTGTATCCGTTGATTTTTCCGAACCCCTCCATGTCACCCTTGTGCTCGCCCATCCATTCGCTGAAGCGCGTCCAAAGGTTGCGTGCCGCTTCCTCGGGCAGCGCGACGCCGTCCACGAATGCGGAGAGGTTACCGGGCTGGGTCGTCATTGAATTCCGTACTCCTTGAGTCGTCTATAAAACGTGCGGCGGGGCAATCCCACGAGGCGCGCGGCCTTCACGCGGTTCCAGTTGGATGCCTGGAGCGCCGCGAGGATGCGCTCGCGCTCGTCGGCCTTGTGCGCTTCGAGCGAGGAGAGCTTGCGCGAGGGCTCGGGCGAGGCGCGCTGAGGGCCTTCCCGGAGGCTCTCCGGCGGGGGCGGCGGGCGCGGGGCGAGGCGGGCCTCCGGGAGCTCGAAGTCCTCGGGTTCGAGCTCGGCCTGATCCGAGAGGACCCACGCATTCAAGAGGACGTTTTCGAGCTGGCGCACGTTGCCGGGCCAGCCATGCCCCATCAGCCGGCGAAGCGCAGCCCGCGAGACGCTCCGGCGCTCACGGCCATAACGAGCCGCGAAGATGCCGAGGAAATGGTCGATGAGGATCGGAATGTCCTCGATGCGCTCGCGCAAAGGCGGGACGCGGACCTCGACGACGTGCAAGCGGTAGAGGAGATCCTCGCGGAAGGTGCCAGCCGCGGTCATCGCCACGAGGTCCCGGTGGGTCGCGGCAATGACGCGCGTGTTGACGGGCTCTTCGCGCGCGCCGCCGACCGGGCGGACGAGCTTTTCCTGGAGGACACGGAGGAGCCCGGCCTGCATTTTCGGCGGCATTTCGCCGATTTCGTCGAGGAGGATCGTGCCGCCCTCGGCCTCGCGGAAGAGGCCACGGCGATCCCGATCGGCGCCGGTGAAGGCGCCTCGCACGTGGCCGAAGAGCTCGCTCTCCAGGAGGTGCTCGGGAATGGCGCCGACGTTGATGCCCACGAAAGGTTTCTTGGCGCGCGGGCCGGCGTTGTGAATGGCCCGCGCCACGACTTCCTTGCCCGTGCCGCTCTCGCCGATGACGAGGACCGGGATGTCCGTGTCCTTGACGCGGTCGATGAGCGCGTAGACGCGGCGCATGGCCTCGCTGCGGCCGACGAGGCCCTCGTAGCCGAAATGCCCCTTGATGACCGCGCGGGCCGAGCGGAGGTCGCGCTTCGTGGCCTTGAGCTCCTCGGTGCGCTGGCCGAGCAGCTCTTCGAGCTCGGCGCGGGCCGCTTCGAGGTCGCCGTTCGCCCGTTCGAGCTCCGCGCTCTTCTTTTCGAGCTCCCGCGCGCGGCGCGCGTTCTCGCCGACGAGGCGCGCGGTCTCGATGGTGATCGCCACCTGGTCGGCGAGCGCGACGAGCGTGGGGAGCTCGTCCGTGAAGCCCATCGCAGGGCGGAGGCGTGTCTCCAGGTAGAGCGCGCCGATGACCTCGCCGCCCCGCGCGCGGATGGGCACACACGCGATCGACTGGAGCATGAGCTGGTGGACCGAGACGTACCCGGCCATGCGGGCGTCCTCGCGCGCGCTCACCGTGACGATCGGCTCGCCGATGTGGACGACACGCTCGGCAATCGACTGCGAGAAGCGCGCATGCGCGTCGTCGCCCTCGCGTCCGCGGAAGGCGTGGACCGAGAGCGCGAACGGGAGCGCCGCCGTGGGATCGGCCTCGTCCCGCGGCTGCGTGCTCTTGAGGATGACAAAACCCCGCTCCGCGCCGAGGAGGGCGATCGCGTGGTCGGTGACCTTCTCCAGCAGGCGCCCGAGATCAACCTCGCCCGCGATGGCGCGGTTGATCTCCAGGATGCGCGCGAGGCGTTCCTCCGTGGGGGCCTTGCGCGGCGCCGCGAGCGTGCTCGATGGCGAGGCGTTCGGCGGAGAGGGCGTCGCGGTCTGCGGGGTGTGCACGGAGGGCACGCAGAGCGCACGCAGGGCGCGGCGGCGCGGGTCGTCCCAGAAGACCTCACGCAGGTCGCGCGGCAAGACCGAGGCGATCTCTTCGAGCACGGCGAGCGCGGCCTCCCGATCGCGTCGCGCGAGCATGGGCTTGCCGCCGTCCTCGTGCAGGGTCGCGCGTGCTTCGAGGGCGCGGGCGATGAAGTCCTTCTGGCCCGAGGCGCGCGCCGCTTCGAGCGCCTCCTCGCAGTGCGCCGCGGCCTGCCGCTCGTCGCCGCGCAACGTGGCCACGCGGGCGCGCGCGAGCGAGAGGAGCGGGCGATGCGCCGAGCCACCCCCGAGCGCCGCCGAGGCACGCTCGATCTCGGCGTCGAGCTCACGCGCGCCTTCGCCGGACGTCGCGGGGGCGATCATCACACGTTCGAGCCGCGCCTCGGCCGCGTCGACGCCCCGGCCGAGGCTCTCCCAGCTCTCGGCGCAGGCGCCGCAGAGGCGCTCGGCCGCGGCGGGATCCCCCGAGCGCGCGGCGTGCTCGGCTTCGAGCGAGAGGAGCTGCGCGCGCTGGCTCGGGCCGAGCTCGCTGCGCTGGAGCGCGAGCTGGTCGATGGAGACACGCGCCCGCGCGAGGCGGCCGAGGTAGAGCTCCAGGTTCGCGAGGTTCAAGAGCGCCTGGCGAAGCGTGGGGACGCGGCCCGAGCGGCGCCCCATGTCGACCGCAGCTTCGAGGTGCATGAGCGCGGCCGCGAGGTCGCCTTGCGCCTTGGCGATGCCCGCGAGGTTCAAGCGCGTCGTGGCCACGCTGCCCGCATCGCCCGCTTGCTCGGCCGCGGAGAGCGCTTCTTCGTAGGCGGCCTTCGCGGGGTCGAGCTGATCGTCGCGCTGGAGCGCAAAGGCGAGCGAGCCGAGCGCGACCGAGAGGATGCGCGGCTCGCCGCCGACCCCACGCGCGAGGCGGACGGCGCGCGTGAGCGTGCGCTTCGCGTCGTCGTGCCGCGAGGAGAAGCTCTGCGCGAGGCCGGAGACGGCGAGCGCGTCGGCGGCGATCGCCAGCATGGAGAGCGCGCGGCGGCCCTCCGCGCGCGGCAAGGGTGCGGCGTCGTCCGCGGCAGCCGGGAGGCCCGTGCGTTCGGCCGCGGCGCCGGCCTGGGTTTCGGCGCCCGCGTAGTCACCGGCGCGGAGGAGCGCGCGCGCCGCGTGGAGGCAATACGAGGCGGCGATCTCGGCGTCGGCCGCGAGGGCTTCGTCCTGCACGCGTTCGAGCTCGGCGATCGCGCGCAGGGCGTCGCCGCGGCTCGTGAACAGGCGCGCGCGGGCGATCGCGACGGCCGGCGAGGGGTCGTCTTCGAGGCGCGCGAGCACCTCGGCGGCTTCGTCGACATGGCCCCGATCGAGCAGCTTCATCGCGCGCTCGCGATCGGTGCCGCGCTCGTCCTCCTCGGCGAGGAGGCGATCGACGTCCGCGGCGCTCGCGACGGGGGCGCGCGCGATCGCCTCGACGATCGCGCGGATCTTGCCGGGCAAGTGGCCCGCGCGGCGCGCGACGTGATCCGCGACGACGTCGCCGAGCGAGGGGATCGCCGAGCGCACGAGGTCACGCGCGCGCGCCTCGTCGAGCGGCGGAACGGCGAAGAGTTCGAGCGTCGGGCCCGGCAGGTTCGGCAGGCGCTCCGGGTCGAAGGTGACGACGACGCGGGCGCCGGCCTCGCGCAGCGCGGCGAGGCGCGTGACGTCCGGTTTCGCGAGGCGATCGGCGTCGTCCACGAGGACGATCGCGCCCTCGGGCTCCTCGGCTCCTGCGAGCTCGAGGTCCATCGCCTGCCCCGGATCGGGCGCGAGCCCAGCCTCGACCCAGGCCACACCGCGCCCCTTCACGCCGAGCCACCACGCGACGCGCCGGAGCAACGTGCTCTTGCCGGCACCCGGCAGGCCCGTGACCACGATGCCGCCGCCCGGGCGCAGGTCCTCGATCTGCGCGTCGAGCGCGGCGGCGTGCTCGTCGAGGCCGACGATCGGCCAGACGAGCGCGTCGCGCGGAGCGAACGCCTCGGGCATCGGCAAGGACGCAGCGCGGCGGATGGCGCTCGCGAGCTCGTCCGCGCTTGGAAAGCGGCTCGTCGGATCGGCCGCGGTGGCGCGACGCTCGACCTCTTCGAGCGCCGCGACGACGGCCGGATCGAGCCGAGGCCCCACCGCGACGAGGGCCTCGCGCAGCGTGACGCCGAGGGCGTAGATCTCCGCGCGAACGCCGAGCGGCGCGCCCGTGAGCAGCTCGGGCGCGGCATACCGCGGCGTGAGGCCCGACGGGCGCTCGCCGCCGTCGCGGAAGTTCGCCGCGAGCCCGAGGTCGACGAGCGTCGCCTTGCCGAAGGGCCCGACGATGATGTTCGCGGGCTTGAGGTCCCCGTGCAGCAAGAGCGCGCGGTGCAGCCGCGTGAGCTGGTCGGCGGCCTGCGCGATGGCGGCGAGGGTCTCCAGCGGCTCGTCCGGTTCCGCGAATCGCGCGGCCAGGCTCTTGCCGACGACGAGCTCCCGCACGAGGTAGGCGCGGGGGCTGTTCGGCAGGCGCCCGAAGCCGAGGATGCGCGGCACGCCGAGGCCTTCGAGGCCGGAGAGGGCCACGGCTTCGCGCACGAGGGCGAGCATTTCTGCCTCGTTCGCGCCTTCGGCGAGGACCTTCACGGCCACGGTCGCGCCGGTGATGCGGTCTTTGGCCGACCACACCTCTCCGCCGCCGCCCTTGCCAAGGGGCGCGATGGGCTCGTATCGGGGCGGGAGCTGCAACGTTCCCCTGGGCTCCTCTTCGTTCAGAGGATGTAGTCGATGCTGGCGCCGAAGTAGACGCCCGAGCTAATGGCGAAGCCCACGTCCGCGCGTGCCTGGAGCATCTTGATGGGCTTGTAGCGGAAGCTCACCTGCGGCACCGCGATCCACGGGAAAATGAACGGCTTCGATCCGCCGCTCGCCCAGCTCGGCTCGGCGTAGTCGCCGAAGTGGCCGTTGTCGACGTCGCAGTAGGTGGCGTTCGGCTCGCCAAAGGCCGTGCAGTCGTTCCACTGCGAGGGCACCGCGGGATCACTGCCCGAGCCCGGGTAGACCTGCCGCCGATGGAGGTCGCCGATGACGCCGCCGATGCCCACGCCGCCGCCGAAGAGCAACGAGAAGCGGCTGCGGCTGTCGAGCGGCACCTCGTAGAGGATCTCGACCTTGCCGTAAATGACGGCGAGATCGCTCTGCACGCGCTCGTACGCCGTGACCGGCTGGCCCTTGCCTTTGAAGAGCATCTCGCCCTTCGAGTAGTCGGCGTACGAGAGCGAGAAAATGTATTCGAGGCGGTCACGTCGCGTGCCGAACTCGAGGCCCCCCATCGGCACCCCGACCGTGGCGCCGCCGTCCGTGAAGAGGTTCAGGATCGCCTTCGGGATGATGGCGTGGCGGTACCGGAGGCCGACGTAACGGTACGCCTTCGTGGGATCCTCTTTCGTGTCCCAGATCCCGACGTCGCCGCTGTCCTCCTTCTTTTTCTCCTTCTCGCCCGGCATCTTGTCGCCGGCCGCCGCCTCCTCCTTGTCGTTCGCCTTTCCGGCCATCGTATCTTCGGCGTCCTTGTCGAACCCGTCCTCGGAGGGCTGCGCATACGCGGTGCGGGCCACGAAGAGGGACGCGCCGAGGGTCAAGAGGGCAAAGCGGGTAAGCAGGGCCATGCGGGACATGGGGCGCTCTTTCGTCGGTGTGCTCGAAGAGAGAAGGACGCCCGAGACAGTACACGAGCCCGCCCGTCTTGAAAGCCCCCCGCAACACCCCAACCCCACCGACATGCGCGGCGACGTGATCTTCCCAACCCAACAAGACCCACGTGCCATCCATTTCGGGGCCTCACCCGCGCGGCTTCCCGGTTTTCCTTGGAAACGACGGCGCGCGCGCGGCCTCAATGTCCGGGAAGTGCTCGGCGCGTTGCATGCTCGGCGCATTCTTGTAGGTAATCGGAGGGCACCGATGATCCTGCACCAACTCCGGGTCGAACAAGCGATCGATCGCGACGCGCGCGGGCGTTTCGTCAAGGAGCTGTGCGTCGTGCGGGGCGGCGGAGCCGAGGATGGAATTCCGCTGGCGATGGTGAGAAAACGCTCGGCGGAGCTCGGCGGGACGCGGGGGAGCGTGCTGCTCATTCACGGCTACGGGCAAAATCGGTACGCCTGGCACCTGCCCGCCCGGAGCCTGTCGAACTACCTGGCCCGCGAGGGCTTCGACGTCTTCAACCTGGACCTGCGCGGCCACGGCCGTTCCCGACACCTCGGCGCGCGGCGGCCCACCGACGTGAGCGAGTTCGTCAAGCAGGACGTCCCCTGGGCGCTCGAAGAGGTGCAACGGCTGGCCGGGCCGCAGCCCGTTTTCCTCGTGGGACACTCGCTCGGCGGGCTCGTCAGTTACGCGGCGGCGCCGCTCGCCCACGGCGCGGTGGCCGGCGTGGTGACGCTCGGCAGTCCCTACCATTTCACGCGCGGCTCGCTGCCGCTCACGCTGGCCGGCCACCTGCTGCTCGCCGTGGACCGGCGGATGTCGTTCGGCCACGGGGCGCTCGGGCTGCGCGCCATCGGCGAGGTCGTCCGGCTCGCGCGCGTGCTCGTCGAAAGTCCCGTGTTTCCACTGCCGATCCGCGGCTTCCGTCCCGGATCGATGGAGCCCGTGGTGCTCTCGCAGCACATGTCGCTGGCGATGGATAGCGGGAGCATCACGGTGCTCCGGAACATGTTCCTCGCGGCGGCGGAGGCGCGGCAAAGCGGGCACCGGCTCGGCGGATTGTCCGGGTTCGTCGAGGGGTTCGAGGCGATGGACGTGCCGCTTCTCGTGGTCGCGGGCGAGAGCGACGACCTCGCGCCGCCCGCGTCGGTCGAGCCGGCCTATCGATCGAGCCGATCGGGGGACAAGACGTACCGCGTCTTCCCGCAAGGTCACATCGATCTGATCATGGGCAGCCGCTCGACGCACACGGTATGGCCGCTGCTCTCGCGGTGGCTCGGCGCGCGCGTCGACCATTGAAGAATCGTACCGAAAGAATACAACGCTCGGGGGCCCGGCGCGGCCTGCGAGCCGAGCCCCCGAGCGCAAAGGCCGAATTCACCAGCCGACGGTGATCGCCAGCGGATCGGTGGAGGACGGGGGCGACGAATCCGGCGTGGGCTCCTCCGGCTGGCGGAGGACGACGCGGATCGGGCGCGGCGGCGGCGGCGTCGATTGCGCCTTGCGCCCGAGAGCCACAGCCACGGTGATGTCGGTGACGGGCATGATGACCTCGGCCCACGAGACATACCCGGGCGCCACGGCGCGCAGGACGCGCCAGCGAAGCTCGCACGGAATGCGCCCGCGATGCGGCCCGACCGAGATCAACGTATCGTCGAGGAAAATGCGGGCGTCTGAAGGCATGACCTGGACGCAAAGCAGGACCGTAGAATCAGGCGACGCCTCGGCAGAGCGCTTGGTCCTGGGCTGGGTCGACGGCGGATCGTCGTCGGATTCGTGAACGCCCGGCACGCAGCCATTGGCGAGGCCGTTCGAGTGCATTCGCTCCCCTCCCCGAGCCCACGCGCGGGAAAAATCCGGCGCGAAATGGCTCTGCAGGACTCTGACAAACGTAATAACAAACGCAAATCGAACCCACGTTTTATCAGGGGACGGGGGACAGGAGGCCGCCTACGCTGCACCCTCGGCTTGCCCGGGTCTGCTAGGCTCCGTCCATGTCCATCAAGGATCGGATCGTCTCCGAGGGAATGAAGTTCGCGGCGAGCCCGCAGGTGGCGAAGCTCATGCAGGACGAGCGCTTCATGAAGCTCGTGATGACGGCGATGAGCATGCCCGGGCGTGTCTCGACGTTCACGACGGAGCAAAAAGAAGCGTTCGCGAAGTCGATGGGCCTGGCGACCTCGGACGAGGTGCGCGACCTCCGGCGGGTCGTTTCGTCGCTGGAGCAGAGCGTGTCGCGGCTGCGCGCGAAGCTCGAAAGAGACGCGTCCTAAGGCGCGTCCTAGGGCGCAGGCTCGGTCTGCCGGACCGTCTGAAGAAAGGTCCCGTCCTGGGTGGGCTCCTCGCCCGCCGCCTTGGCCTTCTCCTCGATGCCGGCGAGCTGCCCGCGGGCGGCCTCGAGCTCGCGTTTCTCGTCAGGCCGCAAGGTCCCGGGCCGCTGGGCTTCGACCTGCTCGGCAAACCCGAGCCAGCGCTCGGCGCCGTCGTGGTCCCCGAGCTTCATCAGGGACAGCCCCATATACAGCCCGTAGCTCACCTGCTTGCGCGGCGAGAGCTTGGCGACTTCGTCCTCGTGATCCCCGAGCTTCTCGGCCGCTTCGAGGTAGCGACCGTCCTGGTAGGCGCGCTGGGCGCTGCCGAGGTATCCGCCGCAGCCGGCGGAAAACACCAAGAGGAGGGACGAACCAAGGAGCGCGCCGAGGCGTCGCATGACCGATCTATACCCCGGGAAAGACCAGGACCCAATGGGGAGATCCGCGAAAATAGGCGCGAAATGGGTTTTGCGTAGCGCGAAGGCGGCTGCGCAGCGACGCAATTTGCGACGGTTCACGTGTATTCGCGCGCGGGGCCGGGGGCACGGCGCACCGCGGCAAAATAAAAAAAGCTCCCCGCTCGGTGGGAGCGGGGAGCCTGGGGACGCGCTCGAGAGGGCTGGCTACTTCGTATCGCCGCGGGCGTAGATGCTGGCGACGTAGTCGAGGACGTCGCGCGCGGAGACCTCGTTGTACCCGAAGTATTTGATCATCCGCGTCTTGATGATGTCGATCTTCTCCTGGGTCTCCTTGTCGATGACGCTGGAGACGAGGGTCTGGAGCTTGATCGCGTCCTTCTGATCCTCGAAGAGCTTGAGCTCGAGCGCGCGGCGCAGGCGGTCGTTCGTGTGCCACTCGAACTTCTTGCCGTCGACCGCGAGCGCGCCGATGTAATTCATGATCTCGCGGCGGAAGTCGTCCTTGCGGTTCTCGGGGATGTCGATCTTCTCCTCGATCGACCGCATGAGCCGCTCGTCCGGCTCGACGTCTTCGCGGGTGAACCGATCCTTGACCTTCTCCTTCAGGGTGTAGGCCTTGATCGAGTCGATGTAGTTCGCCGCGAGCTTCTGGATCGCGTCCTCGTCGGCGCTGATGGCGCGCTGGACCTCGTTCTTGACGATCTCCTCGTACTCGCGCTTCACCATGCCGATGCACTCGCCGTAACGCTTGCGCTGCTCGTCGCTCGAGATGAGCGAGTGGTGGCGCAGGCCCTTCTCGAGCTCGGAGAGCACCATGAACGGGTTGATCGTGCCCTCTCCGATGTCGTTGACGAGCGCGTTCGAGATCTTGTCCTGCACGTAACGCGGGCTGATGCCCTCCATGCCCTCGCGCGGCGCCTCCTTGCGCAGCTCCTTCACGGTGTCCTGCGTATAGCCCGGCAGGACCTTGCCGTCGTAGAGCTTCATCTTCTGCACGAGCGAGAGGTTGTGCTTCTTCGGATCCTCGAGCCGCGTGAGCACGGCCCACATCGCCGCGACTTCCAGCGTGTGCGGGGCGATGTGCTTGCCGCGGATCTTGTCGCGGTTGAAGTCCTTCTCGTAGATCCGGATCTCCTCCGACACCTTCGTGATGTACGGGATGTCGATCTTGATCGTGCGGTCGCGCAGGGCCTCCATGAACTCGTTCGAGAGGAGCTTCTTGTACTCGGCCTCGTTCGTGTGGCCGAGGATGACCTCGTCGATGTCCGTCTGCGCGAACTTCTTCGGCTTGATCTTGTGCTCCTGCGACGCGCCGAGCAGGTCGTAGAGGAACGCGACGTCGAGCTTCAGGACCTCGATGAACTCGACGACGCCGCGGTTCGAGATGTTGAACTCGCCGTCGAAGTTGAACGCGCGCGGGTCGGAGTCGGAGCCGTACTCGGCGATCTTGCGGTAGTTGATGTCGCCCGTGAGCTCGGTCGAGTCCTGGTTCTTCTCGTCCTTCGGCTGGAAGGTGCCGATGCCGATGCGGTCCTTCTCGCTGAGCACGAGGCGCCGCACGCGGATGTGCTGCATGACCTTGCCCCAGTCGCCGCCGTACCGCTCCATCAGCTTGTTGAAGATGAAGCGGCACGCCGGATCGAGGTCGCCGTCGACGCGCACGTGGAAGGTGGGGTTCGAGAGCTCGAGCTCCTTGATCGCGCGGTCACGCCACGTCGGCGGGATGAGGCGCAAGGGCTCCTCGTGCATGGGACACTTGAAGCGGCCGCTCTCGGGGCCCGCCATGCCGACGCCGTCGAGGTTCACCCAGTCGAACGTGTAGAGCGCTCCGTCCGTCGACATCGAGTAGTGCTCGATGCCCTTCTTCATGAGGCGCGCGATCGTCGACTTCGAGGAGCCAACAGGGCCGTGGAGCAAGATGACGCGCTTCTCGGGGCCATACCCTTCCGCCGCCGCCTTGAGCACGTGGACGAGGCGCATGAGCGGGATGTCGAGGCCGTAGATGGCGTCCTGGCCGCTGTTCAGCTCGTCCTTGAAGAAGTTGTACCGGACGAGCTTCTTCTTGTTGTCGGTGTACTCCTCCGTCCCGTACCGGATGATCATGTCGTACGCACGCTGGAACGCGTTGCGCGTGACTTGCGGCTGCTTGCGAATGAGCCCCAGGTACTCCTCGAAGCTCCCTTCCCAAGACAGGTCCCGATACAGGGCGTAGTCCTGCATCGCAGCGATCTTGCCCACCAGACTTTGCGCGTCGCCCATGTGGATACCTTACATCACGGATCACGGTGACGCGAACGCGGCCGCGCCGTTCAAGAATGCCTTCCAGGAAGGCTTTTCCTGACCCTGCTCCGTGAAGAGGCCGAGCGAGCATGCATAGGCTGCGTACGCTCCATCCACAGGCTCGCCCAAGACGGACACGCGCTCTCCGCACCGGACAGGACCGAGATCGTGCAGCGCCTCGACGTTGACGAAGACGAAGCGCTCCCGTCGCGGCGCGAGCGCGCCGAAGAACGTCTCGAGGAAAAGCGCCTGCTTGTCGTCCGATCCCCCGACGACGGACGAGCTCGGAGACCCGACGGATTCGAGCACGATCTCCTTGTCCGCCGCATGCGCGAGGATCGTGTCGGCATGCACGGAGATGTCGCTCGCACGTCCCGCCTCGACGGCGCCGAGACCGGGCAGGTACGAAGCGACCGCGACGTCGCTCGTATCGAGGAGCGGTAAGAACGAGGGATCCGGAGCAGCCACGCCCTCGAACGAGAAGCCCACGCCCGCGCGTACACCCGGCGCGGCGAGCGGATGCGCGCGGACGTAGTCGAGGACGTCGCTCGCGAAGAGCTCGAAGGCCGCGCGTTCGTTGGGGTGTGCGGCGAGGCGGACGTCGACGTCACGGCCGAGCACGACGAACCGCGCCGCACCGCCGAGCGCCGCGAACGCCGCGTCGATCGAGGCATGCGTGAAGGCGAGGACCTCGGGCGCGTTCCACGGTTTCTCCGCGAGCTCGGGCGGGAGAAACGCGACAGCGCGATCGAGGATGACGAGGGAGAAGCCGAGGACGACGCCGCGGCTGTTGAAGAAGGCAGCCTCCTCGGCAAGCGCCTGCGAGGCTTCGTCCGTGGCGAGTTCCGTCGGCGTGCGCCGGAGCATCGTGGCCCGCGCGCCGAGCGCGAGCGCCCCGAGGCGCGCAGCGATGACGTCGCCGGGCTTCGGCGCTCCATCCCCCACGGGGTTCGGCGTGAGGCCGATCCAGACGGGTGTGGAAGGGGCGTCCGGCGCATCGGGATCACCGGCGTCGCCGTCGGGGAAGGCGTCGGGCCAGGTGGCGTCGAAGGAGGGACCGCCGTCGCCGGGATCCCCCGGACGAACGATGATCTGAGGGTAGCCGCTGTCGTCACACGCGAGCGGCGCGAGGGCGACGCCGAGAGGCACGCCGCCGAGCAAGAGCCAACGAAGCAAAGCGCGCACGAAGAGGATCGTAACGAATTCTTCGCGTGGTGGCTCGCGCGTGGGCGCGCGAGGCGCGCTACGGCGGCCCGCCGTACCGCGGCGGCGCAGGCATGCTTGCCCCGGACGGCAGGCGGGAAGACCACTCCACGACACCAGGCGTGGCATGCGCGGGCGCCCAGGCCATGCCGCCCTTCTCGAGCACGCCCGGCCACGAATCGACGTACTGCGGGGGCTCGGAGGGGCCGGACGCGTCGATCCAGAGCGCGTGTCCCGTGCCAGGCCTGCGCACGTCGACATGGACGAATTTGCTGTTCGGATAGAAGCCGCAACCGACGTCGTCGAGGGCGCGACAGAGCTGGAAGATCGTGGCGTTCGGGATGCCGTGGACCTGGATGTCCGCGGCGCGCGCAGCCGCGTGCATGCTCTGGTGGCTCGTGCCCGCAACCTTCGCGCCGGGGCGATAGCCGCTGTAGATGTAGATCGGCCGCCACGGGAACGAGTCGGCGATGCGCTGCAGCGCCCAGAGCAAACGCGGGTGCACGAGGCGCACGTCGGAGATCCACTCGCCTTTGCGCACGGCCTCGGGATCGGGCTCGTCAGGGAGGAGATCGGCGGGGCGCGCGACGTCGGCCGGGCGCATCATGATCGAGAGGCGATCGAGCGCCTCGGGCGCGACGGAGCCATCACAACGCACGAGCGGGAAGACGTCACGCTCGCCGGAGCCGCGAACGAACGTCACGGGGCGACGACGGCAACGCCAGTCACGCACGGGCTTTGGCGGCGCCGCCCAGAGCGAGTCGAAGCCGTTCGAAGCGAAGCTCGGGCCGGTCGAGGCGAGCAGCGCAGGTGCGCGCGCGGGGTCGAGGCCGTTCCACGACCAGGACGGCAGGACGTCGGGCTCGATGCGCAGGATCCCCGAGCCCTCGGAGGCCACGCGGAACACCTGAAGCGCCGCGAAGCTCGCGGACGCGTCGTCGAGCAGACGAACGCGGCTCGATCCGAACGCGTGAAGGTCGTCGTGCGACGCGTGAGGTTCGTCCGCGGCATCGCCTTCCGCTTGCGCGTGGCGCCACGCGAGCTGCAACCACGGCTCGTTCCGCCACTGGCCGAAGGGTCCCCAGATGTAGCGACGCAGCGGGCCGGGGCTCTCGACCTCGGCGTTGAGGTACGCGCGCAAGAGGCCGAGGCGCGGCGCGGACGGGTCGTCGAGCTTGAAGGTGTAGAGCTTAGGCGGCTGATCGAGGAGCGGCCCCGCGTGGGTCGACGTCGCGGCCGCGACCACGAGCGCCGCGATGCCAATCGCCGGGAGCGTGGACCGGAGCGAACCACGCGTCGTACGCGCGGGGCGCTTCTTCTTTTGATCCGAACGAACCACGAGCTTCGTCATCCCAAGAGCTGGCTCTCCCGTTTTGCCACAACCCGCGAGGGGGCGTCAGCAATTCCCGCGCTCAAGCAGAAGAGGCGCGACGCAGGCGATCGTGGACGGCAGCCCACGCAGAGCCCGCCGGAGGTGCTTCGACCACGACGCTGTCGCAGCCCGCGTCGTCGAGGCGATGGAGCGCCGCATAAAGCGCAGCCGCGTACCCCTCGGGGTCCGCAGGCAAGATCTCGACGGGAGGATCCACGGCGGCGCCGGGCGCACGCAAGGCAGCGCCGGTGACGAGGCCCGCAGCGCGGCGTCTCGCGAGCTCGACGCGCGCCTCGTCGGCAGGTACGACGACGAGCGTGGCGCGTGGCGCGTAGTGGCGCGCGGAGGTGCCCGGCGAAGGCGCGCGTTCGTCGAGAGGGACGGTGATCACGCCGGGATCGACGACGTCGACGTGGCGGCGCAGTTCGTCGAGGGAGACGGCGCCCGGGCGTAAAAGAACAGCAGGACTGCGAGAGACGTCGACGATCGTGGACTCGATGCCGTGCCGGCAAGGGCCACCGTCGAGCACGAGCGGGATGCGCCCGCCGAGGGATTTCAGGACGTGCTCGGCCGTCGTGGGCGAGAGCGAGGTCGTGCGGTTGGCGCTCGGCGCCGCGATGGGCAAACGGCACGCTTCGAGGAGCGCGCGCGCGACAGGCGCGGCAGGCACGCGAATCGCGACGGTCGGTCCGCCAGCCGCGACCTCGTCGGAGACGGCGCCGGGACGACGCGTGACGACGAGCGTGAGCGGGCCAGGCCAGAAGAGCTCGGCGAGGCGCTCGGCAGCAGGCGGGAAGTCGAGCGCGAGCGCGCGCGCCTCGGCGACGCTGGCGACGTGCACGATGAGCGGGTTCGTCGCGGGACGACCCTTTGCTTCGAAGATGCGACGCACGGCGATCGGTTCGTCGGCGCGCGCGCCAAGCCCGTAGACGGTCTCGGTCGGAAAGGCGACGAGGCGCTTGCCGCGGAGGAGCGCGGCCGCGCGCGCGACGGCAGGCGGGTCGAAGGGCAGGAGCTCGGTGCGGATCACAGGCGCGGCGATCATGGAGCAAGGCGAGCCGCTTCGCACGCGGCGCGCAGGTTCTTCAAGGCGCAGCGCGGAGGTAACGCGGCTCGAAGGGCACGAGGGCGGCGAGGGTCACGAGCGCGACGTGCTCGGCCACGGGGCTCATGCCCGCCTGGCAGTCGGGCGGGATCGTCACGACGAACCCTCGCTCGAGCGCGTCCTTCGCGGTGGCGAACATGCCGATCTCGGTGGCGCAGCCCGTGAGGATGATCTGATCGGCGTGGAGCTCGTCGAGCAGCGGCCCGAAAGAGCTGCCCGTGAAGGCGCTGTACGTCCGCTTGTGCACGAGGTGATCGCCGGGCGAAGGCGCAATCGCGGGCCACACGTCGGCGCCCTCGGTGCCGGTGACGGCGTGGCGCGGCCAGTCGCGGAAGTCCTCATCGTCAGGCTCGTGCGCGTCGCACACGTAGATCACGGGGACGTGTTTCTCGTGCGCCCACGTGATGCGCTCCTTCACCGCCGGGACCACGTCGCGCGCGCGCGGGACCTCGAGCGGGCGGCCAGGCGTGAGGTAGTCGTTGATCATGTCGAGGACCACGAGCACGGGCCGCCTGGGTCCACGTGGCCGCGGGCGCGTCGCGAGGAGGCGCTCGCGCAGGCGCTTCGGCAGCTCGACGGGCGGCGCGGCGTGCCCGAGGCGCGCGAGGTCTTCACGCAGCGCGGCGAGGTCGGCCGCGTCCTCGGGCGAAGCGGCGACGAGCGACGCGAGGGCCCTGTCGGGCGTGCCCGCGAGCGTGAGTTCGAGGAGCCGTTCTCTGCCGAGCCGATCCACCATGGAACGCGCTTTTTTTTCGTAGCACGTCCGTGCGGACGAACCCACGGCGGAGGCGCGCGCGGGCAGCAGTTCCTTTGGTGGGGCCCGGGAGCCGCGGCGATCAGGGCGCGGGCGTACCGCCCTCGGGCACGCCCGTCGCGGGCACAGGCGCAGCTTCTGCGCCTACGGTGATCGTCGCCTGCGTCACCTCGCCCGACTTCACCTCGATCGGGATCCGGGCGAGCGCGCGCAGCCCTTTTCCGCGAAGGTCGAGCTCGTACGCGCCCGGAGGCGCCTCTGCGGCGACGCCGGCTTCCGCAACGGAAGATCCGATCCGAAGGAAGGGGACGAGCGTATCCCGCGGGGACAGGAGCTCGACGCGCGCATCCGCGGGCGGAGGGAGCGGCTTGCCGGCCTCGTCCACGAAACGCAGCTCGATCGCGCCCGGCACACGCGCCTCGCGGACGAGGGCGAGCTCAGTGACCACGCCGAGCGTGTCGCCGCGCGGGGCCACCACGAAGAGCCGCTCGTAGCGCGCCGAGCCGCCGGGCGGCAGCGTGACGTTCCGGCCGAAGCGGAGGCTCGTCGCCCCGGCAGCGCTTTCGATCTCGAGCGTGGGTCGATCGGCGGCGGGCGCGATCGCGTACGCCACGGAAGACCCGAGTGCAGCAGCGAACGGGGCTTCGGTCGGTGCGGCGGCGGCGGGCGCCGGCTCGTTGCCGATCGCGGGCAGCGGCTCGGCCGAGCCCCAGTGGACGGCGTCTCCGAGGCTCGGGATCACGAGCGGCTCGTCGGCCTTCGAGGTGATCAGGGTCGAGACGAGGATCACGCGCGCGCCCGGGACGAGCATGTACCGCGTGGCGATCGTCACGCGCGGATCCCCCTCGGCGTGGCCACGCGCAAGCACCTGCGCCGATCCGTCACGCCCTTGCGAGAAGCTCATCGTCACGCCGGTCAGGCAGCCGAGCGGCGCGCCGAGGCACGTCCCCACGCGCCCGAGCGCGTCCTCGCGGATCTCGGAATCGGCAGCGTCCACGAGCGCGCCGTCCGAGGCGCTGATCACCGCCGCGATCGCGCCGTTGTCGACGAGGACGTCGCCCGCCTTGGCCTCGACGAGCGCGCCGGCGAAGGGCTTTTTGTCCCCTTCGATGCGCGCGAGGGTGACCGCGGCGGGCGCTTCCGGCTCGGGCGCACAGAACCCGGCCTTGCCCTCGGCACCGCGGCGGAAGCGGCACATCGCGGCGACACGCGCGCCTTCGCCGCCGTACATGACGACGCCTCCGCTCTGGATCGGCTCGACGCAGGCGGTGAGGCCGGTCGCGAGGCCGAGCAGGAGGAGGGTTCCGAGGGCGAGGCGTTTGCTGTTGTTGCCGGGCGGCATGATGAGCCTCCGACGCGCGAACGCGCCGGATCTTGGGACGTCACTCGTCGTCGACCATCTCGGGGTAGTCGCCGGGCGCGAGGTTGTCGAAGCGCGTGTACGACGACGCGAAGCGCACGAGCACCTTGCCCGTGGGGCCGTTTCGCTGCTTCGCGATGATGATCTCGGCGATGCCCTTCGCGTTCGTGGTCTCCGCGTTGTAGTACTCGTCGCGGTAGATGAACATGATCGTGTCCGCGTCGCTCGATGGCGCCGGACTCGCGCAGATCGCTGAGCTGAGGACGCTTGCCGTTGTCCTTGTTCGTGCGGGTCTCGACGGAGCGGTTGAGCTGCGAGAGCGCGATCACGGGGACACGGAGCTCCTTGGCGAGCTGCTTCAGGCCTCGGGAGATCTCGCTGATCTCCTGCTCGCGGCTGCTCACGCCGTCGCGGCCCTTCATGAGCTGGAGGTAGTCGATGATGACGAGCCCCACGCGCCGCTCGGGCTGCCCCGGCCCGGCCGTACGGTTGTACTCGGCCTGGATGCGGCGGACCTTCGCGCGGACCTCGAGGAGCGTGAGCGCGGACGTGTCGTCGACCCAGATCGGGAGCGTCGACAGGTACGAGGCGCTCTCGGTGAGCCTGCGCCAGTCGTCCGGCTGCAAGAAGCCCTGGCGCAGCTTGCCGAGATCGACGCGGCCCTCGGTGCAGACCATACGACTCGCGAGCTGCTCGCGGGGCATTTCGAGCGAGAACACGCAGACGCCGTAGCCGGGCTCTTGCCGCTCGTACCCATGGTCCTCTTCGCCGGGACCAGCGGCCACCGTGCGCGGCGAGGCGACGTTCACGGCGATGTTGAGGACGAACGACGTCTTGCCCATGCCGGGGCGCGCCGCGACGATCATGAGATCGCCGTCGTGGAGGCCGGCGGTCTTCGAATCGAGTCGCTCGTACCCCGTGGAGATGCCCGTGATGCGATCACCGCGCTCGGCCGCGGCCGTGATCTGCTCGAACGCGGCCTTCAGGACCTGCGCGATCGGCTGCACGCTCGTCGACTGCGCGGTGCGCGCGAGCGCGTAGATCGATTGCTCGGCGCCGTCGATGAACTCCTGCACCGTGCCGACGTCGCCGTACCCCTCGGCCGCGACGCGCTGGCAGGTCGCGATGAGCTGCCGCAGCCGCCATTTCTCGTACACGACCTTGGCGTGCGTAGCGACGTGCGCGACGGCGGGCGTCGCATCGGCGAGCTGTGCGAGGTAACTGGCGCCGCCGATCTGAGCGAGCCACTCGCGATCCCGAAGCCAGGAGGCTATGGAGACGATGTCGATCGGCGTGCCGGAGAGCGCGAGCGCCGTCGCTGCCTCGAAGATGCGCTTGTTCGCGTCGCTGTAGAAATGTTCCGGCTTCAGGATCTCGAGGACTCGATCGAGCGCATCACGCTCGAGGAGCACCGCCGAGAGCACCGCGGCCTCGGCGTCGAGGTCATGCGGAGGGACGCGGCCCGCGACAGGGGCCGGTTCCATCGGTTGGTTCGAACGTCCACGACGCTGCTGCGCGATCTGCATGGCACTTCTTCACCAGATGGCCCCAAGCAATCCCGAAGATATCCACATGGTGAGGCCCCAAATGGGAGACGCCCCGAAGGGCGGGCCCTCCGAGGCGTCGGGATCGTCGAGCGATCTACCAGGAAACACCCGCGCGCGGTACCCGGATCGGCAAGACGATCACGAGGAAACGGCGACATCCGCCGACGTGGTGTGTGTGGGTGAGGCACTATGGGACCTCTCCACGCCCCAAGGCACGTCGCTCGACGATGCGACGCAGCTCTCTCTCACGCCGGGCGGCGGCGCAGTGAACGTGGCGCTCACGCTGGCACAGCTCGGCCTGCGCGCAGGGATTGTGGCGCCCGTGGGAGACGATCCGGTCGGGCACGCGCTCGTGGCACACCTGTCGCGACGCGGGGTCGATGTGTCACGCATGCGTGCCACCAAGTCGACCCGCACAGGGCTCGTGTTCCTGACCCACGCGCCGACGCGCGCCGTGGCGTATCGCGCCGTGCAGGAAGAAGCGCTCGCCCTGCGTGACGCCTTGCCGCGCTCCTTCGGCGCAAGCGTCGTCCACGTCTCCGGGCTCCTGCCCTCACGCGCATGCCTGCTCGCGCTCGAGCGAGCAGCGCGTCACGCGCAGCGCGAGGGAGCGCTCGTCACGCTGGACGCAAACCTACGGCCTCGGCTGTGGGCCGATGGCGCGCTCGGGCGCGCGGATCCGCGGAGGCTCCTCGGTAAGGTCGACGTGCTCAAGGTGAGCGAGGACGATCTGCGCCTGCTCGGCGCGTCGGATCCGCGGGATCTCGCGCCCGTGCTCCATCCCGAGGCGATCGTGGTCGCGACGTTCGGCGCGGCGAAGACACGCGCGCTCGGACCCTTCGGCGAGGTACACGCAGGCGGCCCGGCGCTCGCGGTGGAGAGCACGATCGGCGCGGGAGACGCGTTCGTCGCGGGGCTGCTCTCGGTGCTCGCGCGCGAGGGGCGCTCGGCGCTGGGGGATCACGCGACGATCGAACGCGCGATCCTGCGCGGCAACGAGGTCGCGCGGAGAACGCTCGAAGTGCGATCGTTCGACGTCAAATGAACGAAGGCCCGGACCGATCGGCTCTTCGCCGTTCGATCCGGGCCAACGCCTGCTCCTCGTGGGATCAGGACTTCGCCGCGACCGTGACGTCGATCGTCGCGGTAACGGACGTCGCGAGGCGAACCGGAACCTGGTAGGTGCCGAGCGCCTTGATCGTGTCGAGCTCGATGCGACGACGATCCACGGTGAATCCCTGCGCCGCGAGCGCCTCTTCGATGTCGCGCGAGGTCACCGAGCCGTAAAGCCGATCACCCTCGCCGACAGGCTTCGTGATCGTGAGCTTCACGTTCGCGAGCTTCTGCGCGAGCTCCTCGGCTGCCTTCTTGCTCTTCACCGCGCGCGTCTCGGCGACCTTCTTCTCGTGCTCGATGCGAGCGACGTTCTCCGCCGTCGCGCCGACAGCGAGGCCGCGGGGGACGAGGAAGTTACGAGCGTAGCCCGGGCGAACACGCACGAGCTCGCCGCTCTTGCCGACGTTGGGGAGGTCCTCGGTCAGGACCACGTGAATGTAGTTGGCCATGACGTCCTCCTCGTTACGCCGTCACGGTGAACGGCAAGAGCGCGATGTTACGCGCCCGCTTGATGGCGAGCGTGACCTTGCGCTGATGCCGCGCGCAGTTGCCGCTGATGCGGCGCGGGACGACCTTGCCGCGCTCCGAGATGAAGTACTTGAGCGCCTGCGGGTCCTTGTAGTCGATGAAGAGCGCCTTGTCGGCGCAGTAACGGCAGACGCGCTTGCGACCGGTGCGGCGGCGTCCGGGGGCGTCGGCGTTCAGATCCGGCGTCCGCCCGAAATCGCGGTCGTCCATGTCCATGTTGCGGCTGCCCGAATCCATTCCTCGTTGATTCATGGCTCAGCCTCCCTCTTCCTCGGTGCCGGTCATGTCCGCCTCGCCCTCGAGGTCGTCGAACTCGCCCGAAGCTGGCGCCTCGCTGGTCCGCTCCTGACGACGCTCCGGCTCGATCAGGCCGAGCTGACGCTCCCTCGACTCGTCGCGCTCCTCCTCGATCGGCGGCAGCTCGACACGCTCGAACTTCACGTCCTCATCGGCGATCGCGATCGCCGCGACCTCCACGTCGTTGCGGACGAGGACGGTCTGGTACTTGATCACGCTGTCCATCAAGCGCAGGTTGCGCTCGATCTCGGAGACCACGCGGCCCGTACCGAGGTACTTGAGGTAGATGTACACGCCACGACGGTTCTTGCGGATGTCGTAGGCGAGCCGGCGGCGGCCCCAGTTCTCGACCTTGGTCAGCCGACCTTGCTCACGGCCGATCACGTCGGACAGGCGCGAGCCGACACGCTCGGCGGAGTCCGCGTCGATGTCGGGTCGCAGGATATAGATCGTTTCGTATTCTCTGGCGCGGTTCGGCGCCGTCACGAGTCGACTCATGCTTCTCCTCTTGGACGATGGCCCCGGAGACGTCGTGCCCCGGAGCGAGGACGGCGCGCCCGCTGGTGTTCCATACGGACAAACCAGCGTTCGTGCCTCACGTAAGGTGCGGAAAACGTCCGGATTACTGTCCCTCGCGTTTTTCGCCAGGCGAAACCGACGGTTTGTCCTCCGCCGTTTTCGCGTTCGCGGGCTCGGGCGACGTGCGCGCCTCGCTCCGCTCCTTCGCTTGCTTCTTGCCGGCTTTTGGCCGGCTGTTTCGAACGTTCATCGCGGCGTCGAGGCCGCGGGTCGCGACTTCTAGCACAGAATCCGTCACGAGCTTCAAGATGTCGGGCAGGCGCGAGCGTTCGACCGCGTCGAACGGCGACAGCACGTAGTCCGCCACCTCCCCGCGAAACCCCGCCGGCGGTCGCCCGACGCCCACGCGGACGCGCGCGAAATCGCCCGTGCCGACGTGGGACATGATGGAACGCAGTCCGTTGTGCCCGGCGTGTCCGCCGCCGAACTTGAGCCGGACGTCCCCGAACGGAAGGTCGAGCTCGTCGTGGATCACCACGAGCTCCTTCGGGGCGATCTTGAAGAATGCGAGGGCGGGCTGCACGCTGCGGCCCGACTCGTTCATGTACGTCATCGGCTGAAGGAGCACGCCCGGCTCGTCCCCGAGCGTCGCGCGCGACCACATGCCCGAGAACTTCTCGCGAAAGGCATCGGCGCGAGCGCGCGCCGCGAGCGCTTCGACGGCCATGAAGCCGACGTTGTGCCGGTGCGACGCGTATTTCTCGCCCGGGTTGCCCAGGCCGACGACGAGCAGCATGACGAGGAAGTCGAGGCCCGAAGACGAGCGTGCCCCGCGGAACGACCTCGTTCGGAGATCATGCCGCGGGGCGGATCGCTCGGACCGTTTGAGCTGAAACTACTTCTTCTTGGCGTCCTTGGCGGGAGCCGCAGCCTTCGCCGCGGGAGCCGCGCCCTTGGCCGCGGGAGCCGCAGCCTTCGCCGCGGGCGCCGCGCCCTTCGCGCCGGCCGCAGGAGCCGCCGCCGCCGGAGCGCCCGGAGCGCCCGGAGCCGCAGCCGCGCCTTCCTCACCCTTCTCGGGAATGGCCACGACGACGACCGTCTGATCCTCGGGCAGGCGCGTCTTCACGCCCTCGGGGAGCGGAACCGCGCCCGCCTTCACCGTGTCACCGAGGTCGAGCTCGCTGATGTCGATCTCGACGAGCGCCGGGATCTTCTCGGGCAGGCAGCGGATGGGCAGGTTGCGGAAGATCTGCTGGAGGATGCCGCCGCCCGCGACGCCCTTCGACTTGCCGACGCAACGAACGGGCACCTCGACGTCGACCGGCTGGTCGAGCTTGACCTGCAGGAAGTCTGCGTGGACGAGCTCACGCGAGATCGGGTGGTAGCCGTAATCGCGCACCATGACGGTGAGCTTGTCGCTGCCCTCGACGGCCAGCTCGATGACCGAGTTCTTCCCGTGCGCCGACTTCAGCACCTCGAGGAGGGCCTTCGGAGAAACGGCAACCGGGAACGCTTCGAGGCCCTTGCCGTAGCAGATGGCAGGGATGTTCCCCGTGCGGCGGAGCCTGTTCGACGGGCCCTTTCCGCTTTCCTGACGAAGGGTGGCGCTGAGCTTGATGATTTCCATCATGGGACGACTCTCCGGTTCCGATCCGAGACGCGGCGCTATAGCAGAGATCGATCGGGTTGTGCGCCGATTCCGACGATCCTCCGAGGCGAAGCCGCAAGCCTGAGAGGAAACTGCGCGATTGTCCAGGCGCTGAGGGACACGAAACGACGAACGCGAGGCGAGGACACGACTAGACGAAGAGGGAGCTCACCGAATCCGAGTGGTGGATCCGGCGGATGGCCTCCGCGAGCAGGCGCGCCACGCTGACGACCTTGAACTTCCCGCACGCCTTGGCTTCCTCGGAGAGCGGGATCGAGTTGGAGACGATGACCTCGGCGAGCGGCGACTCCATGATGCGCGACAGCGCCGGGCCCGAAAGCACGGCGTGTGTGGCGCAGGCAGCGACGCTCTTCGCGCCCGCCTTCATGAGGGCATTCGCCGCGTTCACCAGCGTGCCCGCCGTGTCGATGATGTCGTCGAGGATGAGGCAACGCTTGCCCTCGACCTCGCCGATGATGTTCATCACCTCGCTCTCGTTCGCGCGCTCGCGGCGCTTGTCGATGATGGCGAGCGTGCCGTCGAGGCGCTTCGCGTAAGCACGCGCGCGCTCGACGCCGCCCGCATCCGGCGAGACGATCACGCAGTCGCGGCTGTAGTGCTCGCGAAGGTGCTGATCGAGGAACGCCGGCATCGCGTGGAGGTGATCGAAGGGGATGTTGAAGAACCCCTGGATCTGGCCCGCGTGCAGATCGAGCGCGACGATGCGGTGCACGCCCGCAGCGACGAGAAGATCAGCCACGAGCTTCGCCGTGATCGGCGTGCGCGGCGCGGCCTTGCGGTCCTGCCGGGCGTAGCCGTAGTACGGAATCACGGCGGTGATGGAGCCCGCGGAGGCGCGCCGAAGCGCGTCCACCATGATGAGCAGCTCCATCACGCTGTCGTTCACCGGCGAGCACGTCGGTTGTACGACGTACGTGTCCACGCCACGGACGTTCTCCTGAATCACGCAGAACGTCTCCCCGTCGGAGAACCGCGAGACGCGGCACTTCCCGAGCGGGAACTCGAGGCACTGGCAAATCTCCTGCGTGAGCGTGGGGTTTGCGTTCCCCGAGAAGATGCTCACTCTCTTGAACATCGGCCAGCCTCCCTGCTTGCCGAGGGTTCGGTCGACGCTCGGCCAGTCCGAGCGACCACGACAACCCCGAACGCCGAAGGGTCAACGGCGGCGCGGCTCTACCAGTCACCCCTACTTCCGTCAAGGATCTTGTGGTCATTGCATCATGACACGACCTCGGCTTTGCGCGGCGCCTCGGGTTTGACTAGGTAGCGCGATCGTGGATCGGCAGAGCGGCTCCCAGCGCGGCGAGACGAGCGGACGTAGCGGCACCCTCGTCGTGATCGGCAATTTCGACGGTCTGCACAGGGGCCATCGCGCCGTCCTGGATGAAGCCGCTCGGATCGCCAACGAGCGCGGGCTCGCTCCGGTGGTGCTGACGTTCCATCCACACCCGGCCGAGGTCCTCGGCCGCAAGGCGCCGCCGCTGCTCACGCCGCTCGCACGCAAGATCGCGCTGTGCGAGCGCGCCGTGCCGGGGCTCCGGGTCTCCGTGGCCCCCTTCGATCGCGCGTTCGCGGCGCAGAGCCCGCGCGACTTCGCCGAGCGCGTGCTCGGCGATCTCGGCGCGCGCGTGGTGATGGTCGGGCAGAACTTCCGCTTCGGCGCGCAGCGGGCCGGCGATTTCGCCGAGCTCGAGCGGCTCGGCAAGGAGCTCGGCTTCGAGACGCGCTCCCATGCGCTCGTCGGCGACACGAGCGGGCCGTGGTCGAGCACGCGCGCGAGGGAGGCGATCGCACGGGGCGATCTCGACGAGGCGCAGCGCATCCTCGGGCGATGGCACGCGCTCTCGGGGACCGTGGTGGCAGGGGACAAACGCGGGCGGACGATCGGCTTTCCCACCGCGAACATCCTCGACGCGCCGGAGGCGCTCCCACCGCTCGGCGTGTACGCCGTGCTGATCGATCGTTTGCCCCCGGAAGGAGCGGGTGAGCGCGGCGCGACGATGCTCGGGCGCGGCGTCGCAAACCTCGGCGTGCGGCCCACGGTGGATCCCACGGCGGCGCGCCCGCGCCTCGAAGTGCACGTCTTCGATCGGGACGAGGATCTGTACGGCGCGCGGCTGCGCGTGCACCTCGTTCGGCACATTCGTCCGGAGCAACGTTTCTCAGGGCTCGACGCGCTGAAGGCGCAGATCGCGCGGGACGCCGAGGAGGCGCGGCGCGCGCTCGAAGGCATCACGCCCGATCCCGAGGCGGGCTCGGCCTGGGCTTGATCCGCGCGCATCATCGAACGCAACGCACGCGCGCCTTCACCATCGTCGACTGGTGATCGACGCGGCCCGTGAGGCCGTCGACGAGCCATGCTTCCGCCGGCGCAGCGGCGACGGGCGTGGACGACCAGAAGCGGCCCTCGCCGTCGGGGAACGGCGTCGCCGCGGACATGGGTTCGTCCTCCTCGCCGTGACCGAGGCTCACGAGTTCCTTGATGCTCGGGAGCCGGAAGCCGTCAGCGCCACCGATCGAGAGCGACGCGCAGAAAGCGAGCGCGCCTTGCCACGTGCTCACCTCCGGCGTGCTCAGGCGTTGCCACACGAAGCCCGTGCGCCTGTCGATCAGCGTCTCCCCCTCCGCGCCCGCTTCGAGGCACGACGCGCGCGGAGGACCCACGACACAACGGACGCGCGCCGCGACCGTGCGATCGAGCGACGTCATCGATCCGTCGACGAACCCGATGGCCCACACACCATCCATCGCCGTCGTCATGGTCCAGTAGAGATCCGTGGACCACGTGGGCACGGAGATCATCGAGGGGTTGATCGCGGGCCCGTCGCGCCCGTAGTCCACGAGCGAGACGAGCTCCACGCGCGTCGGGAGCCGCGCGCCGCCGCCGGACTTCTCGCAACGCGCGCGCGCTTCCTCCCACGAGACCGGCTCCGAGGCTGCTTCGCTCTCCCATACGAGATCGAGGATCTCGTCACGCACGCCGTCGCCCGCGGACTCCCCGAACGAAGCCTCCTCGTAGCTCGGCAAGACGCCAACGACATGGCCGTCCTGGCCCACCGCGAGGATCGGATCGTCACACGAGACCGCGTCGGATCCATCGGTGCAGAACCGTGTGGCCGAGTCGGGGAAGCCCACGCCCGTGCTCGCCTCGCACGCGCCCGCAGAGCCGTCCGACGCGAGCGTGCGTGGCTCGATCCCCGCTACGATCTCGCAGCCGATCGGGCCCGCGAGCAGGAGTGGCCACGCACCGAATCGCGCGAAGGGAGGGGTCGCTATTCGTTTCGTGCTCAAAATGTTCCTCCCAGGAGCAACGTCGCGCCCGCTCCCGCGGACGGCACGATCACGATCGACGCGCGTGGATCTTCGGGGCTCTTCGAGCGCGAGACCCAGTAGAGGGTCGCGGACGTCAAGAGGCCGACCGCGCCCACGCCGAGCGCCACGTCGGCGATCCGCGCGGCCGTCCGCCCGTCCTCGGCCACGTCGAGCGACGCCACGTTGGGGCAAACCGTGCCCTGGCACCGCGCGCGCGCCTCGTTCTCCTTCACGAGCGCGCGGATCCCGAAGAACGTCCCCACGCCGAGGGCGCCGAGCGAGATCCCCGCGGTCACATGCGCCGCGATGCGCGCGCCCGAGGGCCCGCGCGACGGCGCGAGCGCGGGCACCACCACGGTCACGCGTGCGCCCGGCGCGACCCGCACCGTCGTCCGAAACGGCGCCCTCCCCTCGGCCGTCGCGACGACCACGTGTTCACCGGGATCGACGGGCGCGGGCTCGCCGAGCGACGCCTCCGAGATCGACGCCCCGTCGCGCTCGATCACCATGCCCGCGACGCGCGCGCCCGGCCCGAGCACCACCACGAGCCGCGCGAGCTTGCGTTCGAGCGCGTCGAGCCGCTCGTGGGCGATCTCTGCGCGATCGGGCCTCGCGTCCGTGCGCGCCCACGCGAGGGCCTCGCCGAGCTCGCGGTAGGCCGTGGCGGTCTTGCCTTCCGCCTCGTGGCAGAGGGCGAGGTTCAGGATCGTCCCGCCGCCCGGATCGAGCCGATGGCTCTCCGCGAGCTTCGGACAAGCCTCGGCATACCGCTTCTCCCCCATGAGCTGCTTGCCCTCGCGGAAGAGGACCTCTGCCTCCGCAGCGGCGTCACCGTCCGCGCGGGCGGTCCCCTCGCCGGCGAAGACGAGCGCGGCGAGCGCTGGGAGAAGAAGTCGATTGGCGAGACGAACGTATCTTTTATTTGCGGCTATCCAGCGGATCAAGGAAGCTCCCTCCTTTGCGGCGCCCTGTGGGCGCTCCAGAGGTTCGATAAGACGAAGTCGTTCCACCCTTTGGCGCTTTCGCCGCCGAGCTCGGCGCGGGGGCCGCTGGCTCCTCGACGCCTTGGGCGGACGGGTTGCTCGGACCGCCCGGCGTGACGACCACCGAGGGCTCCTTTGGCCGCTCGGGGGCCGCGCGCGATGGCCCCGGCGAGGGCGCGCGATCGTCCGGCGTTTCTCCCCAGGACACGACGAGCGCTCCCACCACGAGCAGCGTCACGCCGAGCAAACCGAGCCCCGCGCGAAGGCGCGCGGATCGCCGGAGCGCCGCGGGCACGAGGGCCGTCGAGAGGAGGCCGCGCAAGCCGTCGGCGTCGCGGCTCCCGGCCGTGGCGGCGTGCGTCGGAAGTTTCTCCGGAGGAATGCCGATCACCCGGATCACCCGGCGCACGCTGGTCTCGCTGCGCTCGGGCGCAAAAGGCCGGAGCGACGCGGCGAGCTCGGCCACGTCGGGCGTGCGTTTGTCCGGGTCTTTTTGCAAGCACTGGAGGATCGCCTTTTCGAGCCCCTCCGGTACGTCGGGACGAACGTCCCGCACCCGCGCGGGCGGGTCCGCGGCGATGCGGAAATACAGCGAAGAAATGGTCTTCGCCTCGAAGGGGCTCTGGCCCGTCAACAGCTCGTGCAGGACGATGCCGAGGGACCAGAGGTCAGTGCGTGGATCGACGTGGGTCGGGTCCCGCAGCCGCTCGGGCGAGGTGTACCGGGGCGAACCCACCACGAATCCATTGCCCGTGAGCGTCACGACGTCCTCCGCCTGCGCGGCGCCGCCTGGGCGGAGGAGCTTGGCGATGCCGAAATCGAGGACCTTGATGAGCGGCGAGCCGTCGGCGCGGCTCGTGAGAAAGAGGTTCGAGGGCTTGATGTCGCGGTGGACGATTCCCATGGAATGGGCCTCGGCGAGCGCCTCGCAGGCCTGTAGGATGTAATCGACCGCGTCCTCGACGGGCAGCGGGCCGCGGCGGCCGAGCATGCCGCGGAGATCGATTCCTGTGAGGTATTCCATCACGACGAACGGCGAGCCCCACGGCAGGGTGCCCATGTCGAGCACGCGCGCCACGTGCTCGCTCTTGATCGCGCTCGCGGCCCGCGCCTCGCGGAGGAGCCGCGTCACGGAGACGTCGCTCGCTGCCACCTTGGGATGCAGGAACTTGAGCGCGACGCGCTGCCGGAGGTTCGCGTGCTCCGCCTCCACGACGACCCCCATCCCCCCAGCGCCGAGGATCCGCAGGATCCGGTATTTCCCCGCGACTACGTCGCCTGGGCGCGGCAGCGAGGCCTCGGCCGCATCGAAGGCGGCGCGCTCGGCGCAGACAACATGTCCACGCTCGCTGCGCTCCGCGCGATGGGCATCACCGCTGAGGAGCAGAACGAGACGCTGCTCGTCGGAGGCAAGGGCCTCTACGGACTGCGCGCGCCGAGCGCGCCCATCGACTGCGGCAACTCGGGCACGACGATGCGCCTGCTCGCCGGCGTGCTCGCCGCGCAACGCTTCGCCACCGTGCTCGTCGGCGACGAGTCGCTCACGCGAAGGCCGATGGAGCGCGTCGCGAGGCCCCTGCGCCTGCGCGGCGGCCGCATCGAGGGCAAGCTCGATCCGAAGCGCGTCGGAGAGATTACGGCGCCGCTCCAGATCGGTCCTCTGCCGGAGCCCAACGTGCTCGGGCCCCTCGAGTACGAGATGCCCGTCGCGAGCGCGCAGGTGAAGAGCGCGATCTTGCTCTCGGGCCTCTACGCCGACGGACCAACGTACGTGCGCGAGCCGCTCGTATCGCGAGATCAAGGTGCTGCGCGACATGGGCGGCTCGCTCGTCCTCGAGCCGAAGGGCGAGGAGATGGGCGAGCCGATCGGCGACCTGCACGCCAGCGCGTCCGATCTGCGGCAAGGGAGGCTCGGCGGGGAGCTCGTGGCGCGGACGATCGACGAGGTGCCGATCCTGTGTGCGCTGGCGGCGCGCGCGCATGGCACGACACTCATCGAGGACGCGGCCGAGCTCCGCGTGAAGGAGAGCGATCGGATCGCGATGATGGCGCGCGTGCTGCGCGCGTTCGGCGTGACGTGCGAGGAGCGTCCGGACGGGCTCGCCGTCGAGGGACAGCCGGAAGGCAAGCTCAAGGCCGCAGACATCGAGAGCGGCGGCGATCACCGCATCGCGATGACATCGTGTGTGCTCGGCCTCCTCGCGGACGGGCCCACGCGCGTGCGCGACGCCGACAACATCGCGACGAGCTTCCCGCGGTTCGTCGGTACGATGCGCGCGCTCGGGGCGCGGATCGAGGTGGAGTCGGGCGGAGGGACTCCATGAGCAGCGGAGGGCGGAGGGCCGTACGCGTCGCGATCGACGGGCCGGCCGGCGCGGGCAAGAGCACGGTCGCGCGCAGGCTCGCGGAGCGGCTCGGCTACCTGCTCCTCGACACGGGCGCGCTTTACCGCACGGTCGCGCTCGCGGCCGTGCGTGGGCCGATCCGCTGGGATGATCGAGAGACGCTCGGCGCGCTCGCCGAGGATCTCGTGGCCCGCAAGCGCATGCTCATCGAGCGCGCCGAGGGCGCGACGGGCGGCGGCAGCGGCATGCGGGTCCTGCTCGACGGCGAGGATGTCTCGGCGGCGATCCGCTCGCCCGAGGTGAGCCTCGGCGCGAGCCGTGTCTCGGCTGTTCCCGCGGTGCGCGCCGCGCTGCTCGACATGCAGCGCGGCCAAGGCGCCGAGGGCGGCGTCGTGCTCGAAGGTCGCGACATCGGCACGGTCGTCTTCCCGGACGCGGAGGTGAAGTTTTTCCTGACCGCCTCCCCCGAGGTCCGTGCGCGCAGGCGTTACGAGGAGCTCGTCGCGCAGGGCAAGTCCGCCACCTACGAGGACACGTTCGCGGACGTCGAGCGCCGCGACAAAGCCGACACGGAGCGCCCCGTGGCGCCGCTTCGGCAGGCCGACGACGCGATCGTCGTCGACTCGAGCCACAGGGACGTCGCCGAGCTCGTCGAGGAGATGGCGCTTGTCGTCGAAGCGCGCGAGCGCGCCGGCTGAGGTTTTCCGCCGCGCTTTCGTGCTCGGCCTCGGCGCGCTCGCCTTCGGTACGGCGGCGTGCGGCGGCGAGGTACCGGCTCCAAAGGCACCGGCGCGGGGCAAACGCGACGTCCTCGATCCGGCCGAGCTCTTCCCTGCCGATCTCGATCTCGTGCTGCGCGTCGACCTCGGCCGCATGCGCGCGCAGCTCGGCCCCTTGGCGGACGTGCTCTCCGCGCGCGTCGAGGAGGAGAGCGGCAGCGAGGAGGCGCTCGTCTCGCAGGCGATCGCGCGCGCCAAGGTCGTATGGATCGGCCTGCGCGCCGCGGACGCCGAGGCCGGGGATCGTGTGCTCGTCATCGAAGGCGACGTGGAGGACGTGCGGCCCGATCCCAAGCAGTTCCGCCTCGTCGATCCTCCGATCGCGGACGACATCCGGAGCTGGGAGCGCACAGGGCCCCTCGGCCGCGCCACGACCGCGCGGATCCACACGTTCGCCGATCGCATGATCGTGTTCGTCACGCCGGTCGAGGTGGACAGCGTCGAGCGCGTGCTCCTGAAGGGCCCGGACGAGCGCCGCCGGGATCCCGCAGCCGAGGGCCTCGTCAGCGCGGACCTACGCGCGCGCCGCCTGCCGCCTTCGCTCGAACGGCGCTTCCCTTCCATCGCGTCGATCATCGGCGGCCTCGAGCGCGCCCGCGCGAGCGCGGTGATGGTCGGCGACGCCTTGCGTGTCGACGCCGAGGTCACGGCCGGCACGGGGCAAGCCGCCGGCAAAGCCGAGAACCTGCTCCGCGCGCTGCGCGAGGGTGGACAGGGCAGCCGCTACGCCGCGCTCTTCGAGGAGATGCGGATCGAGCGTGTCGATCGCGCCGTGCGTGTGCGCTGGGACCTCTCCTCGGACGTCCTGCGCGCCCTGCTCGAAGGCAAGCTCGCGGCGCCGGAGAGGATGCAAGGCGAACGCTGAACGCTTACGCTCGGGGGCGATGGCCGACACGCTCGTCGATCCGATCGAGCCCGTTCCCCCCACGCAGCGCGATCCCGATGCGCTCGGGGCCGCGCCCGTTCTTGCACCGGAAGCCCCCGCGCTCGCTCCGCCTGAACCTCCGCCCGAACTTCCGCCCGAATCTCCGCCCGAACCTCTGCCCGAGCCTCGCGCCGAGGCGCCGCGCCCGAAGCCGCGCGGGTCGCGCATGGTGCTCGTAGCCGTGGCCGCGATCTTCGTGCTCGCGTCGGTCGCCGGGCTCCTGTTCTGGAACTTCGTCCTGCGGTACCGCCCCACGGCGCGCGCGCACGTGCCTGGTGGGACGAACATCGCGATCCGGCTCGAAGCCGCGGACATCGTGCTCTTCGGCCCCGTGCGCGAGCATCTTTTGAAGCTCGCGCTCGACGAAGGCAGCGGGCCTGAGGCCTCCGCGCCGTCGCGCCCCTCGCGCGCCACGCGCATCCACGATCACACAGGGGTGCGTTTGCCCGCGGACGTGCGCGAGGTCGTCATCGCGTCGATGGACGGCAAGAGCTGGGTCGCGCTCCTCGGCGGTCGCATCGAACGCGGGCGGTTCGTCCAAGGACTCGCCGAGGTCGCGCGTGAGGAGGGATGGGCCGGGTTTCGCCGGGAAGGCGAGCTCTTCGTGGGACCTTCGATCGTGATCGGACAGGCGGACGACGGGACGATCCTCGTCGGCACGGATCGATCGATCGTGGAGGCCGCGCTCCCCGCGACGGAGGAAGGCGAGAAGCTCGGTTTGCCCGAGAAGGGCGCGGTCACGTTCGCGATCGCGCGGCAGGCGTTCGAGGTCTTGTCGGGGGCGAACATGATCACGCCGCGCGCGGCCGTTCTCGGCACGGTCGAGCGAGCCACGGGCACGCTCGCGCTCGGCGGTTCGCCGGAGCTCGTCGTTCGTCTCGAACCGACGAAAGCCGCGGATGCTCCGAAGCTCGAAGAAGGCGCGCGCGCGCTGCTCGCGGATCTCGGGCTCGCGTTCTTGCTCCTGCCGGATGTTGCGGGTGAGAAGGAGGCGCTGCGCGCGGCGACGGTGAAGCGCGACGGGAATGTCGTCGTGCTCCGCGCGCTGTGGCCGTACGAGGGGCTGGATCGGGCGACGGCGGAGCTCGCGGGGAAGCTCCGCGGCGCGGAAAACCCTGGCAAAAAGCCTTGATCGCGCGTGCCCCGACCGAACGCTACGTTGCTGGCCGGGGCGGACAAAACGGACCCCTTGGGGGCATTGCATTGACAAGGGGCTGGCCTCGGACTAGACGGACCGCTCTCCCGGATCCGGACCGACGCCCGACGTGTGCCCGAGGCCGGCTCAATTCGAGCTGCACGCTCGCGCGGCGCATCGCATCCGTGCCCCGGGAAATCCTAGGGAAGGACGGTTTCAAAAGACCAGATGGCTAGTAACGCGAACGTGGAGATGACGGGATCCGACATGGGATCCAGCATGGAGAGCTTCGCCGCGCTCTTCGAGCAGCGGGTCGAGTCCGATTTCGCGCGCGAGGGCGAGATCATCGCAGGAACGGTCGTTCAGGTCGGCCGTGACTCGGTGGTGGTCGACATCGGTGGCAAGAGCGAGGGCGTAATCCCGCTCCGAGAGTTCGCGGACGCCACAGGTCAGGTCGGCGTCAAGCCCGGCGACAAGGTGGACGTCTACATCGAGAGCCGCGAGAACGACGACGGCCTCGTCACCTTGTCGAAGGAAAAAGCCGACAAGATGAAGGTCTGGGATGAGATCTCGAACGCCTGCGAGGCGGACGAGCTCATCGAGGGCACCATCAGCCAGCGCGTGAAGGGCGGCCTCTCGGTCACCATCCGCGGCGGCGTGAAGGCGTTCCTCCCGGGGTCGCAGGTCGACCTCCGCCCGATCCGCAACTTGGACAAACTGATCGGCCAGACCTACAAGTTCAAGGTCATCAAGTTCAACAAGAAGCGGGGCAACATCGTCCTGTCCCGCCGCGTCCTGCTCGAGCGCGAGCGCGACGAGATGAAGCAGAAGACGCTCGAGACCCTCACCGAGGGCATGACCGTCAAGGGCACGATCAAGAACATCACCGAGTACGGTGCGTTCGTGGACCTCGGCGGCATCGACGGCCTGCTCCACATCACGGACATGAGCTGGGGCCGCGTGAACCACCCGAACGAGGTGTTCAACGTCGGCGACGAGGTCACCGTCAAGGTCCTCAAGTACAACCCCGAGACCGAGCGCGTCTCCCTGGGCCTCAAGCAGACCCAGGAGGATCCGTGGAACCACGCCGAGGAGGCCTACCCGGCCGGCAAGAAGGTCCGCGGCAAGGTCATGTCGATCACGGACTACGGCGCCTTCGTGGAGCTGGAGCCGGGCGTCGAGGGCCTGATCCACGTGAGCGAGATGAGCTGGACCAAGAAGGTCAAGCACCCGTCGAAGCTCCTCGAGGTCGGCCAGGAGATCGAGTGCCAGGTGCTCGAGGTCGACGCGCGCGCCAAGCGCATCAGCCTCGGTCTCAAGCAGCTCGAGCCCGATCCGTGGATGCTCTTCACGGACAAGTACCACCCCGGCGACAAGATCGCGGGCAAGGTCCGTTCGCTCACCGATTACGGCGTGTTCGTCGGGATCGAGGAGGGCGTCGACGGCATGGTCCACAAGAGCGATCTCTCGTGGTCGGTGCGCGTCAACAACCCGAGCGACCTCCACCACAAGGGTGACGACGTCGAGGCGATCATCCTCTCGATCAACCACGACGAGAAGAAGGTCTCGCTCGGCATCAAGCAGCTCTGGGACGACCCGTGGCCGACGATGCTCAGCGAGTTCGCGCCGGGCCGCGTGATCGACGAGTCCCAGGTGATCAGCATCGTCGAGTACGGTATCTTCGTGCGCCTGCGCGAGGGCGTCGAGGCGCTCATCTCGACGGGCGACATCCTCGAGCCCGAGGGCACGAAGATCAAGGTCGGCGACCTCGTGAAGGTCGAGATCTCGAGCGTCGACACGATCGAGCGCCGCCTCTTCGCGACGATGAAGAACATCGGCGTGGAGAAGCCGCAGCCCGCCGAACGTCCGAAGCGCGTGAAGAGCGCGGGCGGCGGTGGTGGTGCGGCGGCCGAGGAGGAGAAGAGCGTGGCCGGAACGGTCGGCGATCTCATCCGCGAGAAGCTGGCCGGCAAGCTCGACCTCAAGAACAAGGCGAAGGATCAGGAGTAATCCTGCCCCTTCCCTGGTGACCGTTCGCGGCGCCTTCCCTCGGGGAGGCGCCGCGCGCGTTTTGTCCCTACGATCAGCGCATGAAACGACGAACCCTCGTCGCGCCCGCGGTCCTCGTCGCGCTCCTCGCCGCGCTCCCTGCCCACGCAGAGCCCCCGGACAACCCCGACCCTTTTTTCGGCCGCGACAAGGCCCTGCACTTCGGCTTCTCGGCCGCGCTCGCGAGCGGCGCGTACGGCGCCTCCGCGTTGTCCGGGCTCGACGGGCGGGCGAACCGTGTCGCCGTCGGCATGGCCGTCGCGCTTGGTGCTGGGTACAGCAAGGAAATCCTCGACGCCGCGGGGTTCGGCACGCCGTCGTGGAAGGATTTCGCCTGGGACCTCATCGGGACGGCAGTGGGGCTCGGCGTCTCGCTCGCCATCGATTACGCCCTTTCACCGTCCCCGACCGAGAAATCCGGTAGGCCAGCGCCCGCGCGTTGATCGCCACCGGCCGGTGCCGGTGCTAGCGTGCCGCGATCGATGGGCAATCCGCTCTGGGCGCCGTGGCGCATGGAGTACATCCTTTCGAAGAAGGGTGGATCCTGCGTGTTTTGCGGCATTGAGGCTGCTCCGCCGGAGGAGCTCCGCGCGCGGCTCGTGGTGTGTGACACCCCGCGCGCGTTTGTCGTGTTGAACCGTTACCCGTTCGCCGCGGCGCACCTTCTCATCGTGCCGCACGCGCACGTCGACGCGCTGGAGAAGCTCTCGCACGAGGATCATCACGCTCTCTTCGATCTCGTGCGCGAGGCGACGGTGCGCCTGCGCGCGGCCGTGAAGCCCGAGGGGCTCAACGTGGGCTTGAACCTCGGCGCGGCTGCGGGCGCGGGGATCGCCGAGCACCTGCACGCGCACATCGTCCCGCGCTGGAGCGGAGACACGAACTTCATGCCGGTGCTCGCCGACGTACGCGTCGTGCCGCAGGCCCTCGAAAAGACGCGCGACTACCTCGTGCCGTTCTTCGCGGATCTGCCGGGCGTTCGTTTGCCCGCGGCGAGCGAGGGAGCCGGAACCCCGTGAGCGAAGCGCCGCCGCCCGTATCCACCCTGCCCCCGGAGCGCAAGGCTGCGCGCCGCATCTTCCTCGCCACGAGCGCGGTGCTCGTCGTCGCGCTCTGCATCGTCGCGCACGACGTGATGCTCCCGTTCGTGCTGGCGCTCGTCGTCGCGTACGTGCTGACGCCCGCGGTGCTGCGCGTCGAGCGCATGCGCGTGCCGCGCTGGGCCGCGATCCTGCTCGTCTACGCGATGACGCTCGGCGCGATCGGCGGGTTCATCGGGATGATCGTCCCGCGCCTCGTCACCGAGGGGCAGGCGCTCGCGTCCGAGTGGCCGAACCTCACGCGCAAGGTGCGAAACGAGTGGCTGCCGGCGATCGACGCGCGCCTCATGCGCTGGTCGGGGCAACGCCCCGCCGAGGAAGCGCCAGCGCCCACGCCGAACCCGGTCCCGGAGGTGAACGCGGGTGAGCCGAGCAAGGCCGACGCGCGCGCCGAGGAACGACCGCCGCTGCGGATCGTGAAGCGCGACGACGGCTCGTACGACGTCTTCGTGAGCGAGGACCTACGCCTGCACGAGGTGCAGCACGGCACGTGGGAGGTCGTGAACCAGGAGCCGAAGCAGCTCTCGAGCGCAGGCCTCTTGCGCGAAGGGTTCGACAAGGGGCTGCTCTACCTGCGCCAGAACGCGACCGTCGTGCTGCAGATCGGCCAGCGGATCGCGGGCGCGATCTCGCGTGGCATCTTCAACCTGTTCATGACGTTGATGCTCGCGGGGTACATCATCCTGACCCACGAGAAGATCCTCGCGTTTTTCCGCGATCTTTGGGATCCCACGTCGCATCACACGTTCCATCGGTTCATGCGAAGGCTCGATCGGGGCCTCTCCGGCGTCGTGCGCGGGCAGCTCCTCATCTGCCTCGTGAACGGCGTGCTCTCGGCGATCGGCTTCTGGCTCTTCCACCTGAAGTACTGGCCGATCCTGTCGATCCTCGCGGCCGTGATGTCGCTCATCCCGATCTTCGGCTCGATCTTGAGCTCGGTCCCGGCCGTGCTGATCGGCCTCACGCAATCGCCCATGACGGCGGTCGGCGTCCTCGCGTGGATCGTGGGTATCCATCAGCTCGAAGCGAACTTCCTGAACCCGAAGATCATCGGCGACGCGGCGAAGATCCACCCGGTCCTCGTCGTCTTCTCGCTGCTCGTCGGCGAGCACTTCTTTCAGATCACGGGCGCGCTCTTCGCGGTGCCGTGCATGTCCATCGCCCAGACCATCTTCCTGCACTTCCGCGAGTCCACGATGGGCCTCTCCGATCCCATGTCGTCGCACCCGCCCTCGGCGAAGGTGCGTCCGGACGTGAAGGAGACGCCACCCGAGCCCGAAGCAGGCGCCCCGGGCTGACGAAGTCGGGAGGGGCCACGCTACTGTTTCCCGTGGCACGTGGTATGAAGCGCTCGCCTTGAAGACGTCCGACAAGCCGAAGAGCAACACCCAGGAGAAACCGAAGACCGCGGACATGCCGAAGGCCGCGGCGAAGCCGGCGAGCGCGAAGGACGCGCGGGAGGCGCTCATCGCGTCCGCGCGCGACAAACAGGCTGCGCAGCCCGATCCGCTTCAGATGCTCGAGCCGAAGAAGCTCGCGGTCCGGATCGGCATCCCGCTCGCGATCGTCTGGATCATCGCGATCTTCATCTCGGGCTGGATCTCGAAGGTCGTCGCGCTCGTCGTCACGATCGCGGTCGCGGCGCTCGTCGTCTGGGTGCTCCGGTACGCGAAGCGCTCGCGCGCCGTGGCGAACCTCGTGCGCGGGGCGGACACGCCCGAGGCGCGCAAGGAGGCCATCGAGAAGCTCGAGAGCGAGTTCGGCAAGGACGATCCTGCGGCCGTGTTCGCCCGCGCGCAGCTCGAGCTGCAAGAGGATCCGAAGAAGGCGCTCGCGACGCTGGAGAGCATCAAGCTCGACCGCGTGATGCCGCCCGTCGCGGACGAGGCGCGGGCGCAGCGCGCGATGATCCACCTCGTGCTCGGCGAGACCGAGGCGGCGAAGGGCCTCGTCGACAAGATCGATCTCGGCCGGCACAAGGACGCGAAGAGCCGGGCGACGATCGCAGCGATCGTGGGTGAGGCGTGGGCGCGCGGCGGTCAGGCGAAGAAGGCCGTGGAGCTGCTCGACACGCTCGATCCGAACGACGCGACGTTCGCCGAGATCAAGCCGCAGCTCCTGCGCTCGCGCGCGTTCGCGTACGCGTGGACGAACGACACGAAGCGGATGAAGCAGATCCTGCGTCAGCTCTCGGCGATCAACCCGCAGTACCTCGCGTCGTTCATCACGAAGAAGAAGATCCCCGGCGGCGTGTCGCCGAAGGGCGTGCACCCGCTCCTCGAAAAAGAGGCGTTCGAGATGATCTCGAAGAGCGGGATGATCCCGCGCAAGATGGAGTACCGCAGGTCGTAGCTTCGCCCCGAGCCCTCTCCCTCGCGGGAGAGGGGCGAAGAGGCGTTACGCCTTCAGGTAACGCTGGACCGTGCTGAGCAACGTCTCGATGCCGACGGGCTTGCGCAGGTAGCCGTTCGCCTGGATCTTCGCGGCCTGTTGCCGCAGGTTGCCGTCGGCCGAGATCACGATGACGGGGATGTCGGCGATCTTCGGATCGTTGCGCTGCTCGGTCCGGAACAGCCAGCCGTCCATGATCGGCATCATCAGGTCGAGCAGGATGAGCTGCGGGCGTACGCCTTCGCGGAGCAGGTCGAGGGCCTGCTTCCCGTTGCTCGCGCCGCGCACCTCGTACCCCTCTTCCTCGAGGATCTGCGCGATGGTCTCACGGATGTCGGGATCGTCCTCGACGACGAGGACGCCGCGCCTTCCCTGCTCGATCGTGCCCATGGTCCCCGCCCGGCGAAGGCGTGCCACTCTACTGACCCGCCCACGGCATCGCCAGCCCCGCATCCCACCGCATGGAACGAATTATCGTACGTCGGACAGCGTACAACGCACACCTGTGACGAGATTCTCTGCCATGGCCCAGGCATGCACGTTTTGTCGGATTGCGTCCGGTGAGCTTCCTGCCCAGCTCGTGCTCGACGAGCCCGAGGTCCTCGCATTCCTCGATCGCAGCCCTCTGTTCCTGGGCCACTGCCTCGTCGTACCTCGCGCCCACGTGCCGACGCTGCTCGATCTGCCCGCGCCCTCGATCGCTCCGCTCTTCGGGGCCGCCCAGCGCATCGCCCGCGCGATCGAGCCGGCGCTCTCGGCGGACGGCTCCTTCGTGGCGATGAACAACAAGGTCAGCCAGAGCGTGCCGCACCTGCACGTGCACGTGGTGCCGCGCCGCAAGAAGGATGGATTGCGGGGGTTCTTCTGGCCTCGCGCGAAATACGAGAGCGACGAAGCGATGGCGCGTGTCGCGGAGACGCTACGTACGGCGCTGCGATCTCCCGCATAATGCGCGCATGAGTGACACCCCTCCCTCGTCTCGCCCACGTTCACGCGTGCGCGAGGTGGCGAGGCTCTGGTTCGGCCTCGAAGCGCCTGTCGGTAGGCGCGCCTATCTGCTCACGGGCGTCACGCTGATGGCCCTCAAGTACGGCCTCGACACGCTGCTCGTGTATCTCGCGTCGGGCGTCTTGTGGTCGCCGCTCGCGTACATGAGCCCGGCCCTCACGTTACGTATGAGGAGCATTCCGGACGCGCCGTCGTGGCTCTTCGTGGTGCTCGCGGTCGCGACGCTGCCGTTCCTGTGGATCGGGATCTCGATGAGCATCCGGCGCGCGGCGAACGCGGGCCTGTCGCCGTGGTTCGGCCTCGCGTTCCTCGTGCCGGCGCTGAACTACCTCGTGATGCTCGTGCTCGCGGGGCTCCCGGAGCGCGCGGACGCGTGGAAGCCGGAGCCGACGTCGCCCTACCGCGCAGGCGGGCCGCAGGAGAAGATCCAGCCGAAGATCGAGGGCTCCCTGCGGAGCGCGTTGCTCGGCGTCGCAGCAGCCGTCGCGGTGGGGCTCGGGATGGCGGGCCTCAGCGTGTACGCGCTGGATCTCTACGGCCTGTCGCTCTTCTTCGTGACGCCGTTCGTGATGGGCGCGGTGAGCTCGTTCCTCCTGAACCGCGAGGCGCCGCAGTCCCTCAAGCGCGCGGTCGGAGTCGCGTGTTTGTCCGTGGCGATCACGGGCGGGGCGATGCTGCTGTTCGCGCTGGAGGGGCTCGTGTGCCTCTTGATGGCCGCGCCGATCGCGGGCGTGGTGGCCGTGATCGGCGCGATCCTGGGTCGCGCGATCGCGCTGCAGGCGAAGACGCCGCACTCGCACGCGGCCGCCGCGGTGCTGGCGCTGCCGGGGCTCGTGGGCGCAG
The DNA here is from genome assembly GCF_028369105.1 of Polyangium mundeleinium. Taxonomy (NCBI): domain Bacteria; kingdom Pseudomonadati; phylum Myxococcota; order Polyangiales; family Polyangiaceae; genus Polyangium; species Polyangium mundeleinium. The sequence continues at coordinate 2,721,776 of NZ_JAQNDO010000001.1, read as the reverse complement.
AGGCGGCGGTGGTGCAGCCGGATCTGCGCGAGGTGAAGACGGTGATCGAGGTGGATGCGCCGCCGGATCGCGTGTGGGAAAACGTGATCGGCTTCGGCGAGCTCTCGCCGCCTTCGGAATGGTTCTTCCACACGGGGATCGCCTACCCCGTGCGAGCGCGCCTCGAAGGTGAAGGCGTGGGCGCCGTGCGGTACTGCGAGTTCTCGACGGGCCCGTTCGTCGAGCCGATCACGGTCTGGGACAAGCCGCACCGGCTCGCGTTCGACGTGTCGAAGCAGCCGCACGCGATGAAAGAGTGGAGCCCGTTCCAGTACGTGCACGCGCCGCACCTCGACGGTAGTTTGAGGTCCAAGCGTGGGCAGTTCCTGCTGACGGAGCTGCCGGGCGGGCGGACGCGGCTGGAAGGGACGACGTGGTACGAGCTCGAAATGGCACCGAACGTGTACTGGGCGTTCTGGTCCGACAGCGCGATCCACGCGATCCACACACGCGTGCTCGAGCACGTGAAGAAGCTCAGCGAGACGAAGTGACGCCGCGCGGGCGGGCTACACTTCCACGCCCACCCGCCCCGCGCCTCCATCCACGGTGATCTGCTGCCCCGTCGTGATCCGCGCCGTCGCGCCGGCAACGCCCACGACGGCCGGGATCCCGTACTCACGCGCGACCACCGCGCCGTGCGACATGCTCCCGCCCATCTCCATCACAAGCCCGCCCGCCGTCAGAAACAGCGGCGTCCAGCCGGGATCCGTGGAGGGCGCGACCAGGATCTCGCCGGGCTCGATCTTCGCGCCCACCGGATCCAGCACCACGCGCGCCTTGCCCGTGACACGACCCGCGGAGGCAGGCGTGCCGGACAACCCTCCCTCGCCCGACGCGGCGGCGGCCATCATCTCGGGCTCCGTGCCGTCCGAGAGCAGGATCCGCGGGACGTGCTTGCGGCCGAGCTCCTGCGTGATCATGCGGCGACGCTCCGTCACGAGCGCGCGGAGATCCGTGCCTCCGGTGACGGCGCGTAGCTCACGCAGGTCGAGGAGGAAGACGTCGTCCTCGGCAGCGAGTTTGCCTTCCTGCACGAGCAACCGGCCTGCCTGAAGCAGCAGCGAACGTGCGTGCGCGATGATGCGCACGATCCCGAACTTCGGCGCCTCGCGCGCACCGAGGAGCCTGCGCACGCGTGGCACCGCGAAGCGCGCGACCCCGCCGCGCAGGACCCCCTTCTCGCGCGCTCGTTCCACGAGCTCCTCCGCCTTCCGCTCCGCCTCGCGCGCGCCGCGCTCGAAGGCCACATCCGGCGGCGACGCATCATCGCCGAGCGAAAGGTAGTTCGCGAGGCTGCCGAGGATGTGCGTCGGATCATCACGCCAACGCGGCACGCCGATGTCGATCTCCGCGACGCCGCGCGCGCCCCAGCGCGCGAGGAACGCTCCGAGCTCGCGCTGGAGCACGGCCGGCAACGATCGTTCGGCGTAACGCTTCGCGAGCGCCGCGGGCGCCTCCTCGCCGAGCGCACTCCGCGACGCGGGATCCGCGCCCACGCGGCGCGAGAGCGACCAGAGCTCGAGGTCCATCTCCGTCGTCGGGTTATTCGGAAGCGATCGGAGCAGCGTGTGGACTTCGTCCTCGGTCATCAGGCCCGAGAGCGCGCGGCGGAAGAGGAGCATGCTCACGAGCGCGCCGGCGATGCTGGGGATCGCGGTGAAGATGAAAGGACCGACGCCCTCCCGGATCATGCGCTCGACCGCATCGACATACGCGGAGGGCGGCGCGCCCTCGGGCACCTCGCCCACCGCGATCGCGGCGTCGACCTTCGCGGCAATACGATCGGGCACGGCGTCGGGATCCCGGAGGGCACGCGCGAGCGTGACGGGCGCGCGCGTACGCGCGAGCGCACGAAGAGCCGCACGCGCGATCTTCCAGCGTGGCGTCTCCACGACGCCGAGCCGTTCATCGTCGAGGACCGCGCGCACAGCGACGCCGCTGCGCGCCTCCATCCTGGACAAGGCGAACGCGGCGACACGCCTGCCGAGCGGATCTCGCAAGATCGCGGTGATGTCGAGGAAGAGCCGACTCGCGCCCACGGCGAAGATGGGCGGACCGTCGAGCGGCTCGCCGTCCCACAGGCCGAGGCCACGCGACGCGACGCCCCCGAACGCGCGCCAGAACTGCAGGCCCATCGGCGAAAACGGCCGGAACACGCCCTGCGCCACGTTGAAGCTGAAGAAGACGCGGAGATCGTCGTTCTTCGACAGCGGGCCCGCGGGGATCGGGAACAACGTGGTGATCGGGCGCGACTGCACGAGGAGGAGCTTTCCTTCGGGATCGATCGCCCACTCGATGTCCTGCGGCGCCCCGTAATGCGCCTCGACGCGCGCACCCATCGCTGCGAGCGCGCGCGCCTCCGCGTCCGAGATGCAGGCCTCCGCCGAGCCGTCCGCGCGCTCCTCGTGGCGCGTCCCTCCGCCCGGAAGCGCCTCGATCACGACCCGTTTGTCCCCGAGGCGGCGCGTGACGATCTCCCCCGTGTCGACGCGGACCTCCAGGTGATCGGGGTTCGTCGCGCCACTCACGACCGCCTCGCCGAGCCCCGGCGCTGCGTCGATCACGGCCTCGCGGCGCCGCCCCGTCACGGGGTTCGCCGTGAAGAGCACGCCCGCCGCGCGTGCATGCACGAGGCGCTGCACCACGACGGCGAGCGACACGTCGCGTGGATCGATCGATCGATCCGCGCGGTAGACGACGGCGCGCTCCGTGAAGAGAGATGCCCAGCAGCGACGAACGGCGTCGAGCAAGGCTTCCTTGCCGAGCACGCCGAGGTAGGTGTCCTGTTGCCCGGCGAAGCTCGCGTCCGGCAGATCCTCGGCCGTTGCCGACGAACGCACGGCCACGGCTACGCCGCCGAGCTCGACGTCATACGCGCGAACGCACGCCTCGGCGATCGCATCGGGCACGGTCACGGACGAGAGCTCCGCGCGGATCTCGCCCGCAAGCGCCGCGAGCCGGGCGCGATCGTTCGGTTCGGTGCCCGCGAGCGCTTCGAGCTTCGGGCCGATGTTCGCCGCTTCCGCCGCGGCGCGAAACGCGGACGTCGTCAGGACGAACCCCGGCGGGACCGGCACCCCGGCGCGGATCATCTCGCCGAGGTTCGCGGCTTTTCCGCCAGCGATGGGGAGCGAGGATCGATCGAGCGCCGAGAGCGGGAGCACCGTGCTTTCTGTCGTCATCGTCGGACCTCCTTCTTCGTCATCCTTTGCGCGGCCTCGCCCAGGATGACGAAGGCCCGCAGTACGAGCGCGCGCTCCTCGTCCGAGAGCGACGCCATCATGCTGATCTGCACATCCGTGCGGCGATCGAGGAGCTCCGCCACGAGCCGCGCCGCGCGTGGGCTCCGCGTGACGCGCCGCGCGCGCCGATCCTCGGGATCCTCCTCGCGAACGAGTAGCTTGCGCCGCACGAGCTGATCGACGAGGCGGCTCGTCGCCGAGGGCGAACGGCCGACGAGCTCCGCGAGCTCCTTCAACGTGCGCGGCACGCCGTCTTCGAGCAGGAGGAGCACGCCGAGCTGCAGGAGCGTCAGCTCGACCTCGTCGAGCGAGGAAATCGCCCCGATCAGGAAGTCGCGCGCCGTCGCCATCCGCGTGACGCGGATGCTCTCCCGCAGCGCTCGGCGGTCATCGGCCTTCATGTGCACAATTGGAATCGTTGCATCCATGCACATAATTACGCCAGAAAAAAGCCGCGCTCGATTCGTGCCGAGCGCGGCGGAAGGGAGCCCGTGCGCGGGCCGGGCTCCCTCGTCGGGCCTCAGAACTCGCAGTGTCCGGGCGTGCGCGGGAACGGGATGACGTCCCGGATGTTGCCCATGCCCGTGCAGAGCAGAACGAGGCGCTCGAAGCCGAGGCCGAAGCCCGCATGCGGGGCCGTGCCGTACTTGCGGAGGTCGATGTAGAACGCGTAGTCCTCGGGCTTCAGGCCGGCCTCCTGCATGCGCTCGAGGAGCACGTCGTACCGCTCCTCGCGCTGGCTGCCGCCGATGATCTCGCCGATCTGCGGCACGAGCACGTCCATGTTGCGCACGGTCTTCTTGTCGTCGTTCAGGCGCATGTAGAAGGCCGTGAACTCCTTCGGGTAGTCCGTGAGGATCACGGGGCGCTTGTGGTGCACCTCGGTCAGGTACCGCTCGTGCTCCGTCTGCAAGCTCGATCCCCACTTCGCCGGGTACTCGAACTTCTGGCCGGACTTCTCGAGGACCTCGATCGCCTCGGTGTACGTCATGCGCGCGAACGGGCCCGCGACGATGTTCTGGAGGCTCTCCTTGAGGCCCTTCTGCACGAAGCTGTCGAGCAGGTGGACGTCCTCCTGGTTCTGCTCGAGCACGGCGCGGATGACGTGCTTCAGGAACTCCTCGGCGATGTACGCGTTGTGATCGAGATCCGCGAACGCCATCTCGGGCTCGATCATCCAGAACTCGGCGAGGTGGCGCGTGGTGTTCGAGTTCTCGGCGCGGAACGTGGGGCCGAACGTGTAGATGTTGCCGAGGGCCATCGCATACGTCTCGCCCTCGAGCTGGCCGCTCACGGTGAGGCTCGTACGGCGGCCGAAAAAGTCCTGCGCGTAGTCGATCTTGCCCTCGGGCGTGCGCGGGACCTTTTCCAGGTCGAACGTCGTGACCTGGAACATCTCGCCCGCGCCTTCGGCGTCGTTCGCCGTGATGATCGGCGTCTGGACGTAGAAGAAGCCCCGCGAATGGAAGAAGTCGTGCACGGCCATCGACAGCGTGTGGCGGATGCGCGTGACGGCGGCGAACGTGTTCGTGCGCGGCCGGAGGTGCGCGATCGTGCGCAGGTAGTCGAAGCCGTGGCGCTTCTTCTGCAGCGGGAAGTCCTCGGGCGCGAAGCCGTAGACGTGCACGCGCTCGGCCTTGATCTCGATCGCCTGCTCCTTGCCCTGGCTCGCGACGACGATCCCCTCGACACGCAAGCTCGAACCGGTGCCGAGCTTCTTCACCTCGGTCTCGTAGTTCTCGAGCGTGCCGTCCGCGATGACCTGCAGGTTCTTCAAGCAGGAGCCGTCGTTGATCTCCAGGAAGGAGAAGTTGTTCTTCGCGTCGCGGCGCGTGCGGACCCAACCACACACGCTCACGCGCTGACCAACGGGCGACTGCTTGAAAAGCTCCTGTACGCGATGGATCTGCATGGCCCTACCCCAAAGCACCGCAGTTGCGATGGCGCAAGGGGCTTCCCGGATCGAGGCTCAGCCGGTCTCGATCGGGAGGGCCGCGTCCCGCGCCCAGTCGCTCCAGGACCCCTCGTACAGAGCGACGTCGTCACGGCCGAGGATCGCGAGGGCGAGGAGATCGTGGCAAGCGGTGACGCCCGAGCCGCAGTAACAAGCGACGCTCTTCGCATCGAGCGCGCCGAGCGCACGGTACCGCGCGGCGAGCGCCTCGCGCGGCAGGAAGGCCCCGCCAGGCGCCACGAGGTTCTCCACGAAAGGCGCATTCCGTGCCCCGGGGACGTGCCCAGCGCGCGCGTCGATCGGCTCGGATCGGCCCTCGTACCGCTCGCGAGCCCGCGCATCGAGGACGACGGCCGCCGGCAAGCCGAGCGCAACGAGGCGAGCGACGTCAGCTTTGTCCACGACGGGCGCGCCGCCGGGCCGAAGCACGAGCGGCGGCGTGGATGTCACGCGAGGGGCGTCCGTTTCGAGCACGTGGCCCGCCGCAATCCAGGCGCCGATGCCGCCGTCGAGGACACGGCCGTCTCGATGCCCGAAGTAGCGGAGCAGCCACCACATGCGCGCGGCGATCGCGCCGCCGGCGTCATCGTAGGCCACGACGATCGAACCCTCGGTGACGCCGAGGCGCGAGAGCAGCGCCGCGAAGGTCTGCAACGCGGGCAGCGGATGACGGCCAGGGCCACGCGCCGGATCCCCCGCGAGCTCGGCGTCGAGATCCACGAACGACGCGCCGGGGATGTGGCCCGCGTCGTACGCATCGACGCCGCGCTTGCCCGAGAGATACCAGCGCACGTCGACGACGAGGACGCGCGGATCGGACGCATGCGCCGCGAGCCAATCCACCGTGACGAGCGGGCCTTCGGACATCGACGTTTCTCTCCTAGAACGTACCCGACAAACCCACGCTCCCCGGCCCGATGTACGGCACGATCACGGGCGCGAGGTGCGCGTCTTTCTTCACCGGTTTTTTCCCACCACCGGACGGCAAGAGCCAGAACGTGAGCGCGAGCGCGCCTATCACGCCGCCGCCGATCGCGAGGCCGAGGCCCACCGTCTGGAACGTCCGTCGCTCGTCGTCCCGCGCCTTGATCTCGGCATAGTCCGTCGCGGGCAAGCTCGTGCCCGGCTCGCGCAGCGCCGCGAGGTCCTCGATCTCGCTCGTGCGTGAAGCCGCCGTGTAGAGCATCACGCCCGAGGCGGCGCCGAGCCCGACGGTCAAACCCGTCGCGATCCACGCGAACGTCCGGCCGCCGCCCTTCGTCGGCGAGAGCGCCACGCGCGCCACGCTTCCACGCTGCACCGTGACGACCGTGCTCGACGTCGCGCCGTCCACCTGCATCTCGACCTCGTGCTTGCCCGGCTCCACGGCGACGTGCCCGTCGTCGTCGGGATCCACGGGCTTGTCGTCGACGAGCACCACAGCCGAGCCCGGCACATCGCCGAGCGCGACGATCGCCTCCTTGGCAGGCACTGTGAGCGACTTCGTGAGCGCCGTCGTCGCGAGATCCCCGAACTTGTCCTGCGCGACGATCGTGATATCGAGCTTCGCCTTCGGCCGGATGAACGAAGGATCGAGCGTGCCGCGCAGAGGCCCGTCGGGCGAAGGCGCGAGCGGCAGATCAAACGAGCCTTCGATCGCGCTCGATCGAACCCGCGCGATCACCCGCAACCACGGAGGCGCAACGCTCGCCGTCGCGGAGATCCGCACGGGCGCCCACGCCACCTCGGGCGCCTCGATCTCGAGGTCGGAGAGCTTTACGCCCGCACGTTCGATGCGATCTTTCCGCGCGCTCTCCGCGGCCGTGCGGCAAGCCGCGCGCACCTTCGGCGATTGATCTCGCGCGACCTCGGGATCGTAGCCCGCCGCGACGACCGCCTTCGTGCACGCCTGCGCGCCCGCCGCCTCGCCCTTCGTGACCAGCGCGGCCTGCGTCTCCAGCAGGCCCGCCTCCACCGCGAGCGTCGGCGGGATCTCCGACTTCGGCAGCGTGCTCAGCGTGCGGAGCGCGTCCGCGAACGCGCCGCTCTCGACCTGCTCGCGCGCCCTCGCCACGACGCTCGCGAGATCCTGCCCTCGCGCCTCCGTCCCGGCAGCGCCGAGCGCCGCGCACATCAAAACAGCCACCGCGACTCGCCCGAGCCGAGCGCCCATGCTCCGCGTCCCGTTCTTCATGGCAACCCTACTCCGCCCTGCGCAAATCCACCCGGACCGACGATGGTTTGCCCGGCTTGATCGTGACCGACAGGCTGCGCGACGCGCCGAGCTCGCTGTTGCGCAACACCACCGAGTGCGGGCCCGGCGCGAGCGAGATCGGCGCGAGCGGCGTCGTCCCGACGGAACGTCCATCCACGGTCACGTCGGCCCAAGGCGAGACGGACACGACGAGCGTGCCCGGCTCGTTCGAGTTCGCTTCCTCGACGGCCGCCGACGCGGTCGACGCCGGCGTCGCGCCTTGCCCCCCTTGCCGCGGATTCGCGGTCCGCGCGCCCGTCCCCTGCGCGATCGTCGCCGTCGGCGTGGGCGGGGTCGCGCCCGAAGCCGAGGTCGTCGGAAGCGCGTCGGGCTCCACCGTGCTCGGCGCGGCCGCGATGGACGCCGTCGGCGCAGGCGCGATCGCGGACGGCGACGCCGACGTGGCGGAGGGATCCGTGCGTGGCCCCGACGCGCTCTGCGAGAGCACGAAAAACGCCGCGACGCCGCCGAGGATCGTGAAGCCCGCGAGCGCGAGCACGGGCAGGACCATCGAGCGGCGCCCGCTCGCCTGCAAGCTCGACGGCGCGCCCGCGTCCGCGAAGCTCGCGACGTTCGTCACGCCAAGGCCGCCGCTCGTCGGGTTCGATCCGGGCGACGATCCCGGCGCGCCCATCGTCGAGAGGTGATGCCCGGACGTCGAGATTCGCCCCGCGTTGGTCCCGGGTTGGGCCGCGCCCCCGTACGTGCCGTACGAGGGTTGCCCCGGCGCGTCGGACGAGCGCGTGGTCTCCACGGGAAACGCGCTCGGCCGCTGCGCGCCCGTGCCGAGCTGCATGCTCCACTCCTGCGGCCGCTTCGCTTGCCCCGTGCCCGGCGCGCTTGATCCGCCGGCAGGCGCGCCCGCCACCTGCTCGACGCGCGCGCGGAGCTCGGCTTGTGCTTCCTTCACGGCCGTCGGCCCGAGCGCGCGCAAAGCCTCGTCCATGAGATACGCGAGCTCGCTGCCGTCCGCGATGCGCCGGCGTGGATCGAGCTCCGTCGCGCGATCGATCGCGTGCGCGAGCGCGTCGGGGACGCCCTGCATGAGCTCGTGCACGCGCGCGACCGGCTCGCTCGCGATCATCATGAGGAGCTGCGTCTGCGTCTCGGCTTTGCGGAGCCTGCGCCCGAGGAGCCCTTCGAAGAGCGTGATGCCGAGCGCGAAGACGTCCGCGCGCCCGTCGAAGGGCTCGCCGCGCGCCTGCTCGGGCGGCATGTACGGGAGTTTGCCCTTGAACACGCCGGTCTCGGTCTTCTCGCCGCCGAGGCCCGAGATGCGCGCCACGCCGAAGTCCGAGAGCCGCACGCGGCCGTCGCGCGCGACGAGGATGTTCGACGGCGTCACGTCGCGGTGCACGACGCCGACGTTGTTGCCGTTCTCGTCGCACATGCCGTGCACGGCCTCGAGCGCGCGCGCGACCTCGCGGCCGATGTACGCGACCGTCGCGGGCGCGAGCGCGCCCGTGCGCTTGAAGATGCGATCGAGCGCGGCGCCGTCGACGAACTCGAGCACGAGGTAGAGTCCGCCCTCCGCGTTGCCGAGCTCGATCAGGCGCACGACGTTCGGGTGATCGAGGCGCGCGATCACCTGCGCCTCGGCGACGAACGAGTCGGTCGCGATGTCGCCGATGTCGCCCGCGGCGAGCAGGCGCTTCACCGCGACGCGGCGGCGGAAGTTGCGCGGCCCTTCCTCCTCGGCGAGCCAGACCTCCCCCATCGCGCCCTTGCCGAGCATGCGGATGAGGCGGTACTTGCCTGCGAACAGAGGCTGGGAGCCAATGGAGCCGATGCTCATACGCGCCTCAAGGTGCCGCCGGGGGCTCGGGCTCGGGTAGGATGGCCATGCGGATCGTGGCCGATGTTTCGTCCGTCTCGAGCCAGCCGACGAAGAGCTTGCCCGAGGTGAGGACCGCATGGAGCGCGCCGATGGTGCGCGTCGAGAGCCGCGGAATCGAAGCCACGCGTGTCGTCGCGGCGCTCGCCGGATCCACGAGGTAGACCGTGAGTTCGGGCGCATCGACGGCCTCGCCGGGCGTCACGAGGATCGGCTTTGCACCCTGCCGTCCGATCCACGCGGGGCGCGGCGTATCGCGCAGGCCCGGCAGCGCGCCGATCGACGTCTCGGCCGGCGGCATGGGATCCCCGATCACGGGCGCCGCGACCGTGCGCAGCGCGGCTGGCCCCGACACGGGATCCGTCGGCTGTTTGTCACCCGAACGCGCCGAGGGCTCGATGTACGTGAGCGACGTGTCGTCGGCCGCGACCGGCACCGCGAGGCGACCGAGCTTCACCTCCGCCTCACCGCCGCTGTCCGGGAGCAGCACCGCGCTCGGCCGCTCGTTGTCGAGGATCCACCACGCGCCCGTGCTCATGCCGAACCCACCGAGGACCCCCACGGCGACGGGCAAATTCGCGCGGGCCGGGTGGTACGTGGGATCGGGTGAAAAAAGCGTCCCGTCCTCCTGCATCGAGAAAATCGCGAGCTCCGCGATCGTCTCGAGGTTGTTGTCGACGGTCGTCGTCCGCGATCGGACGTAGCCGAGCTCGACCCGATCGCCGCGGTGAAGCAGCTTCGGAAAGCTCACCGCGCCGTAGCCCACGGTCGCGAGGCGCTCCTCCTTGGCCCACGCGGATTCAAACGCGGCCGGTTGATCCTCGCGACCCTCCGGCGGCAGATCGACGCGGTACGTGACGAGACGAGGCTCGACCGAGGGATCCTCCGGGAGCGAGGGCGAGCTGATCGCCACGAGCACGCGATCCCCGCTCACGGACAGGACGTCGAAGTAGGGCTCGAGCGAGTCGCTGTCCGCGACGAAGCGGCCCACGATGTCCATGCGCGGGCTCACCGCGCCCGTGGGCGTGACGCGCGCGCCCACGAAGCGCTGCCCGTCCTCGGAGTACGCGTACGTCTCCCACACGACGAGCACGCCCGAGGCTTGCGGCACCATGCGCATGTCCGAGCCACGCAGGTACGGGACGGTGCCGACGGTGACGGGCACGGGCGTGCCCGGCAACGCGCAGACGCCGTGAATGCAGTCGTATCCCTCGGGGCAAGCGCCGTCCTCCGCACAGAGCGCCGGCATCTCCCCGAACGAAGGCTCCCCGCAACCTGCCCCGAACATCCCGAGCGCGGCCACCATCGCGCCCGAAAGAACCCGTCCCCTCGATCCCCTCAAGGTGCCCCCTGCCCTTCCGCCTTCTCGATCTGCGGCCCTCCGACCGGCCGCGAGAGCCCCCGCACGCGCATCGATCGACCGAGGAGCATCCCCACGCCCTCGCGACGCAGATCCGACACGCCGATCCAGAGGTCCATGTTCGACTCGTAGAACTCGGTCCACGCGACGTACGCCTTGTCGCCCAGGCCATACGCGCGCGACGTGAAGATCGATCCGGTGCTCGTGCGCGGCACGCTCGCCACGATCCGCAGAGGCTCCGTCGGCGAGCGCCACCCGACGTCGATCGTCGGCAGCTTCGGATCACGCGACACCGGCGCGACGAGCGCGCCTCCCTCGAACGGCGTGCCCACGAAAGGCGTCGTCGTCTCCGGCATCGTGAAGCCCTTGTCCTCCGTGGGCATGCCCATCGCGGGGGTGAACACGTAGCTCACCGCGAACGCCGCCTTCGCCGGATCGTAGTCGCCGCGCCGCATCGCGAAGACGCCGTCTTTCCAGCCGAAGAGCGGCTCGTCGGTCGTCGGCGCGAAGGTCGTCATCGAGCCCATGCCGTCCATCGCGGTCGCGGGATCCAGCGTCGAGAGCGCGTAACTCTCGAAGCCCACGCGCACCGTGAGCACGCCGCCGTCGTCGCGGAAGAGCTGGCAGTCGCCGGAGAGCGGCGGCACGTTGGGCGGCAGGCTCGTCGACGCCTTCCACGTGGGGTTCCAGAGCGAGCCTTGCCGTTCGAGGTGCAGCACCTCGACACGTCCGCCGCCGGAAGGCACCGTCCACGCGATGTTCAGCGTGGTCCCGTCGATCGCGGCGCCGACGTACGGAGGCTCCACGCCGCCGAGGAACGGCGTCGTCGTGGAGAAGAGCTTCTCCACCGCGGGCGTCGATCCGCTCGCCGACGTTCGCTCGATCCCGAGCAGCTCGAGCGTCGTCTCGTCGGACTCGACGTTCGGGAAACGCACGAGCACCACGCCGTAACGACCGTCCGGCAGCGGCACCACGGCCGAGGAGATCACCGCGCCGCCGTACGTGAGGAGCGCGCGCGGCTCGGACACCTTCCCGTCGGGCGCGACGTGGATCTCGTAGATCCCGCGCGCGCCCGGGGTGAAGCCGTCGTTCACGAGGAGCGTCGCGCCCTCGCCCGGGGCCGAGAGCCAGAACATCTCGGGCGGGTTGATCCAGGCGACGCGCTTCGGCCTGCGGCTCGTGGGGCTCGCGCCGTCACGTACGCAGACCGTGGCCTGGCACGAATACCCTTCGGGGCAAAGCCCGCCGGCGCCGCACGCGAACGGCACGTCGCCGAGCTCGGGCGTGCAGCCCGCGCCGAGGAGCGCTGAAAGGACCCAAACGTAGCGGGCCATCCGCCCGATCATGCGAGCAGTCTACCCCCGGACCCGGCCGATTTGCGTCGGAAATGCGCGGTGTCCGGCTCAGCCTTCGTGCGCGCCGCCAGGCGCGAGGGCAGCGGAAGCAGGCTGCTTCGGCCCGCCCGGCTCGCGTTGTGGCCCATCGAGGTGGGGAAACCACTCGAAAAACTCGTGCAAATGGGCATGCCTCGCGGGCTCGATGTACTCGAAGACCACGCCCCGATCGTTGATCTCCCAGAATTCGTTCGTGGTCACGGCGAGCATCTCGTTCTTGATCGAGCGCAGCCGATCGGGCCGCTCGTCGCGCATGTCGCGATGGATCCGCCGCGCCAGATCGATCTCGCCCTTCTGCAAGTAATACGTCGCGAGCTTGACCTGGGCCTTGCGCACGCCGCGGAGCGACTGCTCCTGCTGCGCCACCTCGGCCTCCTTGTCGACCTCGAGGAAGTTGTGCAGAAGCTCGTCGCGCACGTCCGCGCCGAGATCGTAGGCGAGCTCGTTCAGCGCGCAGAGATCGAAGGCCACGGTCTCGGTGACGAACGCGAGCTTCATCGCGTGCGCCGTCTGCGCGTAGTACTTGAAGTGCCCCGCGATCCGCAGCGCCTCGTCGCCCCATCCTTGCGAGAGGATCTTCTCGCCGAGGTAGCGGTACTGGTTCAGGCAGTTGTAGGCCGCGGGCACGTCCCGCGCGTTCAGCGCGCGGCGCATGTATGTGTTGAAGAACTTGATCACCGTCGCGAGCGCGGCCCGATCCTCCGCCGCGAGCGCAGCGAGCCCGATGTACCGCGTACCGATCGCGATGCGGTTGACGATGTCGGGCATCTCCGTGAGCGCCTCACGGAAGACCATCAAGAACTGCCGCAGCGCCTTGTATTCGAGCCAGGTGCGATCGCTCTGGAGTTTGCCGAGCGCGATCTCGTTCATGCTCACGAAGTCCGCGTCCTTGAGCAGCCGCCCGCGGATCGAGAACCAGCGATCGTCGAGCTCGCTCTTGTGCGGCATGTACGCGACCACGAGGTCGCAGATCGCGTCGACCGTGTTCGAGGCGATCCCCTTGTCCTTCTGCTCGATCGCGTTGAGCCCGATGTCGGCGAGGTGCTCCAGCGCCGAGAGCGCGGTCATGCGCCGGCCGTCGACCTCCTCCTCCGACTCGCCGCGCGAGCGCAAAAGCGCCTGGGCCACGCCGCCTCGACGGATGCGCTCGACGATCTTGTCGGGCTCGAGGAAGTCGAAGACGTAATTGAAGTACGGCGCCATCACGAGCAGGCTCAGCGTGAGCAGCACGATCGAGCCGATGACGCCGAAGCGCGGGACGAAGGATTGCGCCGGATCGGACGCCTGCCGGATCGCGTAGTTCACCCAGAGCGAGAAGACCGCCGAGACCACGAAGAACGCGATCACCGCGCGGTTCGTACGGTCTCGGAAGAACATGTCCGTGATGCGCGGCGTGTACCGCGTCGCCGCGAGCTGCACGATGATCGACGCGACCGTGATGACGATCCCGAGGATCGCCGCGATCACCTCGCCCGTGCCGCCCATGATCCGGCTCGCGTCGTCGGGCGACATCTCGCCGAAGAGCGTGGTCACGCCGCCGGGCTGCGCGTGCGAAAGATCGAAGAGCCGGAGCGCGACGAACGCCGTCACGCTGACGATCGCGAGGATCGACAGCGGGTAGAGCCACAAGCTGTTCGAGAGCGCGAGGCGAGCTTTACGCACGAGCCTCCTCGAAAGGACGAGAGCGCGGCTACGGGCTCTCGCCGCCCTCGAGGTCCTCGGCCAGGTAGCTCAGGATGACCTCATCGAGCGATTTTTCGCTGATGAGATCCTCCCCGAAGATCGAGGTTCCCTGCGCGGGACGCGCGGTCGCGAAGATGGCCGGGGGGCGCGTTTGCGCGTATCGACCCGCCGAGGACGGCGACGACGCGGACGCGGGCTCGGGCGTGCCGAGCGCGCGGTAGACGCCTGCCGTGAAGAGCGCGCCGCCCTTCTTGATCGACGCGGGCGGCGGCGGGACGTCCTGCGTCTGCTGCACGAACGCCGGCGTTTCGGGCGCCTTCGTCTGCTGCTCGAGCGCCGCGAGCTGCATGTCGATCTCCGCGCTCGACGGCACCGCGGCCTGCGACGCGGGCGGTTTTCCGCGGAGCGCGGCCTGCAGATCCGCCGCGTTCATCAGCACGGAGGGCCGCTGTGGCAGCGCCGGGTTGTAGCTCGGCGGAGGCGCCGCAGGCTCGGGCGCCGGAGGCGCGGGAGCGGGTGCTGGCGCGGCGGCGGCCGGCGCGGGAGCGGGTGCTGGCGCAGCGGTCTCCGCTTTGTCCTCGAAAATGTGATCGAATTGCCCGTCTCGCAAAGCGACGAACATCGCCTTGTGCTGATCCTTCATCAGCTGACGGACCGTCTCCTGCACGTTCGCCTCGTTGAGGTGCTCCGCGTAGGAGGTCTTCAGGGTCTTCAGGATGCGCCCGCCGTCCGCAAAAAGATGCGTGATCACGTGCGGGTGACGGTGCCCCGAGTCTTCCGTTTGAATATGGAAGACACGCCCCTTGTGCTTGACGTTGTTGTTGAAGCCGAGAAGCGGTGAGATGACTTTCACGGCGATCGATAAGGCTCCTGAAGGCCCGAAGAGAACCTACCATAGGGGCCGCCGATGCGACCAGGAAACGACGTGTAGATCGACACGACCGCTGGAATCCTGCGCCCCCACGAGCGCCATTCTCCTGGCTTGTCGAACTTCGTCACGGAAGACATCGCTCGAACTCGTCGGCGTTGTTCGCGCGCATCGCGCACTCGGCCTCGTCGACGGTGAGGTAGGTCGGGCAGCGAGCGAACTTGGGATCCGTGGAGGCGAGCGTCCGCGCCTGCGCCTTGCGCGTGACGAGCTCGGAGGCCGGAGGCTTCTCGTCGATCGCGTGGATGATGTGCTCCACGTAACGATCGAGCAGCGCCGCGCACGTGTCCTGCGAAGGGTGCGCCGAGAACGAGCGACGAACCGGCTTCGACACGACGAACCCCACGACGAGGAGCACGATCGCGAGCGTCGCGACCACCTCGGCGCGGGTCGCCGGCGTGCTCAATCGAGACACCGATCGACCTGCTCGGCCGTCGTGGCCTTGCGCACGCACTCCATCGCGCGCTGCGTGATCCGGCGGCCGACGCACTTGCTGACGAGCTCCTCCCCCCGCGCGGCGCGGACGGCGGCCGTCCTCTTCTGCACCTCGGCCGGGTCCGTCACGTTCTGCGAGGCGAGCTCGATCGCGGCGCTCTTGTCGAGGATCTCGTCGCACTCGGCGCGCGTCGCCGGGCGACCACACCCGACCCCGACGAACCCGAGCGTGAGCATCAGGAAGGCCCCGGCGAGGCCCCTCCTCGCACTCGAACCACCCTGCTCCGTTACCCGCTGGCCCATGGCGTCGAGACCTTGGCGTGCCTCCGCCCGAGGCGCAACCTCGCCGCGCGAGGGGGCACGGCCTCGTACAGAGGGGCTGTCGAATTCTGGACGCTCAGGGAGGCCTTGCTAAGCTCGATCCGTGAGCAAGGCGAAGGACAACCCAGCTTCCTTCGCCCCCGCAGGAGCGGGGAAGACGGCCAAACCCAAGGCGCCACGCCGCACCTCGCGCGAGCGAGAGCAAGAGGCGGGCGTCCCCGCTGCCGCCACGAAAGAAACGTCCGCGCGGCGCGAGCGCGCCAAGGCCCCTGCGAAGAAGCGGCCTGCGCGGCCGAAGTCCGTGCTCGCCGAGGACATGCTCCGCCGCGCGCTCGAAGCGCCGACGCCGCGCTCGCGCGCGCTCTGGGCCCGCCGCGGCCTCGCGACCCGCGCGCAGCTCGATCGCACGACGCAGGCCATGCTGCTTCGCCAGCTCTACCTCGCCTACTACGAGGAGGGCCGCTTCCCGCAGGCCGCCGCGATCGCCGAGCAAGCGCTGACGCTCGACGTGCTGCCTGACGTCGCCCACCAGGACGCGGCGCGCGCGAAACAGGCCCTCGGCGACGTCGAGGGCGCGGCCGCGCACCTGCGCCTCGCCGCGCGCATCGGCCCCGCGAGCCGCAAGGCGTTTCACTACTGGACCCTCGGCAGCCTCTTTTATCTGCATCACCGCTATCCCGAGGCGATCGCCGCGATGTCGCGCGCCGCGCGCTGGGGCACGACGGACAAGCCCCTCTACCAGGGGCACCTCGCGCTCTCGCGGCTCGCGCTCGGGCAGGACGTCGACGGGATCGGAGAGCTCATCGAGAGGCTCGCCGTCGCGCCCGCGGGCAATGGGTACGGCCGCTTCGTGCTCGGCCTGCTGGCCCTGCATGCTGGCCGACCGGACGACGCCCGCCGCTGGCTCGAGGCCTTCGTCGAACGCACCACGTCCGGCCGAAGGGCCGCCGCCATCGCGCTCCGTGACGAAGTCGAGGCGGCCCGCCAGGCCCTCGCTCGCCTGCCGACCGATTGACGCGGACGTCGCTCGCGGTTCGGGCCGAACGCCCGACCCTTTGGTAACATACGCGCCGTGCGACCCGCCCCCCGACGTGCCCAACCGCCTCTCCCCGCACCTCGCTCGCTCGCGCCGCTCGCCCTCGCCGCGCTCGCGCTCGGGGTCCTCTTGCTCTCGCCCTCCGCGGCTCTCGCGGCGGAGGACAGCCGCGATCTCTTCACACGCCTGCGCGAGGACTACGGCCTCGTCGGCGGCGCCGTGGGTGCGTTCGCCGGCGGCCTCCTGACGTGCCTCACGCCCTGCGTCTACCCGATGATCGCGATCACGGTCAGCGTCTTCGGGGCCAAGCAGGCGTCGAGCCGAAAGCAGGCCGTTCTGCTCTCGCTCTCGTTCGTCATGGGCATCGCGGTCCTCTTCACCACGCTGCTCGTCGGCGCCGCGCTCACGGGCGGCTTGTTCGGCGCGGCGCTCCAGAAGTGGTGGGTCAACGTCGGGATCGCGCTCGTGATGGGCGCGATGGCCGCGTCGATGTTCGGCGCCTTCGAGCTCACGCTCCCCGAGAGCGTGATGCAGCGGCTCTCCAGCGTCGGCGGCGTTGGTTACGGCGGCGCGTTCGCGCTCGGCCTCGTGAGCAGCCTGATCGCCGCGCCGTGCACGGGCCCCGTGCTCACCGGCGTGCTGCTCTGGATCGGCAAGACGCAGAACGTGGTGCTCGGCGCGCTCGTGGGCTTCTGCTACGCGCTCGGCCTCGGCCTGCCCTTCTTCCTCGTCGGCGCGTTCGCCGTCGGCCTACCGAAGAGCGGCAAGTGGATGGTCGCGGTGAAGTCGTTCTTCGGCACCGTCCTGCTCGTCTGCGCGCTCTACTTCCTGCGGTACGCCATCCCGGCGATGACCAAGGTGGCACGCCATGACACGATGTTCATGGTCGCGGGCGGCGGCGCGATCCTCATCGGGCTCCTGCTCGGCGCGGTGCACCTCGACTGGAGCGACGGCGGCCTCGGCGTGAAGATCCGCAAGGGGCTCGGGATCGCGGCGGCCACCGCGGGCGGCTTCGTCTTGTGGGTCAGCATCGAGGCGCCGCCGCCGAACCTCACGTGGGAGCACTCCGAGCAGGTCGCCTCGGAGAGGGCGCAACGCGAGAAGCGTCCCCTCATGGTCGACTTCACGGCCGACTGGTGCGGCGCTTGCAAAGAGTTCACGAAGCACACCTTCTCTGATCCGCGCGTCATGGAAAAGGCGGGCGGCTTCGTCGCGGTCAAGGTCGACGCGACCGACGACGAGGATCCGCAGGTGGATCAGGTGAAGAAGAAGTACGGGGTGGTCGGGCTTCCGACGGTGGTCATCTACGACTCGACCGGCAAGGAGTGGAAGCGGTTCACCGAGTTCGTCCCTGCCGACAAGTTCCTCACGGCCATCGAGGGCATCAACTGACGGGAAGCGCCCACGCCACCTCGCCTCCTCCTCCCCTCGCGAGGTCCGTCATGGGTATCGTCCTCCGGCTTCTCTCCCTCCTCGTCCCGCTCCTCCTCCTCGTCTCTGGCTGCTCCGGCGGGGAACCACGCCGCGGCCACCTCGTCATCGGCGTCACGAGTGATCTCCGTGTCGGCGTCGACGTCCTGCGCTTGCACGTGATCCGCAAGGTCAACGGCGCGGTCGTCAGCGACGAGGACCTCTTCTCCGACGGCGCGTCTCCCTTTCAGATCCCGCTCGAGATCGGCTTCGCGGACCTCGAAGACGGCGACGACGTCGACGTCGAGATCGAGGCCTTCGGCGGCACGAGCCTGCCGCTCGTCGTCCGCACCGCGGGCAGCACGATCCGCGCAGGCCGCACGCTCCTCTTGCGGGTCGACCTCGCCGCCGCGTGTGCCGGCTCGATGGCCCCGAGCTGTGAGGCGCCGCAGACGTGCACGGGCGGCGTCTGCGGCGCTTCGTACGTGAACCCCGCGATGCTCGAGGACTACAACGCCGGCTGGTCCAAGGGAAAGGCGGACATCTGCAAGCCGAACGATGGCCCGCCGACGTTGCTCGTGGGCAAGGGCCAGGCGGACTATCTGCCGACGAGCGACTACGACCTCGCGCAGATCGAGGCCGGCCCGCAGGGCGGCCATCACATCTGGATCGCGCTGCGCATGAAGAACCTGCGCCAGTCCGGGAGCATCACGACGCTGACGGGCCACGTCGAGGAGCTCGACCTCGACATCAACCCGTTCACCGTGATCTTCACGTTCGACCCTGACGAGGGCGGGTTCTGCAAGCTCTACGGCCTGCGCTTCCAGATCGACGGCGGCACGGACATCGAGCAGCTCCTCGGCAAGACGATGCTCGTGAAGGCCAGCGTGAAGGACAAGGACGGAGACGTCGGCACGGCCGAGCGCTGGGTGAAGTTGTCCCCGGACACCATCTAGTCCCGAGGGGGACGCGAGCTCGCTTCGCGATCTCGGCGCCGACGAATCGGCGCACGATCACCACGTCGCCGTCGCATCCTCCCCGATCCGCGCCGCCTTCCATCGCGACCAGAAGCCCCCCGTCAGCACGTCGAGCGTGCTCTCCGCCTCCAGCACCATCAGCGTCGCGCGCGTCCGTGCCTCCGGATCCCGCGCTTCGTCGTCTCGCTCCACGCACGCGCGTTGCCACGTGAAGAGCGCTTCGAGGACGCGCGCTTCAAGCTTGTGCCTCGCGGCGGCGCGCTCCTCGCGCAGCCGTTCGAGCGCGACCTCCTCGTCGGCGAAGACCAGCCGATCGAGGCGGAACGTCGCGCGCGCTTCGAGCCACAAGCTCGATCCGCCGGAGGCCGTCACGCGATCCGGGTCGTACTCCGTCGGCGCGAGCGCGCGTGCTTCGTCGAGCAGGCGTGTCACGCGCAGCCGAAGCTCAGGCAGGAGGGCGGACGCGCGTGCGCGGGACGCCACGCGATCGACACGCGCGACGTGCTCTTCCAGGCGCGCATGCTCGATCGCCGCCGACACGACGGCACGCGCGACGGACGGCGAGATCAAGAGCTGCAGCGCTGCACGTGGCGCCACCGGCGTTGCCTCGGGAGGGATGGCAGGCGCGGGCTCCGGCGCAGGCTCGATCGCGGGCGCGGCCGGATCCACGTTCGGGACCTTGGTACTGCGACCCCGTGCGCGCCGTGCCCCCGCAGGCTCGGCGATCCGTTCGATCGGGACCCCCACGAGCACCATCGCGCCGAGATCGTGTCTCCCCTCATCGCGACGCACGAACGACGCCTGCAGCGAGACCCACAACGATCCATGCGACGCGCCGTCGCTCCAGAGCTCGTGCATCGACGCGTCGTCGAGATCCGCGACCGCGTGGAACGCCCAGTCGTCGTCCAGCAACGTCGACGCCGCTCGCGCCCGCGTCACGTGAAGGAGCACGACGAGCGCGGCGGCCAAGGCCAGGGGAATGGAGGACCGTACTTCGGAGCAATCTCGTTGGACCATGCGCGTACATCGACGCGGGCCGCGACGAGTTGCGCACGATCCGACGATTTGTCGTCGCGACCTAGAGCGCCGACCCGTTCGGCGCTCTGCGAGATCGCGAAGCGAGCTCGCCTCGGGGGGTGAATCGACCGGGCTTTGCCCGGGCGAGAGGGGGACGCGAGGCGTCCCCCTCGGGACAAAAGAGCTAGGGCATCGAGCGGTTGCAAACCGCTCGATGCTCTAGCGTTCGCGGGGTCCGGGACGAACCTGCTCGCTCGCGCCACCACGAGGAAGCTCGCTCGCGCCGCCGCGCGCAGGCGCGCTCGGCCTCGCCGCGTCGGCGGGCGCGCCGCGGTCGCCGAAATCGAGCGTGGGCCATCGCGCGCCGATCGCCTCGATCCGCCCGGCCGCGCCCGTCTGCGCGGGGGCCATGGTGCCCGTGAGGATCGGCCCGAGCATCGCCTCGATCTCGGCGGGCGCCGGGGCCCCGGCCACGGCGCGCACCTGCGCTGCGGCGGCCGCGACGCCGGCCGGGCGGTGTACGCCTCGCTCGGGCGTCCATCGCGCGACGCGGGTCGAGACCGACGTCGTGGGCTCGCTGCGCGACGTCATGACCTCGGCGCCGATGGCGAAGGGCTCGAACATGCCGTGCGCGAGCCAGCCGATGCTCACGCGCACGTTGGAGCCCGCCTGCAAGTTGCGGAGGTAGGCATCGCCGAAGAGCGCGTCGATGCGCAGGTCCCGTTGCTCGACGATCGGACCATCCCAGCTCGGGGTCACCTGCACCATGCGCACCACGAGCGCGCCGTCGGTGTGCCGCGCCCGCGCCCGCGCGAGGCTCACGGGCCGTACCTCCCAGTAGAGGTAGATCGTCGCGGGATCGACGGCGATGGCCACGATCTCGTCGACGTCGTAGCGCTCGGGCAGCGGCAGCTCCTCGATGGCATCCGCCTCGGGCGCCGACCACAAAGGCGCTTCGGCTTCGGCTTCCGCTTCCGCTTCCGCTGCCGCGACCGCTTCCGCAACCGGCGCCGCTTCCGCCTCCGCTTCCGCGACCGGCGCCGCTTCCGCCTCCGCGACCGCTTCCGCAACCGGCGCCGCTTCCGCTTCCGCTTCCGCGACCGCTTCCGCAACCGGCGCCGCTTCCGCCGCGACCTCGACCTCCGCGGCTTCCGTCGTGCGCTCGTCCTCGGTTGGCTGGGCCTCGCTGTCCGTCTCGCTCGGCGTGGTCACGGCTTCCCTCCGCATCTCTTTCTCGACTGCGGGCGCCGCTCCTCCTGCGACGAGCCGCTGCCTCAGCACGCGCGCTTCCGTGTGCTCCGGCTCCCGCGCGAGCACCTCGTCGAGCACGCCGATCGCTTTGTCCACGAACCCTTGCGCCGCGTAGATCTCCGCGAGCGTCACCGTCGCGAGCGGCGGCGGCGCCGTCGGCCAGCCTTTCGCCGGCGGCGGCGCGCTCCGCACCGCGCTCGCGACATCGGGCAGGTGCAGACCTCGCTCGATCACGCCTGCGAGCAGATCCCTCGCTCGCCCCATCCATCCACGCGACCGCGCGCGGTCCCGCTCGCTCCGCGCCGTGCGCGTCACGATCTCGTCCACGAGCTCCGGCATCGTGAGCGCGCGCGGGCGGGCGATGCCGAGCTCTTCCGAAAGCGCGATCAGCTCCTCACGCGTCAAACCCTCGAGCTCGTGCCGCTCCATTTCGCGCGCAACCTAGCACGAAGCTCGGCGCGACGAGAGCGTCCGAGGCGGGGCGGATTTCAGGGCGTCCGTTCGTCCGGAGCATCTCCGCAGAAAGCCTCCGGAAAAGCGCCGAGCTACGGGGGCCTCGCACTAGACTTCGAACATGACGCCGCCGCACGTGCTCGCCTTCCGCGGCCAGGACCGCGCCGAACGAAGGCCAAGCACGCGCGCGTCCGGCTGGGCGCATTTCGCCTTCACGAGCCTCGCCTCGCTCGGCGCCATCACGTTCGCCGCCTCTCGCGTCGAGCGTGTCCGCCTCCTCGAAGCGCTCGTCGTCCCGAGCACCTTCCTGTTCGCGAACCTCGTCGAGTACCTCGTGCACCGCGGCCCGATGCACCGGAGGAAGAAGCTCCTGCCGATCCTCTACGAGCGCCACACCCTGCGGCACCACCGCTTCTTCACGCACGAGGCGATGGCCTGCGAGTCCGCGGCCGACTTCTCCCTCGTCCTCTTTCCCCCGGTGATGCTCCTCGTGGTCCTCGGCGGCGTGGCCCTCCCGGTCGCGCTCCTGCTCTTCGCCGTCGCCACCCCGAACGCCGGCTGGCTCTTCGTGGCCACCGCCATGGGCTACTTCCTGACCTACGAGTGGCTCCACTTCGCCTACCACCTGCCGGAGCACTCGCGCATCGCGCGAAGCCGCCTCGTCCGCGCCCTGCGCCAGAGGCACGCGCTCCATCACGAGCTCGGCCGCATGGCGCACGAGAACTTCAACATCACGTTCCCGCTCTGCGACTGGCTCTTCGGGACGCTGGCGAGGAAGCCAAACGACGCGTGACGGGGTCGCTTCGAGGCGACCCCTCCGCGCGACGAAGACCCGACCCCCTCGCCACGTGGCGACCCCCTCGCGTCATGATCACCAGCGACGGTCGACGCGTGGCGACCCCCTCGCGTCACGATGACCCGCGGCGGTCGACGCGAGGCAACCCCCTCGCGTCACGATGACCCGCGACGGTCGACGCGCGGCGACCCCTTCGCGTCACGACGACCCGCGACGGTCGACACGAGGCGACCCCCTCGCGTCACGACGACCCGCGACGGTCGACACGAGGCGAGGAGCAGGAGAAGCTTTTTCGTGAAACGGGGAGCGGGAGGCGGGGCTCAGCCCACCGACTTCATCATCGCGACCGGCGCCGTCGCCGCGCTCGCGCGGAACCCGCCCGCCGAGAGCGTGTCCACCGGCGTCTTCCGGCGCGCCGGCTGGGCGAGCTTCGCGCCGTCGAGCACGGTCTCGCAGAGCTCGCCGAAGTCGTAGCCCTTCGTCGCGGCCGCCCGAGCGAGCAGGCCGTCCGGCGAGAGCGCCGGCAGCGTGTTCACTTCGAGCACGTACTCGTTCTCGCCCGCCGTCACGAGCAGATCGACGCGCACCGCACCCGTGCACCCGAGCGCACGCGCCGCGCGCTCCGCCAGGTTCTGCACGCCGCGCTCGCGCTGCGGCGAGAGCTCCACCTTCACGAGCTCGGCCGAGGGATCCTCCAGCATCGCCTTCGGCGTCGCCACCTCGAACGAGCCGAGCACCTGCCCGTCCAGGATCGCGACGTTGATCTCCACGCCCGTCACGAACCGCTCCACGAGCGCGATGTCGTCGTACTCGAACGCCTGCTCCAGCGCCGCCCGCAGCTCGTCGAGGTTCGTCACCCGGCTGACGCCCTGGCTCGACCCCTCCCCGCGCGGCTTCACGATCGCCGGGTACCCGAACGAGCCGTGCAGACCGTCGAGGTCCGAAAGGTCCGTGTCGACCGACACCGTGTAGTAGGGCGGCGTGGGCACGTTGTGCAGGCGGAACATCTCCTTCGCCTTCAGCTTGTCCATCGCCAGCGCGCTCGCGAGCACGGACGAGCCCGTGTACGGGATGCGGAGCAGCTCCAGGAGCCCCTGCACGCAGCCGTCCTCGCCCATGCGGCCCGAGAGGGCCAGGAAGGCCACGTCGATCCGGGCTTTCTGAACCACGGACGCGAGGTCGGGGCCGTAGCTCTCGCCGAGCGACAGGCGGACCACCTCGTGGCCGCGCGCCGTGAGCGCCTCCGCCACGGCATGTCCGGCGGACAGCTCCGACGACGATCCACCCATGATCACGCCGACCCGCCTCCGCATCGATCGCCTCTTCATCGAATCCACCTCCGTCGACGTGAACGCTCGGACCACGTCACGACCTTCTTGCCGGCGGGTATCAGACAATCGATGAAGGGGTCAACAAAACGGACAACTTCGGATCTGCACGGGATGATTCGGGATCTAGAACATCGGAACGATGTTCTAGGGAGATCGCAACGCGAGGCGTCCCCCTCGGGACTACACAACCTCGACAAGAACGGCGGTGATGTTGTCCTTCCCGCCACGCCCGTTCGCGAGATCGATGAACCGCGTCACCGCGTCGGCGGCCCCGAGCGCCGTGACCTCCGGGATCTCCTCGGTGTTCAGGTAGCCGTGCAGGCCGTCCGAGCAGAGCAGGAACCGATCCCCCGCCCGCACCGCGATCACCGCCGTGTCCACCTCCACGTAGTCCCGGTTGCCCACGGCGCGCGTGATCACGTTCTTGTGCGTGGCCTTCGCCGCCTCCGCGGGCGTCAGCAAGCCTTGCTTGATCTGCCAGGCGAGCAGCGTGTGGTCCTCGGTGAGCTGCACCGCGGCCCCCTCGCGGATCTGGTAGATGCGGCTGTCGCCCACCTGCCCCGTCACGAGGGATCGGCCGAGGAAGAGCGCAGCGCTGATCGTCGTGCCCATCCCGATCTTGTCGCGCTCGAGCTCCGCCATCGCGTAGATCAGGTACGTCGCCGCCTGGATCGCCCCCTCCATGATCCGGCAGGCCGCGCGCGCCTGGGCCTCGTCGAGCTCCCCGTCGATCGGACCGAGCGCGCCGAGCCCGCGCTTGACCATCCCGTGGATCGTGTCCACCGCTTGATGGCTCGCGACCTCGCCCGCGGCGTGACCCCCCATCCCGTCCGCCACGATGTAGAGCCCAAGCTCGTCATCGTGGAAGAAGGCATCCTCGTTGCCCTTGCGATGCTTACCGACGTCCGTGCGCGCCGCCGAGCGGACGGGCCACCGCCCTCGGAGCGTCGGCGCATCATTCTGACGCAAAGCGTCGTTCCGGTCCTGGGGTGTGCTCATCGTCGAGCTCGTACGATTCCGACGATAATCCGCCCCGGGCCCCCCTGTCGAGAGGGCCGTCCGCTCGGGTAGACTCCCTCGTCATTCCTATGGCAGCGCGGAGCTTCTGCACGAGCGTGACCTCCCCCGACGGGCTCTCGCGCGTCCTCCGAGAGACACGCGGCGCCGTCACCTCCCCAACAGGTGGGCTCGTCTTCGTGACAGGCCCACTCGTGCCGCACCTCCGCACGCTCGCAGGGCGCGTGGCAGCCGCATGGAGAGGCGTGCCGACCGTGCTCGTCCCTGGCGCCGGCGTGCTGCACGAGCGCGCGGAGCTCGAAGGGGTCCCCGCCGTGAGCGGCATCCTCTGGAACGGAGGGCAAACGACGCCGTTCGCGCTCGGCGAAGCAGAAGAATCCCCCCGCGCGCTCGGCGAATCGATCGGGCACGCCCTCGGCGCGCGCCCCTCCTCCGCGCTGCTCTTCCACCGCGCGGACGGCTTCGACACGAGTCTGCTCGAAGGCCTCGCAGCCGCCGCCCCCTCGGCATGTGTCTTCGGCGCCGGCACCGTGGGCGCAGGCGGCATGGTGGTCACGGCAGAGGGCGAAGAGCGCGCAGCACGCGCCGTGGGGATGGCGATCAAGGGGCTCGCCTCGCCGATCGTCGCAGCCTCCCCCGCATGCCGCCTCGTCTCCGATCTCGCGCCCATCGAAGAGGTCCACGCAGGCCTCGTGACGCGCATCGGCAGCCGCGCCGCACTCGAAGAGCTCTCACGATGCGCGCCCGGCGCCGACAACCCCGGCGCGCCCTCGCCCCTCGTGTTCGCCGCGCTCGCCGAGCCAGACGACGTCACAGACGACGGGCGTCCGCGCTTCGTGATCCGTCCCGTGCGCGGGATCGATCCCTCCCGGCGAGGCGTGATGATCGGCGCGGACGCGCGCCCCGGGCTGCGCATGGCCTTCGCGGTGCGAGACGCGCAGACAGCAAGGACCGAGCTCGAGACGATGGCGCGTGTCGTCTCCAAGAACGCGCTCGGCGCAGCTCCGCGCTTCGCCCTCTACCTGACCTGCGCGGGCCGCGGCCAAGCCCTGTACGGCGTGCCCGACGCCGAGGTGCGGATCCTCCGCCAGCGCTTTGGTGATCTCCCGATCGCCGGCATGCACGCAGCCTTCGAGATCAGCCCCCGCGAAGGCCGTCCGTCACGGCTCGACCTTTACACCAGCGTGCTCGCGCTCTTCCGCTCGCCGAGCTAACCCGCGCGCAACGCCTCCAGCATCCGCGACACCCGCTCGTCGACGATCACGCGCGCGGCCTGGAACTCTGGTGTCCCGCGGAGCGGTGCGAGCAGCGGGCAACGATCCATCCACAGGAGATCGATGAGCCCGCTCTGCGCGCAGGGCACGATCGAGCCGACGGCGCGCGCCACGTCGCCCACGTAGAGCGCGAGCTCGACCTCGACCTGCCGGAAGTACGCGGTCCGTCGCCATCCGCCTTCGTTGTTTGCCATCGCCTGCTGGAAGATCGGCGAATCGAACGGCGAGATCTTGTCGAGGAACGCGTCGCGGATCGCCATCTGGATGGGCGCTTCGATCTTCACGCTCCGCAGCCGCTCGGCGACGCTCTTCGAGAGCGCCTCGTCGCGGCCCCAGATCGCGTACCGCGTCACGCCTGCGAAGTACGCGAACTCGCCCTCGACGGCCCGCACCTGTTCGAGGAGCTTCTGCGCGCCGTCCAGGTCGCCGCGCAGCACGGCGACACGCGCGAGGTTCCGCGACACCGAGGGCGCCGCCGGATCGAGCGAGCGCGCCGTCTCGAGCACGCGCGCGGCTTCGTCGAGCGGACCCGACTCCGACAGGATCATCCCGATCAGCCCATAGGCCTCGGCGAGCGCGGGCGCGCGTGTGATCGCCTGGCGCGCGCTCCGCAGCGCGCCGGTCCCGTCGCCGGCCTGGAAGAGCCCGTGCGCCATGGCGAGGTGCGCCTCGGCGAGGTGCGGCGCCGCCGCGAGGGCGCGCTCGGCGGCTTGTTTCGCCAGCACGGCGTTGTCGCCGTTGAAGAACGACATCCGCGCGAGCGCGCTCGCGTAGCCGGACAGGATCGTCGGATCCTGCGGCGCGCGCGCGAGGGCTTGTTCGAGCAGCTTCACGGCTTCGCGCACGTGCTCCACCCAGAACTTCCGGTACTCGATGCGCGCCTTCAGGTAGAGCTCGACGGCCACGGGGTCCGTCGGCGACTCGCGCGCGGGCTGCGCCATGTCGACCGTCAGCGCGTCGGCGATCGCCTTCGCGACCTCGTCGTTCACCACGAAGAGATCTTTCTCTGGTCGGTCGAATCGCTTCGCCCAGAGCTGGAACCCGTCGGCCACGCTGAGCACGCGTGCGCTGATGCGCATGCCCGCCGGCGTCCTGCGCACGCTCCCCTCGACGACGACCTGCACCGCGAGCTCGCGCCCGATCTCGCGCGGGTCCTGATCGACGCCCTTCCAGCGCATCACCACGCCGCGCGGCCGCAGCTTGAGGCCGCGTGTCATCGACAGCGTGTCGATCAGATCGTCGGTGAGCCCTTCGGCGAGGTAGTCGTCATCCGGCGGCCCGCTGTTGCGGAAGGGCAGCACCGCGACCGCCTTCTCGGCCGCCGCCTGCGCGGCCGGCGTCGGCGTGCCGGTGCTCGCCGCGGGCGCCACGAGCGTCGTCACGGGCAGCTTGTTCATGGCCGGCAAGGTCAGGCTCGTCAGCTCCTCGGCCACTTCTTGCGCCGTGCGATATCGCTCGTCGCGATCGCGCGCCATGCACTTGAGGACGATCGTCCCGCACGCCGTCGGCAAATCGGGCCGTTTGACGCGAGGATCCGGCGGCGGTTGCACCAGCCGCGCCGCGGCGACGCTCACGATCGACTCCCCGCGCCACGCTTTTTCGCCCGTGAAGAGCTCGTACAGCATCGCGCCGAGCGCATAGATGTCCGCGCGTGTGTCGATGTCGGCGATCCCTTGCACCTGCTCGGGCGCCATGTACGCCGGTGTCCCGATCACGGCGCCGACCTGCGTCCGCGAGCCCTCGGGCTCGTGCATCCGCGCGATGCCGAAATCGGTGATCACCACGCGCCCGTCCTTCGCCAGGAGCACGTTTTCGGGCTTCAGGTCCCGGTGCACCACGCCGGCGGCGTGCGCGGCGGCGAGGCCTGCGCAGATCGCCGTCGCGATCTCCACGACACGCGCGACCGACATCGCGCCTTGCCGGGCGAGCCCCACGTTGAGGGGCTCGCCCTCGACGAATTCCATGGTCAGGTACTTGTCGGCGCCGTGCTCGCCAATGTCGAAGACGCGGGCGACGTTCTTGTGGGTGACGCGTCGCGCGAGCTTCACTTCGCGGCGGAACCGTTCGAGCATCCCCGGCTCGTTCACGAGGTCTTGCCGCAGCACCTTCAGGGCCACGACCTCTTCGAGCTCCTCGTCGCGGGCGCGATAGACGCTGCCCATGCCGCCGACCCCGAGCAGGCCGAGCAGCGTGTATCGACCGGCCACGCGATCGCCTGGCGCGCTCGAAAGGACCAGGCCTGTCGGCGCCTCGCTGAGGGGATCGGGTAACGTTGGGGTCGCCTTGAAGTCGGTCATGTACTGCTGCGACGGAGGCTAACCGATCTGGGTCTCGTTCGGTGCTACCCTCCGCGGCCCATGGACGCCGCCGTCGCGGTCCGCGCACTCACGAAGGTCTATCGGGTCCACGAGCGCCCGGCGGGTCTCGCGGCCTCGTTGCGCAGCGTTTTCCGCCGAACGTACAAGGAGGTTCGTGCCGTCGAGGACCTCTCGTTCACGATCGAGCCTGGCGAGCGCGTCGGCTTCCTCGGCCCGAATGGCGCGGGAAAAACGACCACCTTGAAGATCCTCTCGGGATTGCTGCACCCGACGAGCGGCGAGGTGACGGTCTCGGGCCACGTCCCGCGGCGCCGCGAGGCCGACTTTTTGCGGGCGATCACGCTCGTCATGGGCCAGAAGCAGCAGCTCCTTTGGGACTTGCCGCCGGCCGAGACGTTCGACCTGAACCGGGCCATTTATGGCGTCCCGGACGCGGCGTTCGCGGAGACCCTGCACGAGCTCGAAACCCTGCTCGACATCGGCGCGCTCACGAAAAAGCCCACGCGCCAGCTCTCGCTCGGCGAGCGCATGAAATGCGAGCTCGCGGCGGCGCTCCTGCATCGCCCGGGCATCCTCTTCCTCGACGAGCCCACGATTGGCCTCGACGTCTCCATGCAGCTCGTCGTGCGGGAATTCATCCGCAAGTACAACGAGAAGCGCGGGGCGACCATCCTGCTCACGTCCCATTACATGGACGACGTCGCCTCGCTCTGCCCGCGCGTCATCGTCATCGACCGGGGCAAGCTCCGCTACGACGGCGACCTCGCCACGCTGGTCAAGACGATCCGCCCAGACAAACGTATCGTCCTCGTCTTCACCGCGCCGCCGGAGCGCGCGGCCCTCGAACGTGTGGGGACCGTCGTCGAGCTCGAAGGGACGCGCGCGGTCCTGCGTGTCCCGCAATCGGACGTGCGCGAGGCCGTGAGCCACCTCGTCGCGAGCGCGCCCACGAGTGACCTCACGATCGAGGATCCGCCGCTCGAAGAGGTCATGCGGGACCTCTTCGCGCGCCCCGCCGAGGAGCCGGCCGAGGCCACGCAATGAACCTGCTTCGGGTCTATCCGACCCTCCTGCGGGTGGGCTTCTCCGCAGCGCTCGCCTATCGCGCCGAGCTCGTGATCTGGATGCTGACGACCACGATGCCGCTCGTCAGCCTCTCCATCTGGACGGCCGTCGCGAGCGAGGCGCCGGTGGGTCGATATGGCCCAAGCGAATTCATGGGATATTTCCTGGCGGCGCTCGTCGTCCGCCAGGTCACGGGCTCCTGGCTCGTGTGGGAGATGAACCAGGAGATCCGCCAGGGCACGCTCTCGCAGCGCCTCCTCAAGCCGATTCACCCGCTCTGGATCTACAGCGCGGAGAACCTCGCCGCCTTGCCGCTCCGGGCCGCGCTTTGCCTGCCGGTCGTCGTCGTGGCTGTCGTGTACGCCAACCTCACGCGGAGCGGCCCGCTCCTCGTGATCTTTTTCGCTTCCCTGCTCGGTGCGTGGCTCATCAATTTCTTCACGATGGCCCTCATCGGCTCGCTCGCGTTTTTCCTGGAGAGCTCCACGAGCGTCTTCGAGATCTGGCTCATCACGTTCATGTTGCTCTCGGGCTACGTCGTCCCGCTCGAGCTCTTCCCCGGCTGGGTGCGCGGCGTCGCGGAGGCCTTGCCTTTCCGCTACACCCTGGGGTTTCCCGTCGAGGTCGTGATTGGCCTCATGGACACGAAGTCCGCCCTGCGAGGCCTCGCCGTGCAATACACCTACGCGGCGGCCGCCGCGACCGCCGCCCTCCTCGTCTTTCGCGCGGGCGTGCGGCGGTTCGGGGCGTTCGGCGGCTGATTCACCCGAGAAACCCGCCCGCCGCCGCCCGCGAAAACCCCGCGTGCTGGCTCGCGCGCATCGCCGATTGCGAGAACATCCGGAACGCCCGCCGGATCTCCCCCGCATCACTGCGCGGCGTCAGGATCCACCGATCCTCGATGCCCATCGCCCGGAACACGTCCCGGAACGGCGTATGCCCATCATCGATCCCCATCGCCGCCACGATGTGCTGCTCGCTCGCCAGCATGTCGCGCACGAGCACCCGCACGTCGCTCGCCTTGGCTCTGCACGATCCCTCGTCCGCCCCATCCGTGAGGATCAACGTCACGCTCCGCACCGGCACGCCGCTCTGCGCAAACTCCTGCGCTTTGGCGATCACCGTCCCGAGGAGCACCACCGTTTGATCGTAGAGCGGTGTCCCCAGCGTGGGATCGTAGTTCTTCGGGGTCATCCGCTCGGCGAGCGCCACGGGCCGGTACGGATAAAGCACGAATCCATTCAAGTACCGTGTATGCGCCAGGATCGAATCCTTCTGCTTCGACGACGCGAGCGCCTCCACCACCGTGTTGTGCCCTTCCCGCAGGAGATCGGCGTTCCCGGAAAACCGGATCGACCCCGAATCATCCGGCATGATCGTCACGAGCACGACCTCGGACGCCTGCACGTCATCGACGCCCACGCCGAGCCCGGCCTGGATCTGCGCCCCGATATCGATCGCCGCGAGCGCCGCGAGCGCCTCCGGCGAGAGCGTCCCTTCCTCCTCCGCCGCCTCGAAGAGCCGCCGGATCTCGCTTCCCTTCCCATTCCCGTTCGTCATGACGTCCTCCTCTCCTATTTCAACCAGCGCCCGATCTCGTCCGTGCTCTTCACCAGGTTCATCCCCGCCGCCGCGAACTTCGCGAGCGCCTTGTCGGCTTCGGGCGTGAAATCCGCCACGAACCCGCCCTTGCCGTCCGGCACCGTCACGGCCGACATGCAATCGGTGAGCAGGTAGATCTTCCGCGCGAGCGCGGCGTCGACCGAGGCGATCTCGCCGAGGATGTCGTCGATCGAGCTCTTCACGCAATGGCTCGCCGCCTGCCCCGCAATGATCACCACGTCCGCCGCGAGCAGCGTCTTCAAGAACAGCGTGTTCTTTTGCCCGAGCGGCTGCCCGTCGAACCGCGTGAGCACCTCCGGCGAGAGCACCGAATAGTTCTCCGTCAGCGGATTGCCTCCCTTCACCTCCACCCACGACTGCGCCCCGCGCACGTACGAGTGAAAAAGCCTCGCCTCGTGAAGCGCACCCACGAGCGCGTGCCCGTCGCTCCCGAGCAAGCAATGCGGCGGCCACAGATAAAGCGTGTACTTCCCGGCCTTCTCCAGCTCCTCGCAATAATGCCGCACCTGCTTCACGAGCCACGGGTAGTTCCCGCCGCAGAGCCATTTCGCCATGGCCGGATTCGGCCGCACCTCGCCTGCGTCGACGTCCCGCGTCGTGATCACCCGGTGCGCGGTCAGCGGCTTGCCCTCGCGGTCCACCCAGAACGACGGGAAGAAGATCTGGTGCGAGAAGTGCGTATCCATCGTCGTCGTGATCGCCGTGAGCACGTCGAGGTTCTTGTAAATGAACTCCGCGATGCGCCGGCTATCGTCGATCGCGCCCCGCCCGCTCCTCCCCGCCACGAAGAGCGCGCCTTCGGGGTGGCAAAAATCCTTCTGCACGTCGATGAGCAAGAGGTGCACGTTCGTCTTGTCCGCGCCCGCCGGCCGGATGTCGAGCGCCTTGCGCCAGTCCTCGGCGGCCACGAAGAGCAGCTCCTCCTTGGGACGATGGCCCCATTTCTCGGCGCTCTTGTGATCGTAAAAGACCGGCAGCGGAAGTTCCTTGTGGTTCATGATGTCGCCTCTCGTTTCTTTCTGCGAATCAACCCATGGCGAGCGCCGTGATCTCGCGCGCCCCCACGACCCAGAGACCCGCGGATCCCGCAAGGATCCGCGCGCCTTCGTGCACGAACGGCTCGGTGTCCGGGAAACGCCGCGCCTCGGCCGGCCCGCCCGGGCCGAGCTCGACCCGCACGAGGCCGCTGTCCGTGGCCACGAGGAGAGCGCCCCCGATCGCCGTTTTCCCCGCGATCGACCCGAGCCACGAGCCGTCGCCCGCCTCGGCCTCGGCCACGCCGAGGAGCGCGCCGCTCTCGGCCACGACGGCGCACCGGTTCATCGTTCGACCGGCGCGCACATACGTCACGAAAAACCAAACCCTGTCTTTATCGATCGCGGCGTCCGCCGCCACGATCTGCCCGCTCGGCCAGGGCAGTTTCACCGAATCGCGAATCCCGCGGCGCTCGGGATCCCACGTGAACACGACCGACACCGCGCCCGCCCGGTAAAAGCCGAACCCGAGCCGCTCGCCGGCCCAGATGCGGGTCTGTCCGGCCAGCACCTCGCCCCAGGGCTCCGCCGCGCCTTCCGCGAGGCCCGCGAGGGGCGAACCGGTAGGCCGCGCGGCGCGCCGGAACAGGCGCCCTCCATGGACGAACCATCGATATCGATCATTCACCACGAATGCGGGTTCCTGCCCCAGGGCATCCACCGCAATCGCCTGCTCGGTTTGCCCGGCCTCGAACGCCACGACCCGCCCGCGCCGCCCGATGAACGTGGTTTTCCCCTGGATCCAGAACCGCAAGGCCCCGTCGAGCGGCCCCCGCAAAAGCTCGGCGCCGTCCTCCCGCTTGTATACGCCCCCCTCGTGCACCACGTACGCCGGCGCGTCCCCCACGAGCGACGCCGCGACCATCGTGCCAGACGTGGCGAATTTGCGCGATGCCTTCACGTGCCCCCGCACGACGATCACCTCGCGCGCCGCGCCGTGATCACAGACCGGACAACGCACCCGTGCATGCTCGGCCCCACACGACACGCACGCCGTGAAACGCAGGTTTTCGAGCAGCGCGAGCGGAAACGGCGCCCGCGCGTCGCGCTCGAAGATCGAGGCGAGCGCATGCAAAAGATCGTCCGGCAAAACGCCGAACGGGATCGCCGGCTTCGGATAACGCACCTCCGGGTCGAACACCGTGATCCGCCGGAGCGGCCGCGCCGCCTCGGGGACACGTTTCGCCGGATCCCGCGGCCGATACACGCCGCCATAAGGCCCCACGCAAAGCAGCGTGCCCATCACCATCACGGCGAACGCATACCAGTCGGATGCAGCCGTGAACGGCCGCACGGGCCGCGGTCGCGGCTCGCTCGTCTCGCAGAGCAGCGGATCCACGAATCGCTCGGTGTACACGGGGCACGGAAACCGGCCGAATTGAAAGCTGTCCGCGTCCACGATGTGCGCCTCGCCGTCCCGCGCGAGCACATTCAGATCGTTGAAATCGCCGATCACCACGCCGGCGTGATGCAGGGCCGCCACGGTCGCCCGGAGGTCACGCAGAATCCGCACCGCGGCATCCCCCCCGAGCGCCCGGCGCCGCGCCGGCTCGCCGAGGCACATGAGCGGCTCAGCGCCCGCGATCAAGCACATCGTGTACCCGAGGATCGTGCTGCCCTTCCGGTCCTTCGCGAGCGCAAGCGGCGAGGCGACCCGCGCCGGCAATCCCGCCGGAAAAAACGGCATCTTCTCCTGCACGAGCGCGAGCCTGTCCGCCGCCGCGCGCGCCTCGACCGAGACCCCGGCGACGTCCGGATGGTCCGGCCCCTTCCAGAGCTTCAGCGCGACGCCGCCGCCGAGGTCGAAGACGTCCGCCTCGCCGCCCTTGCCGATCGAGGCCTGTGGGCGCACGCGAAGGCGTTTGTCGTCGATGTATACTTCCATGGCACACGTCTCCCGTCCTCGCCTCGCGGCGAGCCCGAACGGCCATTTCATCAGAACCCCTCTGCTAGTCCGGCGCGCTCGTCTTTTTGCGGCGCACGACGAGCAACGTCGTATCGTCTTCGAGCAGCCCCGGCTCCTTGTGGAGCCGCCGCTCGTCCCAAAGCGGCCGCGTCACGTCCCGATTGACGAGCGCGAGGGATCGCCGCACCGCATCAGCGTTCCGAAAGTACCGATCCTCCGACCAGAAGGCCCGGAGCGGCGGCACACGCTCCCCGTGCGCCCCGGGGATCAACGCGCCTGCGAGCGTATCGTAATCGGCCGCGCCGTCCGTGCCGACGAGCACCGAGGTGAGCGCCGACGCGGGCAAGACGCGATGAATCGAGACCCGCGGCCCCGCCCCCGAGAGTCCATACCCGAGGTACGGCGGCGCATTGCCAGGGAAAGGCCCGAGCCGCACGACCTCGTCCCCCACGGCGAAGATCCCGTCCCCGGCGCCGAACACAACGGCCCGCTCGGCGGAGATCGCCACGCCGAGCACGGTGAACAGGAAAAACTCGGCCACGCCACGCGCGTGTGCGATCCCCATGTCCTGCGCGGCCGAAGCGAGCGCCAGGAGCAAACGCTCCCGCACTCGCTCGAACGTCGCCTCTTCGCCGATCGCCGCGCCGGCCTCCATCTCGCGGAGCACCTGCGACGCGAGGATGCGCGCCCCGATCGCCGCCCCGATCTCGTTATGCGCGCCGCTGCCGCACCCGTCACACACGACGCCGACGATCCCGCATTCGGCCGAACGAAACGCAAACGCGTCCTGATTCGGCTTCCCGGCGAGGACGTGCGAGCGTCCCGTCACGCTGCCCGCGGCCACCTCGAATCGCTCGTCGACGCGCATGACAACCTCCCCGGCCTCATATCTCGAACAAAAAGCCCTCTTTTTCGAGCTTGCGGTACGTCTTCTCGTCGAACGTATAGAGCCGCGCCGCCCGATGCGCGACGTCCTGCTCCACCTCGTCGAGCTCGATCAAGAGCCCCGTCGCGGCCACTTTCTTGCGGAAGTTTCGCTTGTCGAGCTCGTACCCGAGCACCTTCTCGTACACGCGCTGGAGCTGCGTGAGCGTGAACTTCTTGGGCAAGAGCTCGAACCCGATGGGCGCATACCGCACCTTGCCGCGCAGGCGCGTGATGGCCTTGTCGACGATGGATTCGTGATCAAACGCGAGCCGCGGCAAGTCGTCGATCGCAAACCAGGCGGCCTCGCGCGCGTCCGTGGCGGCGCGGACCATGTGCTCGGAGAGCTTCACGAGCGCGTAATAGGTCACCGAAACGACACGCTCGCGTGGATCCCGGTCCACGGCCCCGAACGTATAAAGCTGTTCGAGGTACACCTTTTCGATGCCGGCCTCTTCGCGAAGCTCACGCCGCGCGGCCTCGTCGAGTGTCTCGTCGAGGCGCACGAACCCGCCAGGCAAAGCCCAGCGCCCGGCGAAAGGATCGACGCCGCGCCGAATGAGGAGGACCTTGAGGTCCTCCTCGTCGAGGCCAAACACGACGCAGTCCACGGCGAGCGCCGGGCGCGGGTAGTGGTAGGTCACGCTCATGAATGGGTCCGTGTAGGATGTACACGAACCTTAGTGTCGAGTCGACACCATGTCAAGGACGCGCGTGATCACGCCTAGAAGATCGGCGGGAACGTGGAGGAGCGTTCAGCCCCCGACCCGCTCCATCCG
Organism: Polyangium mundeleinium; assembly: GCF_028369105.1. Classification (NCBI taxonomy): domain Bacteria; kingdom Pseudomonadati; phylum Myxococcota; order Polyangiales; family Polyangiaceae; genus Polyangium; species Polyangium mundeleinium. The sequence goes on along the minus strand of NZ_JAQNDO010000001.1, from coordinate 2,686,142 downwards.
TCCATCCGCATGCCGCGCGAACCGACCTTCCTCGCGCCCATGCACCGGGTCGTCGCTCGGCCACGGCCACCCGCCGAAGCGGGTCCGCTGGTAATCCATCATCGCGCGCTGGATCTGCTCGCGGGTGTTCATCACGAACGGACCGTATTGCACCACCGGCTGCCCGATCGGGCGCCCCTGCAAGAGCAGGATCTCGGTCTCCGTGTCGCCGGCCTGGAGCCGCACATCCACGTTGCTCCGGACCCGCGCCGCCACGTGCCCCGTGAGCGCCTGCTCCCCGATTTGCAAGGACGCGCCCTGGAAGAAATACAACGTCCGCACCGATTGCGGGTGCGCCGCCTTCGGCAGCGTCCACGTGGCGCCCGGGGCCATTCGAATGCTCCAGATCGCCACATCCGTGTCCGGACGCGACGCCCACGACTTCGGCGGCGGCGCCGGCGCACGTTTCCCGTCGAGCGAACCCGCGATCACCGTCACCTCCGTGGCTCGCCCCGCCTCGTCGAGAAAAACGCACCGCGGGATCGTATCGCTCCACAGCATCGCGAAGTGCGGCGGCACGAGTTTGTCCTCCGCCGGCAGGTTCAGCCAGATCTGAAACAGCTCGGCCGGGTTCGGGTTCGCCCGATCGAGCAGCGGGAACATCTCGGAATGGACGATGCCCCCGCCCGCCGTCAGCCATTGCACGTCGCCCGCGCCGAAGCGCGCCGCCGCGCCGAGCGAGTCCGCGTGATCGATGAGCCCGCGCCGCACGATCGTCACCGTCTCGAAGCCGCGGTGCGGGTGCTGCGGGAAGCGGGCACGACCTCGCCGTGGTACATCCGCCAGCCGTCCTTGCCGGCGAAATCCTGGCCGATGTTGCGCCCCGCGAGCGACGCGGCCGGCCCCATGCGCTCGTTGCCCGCGGGGTACGCGTCGTCGTGGTGCACGCAAAAGAGGAAGGGATCGGCCGTCTCCCAGGGAAAACCAAGGGGGCGCGTCTCGAGCACGATGTCGTTCGCGGAGCTCATCCTAATACCCGATTCCCACGGCGGCGCGGACGTATTTCATCGCCATCATCTCGGCCACCATGAACTCGGCGAGGTCCGCGCGGCTGACTTCGTACGACTTGCCGGCGGGCCCGTCCTTCACGATCTTGTAATCACTCCTCTTCGGTCCGTCGAGGAGGCGCGGCGGGCGCACGATGGTCCAGTCGGAGTCGCTCGCGCGGAGGCGCTCCTCGGCCCTTCGTTGATCGGCGTACACGTGCCGCGCCATCCATCGGCCCGCGGTCCGGTACCAGAACGGCTCGTTCGGATCCTCGATCGTCCCGGCCGACGTCACGCACACGAACCTGCGCACGCGGGCCTCGGCCATCGCCCACAGGATGGCCGCGAACCCGTCGGAAAACAGATTCGTCTCGCCGAAGTCCCTCCCCGTCCCGAGCGCCGAGATGACCGCGTCGACGCCGCGCATCGCGGGCCCCACGTGCCCCCACTCGAGCACGTCTCCTTGCACGAGCTCGAGGCGCGGCGACCAGGCGCCGACGGCCGCGGGCCTGCGCGCGAACGCGCGTACCTCGTACCCCGCGTCGATCGCCTGCGTGACGACCTCCCGACCAGTGGGCCCCGAAGCCCCGAAGACCAAGATCTTCATGCGGCGATCATCGTACGTCGGGCGCGACGTCGCAACGCGTATCGCCTACAATGCCCTCATGCGCAGGCTGCCCACGCCGCCCCCGAGCTCCGAGATCACGCCCGAAGCACGGTACCTGCGCCGCCGCGAGATCCTCAAAAGCGCGGGGCTTTTCGTGGGGACGGCCGCAGCGATGGGCACGGGCCTCGTCGCGCTCACGGGCCGAGGCCGCCGCGCGACGATCACCGCCGAGCCGCTGCCCGCAGACCTCGTGGTGCCGCCCGCATCCGCGGTGCCCGCCGCGCCCTCGGGCTCGGCTGCTGCGCGCAATCCCTTCACCACGGACGAGCCGCGCACGCCTTACGAGGACGTGACGACGTACAACAACTATTACGAGCTCGGCCTCGACAAGGAAGATCCGGCGCGAAACGCGAAGACCCTGAAGCCGCGGCCGTGGACCGTGGTCTTCGAGGGCGAGATCAAAAAACCCCAGCGCGTCGACATCGAGACGCTCTTGAAATGGTTTCCCCTGGAGGAGCGCGTCTACCGCATGCGTTGCGTGGAGACGTGGTCGATGGTGATCCCGTGGCTCGGCTTTCCGCTGGGGAAGCTGCTCGAACGGCTCGAACCGACGTCGCGGGCGAAGTACGTCGCGTTCAGTACGTTGATGGATCCGGAGCAGCTCCCGTTCCAGCTCACGGACGTGCTCGAATGGCCTTACCGCGAGGGTCTGCGCCTCGACGAGGCCATGCACCCGCTCACGATGCTCGCGGCCGGCCTTTACGGCAAATCGCTCCCCGGGCAAAACGGCGCCCCGCTGCGGCTCGTCGTGCCGTGGAAGTATGGGTTCAAAGGGATCAAGTCGATCGTGCGGATCGCGCTCGTCGAGAAGGAGCCGCAGACGTCCTGGAACATGGCGGCCCCGCGTGAATACGGCTTTTACGCGAACGTGAACCCGGATGTCGCCCACCCGCGCTGGAGCCAGGCGATGGAGCGGCGCATCGGGGACGTCGAAAAACGGCCGACGCTCCCGTTCAACGGTTATGCGGAGGAGGTCGCGTCGCTCTACGCGGGCATGGACCTCCGGATGTCTTACTGATGGCGGCGAGTGTTCTCCCCACGCCGGACAAACCTGCCGCGCCTCGCGCGGGCGCGGGCAAGCTCGGCTGGCTCGTCCCCGCGATCGTCACGGGCGGCCTCGTTCCGGCCGTCGTGCTCGCGGCACGCGCGGCGCGCGGCGACCTCGGGGCAAACCCGATCGCCGAGGCGATGAACCAGCTCGGGCTGCTCGCGCTCGTCCTGCTCGTCCTCTCGCTCGCCGCGACGCCGCTCCAGATCGTCACCGCCTGGAAATGGCCGATCCGCATTCGCAAATCGCTCGGTCTGCTCGGCTTCTTTTACGTCTGCGCGCATTTCCTGGTCTACGCGGTCGTCGATCAATCGCTCGCCCTGCGCGCGATCGTCGAGGACATCACGAAGCGCCCGTTCATCCTCGTGGGGTTCGCCGGGTTCGTCCTGCTCCTCCCGCTGGCCGCGACGTCGACCGCAAGAGCCCTCAAGTGGATGGGGTTCGCCCGGTGGAAACGATTGCACAGGCTCGCGTACGTGGTCGCGATCCTCGGCGTCGTGCATTTCGTGATGCGGGTGAAGAAGGACGTGACGGAGCCAGCGCTCTACGGGGCCGTGCTCGCGGGGCTCTTCCTGATCCGGATCATGAACTGGGCGCGGGAGCGCGGGGACAAGCGCGGTTAGGCCGGACCCCCCGCCAATCGACCGATTCCGAACCGCGCCGCCACGGCGAGCAGGACGCCCACGTTTCGCACGTCCTCGGTCGGGAGCAAGATCCGATTGCCCGAGGCGAGCCGCACTTCGAGCCACCGGAACGAGAGCTGCATGGCGTCGACATCATTCCACCGCGAAGCGCCTCTGCCGTAATGAATGCCCGACGCATCGACCACCATCGGCCAGAACGGGAGCCTCTCTCCCGCGTCGAGCGAAGCCACCGTCTCCGCGAGCAGCCCGGCCGCCGTCTCCTGTTGCACCCGCGTGGCCAGGTCCCGCGCGTTTTCGAGCTCCGCCGGGAACTCGGTCACGCGGCCGTCCCGCGACCCGAGGCGCACGATGAACTCGGGCGAACGTACGGGCTCATAGAATCGCGCCCAGATGCCGGTCACGTCCTCCCACAAAACCATGTGCTTCCCGGTGTACGTCGTGATGCCGATCCCCTCGTCGTGCACGGTGACGAGCGCCCGCATGTCCCGCAGGAAGAGACGGAGCGCGAAGGCCGCGACGGTCCCGAACATGCCCACCACGAGGAACGTCATGACCCAGGAGCCCGGATCCGAGCCGCCCCCGAGCGACGCGAGGAGCGACACGATCGCGGCGAGGCCCGTGGACACGCCGACGAAGAGCGAGGACGCGCGGCGCAGCTTGCTCGGGCGATACGTGGCGACGGGCGGCCCGAACGCGAGCGGAGCCGCGCGGTAGGGGCTGAGCGCGCGGGCGTTCGTATCGTTCGGGGCTTCGAGGCGCGGGGGCACGGGGAGCGCGAGTATAACCGCGTCGGGCCCGGGGCGTGCTAGCCTCCGCGCGGACGCGAGATGCGGTATCTCTCCCTGCTCGGCCTCCAGCTCCGCAAGTCCGTGACCCTCGCGATGCAATATCGCTGGGATTTCGTGGTCAGCGGGGTCCTCGCCCTGCTCTGGACGGTCGCGGGCCTGGTGCCGTTCCACGTGGCCTTCCACGACCGGCCGCCCGTCGGGGGCTGGACGTACGAGACCGCGCTCGTGGTCGTGGGCTTTTTCACGCTGCTGCGGGGCGTGCTCGACGGCGCGGTGAACCCCTCGCTCCTCGCGGTCGTGCAGCAGATCCGCGAGGGCACGCTCGATTTCGTGCTGCTCAAGCCCGCCGACGCGCAGTTCCTCGTCTCGACCACGAAGTTCGAGGTCTTCCGCGTGTTCGACGCGATCGCCGGGCTCGCGCTCGTCACGGTCGCTTTCGTGCGCCTCGGGCGCGTGCCGAGCCCGGTCGGCGTCCTGACGGCGCTCGCCATGCTCGCGGCGGCCACGGTGGTCCTTTATTCGATCTGGATCCTCGTGATCGCCGCGGCCTTCTGGGTGGTTCGCGTGGACAACCTCGCGTACCTGTTCGATTCGCTCTTCGATTTCGCGCGCTGGCCCGTGTCCGTGTTCAAGGGGGTCTGGAAGATCGTGTTCACCTTCGTCATCCCGCTCGGCGTGATGACGACGTACCCGGCCGAAGCGCTGCTCGGCGCGCTCGCCGCGCAGACCGCCGTGGCCTCGATCCTCGGCGCAGCCCTGCTCGCCGTGATGGCGCGGACCGTCTGGATCCGCGCGATCGGCCATTATACCTCCGCTTCGAGTTGAGCCCCGCGATGCCCGCCGATCTCGCCCTCGACACCGCCGTCACGCCCGTCCCCGGTTCGCCCGGCCATTACACGACGAACCTCCCCGACGCCTGGAGCTGGAACCTGCCCTCGGGCGGCGTGCTCATGACCGTGGCGCTGCGCGCGATCGAGGCCACGATCGCCGATGCGACGTTTCGCCCTGTCTCGGCGACGACGATCTTTTGCAGCCCCGTCCCGGCCGGTCCGCTCGACATCCGCGTCGAGGTGCTCCGGCGCGGCAATGCGGCCGTGCAGGCGCGCGCCGCGCTCCGCGCGCAGGCCTCCGCGGAGACGGACCTCGAAGTGAGCGCGACGTTCGCCCGCGAGCGGCCAGGCTTCGACCTGCTCGACACGGCGCCGCCGCGCGTGCCGGACCCCGAAGAGGCGCCCTCGATCGTGGAGCCACGCCGCTCGGTCGCGGGCCGCAGCGAATACCCATTCCTCGACAATTTCGATTCGCGCCTCGCGCTCGGGCACGTCTGGTGGAAGCCGGGCTGGCCGGCGGGCTCCGCTCGTTATGCGCGGTGGATGCGGTACAAGGTCCCGCAGCGCCTCGCGGACGGCACGCTCGATCCCTTCGCGATCCCGCCGATCGCGGACCTGATGCCGCCGGCCCTGCGCCAGAAGCTCGGCCCGGAGGGCCCGCATTTCCACGCGCCGAGCCTGGACCTCACGGTGCATTTCCTCGACCCCACGACCAGCGATTGGCACCTCGTGAGCGTGTGGGCGCGGAGGGCGCGGGCGGGGTATGCGACGGCGGAGGCGGAGGTGTGGGGCGCGGACGGCAAGCTCACGGCGTACGCGACGCAGACGATGATTCTGCGGAAGCCGACGCGGTAGCCGGCAAAAACGGCGCGAGGAGGAGCCCGAGATAGCTCTTCGGCGCGGCGAACGCGACGCCGAGATCGTAGGTCTCGTCCTTCGCGGGGCAATGGTGTGTCCCGAAGATCACGTCGAGAAACGGCGCGACGTTCGCGAAGTTGTGCTGCGTGCGTTCGAGGCGCGCGTGGTGCCAGTGGTGAAGCTCGGGCGCGCCGAGGATCCATTTCAGCGGGCCGAGGGGCAGGCGCACGTTGGAGTGGATGAAGATGGCCCACGCGCCCCGAAGGACGATGAGGCCGGCGAGCGCCCGCGGCGCGAAGCCAAGCGCGAGCGCCGGCAGGTTCGTCGCGAGCTGCGTGAGGACGCCGTCGACCGGATGCTCGCGATGCGCCGCGACCCAGTCGAGGTGCTCGCTCGTGTGATGCACGGCGTGGAAACGCCAGAGAACATCGAAACGGTGGCAGGCCCGGTGGTACCAATACACGCAAAGGTCGCCGAGCAGGACCACGAGGATGGCCTGGATGAAGAAGGGTTGCGCCGCGAAAAACGCGCGGGGCCCTTCCGGCAAGTAGCCACCGATCCACGCCGAAGCCGTGCGCGCGACGAAGATCGCGAGGGCGTTCCAGACGAGGTATTGCCCGAAAAAAAAGCAGAGGTCGAGGCCAAGGGCAGGCCGGAGGATGCGCTGGTGTCTGGCCGGAAAAACGCGTTCCAGCGGGACGAACATGACCACGAGCACGGCGAGGCTCGCGAGCGCGGCCCACAACGCGTCGAGCGCCTGCGAGAGCTCAGCGCGGGGCATGGGCGTTCGAGGGTGGCACGTCTTGAAGAATGCCCGACTCGCCCTTCGGGGCCGCGGAGCCCTGGGATTTGGGCCGGAACAACTTCCCCGATTTCGTGGTGCCGAACATCTCGTCGCCCACGTCGAGGGAGCCCGTGGAATCCGGCGCGGCGGCGGGGTCTCCGGGCATGGGCCCCGGCGTCGCGGAAGGCGCGGGCGGCGGGACGGCGGCGCTGCGCTCGAGAACGGCCGAGGGCGCAGGGGGCTCGCTGCGGGAGCATCCGGTCGAGAGCGAGGCCTGGGTCACGAGAACGCCGAGGATGCCGAGCGAGAGCATCAAGGTGGCCACGCGGAGGAGGAGCGAGGAGCGCGGAGGAGCAGGCATGGGACCTTCGACGTACCAGCCCCCCACGCGCGTTGACGAATCCTTCGAGGACCCGCACGATGCCTCGCCATGGAACGAACCAAGGCGCGATCGGCGGCGATCCTGTCGCTCGTGGCCGCGCTCGCTCTGCCTACCCGCGCGCACGCGGACGCCGTCCCGCCCGCGCCGACGTCCTGTCCCCCCGAAACACATGGCATCACGGGGCACGCCGGGACGGGCTGCGCGCCCGACACCTGCCCTCTCGGCTCGCAAGGCGGCGTCTGCGCGGGCGGGCGGCCTTGCTGCTTGATGGAGGTCTGCAGCACCGCCGACCGAAACTCCTGCGTGCCGGGACAGGGGTGCGTCGAGGTGCGCATGTGCGTCGCGCCGGGCATCATCCGCACCGCGGGAGGCAGCGGGCGCAGCTTTCGCGAGGCCGTGAGCTACGTGAACGAGGACAAGGGGTGCGCAGCTGGCTCGACGCAGGAAATCGTAGCCACGTGCATGACGAAGACGACCTCCGGCATGAGCGCACCGGGGCGCCGCCGCGGCGGCGGCATCTGCTCGATTGATCTCGACGGGGCAGGCGATTCCCCCGCGCTGCCGCTCGCCGCGGTCGGGATCGTTTGTCTCGGCGCATGGGCGCGGAGGCGCAAGCCCCGATGCTGAAATGGCTGCTCATCGGGCTCGTGGTGTTCCTGATCTACCGGCTCGCGATGAAGCGGCCGCGCTACGATCGGCTGTTCTCCCCGGACCACCTGATGGAGCTCTCGCGCGGGCTCGGCCGCGCCAAGCAGGCGGCGCTCGCGGGCGTGGGCAAAGGGCCGCCCGCGGATCCGTTCGCCGAGGGCAATGCGTTCATTACGTCCGCCGATATCGCGATCGCGTACACGGTCGCGAACGCGGGCGAGGAGGACGGCCACGAGCACCACGTCTCGATGTCCTATCGCGGCGGCGCGTTCGCCCGCGCGGCCGGAGGATATCTGGCCGCGGCGCTCCTCCGCCTGCTCGGCGTGGAGGAGAAGCCGAACGTGCTCGCGGTCTCGAACAGCGGCGTCTATCACCTGATTTTCAAGATCCCCGCCGCGGAGGAAGCAAGGTTCGCGGCGAAAGACGTCCCGGCGCTCGACGAGGAAGCCGCGCGGGCGCTGCTCGGCACGGCCATGGACGAGCGAGGCCCACTGCTCGCGCGCCTCGGCAAGCTCGACGTGAAGGTGCCGAAAGGGGGCGCGTGAAGCCGACGCACATCGCCGACCGAAAGGCACGCGAGGAGCTTTCGCGGCTGCTCGAACGATTCGCCCGAAGGCGCCGCCCGATCCGGGTCGTGAAGAAATCCGAATACTGGCACCAGCGGGCCGCGGGCGCGGCGCTCTGGGCCGTGACGTTCGGCGGCCAGAACAAGTACCTCACCCATTACGTGACCACGCTCGGTCACACGATCTACGTGCCCGACGATTTCGACAATTGGGAGCCCACCCGCGCGCTCGAAATCCTCCGCCACGAGGCCGTGCACGTCGCGCAGTTCGAGCGGTACGGCTGGGTCATCATGGTTCTCTTCTACGGCGTCCTGCCCTTGCCGATGGGCCTCGCCTGGTTCCGCGCCCGCCTCGAGTGGGAGGCGTACGAGGAGACGCTGCGCGCGGTCGCCGAAATCGAGGGCCTCGCCGCGGCCCGCGCCCCCGCGCTGCGGGCGGAGATCGTGCGGCGCTTCACGGGGCCGGATTATGGCTGGATGTGGCCCTTCCCGCGCACGGTGGAGCGCTGGATCGACGAGGCCCTCGTGAAGATCGAGGGCGAGCTCGCGCGAAAGGCACCCTCGACACCATCTGCCGAGAAAGGTTAGCCTCTCTCCCCCGAGCCCCCGGAGGTAGCCCGCCGTGTGGATCATCCTGGCCGTCTTCGCCGTCCTCGTCGTCGCCGTCGCGATCTACGACGTGACGCAAACGAAACACGCGATCCTTCGCAATTTCCCGATCATTGGGCATTTCCGCTACCTGCTCGAAGCGGTGGGGCCGGAGCTGCGGCAATACATCGTCACGAACAACGACGAAGAGCGCCCCTTCAGCCGTGATCAGCGCCGGTGGATCTACTCATCGGCGAAAAAAGAGAACAACTACTTCGGGTTCGGCACGGACAACGACCTGGAGCAGAGCCCGAACTACCTCATCGTCAAGCACGCGGCGTTCCCGCTGCCGGAGCTGCACGCGGGCGAGCCCGGCTACGATCCGGGCTACCGGGTGCCCTGCGCGAAGGTGCTCGGCGGCAAGCGGGGCCGGAAGAAGGCATTTCGCGCGAATTCGGTGATCAACTCGTCGGCGATGAGCTACGGCTCGCTCTCCGGCGCGGCCGTCGAGGCGATCAACCGCGGCGCGAAGATCGCGGGCGCCATGCAGAACACCGGCGAGGGCGGCGTATCGCCGCACCACCGGCACGGCGGGGACCTCGTCTGGCAAATCGGCACGGGGTATTTCGGCTGCCGCGACGAGCAGGGGCGCTTCAGCATGGAGCGATTCCTGGAGACGGTCGCGTCGGCGCCGATCCGCGCGATCGAGATCAAGCTGAGCCAGGGCGCGAAGCCCGGCCTCGGCGGCGTCTTGCCAGGCGCGAAGGTGACGGCCGAGATCGCGAAGATCCGCGGCATTCCGATCGGAGAAACCTGCATCAGCCCCGCCGCGCACACGGCGTTCTCCTCGGCCGACGAGCTGCTCGATTTCGTGGAGAAGCTCGCCGCAGCGTCGGGCCTGCCCGTGGGGATCAAATCGGCGGTCGGTCAGGAGAAGTTCTGGCACGAGCTCGCGAAGCTCATGACGCGCGGCGATCGGGGCGTCGATTTCATCACGATCGACGGCGGCGAAGGCGGCACGGGCGCGGCCCCGCTCGTGTTCAGCGACCACGTGGCGCTGCCCTTCAAGATCGGGATGAGCCGCATCTATCGTACGTTCGCGGAGGCCGGGATCGCCGAGGACGTGGTCTTCATCGGCTCGGGCAAACTCGGCTTCCCGCACGCTTCGCTTCTCGCGTTCGCGCTTGGCTGCGACATGGTGAACGTGGCGCGCGAGGCGATGCTCTCGATCGGCTGCATCCAGGCCCAGGAGTGCCACACGGGCCGTTGCCCCACGGGCGTCGCCACGCAAAGCCGCTGGCTCGTGCGTGGGCTCGATCCGACGGACAAAGCTGCCCGATTCGCGAATTACGTGACGAGCCTGCGCAAGGAGCTGCTGCAGCTCGCGCGGGCCTGCGGCGTGCCGCATCCGGCGCTGGTGACGCTCGACGAGCTGGAGATCCTCGACGATCGGCTGCACGCGCGCTCGGCGGCCTCGGTGTTCGAGTATCAAGCCGGCTGGGGCTGTCCCTCGGCCGCGGACATCGAGGCGATACACGCAATCATGGCCGGCAAACCGGCGCCGGCGCTCCCCAGCGGCGAAGGGCTCGTCATCGCGCCGGCCTGAGGGCTCGCTCGAACGTTCGAAAACGAAAGCGCCGCCCGAAAGGGACGGCGCTTTTTCATTTCACGCGCGCTCCGGAGAGCGCCGCGAAAAACTCACTTCGCGTCGACGGGGATCGAGATCGTCTCGGAGAACGGCTCGCACGTCTTCTCCGTGCAAACCGCGCCCTTGAGCTCCGCCTCGATGGTCCTCTTGCCGGGCGCGGCGGCCGTCGCGACCACGGTGAAGCTCAGCTCTTCCTTCGAAACCTTCGCGTCCGCCGCGACGAGCTTCGCCTTCTCGACCGTCACGCCGTCCGGCGCCTTGAGAATGAGCTTGTGCGGGTACTCGAGGTTGACGTGATACTCGCCCTTGGCCTTGATGGTCACGGTCGCCGTGGCCTTGTCGCCGGACTTGCCGGACGCGGGCGAAATCTTGAGGTCGTACTTGTCGCCCGCGAATGCGGCGCCGGCAAAAGCGAGGATAGCAACAGCAGCGAGCGAAAGGGCTTTCTTCATGACGACCGTCCTCCTACGTGATTTCTTTTCAGCACGTCCCGTGCCAGACGTCAACACCCGCTGCGCACCCGGAACGGTCGTGAGAAATTACCGTATCCTCACGATTTTTCGCCGTTACGGGCCGGGACGTCAGGAGACGCAACATACGGGGATGGATCAAGAACGGACCGGGTGGGGAAATATTCATCCACCCAGGGGGACGATCCGCTGTTCGGCGCGATAAAACTCGAAGCGCTGTTCCGTTCCGTGCCAGTACGCGACGCGGACACGCGAAGGGATGGTGAGGCCGCCCTCGGTGCGCTCCTCGTCGACGTCGACCCCGAACGGGATCCACGTGAAGCGCTTGTCCTTGGTCTGGTTCGACCAGCGAAGCAGGCTCGCCGAGCGCACCGCGCCCGCGTCGTCGATGGTGATCGCCACGGTGTGCGGTTCGCCCGCAATCCGAAGCGTCGCGCGGATCGCGTCGGGCCCCTCGACCTCCCAGCGCACGCCCCGCGAAGGGAGCAGCGACGCCGGCGAGAGGATCGATTCGAGCGCGAGCCGGCCCGCCGCAGAACGGCGCACGTCGAGGCCCCGCGCATGCGCCACGGGGAGCGCGCCGATCGCATAAAACTCGCTGCCCGCGTCCTCGCCTTCGAGCCAGTCGGACCCCACGAAACGGCTGCCCCCCGCGCCGACCGCCGCCTTCCAGACGAACCCGCGCGGCGGCGCGAGGAGCGCTTCGGCCTCCATCGATCGCCACGCGTCCGTCGGCGACAGGCGCATCTCGCCGCGAATCGCGAGGCGCACGGCAGGATCGAGGGGCGCCCCCTCCGCGAGCGCATGCCGGAAGTAACGGGCCACGGGCTCGGGCAGGTCGTCGAGCTCGCGAGGATCGAAGCGACCTTCGCTCGGCCGGGGCAGGAGCGCGCGCCACCTTCGCTGGAGGACGCGGTCGCCATAAAGCCGCCGGCCCGCGAGGAAAACCGCGCCGCCGAACAACGTGCCCGTGACCCCGTAGACGATGCGGGGGATCAACCTGCCGCCGCCACGAGAAGCCATCCGCTCCTTCGCCTTCCTTTCAGGGCGTCGCGCCGGCGTCCATCTTCGCACGCGAGAGCAGGATGGCCACCTCCATCGGCGTGAGCGTGCCGCAGAGCTCGCTCATCGCGGGCTGGAGCGTCTCGGCGTGTGGCTCGAACCCCTCGGCCGTGACGAGCACGTTCACCGGGCCGCTCGTCCAGAGCTCGCACAGGAGGGCCGCGAGATCCGTGGGCGGTGGCTTGGTTCGATCGACGTTGCAAACGAAGTTCGCGCCGTCGTCGAGCGTCTTCCACGTCGTCGCGTCGGACAGGTCGAACGGCGGTTCATCGCCGGCGCTCCACTCGACGACGATGCGCAGATCCGGCGGGAGGGGCTCGCCATCCGCGCGGACGTCGAGGACGAAGAGCGGCTCGGGAGGTCGTACGGGACAACCCCCCTCGCCGCCATGTCCTCCGTCCACATCGGGCGGTGGAGGTTTGGGCTTCTCACACGCCGAAAGTCCTGCAAGGACGGCCCCCAGAAGCCCTAAGCTGAAGACGAACGCTCTGCGTGAAGACACAGTGCGTCGAAGAATAACTGATTTTCCCGACGATCACTTGGGCGGGGGCGGGGGCGGCGCGATGGTGCCGAGATTCAGGCCGCCGGGGTACTGGTAACTCGTGGCAGAGCCGTACCCCATGACCTGGATGCCCACCGGCTCCGTCGCGGTGAGCACGTGCGCGCCGTTCTTTCCAGGCCCGAGCTGGAGACGCACGATGCCGTAGGCCGAGCTGATCGGCGTCGGCGACTGCGCCACCACCTGGCCGTCGAGCGTCACCGTCGCCGACAGCGGCTGCACGACGTCGACGTAGTTCACGTCGTAATCGCTCGGCGCGAGGAAGATATACTTCAGGCGATATTGCTCGACGGCCGTGGCGAGGCTCTGCGCAGGATCCCCCTTATCGCCGAACAGATCGACGAGCTCGGTGCCAAGCTGGAAGGAGGCGACAGCGAACTCGTGATCACCGACGATCTCGAAGTCCGCGCCTACCTGGCCGAGGTCGAAGACCTGGCCCGCGTTGATGCTGAGCGGCGCGCCCGGCGGCGTCGTGCCCGGGTAGGTGAGCTTGGTGCCGTTGACGTTGCCGAAGATTCGCACGACGTGGCCGACAGGGCCGCCGCCCGGCGAGGTCGGGACCGTGACGAAGTACCGCTTGCCGAGCGTCTCGGCGGGGAAGACGGACTCCTCGATGTGATCACACGCCACCACGCCTTCGGGCATCTGCGTGCACGGGATCCCCGCGATGACCTGGACGGGTTTGTCCGCGTAGACGAGCGAGCCCGCCGGATCGGAGGTCGGCGCGAAGAGGACCTCGACGACCTCGCCGCGATTGACGGGGAAGGTCGCGAGGCCGTTCGCCGCGGTGCTCGGCACGCCGCCGCCGCCGACGATCTCCCCCTTGCCCGAGACCTTGACCTGCACGCTCGTGCCATCCTGCGTGCCCGTGACGGCGAAGTAAGCGCCGATGTTCGCGCCAGCCCACCCCTTGTAGCTCGTGATGCGGTAGTTGCCGGTCATGGCCGTGCTCGGGAGCAGGAGCGAGGCGTCGTTCGAGTAGGAGAAACACTCCAGGGGACCGGGGAAGGAGCAAAACTGCCCAGGGCACGAGCTCCAGTCCTTGCCGGGCGGTCCACCCTGCGGGCCGTACTCGAGCGCGCTGAACTGGTAGACCGTGACGGGGCGCGTGGTCACGAGGTGATAAGCGCCGTCCGGCACGCGCACCGTGCTCGAAAGCGGCGTGGCGCTGCCACACTCGTTGGCGTCCGGGCCCTTCAGCTCGGGCACCCACGGCAGGTAGATCTTCGCGAGGTCGTTCGGCGGGACGGTCGCGGTGGCGATGGTGTTGGCGCCACGCGTGACCGTGACCTCGGCAGGCTGATCCCCCGCGTTCGCCACGACGACCGCGTAGTCGAAGATCGACCAGACGTTGTTCGCCACGACCGTCGGCCAGAAGTCGCAGCCGATGTACGTGCGCGCCGCCGCGGCCTCGTCGCACGTCGTCGGATCGACGCCGGGATCCCCGCCGCCGAGCCCCCCCGAACCACCCGAACCAACGAAGATGTCGCCGCCCATGCCGCCGCTGCCCGGCCCGCCCGGACCACCCGGCCCTTCGCCACCCGCGCCACCGTCGCCGAACTCGTTCCGGTTCGACGTCGCCGAGCAGGAGACCGCAAGGACTCCCGGAACGAGGAGAAGCGCAAACGCAACGAACGCTGTGTGCTTGAGCCGGGCTGAAGTCATGCGCCCGATTATCCGCCCCGCGCTGCGCCAGGCACAAGGAGGATCGGGCGCGCCGTTCGGTTCAGTGCGCGGCTCGGTTCCGCTCGTGAATGCTCTCCAGGATGATGACCGCCGTCTCCTCGATCGCGCGGCCCGTGACATCGACGACGGGCCACTCGGGATGCGCGCGGAAGATGTTGTGCGCGAAGTCGAGCTCCGTGCGCACGTGCTCCCGCATCGCGTAATTCGTCTCGGGGGGCATGCCGAGCTGGCGCAGGCGCGCCTGGCGGATCTCGCAGAGCTGATCGAGGCCGATCGTGAGGCCGACGATGCGATCACTCGGCGCTTCCTCGATCTCGTGCGGGAGCGGAACGCCGAGCACGAGCGGGAGGTTCGCGACCTTCAGGCCACGCTGCGCGAGGAGCGTCGAGAGCGGCGTCTTCGAGGTGCGCGAGACGCCGACGAGGATGATGTCGGCTTTGCGGAAGTTGCGCGGCTCCTTGCCGTCGTCGCTCTTGACGGCGAACTCGACGGCCTCGATGCGACGGAAATACTCGTCGCTGAGCGGGAGCATCGCGCTCGGCAGGTTGATCGGCTCGCGATCGAGGAACGTGCCGAGCTTGCCGATGAGCGAGCCGATGACGTCGATCGCCTCGATGCGCAGCTCCGCCGTCGCCGAGTGGATGAACTCGCGCAGCTCGGGGCTGACGACCGTGAACACGAGCAGCGCGCCTTCCTTCGCGGCACGCTCGAGGACCGGCCGCGCGACCTCCTTCGTACGCACGCGCGTGTGCAGGCGGATCTGCACGCCCGCCTGCGGGAACTGGAGAAGCGCGGCGCGGACGACCTTCTCGGCGGTCTCCCCCGTCGAGTCGCTCAGCACGTCGATGAACTTGGACATGGGCTTGCTCATTCTCGTCTTCGTCTCGGTCGGATCGAGGAAGGCTTCTGTGCTCGTTTGAGCCACGCCGCTCGAACGACAAGCCTACCCAAAAAGGCTCTTCAACTTGTCCATGAAACTCTCGCGTTCGGGCTCCTGCGGAATTTCGCCCAGGGTCGACGCGAACCGGGTGATGAGCTCCTTCTGCTCGTCCGTGAGCCGCGTCGGCACTTCCACGCCGATTTCCACGAGCTGATCGCCGCGGCCGCCCATGACGCGGCGCACGATGCCCTTGCCTTTGACGCGCAGCACGGAGCCGGGCTGCGTCCCCGGGGGGATGCGCAACTTGCCCTTGCCTTCGAGCGTGGGGACTTCGACCTCGCCGCCGAGCGCGGCGATCGGGAAGGAGATCGGGACCGAGCAGACGACATCGTCCCCCACACGGCGGAAAAATTCATGCGGCGCGACGCGGATCGTGAGCTCGAGGTCGCCCGGCGCGCGATCGGGGCGCGTGCAGTTGCCGCCGCGCTCGACGAGCCGCGTGGCGCCGTTCTCGATGCCCGCGGGGATCGTGACCTCGATCGTGCGCGGCTTCGCCACGACGCCCGCGCCCCGGCAGCTTTTGCACGGATCGAGCACGATGCGGCCCGTGCCGCGGCAGCGCGTGCACGGCCGCTCGACGGCGATCGGGAAAACGCCCTGCTGCATGCGGACGCGGCCGCGGCCGAGGCAGAGGCTGCAGCGCTCGGTCTGCGTGCCCTTCGCCGCGCCGACGCCGCCGCAGTCGTTGCACGGCTCGACGCGCTCGTAGGTGATCTCCTTGGTGCAGCCGAACGCCGCTTCCTCGAAGCTGATGCGGATCTCTTTCTGGAGGTTGCCGCGGTCGCCGACCTTGATGCCGAGCGCGCCGAGCAGGTCGCCGAAGAGGCCGTCGATGTTGAGGTCGTTCAGGTCGACGTAGCCCGCGCCGCCGAAGGGGCTGCCCGGCTGCCCACCGGCGCCGCCGACGCCCATCGGGCCGAAGCGATCGAACGCGGCGCGCTTCTGCGGATCACTCAGGATCTGGTAGGCCGCGTTGATCTCCTTGAAGCGCTGATGCGCCCCATCGTCACCCGGGTTCTTGTCCGGGTGGTGCTGCCCTGCGAGCTTGCGGAAGGCGCTCTTGATCTCGTCCTGCGTCGCCGAGCGGTCGACGCCGAGCACATCGTAGGGATCGCGCACGGAGGCCGGAATAGCACCGATCCGGACGAGGGCCCAGGGGGGTGAGGGCCAGAAGGACCGGGCGCCGCGTTCAGGGGAGAACTTTGCGCGTCGGGCACTCGCCGTCGCCCTGGTAGTCACCGAGCGTGCGCGCCTGGGCGAGGACGTAGTCGTACGCGGTCTCGATGGCGACGCCGGCGAGGCTGTACTTGTCGGGCGGGAACACGGCGGCAGCCTGCGTCGCTTTCAGCTCGTCGAGCGTGGTCTCGCCGTCGTCGTTCGCGTCGGCGTCGGCGATGTACTGGGCGTAGCGCGCCGTGACCTCGGTGCCGGCCGTGATGTTGTTGAAGAACCAGTGATCGCCGTGGATCGTGGGTTTGACCGGCACGCTGCCGCCGGCCGGGACTGCGAAGCCGGGGATCTCGTCCTCCGTCGCGCAATCGTCGTACGACGTGCCGGCGGCGAGGCCCCAGCGGAACGTCTTCTGCGTGGTGCCGTTGTCGAGCGTGCCCGCGATGTAGAGCGACCATCCGTTGTCGACGAGGAGCGAGACGTCTGCCTCGCTCGTGTTCCCGAGGCCCTTGGCGCCGGGTTTGGCGTTCGGCAGGTCGAAGCCGAAGCGGTCCCAGCGCGTCGCGCTCACGTCCTCGAACGTCGCCACGACGTAGCCGCCCGCGGGGACCTTCTTCAGGTCGAGGACGTACACGTCGGGCGCGGAGAGCGCCTCGGTCGCGTCGGAGCGCGAGGCGCGGATGTTGCCGATCGCGACGAGAAAGCGGTCGTAGGTGACGCTCCAGCCGTCCTGGATGTCCTCATCGCCCATGCCGGCGGCCAGGCCGTTCGGGATGGTGTCTTCCGCCTCGACGAAGACCTGGGCCGAGCCCTTCTCGGCCGTCGCGCCGTCCTCGCCGCCGCATCCGACGACGAAGAGAGCCGCGCTTCCGAGGGCGAGGAGCTGCGCACGAATCCCGCACATTTGCTTCACTTGAATCACCTCCGCAAAAGCAACGCGAACCAAGTAGCAAACGAGTTGCAGTAGCGCAAGGGCGAACGGGCGCCCTCGCGCGGCGCATCGGCGCGCGCGTGCAAGCGCCCGGGGCGGCTTGGCTCACTTGCTGAGGGTGATCATGTCGATGACCGGGTCGGTCTCGTCGGGCCGGATCTCGTGCGACTCGATGGTCAGCGAGGTCTTGTTGGCCTTGAGGAACGAGTAGAAGCCGAACACGGTCTTGCTGTCGTAGGCCGCGCTGACGTCGGTCCACGTGCTGAAGCCTTTGCCGTACGCATCGGCGCCCGCGCCGGCGCAGACCATGTAGATCGTGCCCTTCGCGGGCGGCGCCTGGACCACGGGCTCGAGCGTGCCCTCGGCGAGCGGGCCGGTGAGCGGCTTCGTGCGCTCGTAGTTGTGGTCGTGGCCGAGGACCATCAGATCGACCTGGTACTTGTCCCATATCGGCACGAAAAACTGCCGGCCGAGGAGGACGTCCGAATCGGTGCCGTGCGACGAGGAGGAAAACTCGGCGTGGTGGTGCATGCCGACGATCCAGGGCACGTTCGCGCGATTCTTGTTCGCCGCCTCGAGGTCCTTCTCCAGCCACGCCTTCAGCATCGGGGCGTAATCGGGTTTTCCGGTCGGGGACGTGACCCAGAAGTCGTCGACGACCACGACGTGGACCGGGCCGATGTCGACCGAATAAAAGAGCTCGGGGTAGTCCGCGAATTTCGTCGTGTCCTGGGGGAGGACGACGCTGCTGTAGAAATGCGTCGTGTGGTTCTCGTGGTTGCCGTGTGTCGAGAGCGTGAGGATCTGCCCGAGCGTGAGCAGGCTCCCGTCGGCGTCCTTCGCCGCGAGATCGAGCCATTTGTGCCATTCGCTCTGATCGGTGGCGAAATTGATCATGTCGCCCGAAAAGAGCTCGGCCGTGACGCCGGCCTTCATCATGCGGCGCTGGATCAGGCGCCAGGCCTGGTTGTCCTGGCCGCGCGCGTCGCCCGAGACGCCGAGGAGGACCTCGGCATTGGGATCCTTCGGCGTGGTCGTGAAGGAATGGACCTCGCTCCAGACCTCCTTGCCCGCGGGGCCGCCGCCGACGCGATAATAATAGGTCGTCGCGGGGGTCAGGCCGCAGAGATAGGCCTCGTGCATGCGATCGTCGCCTTGCGGGGCGATGAGGCCCTGGGGGGTCACCCACGTGACGCCGCCCTTGCGATTCGTGGCGGGCCAGGTCGACGGGTCGGGCGTGGTGCCCCACTGGATCTCGCTGGCGAGTGTCTCCGGGTCGGTCTGCCAGCCGAAGCCCGCGGAGGTCGCGGGATCGGCGCGGCCCGGGGCCCCGATCTCGACGTTGCCGCCGAGGCCGAGGCGGACGCGGCGGATGTCGGGCGCGGCCGAGGTCTTGGCGCTGCCGCGCTGGAAATTCATGTATTCGGCGCGGGTGGCGATCTCGAAATCGCACCCCTCGGGCTGGAAGCGCTCGATGTTGGGCTCGGGCGCCGGGGGCGGGTTCTGGTTCGGCTCGTCCGCGCAACCGGCAGCGACGAGCGCGCCCCCCACGAGCCCCAGGGAAATCAGCGTTCGTTTCATCAAGCGTTCCTCCACCCGAGAGACGGCGAGCGGAGGCAGCCTAGGCCGGCCCGGCCCCGGCGGGAAGAGTTACCCAGCGACGAGATGGTACCCGCCGTCCCCGGTGCGCAGGACGCGCCCCTCGCGCTCGAGCTTGACGAGGTGCGCTTCGAGGCTCATCCGCGCAAGGGGCCAGAGCAGAGACGACGTATCGGCGTAGGCGACGGGCAGGAGCGCGTCGAGGCTCGCGCCCGCGGGAGGCATCGAGGCAAAGGCCGCGACGACCTTGGCCTCGCGCGCGAGGCGATGCGTGATGTACCGGCGAAAGAGCGTGGTCGGCTCGTCGATGGGATCGCCGTGCGCGGGGAGCGCGACCGCAGCGGACAACCCCGCGAGGCGATCGAGCTGCGCGAGATACGCGATCATGTCGCCGTCCACGGGCTCGATGAGGATCGTACCCTCGCTCGCCACCATGTCCCCGACGACCGCGGTGCCCGTGTCCTCGTCGAAGAGGCAGACGTGGCCCGGCGCGTGGCCCGGGGTGTGGAGCACACGGAGCGGCATGGGGTGCGGACCATCGAGCACGATCCGCTCGCCATCCTCGATGTGGCGGTCGACGCGGACCTCCCCGGCGAGGCGCGCGGCCGTCTCGTGGTGCGCGAGCAGCGGCAGGCGCAGCTCGTTCGCGAAGAACCAGGCGCCGCCCACGTGATCGACGTGGTGATGCGTGAGGAGGATGCCGATGGGGTGACGGCCGCGGCTCGAAAGGGAGCGCGCCCATGCGAGCCACGCGCGCCGCTCGTCGTCGAACGGCGTCGCTGGCTCGACGAGCAGCACCTCCCGCTCGCCCAGCGCGTAGCTGTTCGTGTGGGTGGCGGGAGGCAAGGTGGGCGTGAGCGCGGGAAAACGCTCGACGCCCAGCGTGACGCGCCACGGCCGCCCCATGGCGTTATCGCTCGAGCACGACGGCGAGCGCCTCGCCGCCGCCGATGCACAACGTCGCGAGGCCGCGTTTGTCGCCGCGATCCTTCATGGCGTGGATCATCGTGGTGAGCATACGCGCGCCCGTGGCGCCGATGGGGTGACCGAGCGCGACGGCGCCGCCGCGCACGTTGACGCGGGCGTTGTCGATGCCGACGAGCTTGTTCACGGCCAGCGTGACCACGGCGAAGGCCTCGTTGATCTCCCAGACGTCGATCTGCTCCTTCGTGAGCTTGGTCCGCGCGAGCGTGTTCTCGACGGCGGCCGCGGGCGCGGTCGTGAACCACTCGGGCTCCTGCGCGGCGCCGCCGTAGCCGGCGATCCGCGCGAGCGGCTCGAGGCCGAGCTCCTTCACGGCCTTCTCGCTGGCGAGCACGAGCGCGGAGGCGCCGTCATTGATCGACGAGGCGTTCGCCGCGGTGATGGTCCCGTCCTTCTGGAACGCAGGCTTGAGCGTGCCGATCTTGTCGGGCTTGCCGGCGGGCGGGCCCTCGTCGAGCTTCACGACCACGGCGTCGCCCTTCTTCTGCGGCACGTTCACGGGCACGATCTCCGCGTCGAAGAGGCCTTCCTTCTGCGCGGCGAGGGCGCGGCGGAAGCTCTCCTTGGCGAACTCGTCCTGGGCCTCGCGCGAGAACTCGTACTTCTTGGCACACAGCTCGCCGGCGTTGCCCATGTGGAAGTTGCCGTAGGGATCCCACAGGCCGTCGTGGATCATGCCGTCGACGATCTTGTTGTCGCCCATGCGGTAGCCGTTCCGCGCCTGCGTGAGGTAGTACGGCACGTTCGACATCGACTCCATGCCGCCCGCGACCACGATCTCCGCGTCGCCGAGCGCGATGCTCTTGGCGCCGAGGATCACGGCCTGCATGCCCGAGCCGCAGACCTTGCCGACGGTCGTCGCCGGCACGTTCTTGGGGATGTTCGCGTAGATGGCGGCCTGGCGCGCGGGGGCCTGGCCGACGCCGGCGCCGAGCACGTTGCCCATGAAGACCTCGCCGACGCGATCGGCCGGGACCTTCGAACGCGCGAGCGCGGCCTCGATGGCAGCGGCGCCGAGGCGCGGGGCGGGGAGGGCGGAGAGGGCGCCGAGGAAGGCGCCGATGGGCGTGCGAGCGGCGCCGACGATGTACACGGGAACGGGCAAGGTCATCGCATCCTCCGGGAGGCTCGGGCGCAACGGAGCGCGCGCCCCGGAGAAGCGAACTACTCCAACATGTTGCACTGCACAAGCGACGCGTCCCGATCGGCCTCGAGGGCCTTGGCGAGCAGGCGCCTGCCGCGGTGGAGACGACTCATGACGGTGCCCACGGGCACACCGAGCTTCTCGGCGGCGTCCTTGTACGTCATCTCCTGCAGGTCCACGAGGATGAGCGCCTCGCGATACACCTCCTGGATGGCTTCGAGCGCGCGGAGGGTGGGCGGCGAGAGCGCGGTCATCTCGGAGACCGCGGGCGCGGCCGTCCACGCGTTCGGGTCGGAATAGAGCACGTCGAGGGCGCGGCGCTCGCGACGGTTGCGGCGACACTTCGTGATGAAGACGCTGAAAAGGATCTGGTGGACCCACGCCTTCAGGTTCGTGCCGGGGCGGTACTGGTTCTCGAAGCGGAGGGCGCGCTCGACGGTGTCCTGCACGAGGTCCTCGGCGAGGGCGCTGGAGCGCGACATGCGAAGGGCGCGGCCGAAGAGCTCGGGGGCCAGCGCGGCGACACCTCGGCGGAGCTCCTCGATCGAGTTGGCTTGAAGCGACTTCGAGGGGACGGGCGTGGTGGCGAGGGCCTGAGCGAACATGGCGACGTGACCTCCTGGTGCTCGGGGCCTTTCGCAAGGCGGGTGCCCAGGCGTGGCACGTCCTAAGTGATTGGAATCATTGGGACGCCACAGGACGTGTGTCCCCCCGGCGTGTCAAATCGACACCGGGGCGTGTCCAGGCGCCAACCTGGCGTGGGAAGGCGGGGGATCGTTCGGGCGTCGGCGCGAAGTACGAGCCAACCGTCTCGCGGCGGATGACCTCGGCGACGACGCCGACGTGCGTGAGGATCGGCGGATCGGGGACGCCGAGGTCGACCACGTGCACGTTGCCCGCGAGCCGCGCGCCCTCGGGCGTGAGCATGCCGATCTTGAGGTGGCCGAACGTGACGGTGTCGTCCGCGCGCACCGCGATGCCGAGCGGCGCGCCGCTGTCGGCGTCGAGCCCCGAGGGGATGTCGAGCGCGACGCAGCGGGCGGCCGCGTCGTTGAGCACGGCGATCACGTCGGCGAGGTGGCCGGTGATCGGCCTGTCGAGGCCGGTGCCGAAGAGGGCGTCGATGACGAAGTCGGCGCGCGCGAGGGCGGTGTGCAACGGCCCGAGCCCCGCGCCCTCGGGCAGCTCGAAGAAGCGGCCGCCGAGGTCGATGTAGGCGTCGTGGTTGATGCGCGCGTCGCCCATCACCTTCTCGCTCTTGCCGGCGAGATAGACCTCGACCTCGGCGCCGCGGGCGTAGAGGTGGCGCGCCACGACGAACCCATCGCCGCCGTTGTTGCCCGTGCCGCAGACGACGACGACGCGCGCTTCGAGCGGGTACGTGGCGGGCTGGCCGGGGCTCTGCACGTGGCGGACCGGGAAAGAGCGGGCGCGGGCGGAGATCGCGTCGGCCTCGCGGCTCGGCGTGTGTGGGCGGCGCGCCTCGATCATCGCGGAGAGGACGTCCGCGGCGCCGCGGCCGGCGTTCTCCATGAGGACGACGCCGGGCACGTGGCACGTCTCGATCGCGTACTTGTCGAACGCGCGCATCTGGGCGCGCGTGAGGACGGGGATCATCGCGAACGACCCCGGGCGTTGTCAGCGTTCGAGGGCTCCGCTCCGGCAAGCGGAGCTCTGCCCCCGAGCCCCCGATCGACGGCCCTCCGAAGGTCTCGCACGGCGCGGTCGAGCCCGAAGAAGACGGCGTCGGCGATGACCGAGTGGCCGATGTTCACCTCCACGATGTCGGGGATCGCCACGACGGGCCCGACGTTGTGACGGGTGAGGCCATGGCCCGCGGCGACCTCGAGGCCGAGCGCCGAGGCGCGGGCCGCGGCGCGCTTCAGCCGATCGAGCTCGTGCTCGGCTTGCTCCCCCGAGGCGTGGCAGTACTCGCCGGTGTGCAGCTCGATCTGCGCGACGCCGGCCGCCGCGGAGGCCTCGACCATGGCCTCGTCCGCGCCGATGAACAGGCTCACCTTGATCCCGCGCTCCTTGGCCATCTTCACGGCGGCCTCGACGCCCGCGCGTTGCCCGATCACGTCGAGCCCGCCTTCGGTCGTGCGCTCCTCGCGCCGCTCGGGGACGAGCGTGATCACGTCGGGACGCACCCTCGACGCGATGCCGATCATCTCCTCGGTCACGGCCATCTCCAGGTTGAGGAGCGTCTGAACCGAGGCGCGCAGGCGCGTGACGTCGTCGTCGGTGATGTGGCGCCGATCCTCGCGCAGATGCGCGGTGATGCCATCGGCGCCGGCCGCCTCGCAGAGGCCCGCGGCGAAGACGGGATCGGGGTAACGCGTGCCCCGCGCGTTTCGCACGGTGGCGACGTGATCGATGTTGATGTGCAGCCGAACCGCCATGAGGCGGGACTCTACGACGAACCCGCCCGAGGTCGAAGCGCGCGCACGAACGGAGCGTACCGAGGCGCGGGCAAGCACGGGGGGCGGAGGCCCGAGGCTTCAAGTCGAAGCGCTCGGGACAGCAGAACCAGAGACGCCGCATCAAGCGGCGTACGATCGATCACATCATGACCCGGGCCCGAGCTCGGCTCGAACCTGAGGGTGCTGCACGAGCGCGGCATCGTCGTCGGGTTTGCCCACGGAGGCGCGGGAGGCTCCGTTTGGCGTCCTCTCCCGAGAGTTATTATGTGCACAAATAAAATATGCACACGATCGGCCGTGATCTCTTGAATCGACGCGTGTGAGCGCTACTTCTCGAAGGATGCAGGACGCGCACGCCTTCCTTCAGACTCTCGCTACCGTGCTCGGCGTCGCGGCGATCACGACGGTCGTTTTTCAGCGGATCCGCCAGCCAGTCGTCCTCGGCTACATCATCGCCGGCCTCGTCGTCGGGCCTCACCTGCCCCTGCCGCTGAACGCCGACATGAGCACGGTCCAGACCCTCTCCGAGCTCGGCGTCATCCTGCTCATGTTCGCGATCGGCCTCGAGCTCAACATCGAGAAACTCGTGCGCGTCGCGCCCACCGCGGGCGTCATCGCGGTCATCCAGGTCGCGCTCATGATGTGCGCCGGCGTCGCCGTGGGTCAGGCCTTCGGCTGGACGCAGATCGAGAGCATCTTCGCGGGCGCCGCGATCGCCATCTCCAGCACGACGATCATCGCCAAGGTCTTCGACGAGATGAAGATCGACCCGCGCCTCCGCGAGCTCGTCTACGGCGTCCTCATCGTCGAGGACATCCTCGCCATCTTGCTCCTCGCCGTGATGACCACCGTCGCGACCGGCAGCGGCCTCGACGCGACCACGCTCCTCCTCACGACCGGCAAGCTCGTCGGGTTCCTCGTCGTCATGGTCGTCGCCGGCCTGCTCATCGTGCCCAGGCTCATGCGCTACGTCGTGCGGCTCGGCAGGCCCGAGACCACCATCGTCGCCAGCATCGGCATCTGCTTCGTCTTCGCGCATGCCTGCGCGGCCATGCACTATTCCGTGGCGCTCGGCGCCTTCGTCGCCGGGGTGCTCATCTCGGAGTCCGGCGAGGGGCATACCGTCGAGCACCTGATCGTCCCCATCCGCGACATGTTCGCGGCCATCTTCTTCGTGTCGGTCGGCATGCTCATCGAGCCTGCGCTCGTGCTCCAGAACTGGGTCGCCGTCCTCGTCCTCTCGGTGGTCGTCATCGTGGGCAAGGTCGTCGGCGTGGGGCTCGGCGGCATCGTGACGGGCTGCGGGCTCCGCACGAGCGCGCAGGCAGGTCTCAGCCTCTCCCAGATCGGCGAGTTCTCGTTCATCATCGTGGGCCTCGGCTCCACGCTCGGAGCGACGCGGCCGTTCCTCTTCGCCGTCGCCGTCGCCGTCTCCGCCATCACGACGCTGACGACGCCCGCGCTGATCCGCCGCTCGGAAGGCGCCGCGCGCTTCGTAGAGGACCATGTCCCTCGCCGGATCGGCACCTTCATCACGCTCTACAGCGCGTGGATCGAGCGCGTGCGCACGGCACCCGCGTCCGCGACGACAGGCGCGCGGCTGCGTCGCCTGAGCGTGCTGCTCGTGCTCGACGCTGCGTTCATCGTGGCGCTGCTCGTTGGCGGCGGGCTCTTGCACGAGCGCATCCAGCACGCAGCCGCCGCGTCCCTCGGGCTGAGCAAGGGCGCCTCGCAAGTGCTCGTCTTCGCCGCAGCCGCGCTCGTCGTGTTGCCGTTCGTCTTCGGGATTGTCCGCCTGACGCGCGCAGTCGGCCTGACGGTCGCAGGCGACACGAAGATCGGTCGTCCCGTCGCGCTCGTCGTGCAGCTCGGCCTCCTGGTGGCAACCGCAGCCGCCTCGGTCACAGCTGTCGAGCCCTTCGTGCCGCCGGGCGTCGGCGTCCTGCTCCTCGTCGCGCTCGCCATCATCGCGATCGTCTCCTTCTGGCGGAACGCCCGACAATTCGAGCTCGAGGTGCAAGCCGGAGGAGCCGTCGTCCTCGACGTGCTCAAATCAAAGCTCGCCGGCGAAGCAACAGCACGCGCAGCGCACGGGAAAGACCACGCCGCAACGTCGCCCCCCACCCCGAACGACGCCCCCTCGCTGCTCCTCGGTCTCGGCGCGCCACGCCTCTTGCGCATCGCACCCGGGAGCACGGCCATCGGGCGCACGCTGGGCGAGCTCGATCTACGTGCGAAGACAGGCGCCGCCATCCTCGCCATCGTGCGCGACGGCAAACCCTCGATGATGCCCGGCCCAAAGGATCAGCTCGAAGTGGGCGACATCCTCGCAGCCGTCGGCTCAGAGGAGTCCCTGTCGAGCGCGGAAGCCCTGTTCACGGCACTGGAGGGCGACGCGCAGCCTGCGTGACGTGTCCTCGCAGGCCGTTGCGCCGGGGCAGCACCCCAGCACAACGGCTTCGAGAGGAAACGCCTTACCGCGCCACGGCTGCGTTGCTGGCCTGGACGAGCAGATCCTGGATGTGTTGCACGAGCTTGGCCGGGTCGACCACGACGCCCTCGGCGAGCAGGGCCTGCTCGTAGAGCAGCTCGGACCAGAGCTTGATGGGCTCTGCGCTCGGGTCCTTCTCGGCCAGTGCGCTCAGGTTCTTGACGATGGGGCTCTCGGGGTTGAGCTCCAGGATTCGCTTCGCCTGGGGCGCGTCCTCGCCCATCATGCGCATGATCCGCTCCATGTTGACGCCGAGATCTCCCTCGGCGGCGACCAGGCAGCTCGCGCTGTCGGTCAGGCGGCGTGAGGCGCGCACGTCCTTCACCCGCTCGCCGAGCGTGGCCTTCACGGCGGAGACGGCGCTCTTGATCTGCTCGTTGGCCTTCTCGTCGGCCTTCTCGTCCTTCTCGCCGAGATCGATGTCGCCGTGCGCGATGCTGCGCAGACGGCGCTTGTCGTACTCGGTCAAGGTTTGCACGACCCACTCGTCGACGGGCTCCGTCATGAAGAGAACGTCGTAGCCGCGCTTCTTGAAGGCCTCGATGTGCGGGCTCTTCTCCAGCCCGCGGCGGCTCGTGCCCGTCAGGTAGTAGATCTCCTTCTGCGACTCCGGCATCGCCGCGACGTACTGCTTCAGCGAAATGAGCTCTGCCTCGGGCGTGTTCATCGAGCCGAACCGGCAGAGGTCCGCGATCGCGTCCTTGTTCTTCCAGTCGACCGACACGCCCTCCTTGAGGACCTTGCCGAACTCGTTCCAGACCAACGCGTACTTCTCGGGCTCGCTCTCCGAGAGCTCCTTCAGGCCCTTGAGAACCTGCTTCGTGATCTGCGTCTCGATCTGCTTCAGGGCCTTGTCCTCCTGCAGCATCTCGCGCGAGACGTTCAGCGAGAGATCCTCGGAGTCGACCACGCCGCGCAGGAAACGCAGGTAGATCGGCGCGACCTTGTCGCAGTCCTCGACGATGAGCACGCGCTTCGCGTAGAGCCGGATCGCACGGCGATCCCGCTGGAAGAGGTCCGGCGGCGCCTTCTCGGGCACGTAGAGCAGCGCCTGGAACTGCACCGGCGCGTCGATCGACACGTGCAGGTGCCAGAGCGGCTTTTCGCCCTCGTAGCCGCCCGTCACGTGCCGGAAGAACTCGGCGTGTTGCTCCTCCGTCACCTGCGACTTCGGCAGCGTCCAGAGTGCCGCCTTCCGGTTCGCGACCTCGCCGTTCACCGAGATCGGGAAGTGCACGAAGTCCGAGTACTTGCGGATGATCTCCTTGATCCGATAGGCCTTCGTGTACTCGCGCGTGTCCTCCTTGAGGTGCAGCGTGATCTTCGTCCCGGGGTGCGCACGCTCGCCCGTCGCGACCGTGAACGTGCCGGATCCTCCCGAGCGCCAGAGCACGGGCTCGGCATCCGGGAGCATGGAGCGCGTCTCCACGTCGACCCGCGAGGCGACCATGAACGCTGCGTAAAAGCCCACGCCGAACTGGCCGATGAGCTTGACCGCGCCGTTCTTGTCCTGGCTCGCGCGAAGGGCCTCGGCGTGTGCCTTGAGGAATTCGAGCGAACCGCTCTTCGCGATGGTGCCGAGGTTCTGGACGACCTCGTCGCGCGTCATGCCGATGCCGTTGTCCTCGATGACGATCGTGCGGGCCTCGTCGTCGAGCTGGATCGAGATCGCGGGCTCGCCTTCCTGCTCGGTCACGTCCTTGCGCGTGAGGCCGAGAAAGCGGGCCTTGTCGAGCGCGTCGGAGGCGTTCGACACGAGCTCGCGCAGGAAGACCTCCTGGTTCGCGTAGAGCGAGTTGATGACGAGGGAGAGAACCTGCTGCACCTCCGCCTGGAACGGCATCTCCACGGCGGCGGGAGAAACGACCGGCGGCGCTTCGGGGGTCGGGGGGGCTTCTTGGGTCATGGCGACGACGAAATGGATCCGGTTTTGGGAAATGCAATCCCCCTCCCCGCATGAAAAACCACGCTGCTACAGTGGCCCGCGTGTTCCCGACCGAACGACCCCGCAGGCTCCGCCGCTCGCCCGCGATCCGGAGCCTGGTCCGTGAGACCTCCCTCGCCCCCTCGGACTTCGTCCTGCCCCTCTTCTTCCACGAGGTGCTCGACGAACCCCGCCCCATCTCGACGATGCCGGGCGTCTTCCAGCTCCCGGTCGCTGCGGCCGCCGAGCAGGCGCGGCAAGCCCGCTCCCTCGGACTCGGCGGGGTGATCCTGTTCGGCTTGCCCCGGACCAAGGACGCGAGCGGCTCGTCCGCCTACGATCCGAACGGCCCGGTCCCGCGCGCGGTCGCGGCCCTGAAAGACGCCGCGCCGGACCTCCTGGTCATCACCGACGTCTGCGTCGATGAGTACACCGAGCACGGGCATTGCGGGATCTTGAAGCCGGGTCCCCGCGGCGAGCTCGAGGTCGACAACGACGCGACGCTGGAGGTCCTGGCGAAGGCGGCGGTCGTGCATGCGGCGGCGGGCGCGGACATCGTGGCCCCGAGCGACATGATGGACGGGCGCGTCGGCGCGATCCGCCGCGCGCTCGACGGCGAGGGCCACGAGGGCACGGCGATCCTGTCGTACGCGGTGAAGTACGCGTCGAGCTTCTACGGGCCGTTCCGCGAGGCTGCGGACTGCGCGCCGAAGTTCGGCGATCGCGCGGGCTACCAGATGGATCCGGCGAACACGCGCGAGGCGCTGCGCGAGGCGCGGCTCGACGAGGAGGAAGGCGCGGATCTCCTGATGGTGAAGCCTGCCCTGCCCTACCTCGACGTGATCGCGAAGGTGCGCGCGGCGTCGCCGCTGCCGCTCGGCGCGTACAACGTGAGCGGCGAGTACGCGATGATCAAAGCCGCGTCGGCCGCGGGGATGATCGACGAGAAGCGCGCGGTGCTGGAGCTCCTGACGTCGATCCGGCGCGCGGGAGCGGACTTCATCCTGACCTACCACGCCGTGGACGCGGCGCGCTGGCTGGGCTGATGGGCCGCGCGACACGCTGGGGGATCGTCGTGGCCGCGCTCGCGCTCGCGGGGTCGAGCGGCTGCAACACGATCAACTCGATCGGCCCGAACTGCGACCGCTCGGCCGATGCGAACACGCCCGTCCGCTACACGGAGGGCACGGTGGAGCACGGCGTCTACATGAGCGCGCCGTGGAACGGGGAGCTGCTCTGGTTCCCCGCGGGGATGCGGTACGAGCTCGAACACGGGCTCGGCGAGGTGCCGCGGTTCGTGGACATCTGGCTGTCGTTCGAGAAGTGCGGGACCAAGGAAAGCACCTTGGCGCACGCGGCGGGCAACCAGGCGGAGCTACGGACGGTCGACGCGAACAAGCTCGTGATCGTGAACGGGAGCTGCGTGGACTACTGGCTGCTCGTGGTGGCGGGGACCGGAGACGGAGAGCCGAACCCGCCGCCGGATCCGGAGGCGATGCCGCACGGGAGTTGCCCGCTCGAGGACGGGGGGATGTGAGGCCGTACCATGCTGACCGAGCAGGAGATCGCGAGCCTGGCGGCAGACCTGGAGAGCTTTCGGGTCGAGCGCAAAGAGTCCTTCAAGAGCGTCAAGGGAGCGATTGAAGAGGCGATCTGCGCGTTCGCCAACGACCTCCCAGGCACGGGACAGCCCGGCATCCTCTTGCTCGGTGTGCACGACAAAACGGGGCAGGCGACGGGACTTGCCGTCACGGACGAGTTGCTGCGGGACATCACGAACATCCGCAGCGACGGCAACATCCTGCCGTTCCCGCTCATGACCGTTTACAAGGCCACGCTGGCGGGAAAGGAGATCGCGGTCGTCGAAGTGAAGCCTTCGCCTGACCCGCCGGTGGCGTTGCGGGGCCGTATCTGCGTTCGTATCGGGCCACGCAAGGGAACCGCGACCCGGGGATGAAGAGCGCGTCCTGACCGAACGACGCCGTAGCTCGGACGGGCCCTTCGATCAGCGAGCCGTGCCGGGTGCCACGCTTGATGAGCTCGATCTCAAGGTATTCGAACGAGAGTTCCTCCCGAGCGCCGTCGCCCCGGAGGTCCTGCGTGAAAACGGCCGGTCGATCCCCGAGCAGCTCGCCGCACTGCACCTCGCGTCCCCGGACGCTGTACCCAACGTGGCGGGGTTGCTCATCCTGGGCCGTGAGCCGACGACCTACCTGCCCGGAGCGTACGTGCAGTTCCTGCGCGTGGATGGGACGGAGTTGACGGATCCGATCGTGGATCGGAAGGAGATCACAGGTCCCTTGCCCGAGGTGCTGCGGCGCATGGACGAGATCACGACCGCCCACATCCACGTCGCGACGACGGTGGCGGGCGCGTCCGTGGAGCGTCGAGCGCCGGACTACCCCATGGCGGCGTTGCAGCAGCTCCTTCGCAACGCGGCGATCCATCGGAACTACGAGACCAGCAACGCTCCCCTCCAGTGGTACTGGTTCTCGGATCGGATCGAGATCCACAACCCGGGCGGGCTCTTCGGCCGCGCGACGCCGCAGACGTTCGGCAAGCCCGGCGGGAACGACTATCGAAATCCGACCGTCGCAGCAGCCCTCTACCAGCTCGGGTTCGTGCAACGCTTCGGCATGGGGGTCCCGCTCGCGCGGAAGGCCTGCAAGGACAACGGCAACCCCGAGCCGGAGTTCATCCTCGAACCGTCCACCTTCGGCGTCATCGTCAGGGCCCGCGTATGAAGCGGATCGCGTTCCTGAACAGCAGAGGTGACGTCGGACAGACAACGCTCGTCTACCACCTCGCCCACATGCTGGTGGACCAGGGGCATCGGGTGCTCCTGCTCGACCTCGACCCGCAATCCGGCCTCACGGCCATGTGCCTGACAGAGGAGCAGATCGAGGAGCTCTGGAGCGACCCTCGATCCGAGGGCCGAACCATCTACGACGCAGTACGCCCTCTTGTCGCCGCGACGGGGGACCTCCGGAACCCACACATCGAGGAGCTGAGAGAAGGCCTGGCGCTCGTGCCCGGGGACGTCGGCTTGTACGCGTTCGAGGAGACGCTCTCCGATGCGTGGATACGCGCTTTGCATGGCGATGCGCATGCCTTTCGCGCGTTGTCGGCGTTCCATCGGATCATTGCCCTGGCCGCGGAGCAGCATCGACCGGATGTGGTTCTCCTCGATGTGGGGCGTGGGCTCGGCGCCAACAGCCGCGCCGCGCTTCTCGCCGCTGACTTCGTGGTCACCCCGCTCGCCCCTGATGTCTACTCCCTGCAAGGGCTTCACAACGTTGCTGTGACCCTGTTCGAGTGGCGAGATCATTGGAGCGTCCGCCGCGACCGGAGCCCAGATCCAGACCTCGACCTCCCCCTCGGACCGATGAAGCCACTCGGCTACATCGTCATGCAGGCGGTGATGCGATTGTCGAATCCGGTGAGGGCCTACGAGAAGTGGGTCGCACTCATTCCCACCGTGTTCCACCGATCGGTTTTGCGCGACGAGCCCCCAGCTTCCCTCCACGAGGACCCGTGGTGCCTCGGGATCATGCGTCACTACCAGAGCCTCATGCCGCTCGCCCAAGACGCCTGGAAGCCCATGTTCCACCTGAAACCTGCTGACGGCGCCATCGGCGCGCACATGGAAGCCGTCCTGCGCTGCCGCGAAGACTTCGAGCGCTTGTCCTCCTCCATCCTCGCCCGCGCCGATGAGCTGAGCGGCCAAGCGCCGTAACCACTGTGCGGAACACCCCGCCCTCGCGGAACGACACCTCGCCCTTGCGGAACGACACCTCGCCCTCGCGGGACGACACCTCGCCCTCGCGGGACGACATCCCGCCCTCGCGGGACGACATCCCGCCCTCGCGGGACGACACCCCGCCCTCGCGGAACGACACCCCGCCCTCGCGGAACGACACCCCGCCCTCGCGGGACGACACCCCGCCCTCGCGGAACGACACCTCGCCCTCGCGGAACGACACCCCGCCCTCGCGGAACGACACCCCGCCCTCGCGGAACGACACCCCGCCCTCGCGGAACGACACCCCGCCCTCGCGGAACGACACCCCGCCCTCGCGGAACGCCGAACCCTACTCCGCGGCGTGCGCCTCGGTCCGGCTGAACTGAAGCTGGTAGAGGCGCGCGTACGCCCCGCCCTGCGCGAGCAGCGTCTCGTGGCTGCCTTGCTCGACGACGCGGCCCTTGTGGAAGACGACGATGCGGTCGACCGCGCGGATCGTGGAGAGCCGGTGCGCGATGATGAGCGCGGTGCGTCCCTGCATCGCGGCCCATACAGCCTTCTGCAGGCGCGCCTCGGTGTCGCTGTCGATGTTCGCCGTCGCCTCGTCGAGCACGAGGATCGGCGGGTCGCGGTAGAGCGCGCGTGCGAACGCGATGAGCTGGCGCTCGCCCGCCGAGAAGTTCGAGCCACGCTCCTCGACCTTGGCTTCGAGCCCGCCCTCGCGACGCTCGAAGAGATCGAGCGCGCCGATCCGCTCGAGCGCGCGGACGACACGCGCCCGATCGACCTCGATGTCACCGGCCGCGATGTTGCTCGCGATCGTGCCGGGGAAGAGGAAGACCTCCTGGGGCACGACCGCAAAACTCTTGCGGAGCTCGTCACGCGGCGCGTTCCGCACGTCGCGGCCAAAGACACGCACGGAGCCCTGCTTGGCCTCGTAGAGGCGCAAGAGCAGCGACGCGACCGTCGTCTTGCCCGCACCCGTCGCGCCGACGAGCGCGATCTTCTCGCCCTTCCCCGCACGGATCGAGACGTCGCGGAGGATGGCCACACCGGGCTTGTACTCGAAGTCGACGTGATCGAGCTCGAACGCGATCGTGTCGTCTTTCTTCTCGGCCTGCGCCTCGGCGGCCGCGGGGACCGGCGCGTCCTCGTCCTTGTTTTCGAGGAGCTGGAAGATGCGCTCCGCGCCGGCCAGCGCCGACTGGAGCTGCGTCATGCGCGCCGAGAGATCGCGGATCGGGATGAAGAACATCTCGATGTACGCGACGAACGTGACGAGCGTGCCGAACGAGACACGATCCGAGAGCGAACGGACGCCCGCGTACCAGAGCACGGCCGCGATGCAGAGGCTCTGCACGAGCTCGATCGCCGCGTCGAGCGCCGCGTCGAAGACGATGGAGCGGTTGTTCGCCTGCCGGTACGCCTCGTTGATGTCGTCGAACTCGAGCGCGCTCTGCTCCTCGCGCGCGTAGGCCTGCACCACGGCCATGCCCGAGATCTGCTCGTTCAAGTAGGCGTTCATGCGCGCCGTCTTGACGCGGATCTCGCGGAACGCGTCGCGGATCCGGCGCCGCGTCCACATGACGCCGAGCGCGACCGGCGGGACCGCGACGAACGTGATCAGCGCGAGCTGCCAGTCACGCCGCAGCATGACCACGACGATGAGGACGAGGCGCACGAGATCGCCGAGCGCGTTCAGCGTGCCCGAGGCGAACATCTCGTTGATCGCGTCGACGTCGTTCGTGACGCGCGTGACGAGGCGGCCGACGGGCGTGCGATCGAAGAAGCCGAGCTTGCGCGTGTGCAGGAAGCGGAAGACGTGCGCGCGGAGATCCCCCGACGCGCGCGCGCCCGCGAGCTGCATGAGGTAGACCTGCGGGAACGCGATCGACTGCTCGAAGAGCTTCAGGACGAGGATGAGGGCGCCCATCTGCATGAGCGTCTCTGCCGCGCCGGGATGCTCGAACGCGTCGAACGTGCGCCCCATGAGCCACGGCTGGAGCACGGCGAGGCCCGAGCCCATGAGGAGCAGCCCGAGCGAGAGGACGAGCCACTTCGCGTGCGGCCGCATGAACGGCCAGAGCCCCGCGAGGATGTTCGCGTCGAGGCCCTCGCCGAGGCGGTCCTCCTCGTGGAAGCGCGCGAGCGCCTTCTCGGCCCGGGTCTTCCCGGTCGCCGACGCCTTCACGCCGTTCGCCTTGGGTTCCACGGACAAGCTCGTCATGCGGGCACGGCCTCCGGCGAGGGCACCGAGGCGGGCAGATCCTCGGCGCCGAACGCAGCGAGCTTCTCCTCGATCTCCTGCTCCTCGGCAAACGACGCGTAGAGGCCGCCGACCGCCACGAGCTCCTCGTGCGAGCCTTCCTCCACGACGCGCCCGCGTTCGAGCACGATGATGCGATCACAGCGCTTCGCCGCGGCGACGCGGTGGGTGATCAGGACGAGCGTGCGGCGCGCGGCCTGACGCTCGATGGCGCCGAGGATCGCCGCCTCCGTCTTCGCATCAACCGCGGACATCGGGTCGTCGAGGACGAGAATCTGGGGCTCACGCAGGAGCGCGCGGGCCAGCGCGACGCGCTGCCGCTGGCCGCCCGAGAGCTGCACGCCACGCTCGCCGACGACCGTGTCGAAGCCGTCCGGCAAGGACTCGATCTCCTGGAGCACGCCCGCCTCGGCCGCCGCCGCGCGAATCTTCTCCATCGCTTCCGGCGAGTCCTGCTCTTCGAGCGAGTAACCGATGTTCTGCGCGACGGTCGTCGAGAAGAGGAACGCGTCCTGCTGCGCGTAGCCGATGCTCTCGCGCACGACGTCGAGCGGCAGTTCGCAGATGTCCTTGCCGTCGAGGAAGACCGCGCCGCGGGGCGTCGGCAAGAGCCGCGGCAGGAGCGTGGCGAGCGTGCTCTTGCCCGATCCCGTGCGCCCCAGGATCGCGAGGGATCCGCCCGCGGGGATGTCGAACCGGACGTCTTCGAGGACCTTCCGATCGCCGTGGGCAAACGCGAGGCCCTCGACGCGCAGCGCGCCGGAGACGGACGCGGGCGCGGGGAGCGCGCCGCTCACGACCTCGGGCACGGCGTCGAAGATCGCCTTGAGGCGCACGTAACTCGCCCGGCCGCGGGCCACGATCGCGGTCACGAAGCCGAGCGCGAGCATCGGCCAGATGAGGCGGCCGAGCGCGGTCCAGAACGAGATGAACGCGCCCTTCGTGATGTCCCCGCGGAGCACGAGCGAGCCGCCGTACCAGAAGACGATGATCGTCCCCGCCGCGAGGATCGCGCCCATGATCGGCTGCATCGAGCCGCGGATGCGCGCGAGCACGAGGTTCTTCTCGATGTAGTCCTGGTTCGCCCGCTCGAACGTGGCGATCTCCGCCTCTTCGAGCGCGAAGCTACGGACGACGCGGACACCGGCGAGGCTCGCGAGGACACGATCGCTCATCTTGCCGAGCGCCTCCTGGTTCTCGCGCATGCGCTGGAACATCTTCCCCGAGAAGGTGCGCGTGATCAGCATGAGCACGGGGAACGTCGCGAGCGCCGCGAGCGTCAGCTTCCCGCTCACGCGCACCATGACGTAGAGCGCACTCGAGAGCGCGAGGAGCGAGTTGACCACGTTGAGGATGCCGAAGCCGAGGAGGAGGCGGACCTGCTGCAGGTCGCTCGTCGAGCGGCTCATGATCTCGCCGGTGGGCATGCGCCGGAAGAACGCGGGGCCGAGCTTGTGCAGCCGCGCGAGCAGGGCCGCACGGAGCTCGTACTCGACGTTCCTGCCGCCCGTGAACATCGTCCAGCGCGAGAGGACACGCGTGACCGCGGCCGTGACGACCACGCCCAGCATGAGCAGCGCATCCTGCGCGGCGTCGCTCGCGCGGAGCTGCTCGGCCGCGTCGACGGCGTCCCTCACAAGGAAGTCGCGCTTCACCATGAGGAGGTGCTGCGCCGCGAGGAGGGCCGCGCCGCTCAGGTAGAGCCAGAGGTTGCGGTGGAATTGAGCGCCGAGCCCCGTGGGGAACTCGGATGGTGCGAGCTTTTGCATCAGCGCGCTTTACGTGGCATCGGGGCCGTGGGCCGCCGGTGGGAGCTCTGGATCGCCGGTCGCTCGCGCCCCTCGGGCACGAGCGCGAGATCCGTCACCTCGATCCGCGTCGACAGGAGGCCGAGGAGCACACGCGCGCCGCCGCGTCCATCGAGCTCGCCGAGGACGCCAATCTTGTCCGCGAACGGGCCGCTCAAGACACGCACGCGCGCGCCCTTTTCCATCGTCGTCGGCGCGGCCGCGCTCGTGTTGCTCGAAGCCGCAGGCGCGGGCGCGGGGGCCGCAGGCGCGGGCGCGACCCGAGGCGGCGCGGGCGTCTGCTCACGCTCCCGCGGCGCAGCCGGTGCTTGGGGTGCTCTCGCTTCTTGCGGCTTTCCGCCGCGCCGATCGCGCTCGCCTTCAGCCTTCTGGCTCGGCTTGAACAACGTATCGAGCGACGGCCTGCGCGGCGCGCCATGCCCCGCACGCGCGCCAAACCCAAACGGGAGCGCCGACACGCGTGGCCCCTCGGCCTCACCACGCGCCTTCGCCTCAGCGAGGGATCGCTCCCGCGCGGCCGCCTGCTCGGCTTGCCACTTCTCGGTCTGCGCTGAAGCCTCCGCATGCGTCCGGGCGCGCTCGCGCTCGATGCCTTCGAGGCGTCGATCGAGCGCGATGTGATCGTTCTGCCGCGACCAAGCGACGAGCGTGTAAATCGGCGCGAGCGCGAGCAGCGCGTCTTCGAGCTGCTCGTCGAGGATCTCCGCGTGCTCCAGCGCGACCTCGCGCGGCACGGCCCATCCAATCCAGAGCGGCACCTGCCCCTCGGCCGCGCGCTCCAGCATCGCCTCGATCGCCTCCGGCGTCGCAGCACTCGCAGCCACGCGATCCGCGCCGACGCCCACGGCAAACTGCTCGGGAAGGGCACGCAGCGCAGCCGTGAGCTCGGCGGCGAGCGCCGTCGGTCCGGTCCCTTCCGCCGCATCCTTCGCCGCGAGCCGCGCGCGCAGGTTGTCGATGTCGACCTTCGCCTCGGGGTGCACGGCGAAGCAAACCTCGACGCCATGCGAGGCGATCTGGAGCGCGAGGAACGCGTGCCGACCGTACGGGCTCGGATCATCGATCGCAGCCGAGATCGATCGTCCCGCGTCGAGCAGCCGCTCGAGCTCCTCACGCGCCGCCGCGTCGCGCCAGAAGAACACCCACTGGCACTCGACACGTTTCTTGTTGCGCAGGGTCGGGTGTTCGTCCGAGCCGTGCACGTCGACCGTGATCCCGAGCTCCGCGAGGCGCGTGATCACGCCGCGCGCCCAGGCAAGCGCGCGCTGCTTCACTTCGAGGCGCGGGCGCGAGTAGGCGTTCGACGTCGACTTCTCCGGGGCATAGGCGTCGAAGTCGCTGTCCGTCAGATGCAAGGGGGCGTGGGTCATCACTCTGCTCGAAGGGCGCTCTTCACAACGTCACGAGGTGCACGCAAACAAGCGGCGCGCGCCGTGCATAGCGAAGGCGGGATGGCGTCGTGGCTCCCCTTGTAGCACTGGCCAAAACGCGGTGATATCCCCTCGCGTCTTCGCAGGTCGCGCACAGCCGAGGCGGACCGCGGACAGCGCGTGAAGGCGAGGAACGAGCGCCTTGACCCCGAGGGGCTCCATGTCACCTTGCTCTCCACGATCTCCGAGCGCTCGTCCTGCAAAGGGCGGGCGTTTTTGCCGTGAAATCAGGGGCGTGCCGAGCACACCACGCGGGCACGCGGGTCCAAGCACCCGCGCCCTTTGCGAAGAGTTTCCGGAGTGTCCATGGAGCAGCATCGAGACGAGCAGATCAACTGCGCGAGCTGCGGCTCGTCGTTCCTCTTTTCCGCCGACGACGCGGCCGCACGCGCCGAGCGAGGGCTTTCGTCCCCGCCAACGCTCTGCAAACCCTGCTGGCGCGAGAAGCGTTCGAAGAGCACAAGCCGCAGCGAGGGCCCAAGCCGCGGCACTCCGCGCGGACGCGAAGGTCGAAGGCACGACTCTCCCGCGCGCCCCGGCCGATACACGGGCGACGTGAACGAATACCGGAGCCCGATGCCCGATCCACACTTCGCCATGTACCCGTCGTACGGCCGCCCCGCCGCGCCCGCCCCCCGCAGCAACTTCTCTCCGCGAGGCCAGGGCCCACGAGACAGCAGCCAGGATCACGCGCAGGGTCCGCGCACCTCGTCCGGCCCGCGTGGCCCGCGCGGCCGTGGTTTCCCGATCACATGCGCAGCCTGCGGCGTCGCTTCAACGGTCCCGTTCAAGCCGGCCGAAGGCCAGAAGGTCTACTGCCGAGCTTGTTTCCAGGCCGAAAAGCCGTCCTGACGCTCTCTTTGCGGAGGCGCGGAGCCGGGGCGCTGCCCCGGTCCCCGCGGGGGCTGTTCGCCCCTCGACCCGAACCAGGCACGGCCTGGACCGGGGATGGAAGAACTGCGCTCCGCGCAGTTCTTCCATCGGGCCGGTGGCAAGACCACAGAGGTGGGTTCCAAGCAGGCGACGTGCACGTTGCTGGTTGAACCTGCAGCGCTGTGGCCTTGGTTGGCAGGGTCGTTGGCGGTCTTGACTAGCGGCTGTTCGATGAACTGCGCGGAGCGCAGTTCATCGACCCCGAGTCCAGCGCTTGCGCTGGTCCGGGTCGAGGGGCGGACAGCCCCCGTGGGGCCTGGGGCAAAGCCCCAGCGCAACGCCTCCGTTAAGCGATCTCGCAGGTCAGCTCGGGCGTGAACCCGACCTCGCCTGCGGTGATGGCCACGCGCACGTCGAAGCTTGCGGCGCGGCGTGCCGTCTCTTCGACCATGCCTACGACCCAGAGGCGCAGCGCGAGCGAGGCTGGCTCGAACTCTGCGATCTGCAGGACCACCTTGCCGCTCTGGCTCGCGCCCACCTTCCAGGCGCCGAAGCTGAAGAGCCGCGACCAGATCGAGATGCCGCGACGGATCGCGATCTGAAGATCTGGCGCGGGTCGGAGCACGCTGCGCACCGTGTTGTGGAGCTCGCCTCCGATGGCGAGACGGCCGAGCGCGCGCCATCGGGAGGGCTCGTGCAGCGAGATCGCGGTCGCGATCTCCATGTATGCGTCGAGCGCTTCGAGGTCGTATGCGACGAGCGCGTTGATCGAGTCGTTGAGGAAATCTTCGGCGTAGCGCTGCGGGAGCTGTGCCACGACCTGCTCGCGCACGCGCGGACCTGCGTCTTCGGTGAGGGCCTTGTCCACGGCGCGCAGCACGGCGCCGCGCACCTGGTACATCCCGGGGAACCGCGACGCTGCGCGCGGCTGGACGTACCGCGACGGCGGACCTGCGTTCGAAGAGCTTGCCGACGTGCTCGACGAGCTCGCCGAGGAAGCCGTGCTCCGCGCCACGCCGAGCGGCTTCGGCATGGCCGGAGGCACGAGCGGCTCGACGTTGCGCGACGATGCGATGTAGTCGCCGCGGGGCGGGGGCCCGGGATCACTCGAGCGGCTCGGGCTCCCCATGCTCGGCACGACACGTGTTGGCGCGTAGGGCATCGACGAGGCGCCGGAATCGGTGAAGCTCGTCCGTACGCTGGGCCGGATCGGCGCTGGCACGGCAGGCGGCTCGCGGAGCGGCGTGTTCATGCGATCCGGCTCCGGCAGGATCGTGGCTGGCGGCGGGGGTGGAGGCCCGCCTTGCGCTTGCGCCACGCTCGCGTGCGCGACGCGTCGATGCAGGTTGATGATCCGGCCGAGCGCCGTCGAGCGCTTCATCGGATCCGACGAGAACCGATCGAGCTCGCGTGCCACCTCGCCTGCGGTGGCGTAGCGCTTCATCGGATCCTTCTGCAGGAGCTTCGCGACCACGGCTTCGAGCCGCGGATCCACGTGCACGCCTGCCGCGGCGAGTGTGGGCGCCTCGGCGTGCACCACGCGGAATGCCGTCGCCACGGCCGTCGGCGCGCGGAAGGGCCGCGTGCCCGTCAGCAGCTCGTAGAGCAGCACGCCCACGGCGAAGAGATCACTTCGGCCGTCGATCGGCGCGTCGCCTGTGGCCTGCTCGGGCGAGAGATAATCGGGCGTCCCGAAGACCACGCCGGTGCGCGTGCGTGGCGAGGGCCCGCTCGAATCGAGCACCTTTGCGATGCCGAAATCCAGAAGCCTTACGACGGCTTGACCTCGCGACACGTCGAACGCCACGAAGACGTTCTCGGGCTTCAGATCCCGATGGATGATGCCCACGCGGTGGGCGGCGTCGAGGGCTTCGAGGACGGGGATGCACGTCGCGACCGAGGCGTCGACGTCGAAGCGCCCGAGGCGCTGCAGCGCGGAGCCCACGCCCTCGCCTTCGAGGTGCTCCATCACGATGTAGGGGCCCATCTCGCCTACGCCCGCGTCGATCACGTCGACGATGTTCGGGTGGCGGATGCGGTTGACCGCCTGGGCCTCCTGGAAGAAGCGCTGCGCGAGCTCGGTGTTCTCCGACAGCTCGGGGTGGAGGAACTTGATCGCGACCGCGCGGCCGGCGAGCACGTTCTCCGCACGAAAGACGTGGCCCATCCCGCCACCGCCGATGCGTTCTGCAAGGCGGTACTTGTTGTCGACGATCGCGCCGGGGGCGGGAGTTCGAGAAGCCATTCAGCCGGTGGACATGCTCGGATCCAGGGGGACTCGCCTCGGGGTTCGGCCCAAGGCCCCGCCACGAGGGAGAGCCGCTACGATACCCGTCTCCCAGGGCGAAGAGCCACTTCGGATGGTGCCAAGATAGCGAATCTCGGAGAGAGTGGGGGTCTCTTCGTTCCGCCACCTCGTCCTTGTGCGCCGTTGCTGATCCATCCCACGTTCCATCGTTCCATCCAGCAGGATCGCGTGACAAACTTCACATTGAAGCGTTGCCGTCCCGCCTTCAACCGGGAGGAACGCGGAGATCCACGAGGGTTGTCGCGAGCTCTGCGAAACCTCGGCCCATGGCAGCCTGGGTCACATACTTCGGCGGAACGGGCAGCATGGGCAAGTAGGCGCGCACGTTGGCCACGCCGATCGTGGTCGTGAACGCCGCGAAGGCCGCCGCGTCGTTGCCGCTGTCACCCATGAATGCGTGGGTCAGCCGCGCGCGGGTCGGGTCCTCCCCGAACGCCGCTTCGAGGAGGCGGAGCGTTCCCGTGGCCTTGTCGGCCGGATCCAACGAGAGGTGCAGGTGCACGCTCGACGCGAGCGTGTGAACGCCGCGCCGCGAGGCCTCCGCCCGCATGGCCGCGACGTCCTCGGCCGGGGCGCGGCAGTGCTCGCCGATGTCGAGGGTCACGTCCGTGAAGCGGGCGTTGTTGTCGTCCGCGAGCGACACGGTCGGAAAACGCCGACAGAGCTCCTCGGCGAGGGCCCGAAGCTCCGCGCGCCTCGCCCCCGCCGCCGCGAGATCCGCCGGGAACACGAGGCGCAAGCGGGGCGCGCCGAACGGGCGCCGCTCCTTGATGAAGGCCACGGCGCCGTTCTCGGCGATCGCCGCGTCGAGCGGCCACTGCCGCACGAGCACCTCGGCCCACCCGGCGGGCCGCCCCGTGCACGCGACGAGCCGGAGCCCCGCCTCCCGCAGCCTGAAGAGCGACGCATACGCGGCCTCCGTGAGCTCGCCGTGATCGAGCAGCGTGTCGTCCAGATCGAACACGAGCCCGGAGAGGCCGCGCGCCTCCTCCGGGCGCATCGCGGCGAGCGCGCGCGGCGCGGCCGAGGGCGACACGCCCGTCATAACACCTCGAGCCGCGCGATCACGCTCTTCAGGTAGAGCCCCTCTGGGAACGCCGCGCTCACCGGGTGATCCGCTCCCTGGAAGTGCCGATCGAAGATGACCGCGTGCATCCGCGCCTCCCGCGCGCCGAGGGCGAGCGCGCGCGTGAGGTCGTCGATCGA
Organism: Polyangium mundeleinium; assembly: GCF_028369105.1. Lineage (NCBI taxonomy): Bacteria > Pseudomonadati > Myxococcota > Polyangiales > Polyangiaceae > Polyangium > Polyangium mundeleinium. The sequence continues at coordinate 2,644,651 of NZ_JAQNDO010000001.1, read as the reverse complement.
GATCGCGCTCGAGCACGAGCTGAGCACGAGGATCCCGCCCGCCTTCGTGGCCCGGCAGCCCGCCGACGCGAGCGCCTTGTACACGCCGAGCGCGCCTTCCTTCGCGCCACGCGTGGGCGAGAGCTTCGGCGGATCGCAGAGCACGATGTCGAAGCCGCCCTCGGCCGAGGCCCGCGACAGCGCCTGACGCGCGTCGTCACGCTGGAAGTGGATCCGCCCGAGCAGCCCGTTCTTGCGCGCGCACTCCGCGCCGACCTCGATCGCGAGCGCGCTCTCGTCGACCGCGACGACCTCCTTCGCGCCTCCACGCGCCGCGGCCATCGCGAACGTCCCCACGAAGGAGAACGCGTCGAGCACGCGGCGCCCGTGCGCGAGTTGCTCGACCCGCGCCCGGAGCGTGCGCTGATCCAGATAGAACCCCGTCTTCTGCCCGAGCGCGAGCGGGATCTCGTAGGCGAGCCCGCGCTCCACGAACGAGAACCGGTCGACGCTCGTATCTCCGCGGACCACCCCCGCAGATGCCTCGAAGCCCTCCTTTTTCGCGAGCTCGACCGAGGTGCGGTCGACGATCGCGCGCGGCGAGAGCAGCTCGGACAGCGCGTCGAACACGATCCCCTCGCGCCGCTTCACGCCAATCGTGCCAATCTGCACCACGGCCACATCCCCGAGGACGTCGACGACGAGCCCGGGCAGCCCGTCGCCCTCGGCGTGGATCAGCCGATAGGCCGTGGTCTCGTGGCCTGCGGCGTGGTTCGGCAGGCCGAGATCACGCCGGTGCTGGATCGCTCGTTCGATGCGGCGGCGGAAAAGCGCGCCGTCGACGGGCGCGTCGTCGCGGGTGTAAATGCGGACGGGGATGGCCGACCGGGGGGTGTAGAGGCCGTGACCCAGGGTCGCGCCGTGGGGGTCGACGACCTTGACCTCGTCGCCGGGGAGGGCGCCGCCTTCGATGCGGGCGATGGCCTGCGCGAAGACCCAGGGGTGTCCGGTCCAGACGGGCCTCACGTGGCCCGGCTTGAGGGTGACGACGGGGATGGGGGACCCTGGCCTACGCCCCTCGGGGCGCGCAGGACTCGGGTCGGGGGCATGGGCGGATCTCGCGCGCGCGTTCATGGGCGTCCCGCTCCCGGGGCGTGTCCGGTCGGAAGAACGAATGCTGAAGCCCCCCTCGGAAGGCATACCGATGGGCGGCCGGCTGGGGTATTGTTTTCTCTAGGCAGGCGCTTGGCCACCGTGTGAACCTTTCATCACAGCCCGCCGTGGCGGACCATGCACGCGAGTGCACCGAGATCTCGCGTGAACCGTCTACCGCAGCGTGCTGGCCGATGGCACTCCGGTTGCTAGGCTGCAAGCACAAACGAGGAGTCGTCCCATGCGCCGCTTGACCCCTGCTTTGATCGTGGCTGCCGCTGCTCTGAGCCAACCCGCCGTCGCGTTGGCGGACTGCCCGCCGGGCTCGTGGTTCTGCGAAACGGAAGCGGGCCCGGACAACGTGCAAGTCGCTCCCTCCCAGGCCGAAGCGCTCCCGCCTCCCCCGCCCGCCGTCGAGGTGGTCGAAGAAGAAGAGGCGCTTCCGCCGCCGCCGCCCGCGCGGTCCGCGCCCCACGTTCGTCGTTCCCAACCGCCGGTCGTGATTTATCAACCCGCGCCGCAGCAGCCGCACGTGCAGCAGCAGCCGGCGCAAACGCAGATCATCATCGTCGCGCCGGGTGCCCGGACGCACGTGGTTCGTCGGCACCATCCGGCGGTTCGCGTCACGCCGCCGCCGGCGCCTCCGCCGCCGGCCCGCGTGATGGCCGCGCCCGCGCGTCTGCGCACGCCGCTCGTCGCGCCTGCGCAGCGCCGCTGGCAGCCCGAGTGGGGCCTCAACCTGCGCCTGCAGGGCCTCTCGATCGGCAGCACGGATCGTCGTCGCGACAACGGCGAGCCGAGCGCGCATCCCGACGCCGGGATGGGTGGCTTCGGGCTCGGCCTGCGCTACCGGCCCGTGCCCGCGTTTGCCATCGAGGGCTCGTTCGACATCCTCGGCGGGACTGACTACAACGGCTTCGATCGCGTCGAGACCCCGTTCTCGTTGAACGGCATTCTCTACGTGAACCCGCGCAGCCGCGCGCAGTTTTACCTGACCGGCGGCGTGCACTGGTCGAGCGCGACGGTGCAATCGGAGGACGCGGATCCGCGTTTGTCGCCGACCCGCGACGGCAACAACTTCTCCGCCGAGTACAGCTACTTCGGCGGGCAGGGCGGCATCGGCCTCGAGTTCCGCGTCTCGCGCAGGCTCGCGCTCAACCTCGACGCGCTCGCGTTCGTCCGCCACCGGACGGACGACAACGCCGAGACGGGCCCGGCCGAGTTCATCGATACGAACTCGGGGCGAACGACGAACACCTCCGGCGGCGGCCTCTTCCGCGGCGGCCTGACGTTCTGGTGGTGATACCCGCGCCGGGCCTCCCAGCGCGCGGCCCCCACCGCTGCTAGATCCTGCTCTCGCGGCCCGGCTCTCTCTCTCCCGCCGGGCCGCTTCCCCACCATGCAACGACTGCGGCGCCACAAGGCCCTCCTCCTGGCCATCGCCGGGGGGATCCTCTTCGCCCTCACCTCGCCCCCGACCGACCTCTATCCCGCGGTGTTCCTCGGCCTCGCGCTGCTCGCGTGGTCCCTCGAGGACGCGCCGACGACGTGGCGCGCATTCGGGCGCGGCGCGGCGTGGGCGACGGCCGCGGGCATCGTGGGCCTCCGCTTCGTGCCGAGCGTGGTCCAGCGCTTCACGCCGCTCGGCTCGGCGGCTGCGTACCTCGCGCTCGTCCTCCTCGCCGCCGGGCAATCGCTCATCTGGGCGATCGGCGCGGCCGCGACGCACCTCGTCCATCGCCGCGCGCGCGCGCCGTTCGTCCTCGCGTTTGCCATCGGCGTGTTCGTCGCGGTCTCGCTCCCCTCGGTCTTCGCGTGGACGCCGGCCGGCCTCGTGAGCCCATGGCCGGCGCTCGTGCAGCTCGCGGATCTCGTCGGTGAGCGGGGCGTGTCCGTGATCTTCGCCGTCTCCGCCGCGTTCCTCGCGCGCGCGCTCCAGGCGATGTTCGCAAAGGATGCGACCTCCACGAAGGCGCGCTTCGGCGCGAAGACCACGATCCCGCTCGTGATCGCCGCGGCCATCCCCGCGCTGCTCGTGATCCACGGCGCGCTCCGCATTCGCTTTCTCGCCACGCAGCCCTCGGTGGTGCGCACGATCCGCGTCGCGCTCCTCAACCAGGCCGTTGGTCCGACGGAGCGCTGGGACGCGAAAAACCACGCGGGGATCCTGCGCGATCTGCGGCGGCTCACGAAGGACGCCGAGGCGGGTGGCGTGGACCTGACGGTCTGGCCCGAGGCAGCCTACCCCTACCCGCTCATGCACGGCACGACGCAAGCGCCGCGTGGGCCACGCGCCGTGCACGGGGACGGCGCGCGCGGGCCGATCCTGTTCGGGCTCATCATGCTGGAGAAGCCGACCGCCACGAGCCCCGGCGTCGTGGAGACGAACAGCCGCAACTCCGCGACCCTCGTCCTGCCCGATGGCTCGCTCCAGCCCTCGTACGACAAGCTCGAGTTGCTCTGGTTCGGCGAGACCGTCCCGCTCGGCGGCTACATCCCTTGGCTACGTCGCATCTTCCAGGCGAGCGGCGGCCTCGTGCCGGGCACCGAGCCGACGGCGCTCGTGCTTCCCCACGCGGACGGCCCCGTGCGCATGGGTGTGCTCAATTGCTACGAGGACACGCTCGCCGGTGTCGGCCTGCGGATCACGCGCGCGCTCCAGCCGAACTTGCTCGTCAACGTCACGAACGACGCGTGGTTCGTGGGGACCGCGGAGCCCGAACTCCACGCGCGGCTCGCGGCGATGCGCGCGATCGAGCATCGCCTGGATCTCGTGCGCGCCGTGAACCTCGGCGTGCTCTCGTGGATCGACGCGCGTGGCGTCGTCGTCGCGCGGGATGCCTCCACGTCACCCTCCACGCTCGTCGCGACGCCCACGCTGCGCGACGGCTCGCTCACGGTCTACGGCCGTTTCGGGGACAAGCCGCTCCGCTTCATCTTCGTGGCCGCGATCGCCGCGTTCGCCTGGCGATCCCGTCGTGAGGCGCGTTCGAAAAACGAAACCGGCACGAGCGATGAGGCCCGCGCCGGTTCCGGCGAAACGGAAACGTAAACCGAAGATTCGGTTACGCGCCCACCTGATCCTTGAGGCCCTTGACCGGCGTCGCGCGGACCTTGCGGCTCGCGGGCTTGCCCTTGATGGTCATGGGCTCCTTCGTGAACGGATTGACACCCTGCCGATCGGCCGTGGCAGGCGTCGCCTTCGCCTTGAGCTTGACGAGCCCCGGGATCGTGATTTCGCCCGGACCATCCGATCCGAGTTGCTTGGCCACGAGCGCCGAGAGCGCGTCGAGGACGCCACCCACGGCCTTCTTGTCGAGGCCGGTGCTCTCGGCGAGAGCGGTCGTGATCTGGGCTTTCGTCAGCTTGCTAAGAGGCATCCTGCCCTCCTCTTGGATCGCCGCCCGATATCGGTGACGACCCCATGAAATGGCTCTGTCCGAGCACGTCCTGGACGCGAGCGGGCGACCGTTTAACAGGCGAAGAGTGGCCTCGCAAGGCAAAATCTCGGGAAAGTCACCGGGGGGCGCCTGCCGTCCGCGCGCTCGCCGCTGCCTCGAGCTCCCGTGTCCGCGCCGTCATCTCGCGATCCTCCGCCGCCGTCCGGTGATCGTACCCGACGAGGTGCAAGAGGCCGTGCGCGAGGAGCATCGTGAGCTCCGCGAGCAGCGGACGGCCTTGCTCCGCGGCCTGTCGCCGCGCCGTGTCGATCGAGAGGATCACATCCCCGAGTGGCCCTGCATGCGGCCATCCCGCACCGATCTCCGCGCCCTTCGCCCCCTTCGGCTTCCACCCGGGCGGGCGCTCGTGCAGCGGAAAAGAAAGGACGTCCGTGGGTTTGTCCTTGTGCCGGTACGAACGGTTCAGCTCGTGGATCGTCGTGTCGTCGACGAGCGCGATGCTGAGCTCGACCGCCGCGAGGCCGAGGTGTTCGAGCATCTTGCCGGCGCGACGACGGATCACCACGGGCGAGGCGCCTTCGAACGGCCCGCCCCGCGTCGCGACCTCCACCACGTTCGGCGCAGGCGCGGGCGGGGCGGGTTTGCCCTTCTTCGTCGTCGCCACGGCTACGACTGCGGGATCTTCTTCGCGTCCGCGAGGAACTGCGCGAGCCCGAGGTCGGTGAGCGGGTGCTTGAGGAGCTGCTTGATCACCTTGAGCGGCAGCGTCGCCACGTGCGCGCCGATCATCGCCGCCTGCACGAAATGCACGGGGTGGCGCACGCTCGCGGTGAGGACCTCGGTCTTGAACTCGTAGTTCCGGTAGATCTGCACGATCTGCTGGATGAGGTCCATGCCATCGCCCGAGATGTCGTCGACGCGACCGACGAACGGCGAGATGTACGTCGCGCCCGCCTTCGCCGCGAGCAGCGCCTGCGAGGCGGAGAAGCAGAGCGTCACGTTCGTCTTGATCCCCTCGGCCGCGAAGACGCGGACCGCCTTCAGGCCCTCGTCGATGAGCGGAACCTTGACGACGACGTTCTTGTGAATCCGCGCGAGCTCCCGGCCTTCGCGCAGGATCTCCTGGGCCTCGACGCCGACAACCTCAGCCGAAATGGGGCCGTCGACCACCTCGCAGATCTCCGCGATGGCCACCTTCGTGGGCTTGCCCCCCTTCGCGAGGAGCGAGGGGTTGGTCGTCACCCCGTCGATGACGCCCATCGCCTGCGCCTCTTTGATCTCCGCGATGTCACCCGAGTCGATGAAGATCTTCATGCACGCTCTCCGGCGAGGTGCTTAGCGCGCGCGGCGCGGCGCGTCGATAGTGGAGCGAGGGTCCCGAGCCGCCCACGACGGCTGCGTCGATCGGGCGTGACGAACGCGTGACGCTGTTCGTCAGGACGCGCGGACGAGCAGCCGGGCCGCCCGTCTTCGCGTAAGATGCGAGCATGAGACCGCCCCGCTTCACCCGTCCCTCGCTCTTCCTTTGCACGATGGCCCTGACGCTCCCACTCGCCGCAATCGCGGCGGGGTGTGCGGAAGGGGGCACCAGTATGACCACGACGAGCAGCAGCAGCGCGGGCCCGGGCGGGGCCGGCGGGCAGGGCGGCGTCGGCGGACAAGGGGGACAGGGCGGCGTCGCGGGCGAGGGCGGACAGGGCGGCGCAGGGGGGCAAGGCGGTCAGGGCGGCGCAGGAGGCAGCGGAGGCGCGCCGAGCGGCGTCGTGATCGAGTGTCCGGGCGCTCCGCTCACGCCGCCGGCCTCGGGCACGTGCGCGGTCGTGAAGCAGGGAACCTCGGGCACGATCTTCCGCGGCACCGTGCTCGCGCCCGATCAGACGTTCCACCGCGGCGAGCTCGCGCTCGACACGACGGGCAGCATCGCCTGCGTCGACTGCGATTGCAGCGCCTCGCCCGCCGCGGCCGATCCCACGATCATCGAGTGCGCGGACGGCGTCATCTCGCCGGGGCTCATCAACGCGCACGATCACATCGGCTTCGCGAACAACCCGCCGAAGACGCACGACGGCGTCCGCTACACGCACCGCCATCAGTGGCGAAAGGGCGCGCCGGGGCTGCCGAAGATCTCGGTGAACGGCGGCGCGAGCGGCGACGTGGTGCGGTTCGCGGAGCTGCGCTTCGTGATGAGCGGCGCGACGTCGACGCTCGGCGCGGGCGGCCAGGCCGGCCTGCTCCGCAACCTCGACGTGCAGGGCCGGATGGAAGGCCTCCCGATCAAGCCCGCCGACTCCGACACGTTCCCGCTCGGCGACAGCGGCGGCCTCATGCTCGAATCGGGCTGCAACTACCCCTCGCCCACGGCCGCCACGGCCATCGCCGACATCGAAGCGTACGTGCCGCACGTCAGCGAGGGCATCGACAAGGCCGCGCACAACGAGATCACCTGCCAGATCTCGGGCGCGAACGACATCGTCCAGCCGCAGACGGCCATCGTGCACGCAATCGGCTTCCTCGCCGACGACTTCGCCGAGATGCGCAAGGACTTCAGCACCGTCGTCTGGTCGCCGCGCTCGAACGTCGATCTCTACGGCAACACCGCGAGCGTCACGCTGCTCGACACGCTCGGCGTGCCGATCGCGCTCGGCACCGACTGGGTGGCCTCGGGCTCGATGAACCTGCTGCGCGAGCTGCGCTGCGCGGACGAGCTCAACACGCTCCACTACAACGGCCATTTCTCCGACCTGGAGCTCTGGCGCATGGTCACCACGAACGCCGCGCTCGCCGCGGGCGCGGGAGACATCGTCGGCATGCTGAAGCCCGGCTACGCCGCGGATGTCACGATCTTCGACGGCAAGGAGCGCAAGGATCACCGCGCCGTGATCGGCGCCGGGGTCGAGGACGTCGTGCTCGTCCTGCGCGGCGGCAAGGTGCTCTACGGCGACGACAAGCTCGTGATCGAGCCGGCCTTCGGGGGCTCGAACTGCGAGTCCTTGCCCGTCTGCGGGAGGGACAAGCGCGCGTGCGTCGCGAAGGACCTGAACGGCGTCACGCTGAACCAGATCCGCACGGCCGGCGAGGCGTTCTACCCGCTCTTCTTCTGCAATGACCAGACGCCCAACATCGAACCGAGCTGCGTCCCCTGGCGCACCGAGTACGCGAACGGCATCACGGCCGAGGACGACGACGGCGACGGCATCGCGAACGACGTCGACAACTGCCCCAAGGTCTTCAACCCGATCCGGCCGCTCGATCAGGGCGCGCAGGCCGACATCGACGGCGACAAGATCGGCGACGTCTGCGACGCGTGCCCCTTCGACGCGAACGACGCCTGCACGCCGCTCGACGCGAACGACATCGACGCCGACGGCGTGCCGAACGGCAGCGACAACTGCCCCGAGGCGGCGAACGCCGACCAGGCCGACGCGGACGCGGACGGGCACGGCGACACGTGCGATCCGTGCGCCGAGCCGAACTTCGGCACGCCGATCTGCCCGCCCAAGCCCATGCTCATCGAGGTGATCCGCAACCCGGCGCACCCCGAGCACCCGGCCGCGGGCTCGTCCGTCTCGATCAAGGACGTCTACGTCACGGCCATCCGCCCGAACACGGGCAACAGCCGCGGCTTCTACGTGCAGGATGCGTCGCTGAAGCCCTTCAGCGGCATCTTCGTCTTCACGGGCAGCACGGCGCCGCAGGTCCAGGTCGGCAACCGCGTCAGCGTCACGGGCGAGTACGAGGAGTACTTCGGCCTCGCCGAGATCACGACCCCGATCGTGACCGTCGACGAACCGAGCACGACGCTGCCCTTTGGCCCGATCGACGTCGCGGACCCCGCCACCATCGCGACGAACGGCATGTTCGCCGAGGGCTACGAGTCGATGCTCGTGCGCGTGGTGAACGTGGCAATCACGGTCGTGAACTCGGACGGCCCGGCCGGCGACTACGACGAGTTCACGGTCACCGGCAACCTGCGCATCGACGACCAGATCACCGACGCAGCGCTGAACATGGGCCTGAACAACACGTGCGCGGTGGGATCGAAGTTCACCTCGATCACCGGGGTCCACGGCTACTCGTTCAACCACTTCAAGCTCATGCCGCGCAGCAAGAGCGACATCGTGTTCGTCGACTGTGATCCGTTCGTCCCCTGAACGGACCGCTGCCGCGAGGGGGATGCGCGCTGCATCCCCCTCCCCTTCCCCCCTCGGTTCAGCAGCTCAAAGGTTCGTCGCGATCGCCACGCCGACGAGGTTCGTCCCGCCGACGACCACGGGCGTCGTGAACGCGCCGTTCTGCAGGCGCGCATGTTGCGCCTTGCCGGTCGTGTCCACGTAGACGAGCTCGGCCTCGGCGTCCCCCGCGCCGAGCGCGAGCGCGGGCCGGCCCATCGCCTTGAGCGCGAGATTCTCCACGGCCGAGAAGGCCACGCCGTCGAAGCGCGCCCAGTGCAGGTTGCCCGTGGCGACCTCGCGGTAGGTGAGCAACGCCCCGCCCGAAGGCAACGCAAGCAGCGCGAGATCCGTGGACTTCGCGCCGGAGATCTCGACCGGCGTCGTGCTCCACGTCCCGCCCTTGCGCGTGAGGAACACGAGCTGCTTGTCGTTCGCGCGCGTGAAGACGAGGACGAGCTCGGGGCCTTGTGCATCCGTGAGCGCCGCGAACGCGGGCGTGGTGTCGCCGACGTCGAACCCCGCGATGTGCTGGGTCGCCGCTTCCCACACGCCTGCCGCACGGCGCTGCGTGTACAGGTTCGGATCGCTCCACCCGTCGTTCGTGATCACGGGATCCATGCCGAGCACGGTGATCGCCGCGGCCGCATCTCCCACGCTGTACGTGCCGGCTCCGACCTTCACCTCTTCGTTCGTCGTGGTGAACCCGCTGGCCAGCGTGTACGCCGCGTACCAGTAGCGATTGTTGCTCACGTCCTGGTAGACGATGTGCGCCGCGGCGCTCGACGCCGCGATCCCGGGCGTGGCCCGTGTGGTCACGTTCGCCCCCACGTTCGTCACGAGCCCGAAGCCGCCCGCCTCGGTCCACTTCGACGCGCGGATCCGATCCTTCGTCACGCCTTCGCTGCTGCGCAGAAGCGCGACGCCGGCCTTCTGGCCGGGGAGGATCACGAACGCCGGCGGATCGTCGCTCTTCTCGCGTACGGGCGTCTCCATCGTCCAGCCGTCCTTCGACTGGAACTGCTTCGTGAGGCCGCCCTGGGTCCCGGTCGCGAACATCACGAGCGCCGGGCACGCGGGGCAACCGGCCACGTCGCAGCTCCCGGGCAAGCCGGGTTCCACGGGACAACCGCCGCCCATGCCGCCGCTTCCGCCTGCGCCGCCGATCCCGCCCGCGCCACCACTTCCGCCGCCGGCGCCGCCGACCCCGCCTGTGCCGCCTCCGCCGACACCTCCGACCCCGCCTGCGCCGCCGCTTCCCGAGCTCGACGACGTCGTCATGCCGCCGCTGCTGCTCGACGATCCCGCCTCGCCGACCTGCGCGTCGTCGATCGGACAGCCGGAGAGCACGACGCCCAGCAGCGCGAGCGTGAGCCCTTGAGAGTGCCCTTTCGCCATCGTCAGAACGCTCCCTGGAGCACGAGCCCGCCGTCGCCGCGCCCGATGTAGGGCACGACGTGCAGGCTCTGCGCCTGTGGCTTCTTCTGCGAGAGCCCGCGCGCGATGCCGACCACCGCCGCCCCGATCCCCACCGCGCCGACCGCCGTCAGGCCCACGAAGAGGTAGAAGCTTCGGTCCTTGCGCGTGTTGTCGTCGTCGGGTCGGTACTCTTTCGTGGGATCACAAACGGGCGGCGTACCCGGGCAGTTCGCCTGGATCCTCTCCTCGGCCGCCATCTGATCGAAGCGGAAGTACACGCCGGCGCCGACCGCCACGAGCCCGAACCCGCCCGCGACGAACGCCCAGGCCGGCACGCCGCCCGAGGTCGGGGGCGGGTTGGGTTTGCCCGGGGGCGGCGGGGCCGGCTTCTTCACGGCCGCCGCGGCGGGCACGAGCGCGAGCTCCACCGTCGCCTTCTGGCCTTCCGCCAGCTCGATGTTTTTTTCGATCGTCTCGAAGCCCGGGGCGCTCGCCTCGAACATGTGTTTGCCCGGGTCGAGCGGGATCGTCTCGCCGAGCGCCGCGAGCGGCAGGCGGATCCCGTCGCGCGCGACCTCGAGCCCCTCGGGCCGCGCGTTCACCACGAGCTCCACGCGCGCGAGGCGCGGCTCGATCTCCGCGATCCCGTCCTTCGCCACCTGTTCGAGCTGCTTCTTGCGCTCCTCGCCGAGCGTGTCCTGGTTGAGCTGCACCGCGCGGCGGTAGTCGACGAGCGCCTGCGTCAGCTTGCCCTCGTGCTCGCGGCATTTCGCGATGTTGATCAGCGTGCTCGCCGCGGGGTTCAGCTCCATGCTCGCCTCGAACTTCGCGCAGCCCTCGGCCCAGTTGCCGTCGGTCACGAGCTTGCGCCCGCTCAGGTAGAGCGCCTCGGCCGCCGCAGGATCCCGAGGCTGTTCCTCACCGAGCGCGCGCCTGGGGCACACCGAGACGATCACCAGCGCGGAGACGGCGAACACTCGCGTGAGCGACGCCGGGAGCGGACATTCAATATTCATCGAGCGGGTTTTTCCCCTTGGGTGGGGTCTTCGACGTGCCGGTGCCCGCGGGCTTGCCGCGGTTCCACCCGCTGGTCGAGGGGAGCGGAGAGACGGGTTTGTCCGAGGACGCGGCCGACGCGACGGGCGTGGCCGACGACGACGAGGGCAGAGGCTCCCCGGCGGGCGCGGCCGACGCGGAGGCCGGAGGCTCCGGGCTCGTGGTCGGCTCGGCGCTGGCGTGCGCGGCGGGGACGACGGCCGCGGGCGCCGGGGACGAGGCCGTCGGCCCGGACCTCGGCGTCGGCGCCATGGTGGGCGAGGACAAGGGCAAGGTCCCGAGCGGCCCGCCCTTGGGCCAGAACGCGAACGCGGCGCCGACCGCGCCCACGCCCGCGAAGAGCAGCACGAGCGCGAAGAGGGGCGTGACCGACGAGCGCCGCCTGGACCGCGGCTCCGCCGGAGAGCTCAGCGGCTCGCCGCTCGAACGGGTCAGCGCCGGCGCCGAAGGGTCCGCGCCGGGCGATGTCGACTCGGGGGGCGGCTCCAGCGACGAAGGCAGGGGGGAGGGCCCGCTCGCCTCAATGGCCGCGACGTGCGCGGGGATGGGCGGCGCGGTCGCGGTGATGACGCCGTCGGCCGGCGGCGGCAGGGAGAGCGGTAGTTCACGCGCCGGTTCGAGCACGATCGAAGGCAGCACCGCGCGCGTGCCGGGCGGCGGGGCCGAGGCCGCGGGGGGTTTGACCTCGAAGGCGTCCGCGAGCGCAGCGACCATGGTCACCGAGCCGTCGAAACGCGTGCTCGTGTCGAGCGCGGTGGCCCGGGAGAACCAGCCGTCGAACGCGGGGGGTAAGCTCACGCCGAGCTCCTTCGCGCGCTCGCTCGCCGGCACCTGCGCGCCACGCGCCACCAGCATCAGGTAGGGATAAAGCCCCTGGGCGGACTTGCGTTCACGCGCCCAGTACGGTTTTCCGACGAGCATCGTGAACGCGATGTGGGCGAGCGAATACCGATCGACGTGGGGCCCGATGGCCTCCCCGGCAATTTGCTCGGGGGCCATGTAGAGCGGCGAACCGACGCTCTTCGTCGTGTTCGAGCTTCCTGTTCCGTCGGCCACGATTTTCGCCACGCCGAAATCCAGGATCTTGAGGCGCGGCGATCCATCGTCCCGGCGCGTCAGGAACAGGTTTTCCGGCTTGAGATCGCGGTGGATGATGCCGGCGGCGTGCGTGCGATCAAGCGCGAGCGCGGCCTGGTGCAGGAGCGTGACGACCTCCTCGGGCGGCAGGCGCTTGCGCACCTTGAGCAGGGCGCCGATCTCCTCGCCCTTGAGGAGTTCCATCACGATGAACGGCATGCCGGTCGCTTCGTCCACGCCGGCGTCGAGCGTCTCGACGATGTGCTCGCTCTCGATCCCGGCCGCGATCTTGGCTTCGAGCTCGAAGCGGGCGCGCATCTCGGGGTCGCTCACGAGGCTCGGCAGCATCACCTTCAACGCGCGGCGTCGCTCGGTGTTCTTCTGCAAAACCTCGTACACCGCGCCCATGCCGCCGGCCTTGATGCAGCGCACGACCTCGTAGGCGCCGTGAAAGAGGGCGCCCGTCGCGAGGACGGCGATGTCCGCATCTCGATCCCCGGCCATGGCCCCCCGAGGGTAGCAAACCGTCCCTCCTTTGGGCTCCTTTCCGACGACAAGAGCAAGATCCAACCCGATTGCTGCGTCGCAACAAATTTCGAGCGAAGCCTATGATCGTGATGCCAAACACTTATAGAACGAAGTGGCACGCGCGTTTTCCAGGAGCCGTGACCAAGGCTATCGTCGTGGGCGTCGCGGGTGCTGGCTCGCGAAAGGAGAAATATGTCGCGCGTGCGGCCGCTCGTGGATCTGCGGACGATGATCGAGCTCGGGCGCTGGCTCGGTCCCTGGACGGACGGGCAGGCAGCGCCCCATGACGTCACGCGCGAAGAGCTCTCTCTCGAAGGTCGCCGCGCCGTGGATCGCGCGTTTTCAGCCTTCGTGTATCGATCCCGGCGTCACGCGCCGGTGGGCTCGCTGCTGCTCGTGCCGGGCCTCCATTACCTCGGCCCGCTCGATCCGCGGATGGACCGCTTCGCGCGGATCCTCGCGAACGCAGGCCTCACGGTGCTCGCGCCGCGTTTGCCCGATTTCACGTCGCTCGTGCTCGGCGAAGGTGTCTTCGACGACCTTTCGCGGGCATTTTCAGCGCTGCTCGCGCTCCCGGGCCGCCCGCCGGGTCGGCCGGGCGTCTTCAGCATTTCGTTCGGCTCACTCCCCTCGCTCTGGCTCGCGGCGCGCTCGGGCCTCGCCTCCGAGGTGGGAACCTTGATCGTCTTCGGCGGATATGCCGATTTCGGGGACACGCTTCGATTCTGCATCCACGGCCGCCCCGGCGCCGCGCACGACCCGCTGAACCGCCCCGTCGTGTTCATGAACCTCCTGCCCTGGCTCGACGACAAACCCGACGATCCCGCGCCGCTCGTCGCCGCGCTGCGGAAATACGTGGAGGCGACGTGGGGGCGGCCCGAAATGAAGGTCGACGGGAAATGGCAAGCCATTGCGCGAGCGGTCGCAGACGAACTCGCGCCGGCGCATCGGCCCTTGTTTTTCGCCGCGACGGGCGTCTCGGGTGACACGAAGGCGCTCGTCGACGCGGCGCTCGGCCGATCGGGCGACGCATTCACGTGGCTCGATCCCGGCCCGCTGCTCGGGGACATCCGCTGCCCCGTTCATTTCATCCACGGCGCGGACGACGACGTGATCCCGTACGAGCAAGCGTTCGCCCTGGCCAAACGCCTGCCCGCGGGCGGTTGTCAGGGCATTTACGTGACGGGGCTGTACGGGCATACGCACAAGGCGGACGCGGGGACGACGCTGCGCGACGTGCCCGCGCTCGTGCGGGAAGGGGCGACGCTTTTGAAGATGCTGTCGGCGGTGGCGCGTTGTGGGGGTGGGTGACGAATCGAATCAGCGCGCCCGACGCCGGGCCGTCTTCCACCGTCGATGCGTGCGCGCCGCCCGCGCCCGCGAGAGAATGCGGTCACCCGGCAGCCACAACGATCGCGGCCGCTCCTCCTGCCCGCGCAAGAGCTTTTGCGTCGAGATCCCGAGATCCCCAGCGATCTCGTCCGCGACGATGGCCCCCGAGAGCGCGCCTCCCTCCATGTAGCCTTGCGCGTCGAGGCTCGTGTGTTCGCCGGCGAAATGGATGTTCCGGACCCGCAGCGACTCGGCCCCGGTGATCGTCGTGTATTGCCCGACCTTGTAGGCCGAATAGCTCCCCAGCGTGAACGGCTGCGTCGGCCAGTGGAACCGCGCGACCTTGTCGTTGTGGGCCGCTTTGGTTCCAGGAAAAACCTGGTCGATTTCATTCAGGAACTCGGCCGCGCGCTCCTCGGGGGTGCCCATGCCGATCTGAACGCCTCGATCGCCGCCGACGAAATTCGTCAGGATGCCGCTCGCGCCCGGCTGCAGGCGGCTCGTCTCCCACGACGACTGGTACGGCAGATCCGAGAACGTCTCGCCATTCGACCCGGCGTCGCGCCACGGGCGCGAGGAAAAACCCACCATCAACTTCGCGTTCGTGCCGTAGCCGAGCTCGTCGATGGCGCGCTTCTTCACCTCGGGCAACTCGACGTCGAGCGTCACCTCGCGCAGCTTCGTGAACGGGAGCGCGAGCACCACGTGATCGGCCGTGACCTCGAACGTGCCGCTCCCGCGCGAGAACGTGAGCACGTACCGCCCGTCCGCCTCCTCGCGGAGCGAGACGAGCGCCGCTTCGAGCTCGATCTGCTCGGGGTTCAGGTCCTCGGCGAGGCGCGTGGGGAACGCGTCGTTGCCGTCCTTCGCGTGGAAGAGTTCGTCGCTGTCGCCGAAGACCTCGAAGGACGAGGTGTCCGTCGAGATCAGGAACATCATGTTGAGCACGTTCGTCACGTCGGGCTCGAGGCCGTACTCGATGTTGTACGCGACCTCGAGCAACGTCCGCACCGGCCCGCTCGCCCCGATCTGATCGAGCCACGCCGAGAGCGAGAGCGCGTCGAGCGCTTCGCCGCCGTTCGGTTTGTCGTAATAAACGAAGAGGTCTTCCTGATCGGTGAGCGTCGCGAGGGCCTCGTCGATCTTCGCTGCGATGGGCTCGAATCCCGACAGGATCTCGGCCTCCGTGAGCTTCGTGCCCCCGATGTGGGCGACGAGGTGTTCGAGGCCCGGATCGTCTTCCTTGTAATCGAGCAGGTCGATCCCGAGCTCGGCCGCGAGGTCGTGCATCGTCTCGTGGCCCGTGTCGATGAGCTCGCCGCCGAGCTCGCAGTGCTGGCCGTCAGGGAACGTCGCGCGGTCGCTGTACATGCGGCCGCCGATGCGCTTCGAAGCCTCGTACACGGTCGCCGTGACGCCGAGCTTCTTCAGCCGATACGCGCAGTGCAGGCCCGCGATGCCGCCGCCCACGATGGCGATCGTCGGCTCGCCGGCGGGCGGCGGCTTCGGAGGATCTTCGCCTCCACACGCGCTCGCCGCGATCGGCAAGGTGAGCGCCGCGGCGCTCATCTCCAGGAAACGACGGCGCGGCAAGGCTGCGCGCTCGCGCTGCATCGCGAGGATCTCGGATGCGGGGATGCCGGTCTGGCGCGCGGCCCGGCTGATCTGGAGGAGGCGGGACAAGGATCGAAACAGCGGTGTTCTCGCCATGGATTCCCCTGGGAAAAACGCAGCCGCGAAAGACCGCGGCGCGAAGAAAGCCCGCCGCAGGATACCTCGGACTTGCCCCCGAACCCAAGGCGCGCATAGTCACCGGCCTCATGTCCGACACGATCTCTCAGGCCCTCTTCGAGCGCGCTCGCGCCGTCATCCCCGGCGGCGTCAACAGCCCCGTCCGCGCCTTCCGCGCTGTCGGCGGGAACCCCGTGTTCATCGCGCGCGCCAAGGGTGCGCGTGTCTTCGGCGAAGATGGCAGCGAGTACGTCGATTACGTCGGCTCGTGGGGCCCGGCGCTGCTCGGCCACGCGCACCCCGACGTGATCCGCGCCGTGCAGGAGGCCGCGGAAGGCGGGCTCTCGTTTGGTGCGCCAACGTCCCGCGAGGTGCGCTTCGCCGAGGCCGTGCGCGCGCTTTACCCGGGCATCGAGAAGCTCCGCTGCGTGTCCTCCGGCACCGAAGCGACGATGAGCGCAATCCGCGTGGCGCGTGGTTTCACGCGTCGCGACGTCATCGTGAAGTTCGAGGGCTGCTACCACGGTCACGCCGATCACTTGCTGGTCAAAGCAGGGAGCGGCCTCGCAACGTTCGGCGTCCCCGATTCGGGTGGTGTGCCCGAGGGCACCGCGAAGACGACGTTGACGCTCGCGTTCAACGACATCCCGGCGCTCGAAGCGCTCTTCGCGGCCCGCGGCGGCGAGATCGCGGCCGTCATCGTGGAGCCCGTCGTCGGCAACATGGGCTGCGTGCCGCCCGAGCCCGGCTTCCTCGAAGCGATCATCGCCCTCTGCCGCAAGCACGGCGCGCTCTCGATCTTCGACGAGGTGATGACGGGCTGCCGCCTCGCGCGCGGCGGCGCGCAGGAGCGCTACGGCCTGCGCGCGGATCTCACGACGCTCGGCAAGATCATCGGCGGCGGCATGCCGCTCGCCGCCTACGGCGGCCGGGAAGACGTGATGAACGTGGTCGCGCCGCTCGGGCCCGTGTACCAGGCCGGTACGCTGAGCGGAAACCCCGTCGCGGTCGCGGCCGGGCTCGCGACGATCGAGCGGCTCGTGCCCGAGGTGTACGAGAAGGTCGAGCGGCTCGGCGCCGCGCTCGAAGCGGGCTTCAAGGACGCGGCCGCGAAGGCGGGCGTGCCGGCCACGGTGCAGCGCGTGGGCTCGATGATCACGCTGTTCTTCAACGACAAACCCGTGCGCTCGTGGGCCGAAGCCTCGCAGAGCGACACGAAGCGCTTCGCGACCTGGCACGCGGGCATGCTCTCGCGGGGCATTTACTGGCCTCCGTCGCAATACGAGGCGGCGTTCCTCTCGGCGGCGCACACCGACGAAGACATCACGCGCACGGTCGAAGCCGCGCGCGCGTCGCTCAGCTGATCGCGCCTATCCCCTCACCGCCGCGTCTTCTTGCGCGCCACGCGGGCCACGAGGCCGGCGAGGACGAGCGCGAGCGCGGCGGGAGATCCGGGCGCCGAAGGCGAAGCGCTGCAAATCCCGGACGGCTGGTTCTCCTGGAAAGGCGCGGGGCCGGGGCCGACGTCGTCCGGGATCGAGCCGCCCATGCCGCCGCCGCCCGCGCCGCCCGCGCCACCTGCGCCGGTCGAGCTCGAGGACGAAGCCGCCGTCGAGCTCGACGAGCTGCTGCCGCTCGCGTTCGGGTCGACGATGTTGATGGCGGCGCAGGAGTAGTAATAAGGCTTCGAGGCGCCTTCCATGTACTGGCGGAGCTGGAGCACGCAGTTCTCGCAAGGCGTGTCGGGCACCGTGATCGTCGTGCTCACGAGCCCGCCCGACTGTGAATTCGCGTCGGCGCCCTCGTAAAACACCGAAGCGTCGAGATCGGCGCGCTTGACCGTGTCGATCGACTTCGTCGAGATCGCCACGCGGAACTTGCCGTTGTGGTTGACCGTCTCCTTCCACGTGACCTGGACGGTCTGTCCCACGACGAGGTCGCTGACCTTGTAGCCCGAGGCCGGGCACGCCGAGGCGGAGCTATCTTCGGCGGGGTCCTCGGGCCCGGCGCCGAAGTAGCAGCCACACGGGCCGCTCTTCGCGTTGTCGTCGTTCGTGAGGGGTTGCGGGTTCATCAGCACGGCGTGGGCAAACGCGCTCGAACCGGCGAAAAGAACCGCGGCGAAGGCGAGAAGGGCAGAAGCTCGGGAATTCATGGCCACCTCGGACACGCCGAGGGTACCCGACTCACGTGGGCGAAGGGAGAGGCACCCCGGACGGGGCGCTCGTGCCGCGCGAAAACGTCGCGAAAAGCCGTTGCGAAAGGAAAAACCCAGCCGGGCGAGAACGCGGCAGGCTCAGAAAGAGCCAGGCGGCATGCTCGGCGGGATGGCCTTGACCTTGTAACGCATGCGGAAGGCCGCGATCGTGGCGCCGAGCTCGGCGCGCGAGACGAGGCGGCCGCGGCCGCGGATGCATTCGAGCAGCTCTTGATAGAGCTCGTAGAGGAGCATCTCGTCGACGAGCGTGTTCGTCGTCGCGGGGAAGAGCTGGTTGCGCATGGCGATCTTCGAGCTCGCCACGGCCTCGTCGGTGACGCGGACGAACCCGACGGCGTGGAAGTTGCCGGCCGCGTCGACGCCGATCACAGAGGACGCGACGGGGCTCTTGCATTTGCCCGACTCGTAGATGCGGCGGATGTTCTTGCGCACGTCGCCGAGCGCGCCCGAGGTCGGATCAAAATCAGCCGCGGAGGTGGCCGAGAGCGACGCCGTCGAGCCGGGCCCCGCGGTGCCGAAGAGATCGATCTCGCCGCTGCGGAATGAGCGCGACTTCTCCCCGCCGCTCGGCATGCCCTTCGAGGCGAACCAGCTCTCGAGCATCAACGTCATGATCTCGACGCTGTGGTGCTTCTTCGAGAGGTGGAAGGCGTGCACACGCACGAGCGGCAGGAGTAGCTTGCGGCAGATCTCGTTCTCCTGCTGCTGCTTGACGCTCGCGACGTCCGTCGGGTGCGAGGTGCCGTCGTACTGGACGACGAAGAGCGGCATGCGCTCGGCATCCACCGCGACGAAGTCAAACGTGGCGCGGGAGACGAACTGGAGGAGCTCCTCCGAAAGCCCGTTGCCCTCCGTTCGAAAGACGTCCTGCGCCTTGACGCGCATGAGCACGCCGGCGCCGAGCCTCTTGCAAACGGTCGAAAGTCCGAAGCTTACTGCCTCTTCGGTGTGGTGAACGAGCTTCTTCAGGTTTCCGTTCATCGCGCGACCGCTTGCCTACGGTAGGCTGATAGCGCGGCTGACCGCAACCGGAGACGACAGCGATCCAAGGTGATTCTCTTTACAGGATCTCCAGAAGGCCCACCTTGTCCGGTGGTTCGCCCGAGAAAGCGCGACGTCGTCACGCCGCGCGCACACAGCCTTCGCGTTGCACTCGTGCTCTTCGTTCTCTTCGTTCTTGCTCCATGCTTCGCGCTCGGATGCCGCTCGGAGACGCCACGCGCGAGCACGTGCCCCGCAGGGTTTCGCGCGGACGACGCGCGGGCCGAGGGGATCCTCGCGAAGCTCGGGGACGTCCCCGCGGGGGCGCGCGCGAGGGACCAAGCGCTCGCGAAGGGCGGAATCTCGTTTTGCTTCGGCCGCATCGGCGTGTCGTCGGTGACAACGTCGGGCGCCGTGCTGATCGACGAGGCGCTCGGAACGGAAGAGGCCGCCGCGCGGGTCGGGCACTTGCTCACGCACGTGGCCGAGGGGCTGCGGGTGGAGCCGCGCGGCGGTGAGGACGAGAGCTGTGAGGTGATCACGGAGCGCGCGCTCGCCGCGGAGGCCGCAGCGCTGTCGCTGGAGCTCGGCCTGCGCCGCGCGCTCGGCGTCGGCTCTTCGGCGCGCGTGCGCTACGAGTTCGAAGGGGGCTACTGGGCGGCGCCGGAGAAGGCGCGCGAGGGGCTCGTGCTCGACTATCTGCGCGCACACCCCGACGGCGCGCCGGGCATCGACGCGCTCGCCTCGGGTTACGCGCGCCGCTGCCGCGAAGCTCGCGGCGCCGCCTCCGCGCGTTGACGGCGGCGCGCGAAGGTCGCAGCCCCGAGCGCCCCGAGCGCGAGCGCCCCGAACGAGGCTTCGCGCGGCGCGCTCGGCGCGAGCCGACACCCGCACGCGCCCTCGCTGTCGGACGACGACGCCGAGCCCGACGAGGACGCCGCGGGGACACACACCTTCTGCGTCTTGCAGGTCGCGCCCTGGGTGCACTCGTTGCCGTTCGGACACGGGCTCTCGATCTTCGCGCGCTCGTAGTCCATGGGGTTCGCGTCGGGCGGCAAGAGGCCGGCGCAGGAGATCGTGGAGACACAAAGCGGTTTGTCCTTGCACGTCTCGCCGTTGCCACACTCCGCATCGGAGGTGCACTCGACGGGGCTGCAATAAGGCCCGCCGTGGCAGGTCGCGCCTTCGGTGCCCTCAGGGCAATCGTCCGGCGGCGGCCCGACGACGTCCGCTCGCGCAGGCGTGACGAACGCAAAAGCCGAGAGCCCGAAGACCGCGATCCAGAAGGACGAACGTTTCATCGACGAACCTCCACGCCTCTTGCCCTACGCGATCCCGCGCGCGCCGTCGACAGCGAACGAGCCGCGTCGCCGCCTTGCGCGCCGCGCGCTACGTTCGGGGCGAGCACCATGGACGCCCTCCGCGCCCGCATCGCGCGACGCCTCGAGCGTGGGATCGAGCCTTCCCTGCCCGGTCGCGCGCTCGCGAGCGCATGGGCCGCGATCGCCGCCGCGCGCGTCGCCCGCCCCGTGGCGCTCCCCGAAGGCGCGCGGATCATCGGCGTCGGCGGCGCTGTCCTCGGTGGTGCGGGCAAGACGCCCGTCGCGATCGAACTCACGCGCGCGCTCGCGCTCGAAGGTCACGACGTCGCGCTGATCGGACACGGCTACCGTGCGCGCGTAGCTGCGCCGCGCCACGTCCTCCCGACGGACGCCGTCGACCTCGTCGGCGACGACGCTCTCTGCGCAGCACGCGCGCTCGCCGCCACGAACACGCCCGTCTTCGTGGCGAAGCGACGCGCCGAGGCCCTCGCGCTCGCGGTACGGTCCGGAAAAACCTTGCTCGTCGTGGACGGCCTCCTCCAGACCTCCCCGCGTCGCCTCGACGACGCCGTGCTCGTGCTCGACGGCGCATCTCCGTTCGGCGCCGGCGTTTGCCCGCCGCTCGGGGATCTCCGCGCCCCTGCCGCTGCACTGCTCGAAGCGGCCGATCACGTCGTCGCGCTCGGCGGCACGTGCTCGCCTGCCCTGCCCGCGTCCGCCGTGCCGCTCGCCTCCTCGATCGACGGCGCCCTCGACGCGACCGGCCACCGTCACGACCTCGCTTCCCTCGCTTCACGACGCGTTGGCCTCCTCGTGGCCATCGCGCGCCCCGATCGCTTGCTCACCGCGCTCGACCGTCTGGGCATCCACCCGCGCGCCGTCCTCTGCCTGGCCGACCACGCCCGCTTCGACACGGCGACCCTCGATCGTGCCCGGGACCTTGGCCTCGATGCCTGGCTCACCACGGCTCGGTGCGCTACCAAGCTCCCGCCTCGGCTCGGCGGTGCCCCGGTCCTCGCCCTCGATCATCGGGCGTCTGTGGGCCCGCTCCTTGCTCGACTCTCGTTTCGAGGCTCGCGCGAGGGCGCACCTGCCTGTGCTAGGCTCCCGGCCCCATGAAATGGAAGCGTTCGCTCTGGTTGGTCGTGACGGCGATGGCGCTCGTGAGCGCTCCTCTTTCCACGGTGGGCTGCGCAGGTGGCTCGGGAGGCGCAAAAGCCCCGGATCTGCAGCCTGCTGACATGCCGTCCGGCGCGAGCTGGACCGGCGTCTACTTCAGCGAGCTCTACGGCTACCTGCACCTCGTCCAGGACGGCAACGCCGTCGAGGGCAAGTGGATCCGCCCGCACAAGGACAAGTGGGGCAAGCTGAAGGGCGAAGCCACGGGCGACGTCATCAAGTTCGAGTGGACCGAGTACACCACGGGCCTCGTCGGCCCCAACGCGGCGAAAAACGGCCGCGGCTACTTCAAGTACAAGCGCCCCGCGGGTGACAACGTCGACGACACGTTCGCCGGCGAGATCGGCTTCGACAAGGACGAGGTCGGCGAGCCCTGGGATGCGGTCAAGCAGCGCAACGTGAACCCGGACCTCGCGTCGATCGGCGGCACGGGAGCCTCCGACCTCGGCGGCGGCGACTGGGATTCGGAGAACAAGGAACAGGGCGCGCCCGAGGAGCCGGCGAACCCCTGACAGGAGGCTCGGGGACGTTTCCTCGCCCGAGCGAGATTGCGAAATGGCACGACCTCAACCGCAAGGAATCAAGTTCCGCGAGCCCCCCATTTTCGAGCGGGGTACGAAGGGGCGCTCGGGCGCCTCGCTCTCCCCGCTCGACGTGCCGGACGTCGATCCGGCCGCGCACTTCGGCGCGCTCGCGCGCAAGGAGGCCGCGGGTCTGCCCGAGGTGAGCGAGCCCGAGGCGTTCCGACACTTCGTGCGCCTCTCGCAGTGGAACTTCTGCATCGACTCGCAGCTGTATCCGCTCGGGTCGTGCACGATGAAGTACAACCCCAAGATCAACGAGTGGGCCGCGCGCATCCCGGCCTTCTTGAAGATGCACCCCGAAACGCCGGACGAGCTCGCGCAGGGCTCGCTCGAGGTCATGTGGCACGTGCAGCAGATGCTCTCCGCGGTGAGCGGCATGGACGCCTGCTCGCTGCAGCCTTCGGCGGGCGCGCAGGGCGAGCTCACGGGGCTCATGATGATGCGCGCCTACCACGCGTCGAAGGGTCGCAGCCCGAAGAAGGTCTTCATCCCGGAGAGCGCGCACGGCACGAACCCGGCCTCCTGCGCGCTGAACGGCCTCGTCGCGGTGAAGATCGAGAAGAACCCCGGCGGCGTCGTCACGCCCCAGGAGGTCCTCGCCGCGATCGAACGTGAAGGCGGCGACGACGTCTGCGGCCTCATGATCACGAACCCGAACACGCTCGGCGTCTACGAGAAGCACCTGCCCGAGATCATCGAGATCGTGCACGGCAAGGGCGGCCTCGTGTACGGCGACGGCGCGAACACGAACGCGATCATGGGCCACGCGCGCCCCGGCGACATCGGCGTGGACGTGATCCACATCAACCTGCACAAGACCTTCACCACGCCCCACGGCGGCGGCGGCCCCGGCTCGGGCCCGGTCTGCTTCAAGAAGCACCTCGAGCCCTTCCAGCCCGGCCCCGTGCTCGTGCGCAAGGACGACGGCACGTTCGCCTTCGATCGCGATCGCCCGCAGTCGATCGGCCGCCTGCGCGCGTTCTACGGCAACTTCGGCATGTTCATCCGCGCCTACACGTACCTGCGCGAGATGGGCGGCGAGGGCCTCAAGATGGCGAGCGCGCTCGCGGTCCTGAACGCTCGCTACCTGTGGGCGATGCTGAAGGACACGTACGCGGCGCCGGTGCCGGAGGCGTGCATGCACGAGGTCGTGCTGAGCGACGTCGACCTGGAGAAGGCGACGGGCGTCAAGACGCTCGACGTGGCCAAGCGCCTGCTCGACTACGGCTTCCACGCGCCGACGATCTACTTCCCGCTCGTCGTCCCGGGCGCGCTCATGATCGAGCCGACCGAGACCGAGACGAAGGAGACCCTCGACGAGTTCATCGACGCGATGAAGGCCATCGCCCGCGAGGCCCAGGAAGACCCGGCCCTCGTGAAAGGTGCGCCGCACAACACCGTTGTCGGAAGGCTCGACGAAGCACGCGCGGCGCGGCAGCCGCGGCTGCGCTGGCGGCCCCAGGCTGGCTGACCATGGACTCCGGTTCGCCCCAAATTCGCGAACCGGCGTTGTCCGTGCGTACAATGTCGTCCGTCGGTCGCCCGCTCCCGCCGGGGAGGGGGCGACGTATCAGAGCGTGAAGGCCTGAACGAGCAACGACGTGTCCCGGACCATCACCGACAACGTCGGAGAAATCGAGACGATCTGCAAGACCGACCCCGCGCGCGTGGGGGACCTGGTCAAGCTCGTCTTCCGCTCGGACGATGACGCGGATCCACCGTTCAACGTCCGGATCAAGTCGCCCTCGGGCAAGGTGATCATCGAGCGGGTCCTGCGCGATCTCCCCACGGGGAAGCCGCAGAGCGCGCCGCCGATCGAGTTCACCGCCTCGGCCCCGGGCGCCTACAAGATCGAGATCTGGCAGCTCTACGGCAAGATTCGCGGAAACGCGGTGCTCAACGTGATCTCGGCGATGTAGCGAGCGCCGCGCGCCGCTTTCAGGAATAAAGGCGCCGCCGCGCCTGTCCACGCGCCGCGAGCCTTGCTATGTGCACGCCGCACGACGATCACGCGCGCGAGGCGCGGGATCGCGCCACGACGGCCTTGCGGTAACGCCCGCCCAGACACGCTTCCCCGGTTCATGCCATGCACGACGTCCGCGCCCTGAACGAACTCGTCGCGAAAGAAAGTGCCTTCGTCGACAACCTGATCGCCGAGGTCGGCAAGGTGATCGTCGGGCAAACCTACATGCTCGAGCGGATCCTGATCGGCCTGCTCACGGGCGGGCACGTCCTGCTCGAAGGCGTGCCGGGGCTCGCGAAGACGCTCACGGTCCGCACGCTTTGCGATGCGATCCACGCGAAGTTCTCGCGCATCCAGTTCACGCCCGATCTCCTGCCGGCCGACGTGATCGGCACGGTCATCTACAACCACCAGAAGGGCGAGTTCTCCTCGAAGCTCGGTCCGATCTTCGCGAACCTCGTGCTCGCCGACGAGATCAACCGCGCGCCGGCGAAGGTGCAAAGCGCGCTGCTCGAAGCGATGCAGGAGAAGCAGGTCACGATCGGCGACTCGACCTACAAGCTCCCCGATCCCTTCGTGGTCATGGCGACGCAGAACCCGATCGAGCAGGAGGGCACGTACCGTTTGCCCGAAGCGCAGGTCGATCGCTTCATGCTCATGGTGAAGGTCGGGTACCCGACGCGCGCGGAGGAGCGGCAGATCATCGACCGCACGACGGGGCTCATCGAGGCGAGCGCGAACAAGATCATCGAGCCCGAGACGCTGGTCACCGCGCGCAAGGTCGTGCGCGACGTCTACATGGATGACCGCGTGAAGGACTACATCGTCGACGTGGTCTTCGCGACGCGCGAGCCGAGCCAGAAGGGCATGAAGGAGCTCGCGAGCATGATCGAGTACGGCGCGAGCCCGCGCGCCTCGATCGCGCTGGCGCTGGCGGCGCGGGCGCACGCGTTCTTACGGCACCGCGGGTACGTGACGCCCGAGGACGTGAAGGCCGTGGGCCCGGACGTCTTGCGGCACCGCATGGTGCTCACGTACGAGGCCGAGGCCGAAGAGGTGACGACCGAGCAGGTCGTGCGGCGCGTGTTCGAGGTGGTCGAGGTGCCGTGAAGGCCCGCGGCCGTACGAAGAAAGGGGCGACGAAGGGCCCGAGCTTCGGGGAGCGCCTCCGTGCGTTCTTCGGGCTCGGCGACGAGCCCCCGCCGACCGAAGCGGCGAGCAAGAAGGACGGCGCGAAGGCCGGTGCCGCGGATCTCCTGAAGCGGCTGCGCGTGATCGAGATCAAGACGAGCCACCTCGCGAACGAGCAGCTCTCGGGGTCGTACTCGTCGGTGTTCCGCGGCCAGGGGCTCTCGTTCCGCGAAGTGCGCGCGTACAACCCCGGCGACGACGTGCGCTGGATCGACTGGAACGTGTCGGCGCGCATGAACGAGGCCTTCGTGAAGGTCTTCGTCGAAGAGCGCGAGATGACCGTGATGCTCGTGGTCGACGCGTCGGAGAGCGAGCTCTTCGGGACGCGGCGAGCCTCGAAGGCCGCGGTCGCGGCGGAGATCTGCGCGCTCTGCGCGTTCAGCGCGATCCGCAACAACGACCGCGTGGGCCTCGTGCTGGCCACGGACCGCGTGGAGAAGATCGTCCCGCCGAAGAAGGGCGACAAACACGTGATGCGCGTCGTCCGCGAGATCCTGGGGCACGAGCCGGAAAGCGCGGGGACGAACCTGCGGGTCGCGCTGGAGACGCTCTCGAAGGTGCAGAAGCGCAGGAGCGTCGCGTTCGTCGTGAGCGACTTCTTCGACCACGGCTACGAGCGGGCCCTCGCGCTCGCGGCGAGCAAGCACGACGTGATCCCGGTCGTGATCGAGGATCCGCGCGACGCGGAGCTGCCGGACGTGGGCTTGGCGACGTTCGAGGATCTGGAGACGGGCGAGCAGGTGCTCGTCGACACCTCGGATCGCAAGGTGCGGGAGCGATACGCGGCCGAGATGCGGAAGATGCGGCGCGACCGGGACAAGCTCTTCAAGAAGCTCGCAGTCGACACGGTCACGATCCGCACGGACCAGAGCTACGTGGAGCCGCTGCGCCAGCTCTTCGCGAAGCGCGCGAGGAGGGCCCGGCGATGACGAGGACGAGGCGTCTCTCGGCATTCGCCTTCGCGGCGGCGGTGATGGCCTTCGCGGCTTCGCGCGCGGCGCTGGCCGAGGAGACGGACGCGGACGCGGGCGCGCGGGTGTGGGCATCGTGCGTGGAGCGTGTCCCCGAGGGCGCGAGCCGGCCGAAGATCACGGAGACCTTCCCCGAGCGCGGGACGAGCGGCTGGGCCGCGCCGCTGGAAATCACGGTCGTGCACGGCAAGGGCGAGACCGTGATGCCCGGCGGTGTTCGGGTCGAGCGCAGCAGCGATCAGTACAAGGCGCTCGAAGAGGCAGGGTTCGTCCTGCCCGACCCGGATGGCGGCGCAGGCCCGATCGCGGTCACGGAGGCGAGCGAGACGTCCTCCACGACGAAGCTT
Source organism: Polyangium mundeleinium (assembly GCF_028369105.1). Classification (NCBI taxonomy): domain Bacteria; kingdom Pseudomonadati; phylum Myxococcota; order Polyangiales; family Polyangiaceae; genus Polyangium; species Polyangium mundeleinium. The sequence goes on along the minus strand of NZ_JAQNDO010000001.1, from coordinate 2,618,051 downwards.
TCGATCCCGTTCGTGGCCCTGCCGAAGAACCCGGGGCGCAACGTGATGATGCTGCCGCCCGTGCCGATCACGCTGGCGCGCGCGAGCGGGGATCTCGTCACCATCTGCACGGCGCCGCACCCGATCTTGATCGAGGATCCGATCGCGAACGAGCTCGATCCGAAGGTCCGACCGAACCCCGAGGGAAGATCGCAACGCGAAGAGTGGGTGCTCGCCAAGCAGCTCGCGGTGGGCGCGCTCGTGGGGGCGATCCTCACGGCGATCGGCGCGTGGCTCTTCGTGCGCTGGTCGCGCCGCCCGAAGCCCGTGCCGTACGTGGCGCCGAAGCTGCCGTGGATCGCGGCGATCGAGGAGCTCGAAGCGATCCGCGCTTCGACGCTGATCGCCGAGGGACGCAACGACGAATACTTCGACCGCGTGAGCGACTGCGTGCGCAAGTACCTCGGCGCGCGGTACGGCTTCGACGGTCTCGAAAGCACGACCGACGAGATGCAGCGGATGCTCGCGCGCGTGCGACCGCCGGTGCGCGGGCTCGACACGATCACGCGCTTCCTCGAAGAGGCCGACCTCGTGAAATTCGCGCGTGTCGTGCCGAGCGAAAATGACTGCCTCGCGGCGCTCGAGCGCGGCATCACGATCGTGCGCAACACGACCCCGCCTCAGGCGGGATCCGGGGAGGCCACGAGCCGCAAAGAAGCCGCGGGAGGGTCGACATGAAGCGGTTCGCCCTCGTCCTCCTGCAAACCCTCGTGGTGCTCGCGCTCGCGCTCGCGTGGCCCTTCCTCTCGCGACGTGACGTCTGGGAGAGCGCGAGCTTCGAGCTACCGTGGTTGCTCCTCGGCCTGGCGATCGTTCCCTTCCTGCTCTGGTGGGGCACGGCGGGGCAGGACCAGCGCACGCCGCGGCTGCGCGTCGGCACGGTCCTGCCGTTCGTCACGGGCCCGCGCGGCGTGCGCGCAAAACTCCGGGATCTGCCGGGCGTGCTGCGCGCGGTCTCGATCGCGCTGCTCGTCACCGCGATCGCGCGCCCGATCTCGATCCTGCGCGACGAGCGCAGCGACGACAAAGGCATCGACATCGTGGTCGCGCTCGACCTCTCGGGCTCGATGCGCGCGATCCTCGACGCCAAGCCGGGCGACCTGCCAGGCCGGATCACGCTGCCGCGCGGCAAGCGCCTCACGCGGCTCGATACGGCGAAGATCGTCCTCCAGGACTTCATCTCGCGCCGGAAGACCGACCGCATCGGCGTCGTCGTCTTCGGCAAGAGCGCGTATGTCCTCTCGCCGCCCACGCTCGACTACCACCTCCTGAGCGAGCTCGTCGGCAAGATGACGCTCGACGTGATCGACGGATCGAGCACGGCGATCGGCGACGGGCTCGCCACGGCCGTTGCGCGCCTCCGCCGGAGCGACGCGCACTCGAAGGTGATCGTGCTGCTCACGGACGGCGACAACAAGGAAGGCCTGGTCTCGCCGCAGTACGCGACGCACCTCGCGACCAGCGTGGGCGCGCAGATCAGCACGATCCAGATCGGCAACGACGACGAGGTCGACGTCGAGGACGGCTTCGATCCTCTGGGCCAGCCGCGGTACGTGCGCCGCCGCTACCCCGTGAACCCCGAGCTGCTCAAGTGGATCGCCAAGACCACGAACGGTGAGGCGTACATCGCGACCGACGCGCAGGCGCTCGCCCAGAGCATGCACGCGGTGCTCGACAAGCTGGAGAAGACCCGCTTCGAGGCGAGCCGTGGTTCGTTCGAGGATCTCTTTCCGTTCCTGCTCGTCCCCGGCGTCGTGCTCGTGGGCCTCGACGCGCTGCTTCGGGCGTGGCTGCTCCGGAGGTTCCCGTGATCTTCGGCGCGCCCGTCTTCCTCTTCTGCACGGCCCTCGCGGCCCTCGTCGCGGTCCTGCTCGCGCTCGGCGCGATCTACCGGCGGCGCGCGGCGCAGGCCTTCGGCGACCTCGAACGCGTCGAGGCGCTGCGTACGAGTGATCCTTCCGTGCGCCGCGCGTGGAAAGCTGTCCTCCTCGTGATGGCCACGGCGCTCGCGTTCTTCGCGGCGGCGCGCCCGCAGTACGGCAAGGGGACGCGCCTCGTGCCGGCGACGAACGTCGACGTGGTCCTCGTGCTCGACTACTCGAAGAGCATGTACGCGCGGGACGTCGAGCCCTCGCGCATCTTCCGCGCGAAGGTCGAGGTCGCGCGGCTCGTGAAGGAGCTCGAAGGCGCGCGGTTCGCCGCCGTCGCCTTCGCCGGCGAGCCGATGGGTTTTCCCCTCACCGCCGACGGCGCCGCGGTCGCGCAGTTCCTCCGCCAGCTCGACCCGAACGACATGCCCATCGGCGGCACCGCGATCGCCCGCGCCCTCACCCTCGCGCGGGACCTCTTGAAGCGAGATCCGAAATCGTCGGAGCACAAACGGATCATCCTGCTCGTGACGGACGGCGAGGATCTGGAGGGCGATCCGGCGGGCGTCGCGCGCCAGCTCGGCGCCGAGGGCACGACGGTGCACGTCGTGCAGATCGGCGGCCGCACACCCGAGCGGATCCCCGAGGTCGGCGAGGACGGCCGTGTCGTCGGCTTCCGGACGGACCGAAACGGAAAACCCCTCACGACGGCGCTCACCGTGAACGGCGAGAAGCAGCTCGCGGCGATCGCCACGTCGACGCCCGGCGGCGAGATCATCGTGGCGGACAAGGGCACGACCGGGATCGATCGGATCGCCGCGGATCTGCGCAAGCAGATGAAGAGCGAGCTCGCCGAGAAGATCGAGACGGTCTACGCCGACGTCTACTACTACCCGCTCGGGCTCGCGATCCTCTTGCTCGTGGCCGAGGCGCTGATCACGGACGCGCCGCTCCGGATCCTCCGTCGAAGGGCCGCGCCGAAGCCGATCCCGCGCACCGGCGAGCGCAAACGAAAGGAGGCGCGTCGTGTCCCGGCCTGATCGCAAAGAGCGCGTCGCCCGCGCCACGCGTGCCTCGAATGCGCTCCGCGACCGCGCCAAGACCGCAGCGATCGCTCTCTTCGCGCTCGCCTGTGTCGTCGGCGGCGCGACCTGGCTCGCGTCCGGATGCAGCGGATGGGATCCTCGCTCGCCGTTCGAACGCAACGCACCTGCGGTTGATCAGGCCCTCGCCGATCTCGACGCGGGCCGCTTCGAATCGGCCGAGCAGGCGCTCGAAAGTTACCTCGGAACGGGGCCGTGCACGGACGCGGGCATCGGGCTGCCGGACGCCGTTCGCCAGAAGTACAACGGCTCGTTTGATCTCGGCCTCGTGCTCTTCTCGGTCGCGGAAAAGTACGGCCGGCGCTTCGGCGAGGAGGAGCAGAGCGACGGCGGCCCCGAGGAGGAGCAGCTCGCCGCGATGCGCTCGCTCGAGGTCGACTGTGCGCTCATCGTCGTGCGGGCGATCGCCGAGGATCCGAAGGTCCCGATCGATCTGCGTGCCCGCGCGCATTACCTCGCGGGCAACCTCGAATTCTTGCGGAAGAAGTACGAGGAAGCCGTACGCCACTACAACGACGCGCTCGCGTTGATCCCGGGTTTGCCCGAGGACGCGGCCGCCGACGGGATCGGGCGCGACGCCGCGTGGAACCGCGCCATCGCGCTCCGCCGCATCGAGGATCAGAAGGACGCGGGCCAGGACGCCGATCAGGACGCGAACCAGGACGCGGGCCAGGACGGCGGCGACGACGCGAGTGATGGCTCCGACGGCGACGACGGATCCGATGGCTCGGACGGGTCCGACGGCGGCGACGACGGCGGCAACGACGCGGGCGACGGCGGCAACGACGCGGGCGACGACGGCGGCAACGACGCGGGCGACGACGGCGGCGGCGACGGCGGGGAGGACGCGGGCCAGGATGCAGGCCAGGACGGCGGACAGTCGCCGCCTCCGCCGCCGCAACCGGCGTCGCCGGAGCCCCAGCCAGGCCAGGAAGATCGCATCCTCGATCGCTTCGAGGAGGCGCCGACCTACCAGGAGCAGGAGGCCAAGATGAAGGCCGGCACGCGGCGCGGGCGCGTGATGGAGGACAAGTGAGGGCCGGGGCGCTCGCGTGGGTTCTGGCCGCGCAGGCCGCGATCGTTTCTGTCGCAACGATCGCGCATGCCGAGCCGCAGGTCACGACCCGCGTCAGCGCGCGCAAGGTCGAGGTCGGCGAGCCCTTCTCGATCCAGCTCTCCGCGCTCGTCCCGCCTGGCGAGCCCATGCCGAGTGATCCGCGCCTCGCGCCGCCCGCGGGCGCCACGATCCAGGGCGGCCCGGCCGTCGGCACCTCGATGGTCTCGATCAACGGCAACACGCGCCTCGGCATCGACGCGAGCTGGCAGCTCGTCTCGAACGCGCCGGGCCGCGTAAAAATCCCCGCGCCGAGCGTGCTCTGGTCGGGCAAACGTTTCTCCGGACAGACGGTCGAGGTCGAGGTCGTCCCCTCGACGGGCCGCTCGCGCAGACCGCAGAGCCCGTTCCTCTTGCCGGGCGGCCCTGGGATCTTCGGGCAGTTCGGGTTCGGCGGCGGCCACGATCCTTTCGCGGATGACGACGACGACGACGAGCCGCAGCCCGCGCTCGACGAGAAGCTCGAGCTCAAGACCGCGCCCGATCCGTACGTGTTCGTGCATGCGCGCGCCGACAAGAAAGAGGCCGTCGTCGGCGAGCAGGTGACTGTGTCGTTTTACGTCTACCAGCGCGTGAACGTGGAGATGGCGCCCGCGCACGACGCGTCGATGACCGACTTCATCCGCATGTCGATGATATCGACACCCGGCTTCGAGCCACCTTTCCGCACGCGCGCGGGCGGCAAGACGTACATGGCGCGCCTCATCGATCGCGTCGCGCTCTTCCCGGTCCGCACGGGCGATCTGCACGTCGGCCCCATGACCATCAAGTTCTCGGGGCAACGCGTCGGCCGCCTGGTCGATCGGTCGAGCGAGGATCTCGTCGTGCGCGTGACCGAGCCGCCGCGCGCGGGCCGCCCGCCGGGCTACGTCCTCGGCGACGTCGGTCGGTTCTCGCTCTCGGCCACCGTCGAGCCGCGCCGCCTCACGCAAGGCGGATCGATCGCGGTCAGCGTGCAGGTGAAGGGCAACGGCAACTTCCCGCAGACGCTCGCGGTGCCAGCGCGCACGGGCGTCGAATGGCTCGATCCCGAGAAGCGCGAGTCGATCGGCCCGCAAGGCGCGATCATCGCGGGGTATCGCTCGTTCGGCTACGTCGTCCGCATCCAGGAGGCGGGCCAAGTCGATCTCGGGAAGATCAATCTCCCGTACTGGGATCCGTCGTCAAAGCAGTACGAGGTCGCGAGCGTCGAGCTCGGCAAGGTCGACGTCGCGCCCTCCGCCACGCCCGATCCTCGATCGTCCGCGAGCGCTTCCCCGAGCGCCGCGCCCGGCGCCGATCCCGCGGCCCCGAAAGGCGATGCCGATCCTTTCGCGACCCTCCCTGCCCCGCGCGCCACGCTCGGCGCCTTCGTCGCGCCCTCCGCGCCTCTCTTCGACGGCGCGAGCCTCTACGTCGTGATCGCCGCGCCGCCTCTCGCATACGGCATGCTCGCCGCTGCGGCCGCGGGCGCGCGGCGCCTCCGATCCCGCAGAGCCGCGGGCGCGTCCTCGCCCGAGCGCCTCGCGAACGTCGCGCTCGACGAGGCCGATCAAGCCCGCGAGCAAGGCGACACGAAGGCCCTCTCGGCGGCCATCGAGCGCGCGATCCACCATGCGATCAAGGCCGCGACCGCGCTCGAATCACGCGGCATCCTGCTCGACGATCTCACGACCGAGCTCGAAGACGCAGGCGTCTCCGAAGACCTCGCGGCGCGCACGCGGAGCCTGCTCGACGAGGCCTCGGCGCTTCGCTTCGATCCCGGGGCGAGCGCGTCGAGCCTGGAAGAGCTTTCGAAGCGCGGGCGCGCGGTCGTGCGTGATCTCCTCGCCGTCTCCGGGAGGTCGCGGGGATGAGGCGCGGGCAGGCCGCGGCGATCGCCTTCGTGCTCGGGTTCGCGTCCGCGAGCGTCGCACGCGCGGCGACACCCGAAGAGCTCCATCGCGAGGGCACCGAGGCCCTCGGTCGCGGCGCGTACGGCACGGCGATCGAGCGCTTCGAGGCCCTCGCCGACATGGGCTTCGTGCACCCCGACGCGAGCTTCGGCCGCGGCCTCGCCTACGTCGCGCGCGTGCGCGCTGGCGCGGATCGACCTGGGGATCTCGGTCGCGCCGCGGCGGCCTTCGAGGAGACGCTCCGCCTTCGTCCTTCCGACATCGAGGCCGATCACGCCCTCGATCTCGTGCGCGCGGAGGTCGTGCGCAGGCGCGCGCGGCACGGCAAGGACGCGACGACGGTGCGGCCCACGCTCGATCGTGCCGTCATCGGCCTCGCGTCCGAGCGCGCGTGGAGCTTGCTCGCGCTCGCGGCCTCGATCCTCCTCTCGATCGGCCTCTTCCTCCGACGGAGCCGCGCCTCTGCGTTCTCCGTCGCGGGCCGCATCATGGCGCCGACGGCGCTCGTGCTCCTCCTCGTGTTCTTGCCGCTCACGATCGCCGCGCGCAGGCTTCGGCTCACGACGCGCGCGGGTGTCGTCGTCGTGCCCGAGGTCCACCTCGTCGACGATCACGGCACAGCACTCGGCGGCGAGCCGATCCCCGAGGCGCATGCCGTCGAGGTCGGCGACGCGCGCGGCGGGCTCGTTCACGTGCGGTGGGGCGCGACGGAGGGATGGATCCCGAGCGGCAGTGTCCGCTTGCTGTCGCCGTAACGTCCGCCTGGCGACCGTGGACGATGTCGCGAGAACGCCAGGTCGCCGTGTGCTAGGTTTCCGCCGTGTGGGTCCGCCGCGCTGCCATCCGTCCGGTACCGTCCTTCGCGCAGGTCCCTTTGCGGGCCCTCTCGGAGGTCGAGGAGCAGCTCGCGGAGGATGACGAAGAGGCGCGGCAGAAGCTCGACGAAGCGTTCGCCCGCTTCGAGCAGACGCAGCCTGCGATGGCGGATCGGATCGCGCAGGTCCTCGGCGGACCTCTCGATGAAACCGCGCTCGCGCTCGGATACTTTCTGACGCTCGCCGTCTGGCTCGCCTTCGACAACGTGTTTGGCGAAGAGCTCGCGGAGGTCACGCCCCTCGCGCTCGCCGGCGTGGAAGAGTCGCTCAAGCTCGACGAACAGCTCCGCATGGCTGATCCGGCCGAGGCGGTCGACTCCGACGACGTCATCGCGATGGAGCAGCCCGATGTGCTCTCGTTCGTCCACGAGCACGTCGACGCGGCGCTCGAAGCGAATGCGAGCGAGGTGGACGTCGACGACGTTCACGAGATTTATCGCATCGTGCTGATCGAGGTCCTCGCGCTGAGTTATGCGGTCCGCCCCCCGACGAACTGGGGGATCCAGATGACGACCGAATTCACGGCCTGATCGCGCCCTGCATCCTCGGGTGACCGCGTTGACGCTCCGTCCGCGTCGGCTTACGCACGTCGTATGCAGAAACTCGGCATTGTCTTGGGGTTTGCAGGCCTCGTGTTCACGTCGGCTTGCACGGGCGGGGGTGACACCGGTCTCACGGGAGGGATCATCACGGGGCCGGCGGGGAGCGGCTCGGGCACGTCGGGCCCGGGCGGCGGCGGCGGCGACGGGGGAGCCGGCGGCGACGGGGGAGACGGCGGCATGGGCCAGGGCGGCGCGGGTGGATCGGGGCAAGGCGGCGCGGGCGCGGGCGGCGGCATGCCGATGGAGGTGTTCGATCCGAACAAGGACGGGCCGTTCACGATCGCCGAAGTGGACGACAAACAGTGGAAGTCGTCGACCGGCGACACGGTGCCGATGCACGCGGCGTATCCCACGGCAGGCCCCTTCGGCGGGCCGTATCCGGTCGTCGTCGTGGCGCACGGCTTCCAGATCGCGGCGAGCCAGTACTACAGCTACCTCCGGCGCCTCGCGAGCTTCGGGTATGTCGCGGTCACGCCCGACTATCCGACGTCGTTCTTGGGCAACGACAACACGAAGGCCACGCAGAACATCATCAGCGCCCTCGATTGGGTCGAGTCGAAGCCCGAGCTCAAGGCCGATACGAAGCTCGCAGGCGCCACGGGGCACTCGCTCGGCGGCAAGCTCGCCATCTACGCCGCGAAGCTCGATGATCGCTTCCAGGCTTCGATCGTCCTCGATCCGGTCGACGGCGCTCCCGGCAATCCGATCGACCCGAACCCGACGTGCACGGCCCCCGCGTGCATCAACGTGAGCGAGCAGCTTCCGATCGACAAACCCACGGGGTTCCTCGGCGAAACGCTCGACGGCATGAGCGGCGGCTTCCAGCCCGCGTGTGCGCCCGCCGCGGAGAACTTCATCACGTTCTACGCGGAGACCACCTCGCCGAGCATCGCCGTCACGATCAACGGCGCGAACCACGTCGGCTTCGTCGACAACACGCAGACCTGCGGCGTCGCCTGCAGCGCGTGCAAGATGCCCACGCTCGACAACGCCACGGTGAACGCCCTCTCCCGCGCCTACGTCACCGCCTTCTACGAGCGCTACCTCCGCGGCAACAAGGGCTACGACACCTACCTCACCGGCGCAGAGGCGCAGGCCCGCTACGTCGACACGGGCATCGCCTCGATCCAGTCGAAGACGTTCGCGCCGTAACGAGCCTGTGCGGCGCAGCCTTTGCGCGGCTCCGCACGCCTTGCATCACGACGTGAGCTTCTCGGCCTGCCGGACCACGAGCACCGATCGGTCCGCGTGGTTCACGACCTTCGCCGCGGTCGTCCCGATCAGCCGATCGAGCCCCTGATAGCCGTGCGACCCGATCATGATGAGGTCCACGTTCTCGTCCTTGGCCGCCTGGCAGATCGCCTGCCACGGCGTGCCCACGGCGACGCGCACCGGCCCGCGCAGCTCCTCGGGCACGCGCTCGAGCTCCTTCTCGACGTAGCGCAGCGCCTCTTGTTCGAGCAGCCCTTCGAGCGACGACGGCGGCAAGGCGTAGGCCTCCGGCGGCAGCTCGACCGGGATCCCGATCGCCCGCATCAGGATGAGCCGGCTGCTCGTTCGCCGCGCCAGGTCGATCGCCGCTTCGAGCACGTCCTTCGCCCGCGGGGAAGCATCGAGGCCAACCAGAATCCGGTGCATATCCGTCGCTCTCCTTGTTCTACGCGGCACGGGCGTAACACGACCCGTGCCATGCGCCCAGCACCCTCGTCACGCCACGCCGGCACGGATCTTCCAGGCAACCAGGGTCCACGATGCGATGGCTGCGCGTCCCCGAAAGCTGGCCCCGCCGGCGGGTCTTCCCCGTCCTCGGCGTCCTCTTCGCCCTCGGCGCGCCCCTCGGCCTGCTCGTCCTCCGCGCCCTCCTCGCCGGCGCGCCGCCCACGCCTGCCTTCTTCGTCGCGGAGATCAAAGCCGATCCCATCACCCTCGGGTACCTCGTCGTCACCTCGCTGCTCGTGTTCGTCCTGCTCGGTCGCACCCTCGGCGCACGCGAGGACGCGCTCGCCGCGGCCAGCAGGAAGGACCCGCTGACCGGCCTCGCGAACCGTCGGCACCTCGATGTGCGGCTCGCCGAGGAGATCACGCGCCTCGCGCGGTACGAGGGATCCGTCGCCCTCCTCCTGCTCGACGTCGACCACCTGAAGGAGATCAACGACCGCGGCGGCCACGAGGCCGGCGACGTCGCGCTGCACGCTGTCGCCGAGGCCTTGCGTCGATCTTGCCGCGCGATCGACCTGCCCTCGCGGTACGGCGGCGACGAGTTCGCCGTCCTCTTGCCGGAGACGACGGCCGTGCAGGGCGTCGCGCTCGCCGAACGGATCCGCGCGTCCTTGCGCGCCATGCCCGGCGCGCCGACCGTGTCGATCGGCCTCGCCGACCTCGACGCTGCGGCCGCGCCCCTGCCCCTCGCGCTCTTCGAGGCTGCCGACGCGGCGCTTTATGCGGCCAAAAAGGCGGGACGAGATCGCGCGGTCGTCGCGTCGTCCTCTCCTCCGCGGACGTCTGCCCTCGGCGAGGGGGCCGCGGGCTGATTCTGCGCTACGCTGGGCTTCGAAAGGATCCGCGATTGAGCCGAGGCGACAGTCTGCCGCTCTCTCCGAGCGTCGACGCCATCCTGTCCATCGACGCCGTGCCGCCGCCCACGACGCTCCTTCGCACGCCGGCCTTCTGCGACATGGTCGTGGGCTACCACCGGCTGCGCCTCCTCCACGACGGCGCGCAGACCTTCCCCGCGATGCTCGAAGCCATCGCGCACGCGCGCTCCACCATTTGCCTGGAGACGTACATCCTGCGCGACGACCACGTCGGACAGACCTTCGCGTGCGCCCTCGCCGAGCGCGCGCGCGCGGGCGTCGAGGTCAATCTCCTGTACGACGCCTGGGGCTCCTCCGTCTCGGGGGACTACGTCGCGTCGCTCAAGGAGGCGGGCGTGCGGGTCGTCGAGTTTCGCCCCGTGCGCATGGCGCTCCAGAATCGGAAGCTCTTGCGCCACGTCGTCAAGCGTAACCACCGCAAATCGCTCATCGTCGACTCGCACATCGCGTTCACCGGCGGGATCAACATCTGCGGCGATTACGCGCCGAAGGACATGAATAGCGCCCCGCCCTGGCGCGACACGCACCTCGCGCTCGAGGGTCCTGCGGCGGTCGAACTGCAATATTTCTTTTTGCGCACCTGGATGAAAGCCAAGGGCCCGGCGCTCGACGAGCCGCGCTACAGCCTCGCGGGTCGCCGCCCGGATCCGCGCGTCCGCGTGATCACGAGCGACATGCACCGCGGCCGCGCGGGCATCCGCGACGCCTACCGCGCGGCCATCAAAAACGCCAAGCGGCGCATCTGGATCACGAACGCCTATTTCCTCCCCTCGCTCGGCCTCCTCCACGCACTCAACGAAGCGGCCAAGCGCGGCGTCGACGTCCGGCTCATGGTCGCCGGCACGACGGACGTCCCGGCGGTCCTGCACGCTTCGCGCTCGATCTACGGGCGCCTCCTCGACTCCGGCGCGCGCCTCTACGAATGGATGGGCCGCGTGCTCCACGCGAAGACGGCGATCGTCGACGGGCATTGGTCGACCGTCGGGTCGAGCAACCTCGACATGCAATCGCTGCGGCAGAACCTGGAGGCGAACGCGATCATCGAGGACGAGCGGTTCGCGCTGGCGATGGAGGCCATGTTCCTCTCGGACCTCCCCCATTGCGACGAGGTCACCCGGACGAGCTGGGGAAAACGTCCGCCGTGGGAGCGGGCAGCCTCCTGGGCCGCCTATCTCTTTCGGGATTGGCTGTAACGACGAAACGCGCCCGCACATGCAAAGGCCCGCCCGTTGCATGGCGCCCGCGTTCATCATGTCGAGCAGCAAGCCCCCGCCTCGGAACACGCTCCCCGAGGTCCATCGTCTCCCGATTCGTGTCCTCGGCACCGGCGGCAAAGGATTGCTCGTCGAGTGCCCCCGCCGCTCCAAGGAAGTCCACGTCGATCGCTGCGCCCTCTGCGCGGCGTGCACCGGCCTCTCCATCCGCGATCGATACCTCGTCTGCACCGGCGCTCCCGACGCGCGCGAGACCGAGGAGAACGAACCTCCACGGGCCGGGGATGCACCCCTTGCATCCGAGGCGCAAGCTTTGCGCCATCGCGGCGTCCGGATCGGCTGGTTCGGCGCGGACCTCCCCTTGCTCGAAGGCAGGATCGAGGGCAACGTGGACGACGGTTCGTCGCCCGAGCTCCCGTGATCATGGATCGCCAGGCCTCTCCCCGCGCGGAAACGGACGAAAGCCTGGTGCAGGAGCTCCTGCGGTACGTGCGCTTCAGCGAGGAGGACGCGCGCCTCCTCCGCGCGCTCCGGCCTCTCGCGGCCCCGCATTTCGAGCGCATCGCCACGGCCTTCTATGACCGCATCCGCGAGCACGGCGACGCGCACGACGTCTTCACCGGCGAGGCGCAGATCAAGCGGCTCCAGGGCTCCATGGTCCGCTGGATGGATCGACTCTGCGCCGGCCCGCACGACGAGGCGTACTTCAAGAAGACCCTCGAAATCGGCCGGATCCACGTCCAGATCGGCCTCCCGCAGCGCTACATGTTCACCGCGATGGCGCTCATCCGCGTCGCGCTCCTCCGCGTCGTCGACGACGCCATGGGCGACGACGCGCGGGCCTGCCGCGAGGCGCTCGACCGCGCTCTCGACCTCGAGCTCGCGGTCATGCTCGAAAGCTACCGGGATCATTTCCTCGCGCGCACGCAGCAGCGCGAGCGCCTCGAACGCGCCGAGGTCGACCTCGCCTTGCGCCGCACCGAACACCGCTACGTCAGCGCCGTCGAGCTCGCCCGCGTCCTCGTCGTGGGCCTCGATCGCGAGGCCAGGATCCGCCTCTTCAACCGCGAGGCCGAGCGCGTCACCGGGCTCGGACGCGAGGAGGTCTTCGGCGCGCGTTTCCACGAGGCGCTCCTGCCCGAGGCCCTCCACGACGAGCAAGCGGGGCTCTTGCAAACGCTCCTCGACGGCCGCGACGGCCGCGCCTCGCTCGCCGACGTCGAGAGCGCGGTTCGCACCCGCGCCGGCAAGATCCGCGACGTCCGCTGGCAATTCGCGTATGCGCCCGGCGACGACGACGACATCGTCCTCTTCGCCGTCGGCCGCGACACGACCGACGAGAACGCGCTCGCCGTGCGGCTCCGGCAAAACGAGAAGCTCGCGGCCGTGGGCACGCTCGCCGCGGGCCTCGCGCACGAGATCCGCAACCCGCTGAACGGCGCCCAGCTCCACGTCACCTTCCTCGAACGAGGCCTGCGCAAGAGCGGCGCCGACGGCGAGCAGCTCGAAGCCGTCCACATCGTGGGCGAGGAGATCAAGCGGCTCGGCAAGCTCGTCAGCGAGTTCCTGGATTTCGCCCGCCCCAAACCCCTCGAACTCCGCCCCACGTCCGTGCGCGCCGTGTGCGAGCGCGCCGGAAAGCTCGCCGAGGCCCGCGCGCTCCAGACCGGCGTCACGCTCACCTTGGAGCTGCCCGCGAGCGAGCTCGTGCTCGACCTCGACACGCCCAAGATCCAGCAAGTCCTCCTGAACCTCCTGCAAAACGCGGTCGAGGCGCTCGACCCCACGGGCGGCGGCACCGTCACGCTCCGGGCGCGGCGAAGGCCGCGGGACGTCGTGATCGAGGTCGAGGACGACGGGCCTGGCCTCGCGAGCCCCGACGCCCCGATCTTCGACCCGTTTTTCTCGACGAAACCCGAGGGCACGGGCCTCGGCTTGGCCATCGTTCACCGCATCGTTACCGACCACGGCGGCACGATCGACGTCGACAGCCACCCTGGCAGGACGATATTCCGTGTCTCGCTCCCCGTCCGCCTCGGCGCGCACGATGCCGAGGGGAATGCGGGGAAGGTCCTCCCTTGAGGCTCCCATGACGGATACGAAAATCGCGGGCAAACCCAGGGCGCGCGTGCTCGTCGTCGACGACGAGGCGAGCGCCCGCTCCGGCCTCGAAAAGCTTTTGCGCCAGGAGGGCTACGCGGTCGACGCCGCGGCCGATGGCCCGAGCGCGCTGCAGATCGCCGCCGAGCGCCCGCCGGACGTGGTCGTGACCGACCTCAAGATGCCGCGCATGGACGGCCTCGAGCTTTTGCAGAAGCTCCGCGCCACGTACCCCGGCGTCCCCGTGATCATGGTGACCGCGTTCGGCGAGGTCTCGACCGCCGTCCAGGCCATGCGCGGCGGCGCGGACGATTTCATCACGAAGCCCGTCGATTTCGACGCGCTGGCGTTCTCGATCGAGCGCGTGATCGAACGGACGAACCTCAAGGCCGAGGCCGAGGAGCTACGCCGCCAGCTCCGCGAGCGCGAGGGCGAGGGGTTCGAGGGCCTCATCGGATCGAGCCCTGCGCTGCAGAAGGTCTACCGCGTCGCCAAGCAGGTCGCCCCGGCCCGCGCCACGGTCCTCATCACGGGCGAGAGCGGCACGGGCAAGGGCGAGCTCGCGCGGGCCATCCACAAGAAAAGCCCACGCGCGAACGGCCCCTTCATCACGCTGCATTGCGCGGCCCTCGCCGAGAGCCTCCTCGAAAGCGAGCTCTTCGGCCACGAGCGTGGCGCCTTCACCGGCGCGGACAAACGCCGCGTGGGCCGGTTCGAGCAGGCGAACGGCGGCACCTTGTTCCTCGACGAGGTCGGCGAGATCCCGCCGGCGACCCAGGTCAAACTCCTTCGTGTCTTGCAGGAGCGCACGTTCGAGCGGGTCGGCGGCAACGACCCTGTCGAGGTCGATGTCCGCCTCATCGCCGCGACGAACCGCGACCTCGCGAAGGACGTGCACGACGGCCGTTTCCGCGAGGATCTCTACTACCGCCTGCACGTCGTGCACGTCGAGATGCCGCCGCTCCGCCTGCGCGGCGGCGACGTCCTCCTGCTCGCCATGCATTTCCTCCGGCGCTTCGCGGTCGAGAACAAAAAGCGGATCGACGGCGTGACCGACCGCGCCCGCGCCAAGCTCCTCGCGCACCGCTGGCCGGGCAACGTGCGCGAGCTGGAGAACGCGATCGAGCGCGCCGTCGTGCTCTGCGAGGGCCCGCAGATCGACGAGGACGACCTGCCGATCGACGTGGCCCCGTTGCCCAAGGGCGGCGTGCGCATTCCCGGCGCCACGATGGCCGAGATCGAACGATTCGCGATCCTCTCCACGCTCGACGCGACGAACGGCTCCACGGCGAAGGCTGCCGAGATGCTCGACATCAGCGTCCGCACCATCCAGTACCGCCTGCACGAGTACGGCGTCGCCGCGAAGGAAAAAGAGAAAAAGGGCGCCGGCTGAGTGGCACGGGGTTTGTAGGACCCCCGCGCGTGGACACGCAAGAACGGCCGCGGCGACTGGTCCTTCTGGTGGACGACGACATCCGCTCGGCGCGTATCTTCGTGCGGATGCTCCGCGAAGACGGCTTCGACGTCGAGGTCGCGCACGACGGCGCCCACGCCATCGGCAGGCTCTCGCGCGCCCCCATGCCCGACGTCCTCGTGACCGACCTGCAAATGCCGCACGCCGACGGCATCGCCGTCGCGAAGTACGCGCGCTCCGAAAACCCCGCGCTGCCGATCTTCATGGTGACGGGGTATCCGGAGATCGTCGCGGCGCGCGCCAAGGCATTTGATCCCGAGCCGCGAATCTTCACGAAGCCGCTCGATTATCCGACCTTCGCGAGGGAGCTCGATCGGTCGGGCACGTGAGCGCACGCCTTGCGCTCCGGCGCAAACCGCGCGCCCCGCGGGGGGTTTCTCCGTGCTAGGTTCCCGCCCATGACGGAGTTTCGTCGTTTCCGCGGCACGATTGGTTACCTCACGAACGAATCCCTCGAGGCCGCGGTGAACTGCGCCCTCGCGCTCGAACGCCCCCTGCTCGTGAAGGGCGAGCCTGGCACGGGCAAGACCCTGCTGGCCGAGGCGATCACGCAAACGCTCGAAACGGAGCTCATCCCCTGGCACGTGAAGAGCACCACCCGCGCGCAGGACGGCCTCTACGTCTACGACACGGTCCAGCGCCTCTACGACTCGCGCTTTGGCGACGGCGACGTCCGCGACATCCGCCGTTACATCAAGCTCGGCCCCCTCGGCCGCGCGCTCGCCGCGGAGAAACGCGTGGTCCTCCTCATCGACGAGATCGATAAGGCGGACCTCGAGTTCCCGAACGACCTCTTGCACGAGCTCGATCGCATGCGGTTCCGCGTGGTCGAGACGGGCGACGAGTACGTGGCGAAAGAGCGGCCCGTCGTCGTCATCACGAGCAACAACGAAAAAGAGCTTCCGGACGCGTTCCTGCGCCGCTGCGTCTTTCACTTCATCGATTTCCCCGACCGCGACTTCATGCGGCAGATCGTCAACGTCCACCACCCGGAGCTCGCGCGGGCGCTCGTGGATCAGGTCCTTTCGGTCTTCTATGAGATCCGCAACATGTCGCGGCTCCGCAAGCGCCCGTCCACGAGTGAGCTCATCGACTGGATCGCCGCGCTCCGCAAAGCCGGCATCGATGAGGTGAAGCTCGAACAGGCGCTCCCCTTCCTCGGCGCACTGCTCAAGAAAGAGCAGGATCTCGTCGCGTTCGCCGATCAGCTCGCGGGCGGCCGCAAATACCGCTCCTGACGCGCCGCATCCTGGATCCTGTTTTCCCCACGGTGGGGCCTCGAAGATCCAGGATCTTTGCCCCACCCCCCCTCCAGATTCACGCAATGACACGGTAGTCGTACGTCGTGGCTGCGTCTTTTTGGGGTCCAACGGATGGCATGACGAATGCAATGATGCCGGGTCGACTTCCCTCGAACGGCCGGCACGAAGTTGCTTGACGCCGGAGCGGAAACGAGGGAAAGCCGAAAGCCCGTACACGGAGGTCTTCGGATCTTCGGGTTCGGCTGGGAGACCGTCATCTGCCAGCGCGCAATAAGGCGTAGACTGAGTCCAGGGGACGGCGCGACCAAACGGAAGAGGTTTGCACCATGGCTCTCAATGCGTATCTCCGTCTGAAGGGGCAGAAGCAGGGCGAGATCAAGGGCTCCGTGACCCAGAAGGGTCGCGAGAACAGCATCATGATCATCGCGGTCTCGCACGAGATCATGAGCCCCCGCGATCCGGCGAGCGGCCTGCCGACCGGCAAGCGCATGCACAAGCCCTTCATCGTGACGAAGGAGCTCGATAAGGCGTCGCCGCTGCTCTACAGCTCGCTCGTCAACAACGAGAACATCTCGGAGTGGGAGCTCAAGCACTACACGCCGCAGGTGAAGGCGCAGCAGGGCGTCGGCACCGAGGTGAACCACTACTCGGTGCGCCTGATCAACGCGAACATCGCGTCGATCAACTTCCGTATGCCGAACAACCGGAACCCCGATCTCATGAAGTACGCCGAGTACGAGGAGATCGCGTTCACGTACCAGAAGATCATCTGGACGTGGAACGAGGGCGGCATCACGGCCGAGGACGACTGGGAGACGCCGGTCACCTGATGTTGGGCTGACGCCCAGCAAACCCAACCGGGCGGCCCAATGGCCGCCCGGTTTCATTTTGTGGTCCCGGGACAACCCCGGGGAATGCGATGGGGGGCGCCGCCCCCCATCCCTACGTCCTGCTCAGCCGCCCGTGCCCGGCAGCGTGGCCGCCGAGAGCCACTGGAAGCCGTCCAGGATGGCGAGCGAGTCGTACGACGCGTCGCCCACGTCCCACAGCGCGATCCGGATCTCCACGATTTGCCCGGGGATCACGTTGCCCGCGGTCGTCAGCCAGAACGTGCCGCCGCCGATCAGGCAATCACCGTCCGATTCGAAGCCCGTGCCCATGAGCTGCGACGAGCCGAGCGAGCACGAGGTCGCGCTGACGCTCGTGTCCCAGCAGAACGGCGACGCGGCCTGCGAGTCGCACACGGCGAAGAGATTCGTGCCCTGCGCGATGTTGATCCCGATCGGCCATTTCTGGTTGCCCGACGTGAACGTCATCAGGTTCTTGTCGACCGGGTTCGGCGTCGGCGACGGCACGCCGGTCGGCGTGTCGACGAGCGCGATGAACTGGTCGTTGAAGCTCGTGCAGACGAACTCCGGGTATTCCGCCGACATGAAGTACGAGTTGAACGAGAAGGCCCGCGCGTTCGTGGGCGCCCGCAGCCGGAGGACGAGCATGACCGAGTCCTCGGCTTCCGGCGTGTTGCTCGCATTGCAGCCCGGGGAGTCGGGCAGGCCGTTCGCGGGCTTGAGCGGCAGGTTTGGCGTAGCGAACCAATCCTTGACCGAATGCTCCCCGCCGCCCGAGATCAGCACGTTGCTCACCGGCGTGTGCTCCGACGATACGTTGAAGCCCCCCGGCGCGCCGCCGTTCGGCCCCGGGTTCGTCTGCGTCGCGTCCGCGGCGATGCCGCTCGAGAGCACGACCGCGCTCTTGCCCTCCAGCACGGCCGGCGTGATGCCGCCGAAGCTCTGGCGGATCGACGTCGCCTGCATGTCTGTGAGCGGCGAGCCGTCGGCGCGCAGGAGCTTGGCGTTGATGAGGCCCCACGTCTTCTCCGCCTTCGGCGCGTTCTCCGTCGTCGTGCGGCAAATGCCGAGCGCCTTCGCGTAATCAGTCGGGGACGATGAATTCGAGACCAGCCCGTCGTCGCAGGAGACCGTGTCTTCCAGATCGAAGAGATCGGTCTTCGCATTGCAGTTGTCGTCGATGCCGTTGCCCACGACCTCGATCGCGCCCGGGTTCACCTTCTCGGGCTCGGCGCCGCAGAGGCCGGGTTTGTCGCAGCAATCGCCCTCGCTCGCGAGCCATCCGTCGTTGTCGCAGTCCGTCGTCGTGCTGTCGCAGACCTGGCAGGTCCCGTCCACGCACGTCGCGGAGGCGGCGCACTTGTTGCCGCACGCCCCGCAGTTCGACGCGTCCGACGCTGGCAAAACGCAGAGCGAACCGCATAGCAGGAACGGCGCATTGCATTCGCCGATGCTCACGCACATGCCCGCCGCGCAGAGCTGCCCCGAGGGGCACGCGTTGCCGCACGTCCCGCAATGCGTCGGGCTCGTGTCGAGATCCACGCAGCTCGACCCGCACAGGGCCGAGCCGCCGAGGCACGTGACGGCGCATTGCCCCATCGAGCAGACCTGGCCCGCAGGGCACGCCGTTCCACACGCGCCGCAATTCGCCGGATCCGTATCGAGGTCCACGCAGGCGCCGTTGCAAGCCGTCGCGCCCACGCACGACGTCCCGCATTGCCCCGCCGAACAGACCTGACCCTGCGTGCACGCCGTGCCGCACGCCCCGCAGTTGTTCGGGTCGTTCACGAGGTCCACGCAGAGGTCGCTGCATTGGGTCGTGCCGCCGAGGCAGGTAATCCCGCACTGGCCCTGCGAGCAAACCTCGCCGGCTGCGCAGGTCTTGCCGCAGGCGCCGCAGTTCGTCGGGTCGAACGCGAGGACCGTGCAGGCCTCCCCGCAAAGCGTCGTGCCGGGCCCGCAGACCGAGCCGCCGCCCTGCCCTGCGCCGCCCATCCCCGCGCCGCCTTGCCCTGGGGCGCCGCCCTGGCCCGCGGTGCCGCCCTGCCCGCCGGGCCCGTCGTCGCCGCCCCTCCCGTCGCCGCCCGAGGAGTTGTCCGATGTGCTGGTCGCACACCCGGCCCACGCGGCTGCCGATCCCACGGCGAGCAGCGCCACGAGCGTCGCGTTCTTGAAACCAAGATTGGATACGCTGGAAAATTTTGTCATGACGAACGTCCCCCGTTTGGAAGGAACGGCCTTCCTTACCAGAGTTTCCTCCAGGCGAGCGTCCTTTGTCCGCGCAGCGCACGTTTTCGCCTGGGGTTGAAATCGTCGCGCGATTTCGCTAAGGCGTCGCCTCGTGTACTCGGGTGTGCGTGTCGCCGTGGTGATCCCGGCTTTCCGGGAAGAGGATCGGATTGCGGAGACGGTGCGGTCCGTGCCTTCGTTCGTGGACCACGTCGTGGTGGTCGACGACGCGAGCGACGACGCCACCTCGGCCGCCGCGCGCGCCGCGGGGGACACGCGCCTCGTGCTCGTGCGGCACGCGGAAAACCGCGGCGTCGGGGCGGCCATCTTGACCGGGTATCGCGAGGCGCGGGCGCTCTCCGCCGACGTCGCGGCCGTGATGGCGGGCGACGGGCAGATGGATCCGCTCGACCTTCCCGCCGTCGTCGGGCCCGTGGCGCGCGGCGAAGCCGATTATGTCAAAGGCGATCGCCTGCGCCACCCCTCCGTATGGAAGGACATGCCGCTCCACCGGCTCCTCGGCACCTCGGCGCTCGCGTGGATGACGCGCCATGCGGCGGGATTGCCTTCGTTATCGGATAGCCAGTGCGGTTACACGGCGATCGGCGCGGCGGCGATGGATTGCCTGCTCCACGAGGGAATGTGGGCGCGGTATGGATACCCGAACGACTTGCTCGGCACGCTCGCCCGTCACGGACATCGCATTCACGAAGTCGAGGTGAAACCCGTCTACCGCGGCGAAGCGAGCGGGCTCCGGCCCTGGCATGTTTTCACGATTGGCTATGTGGTTGGGCGTGTCGCTGCCCGTCGCGCAGCTTCCTCGCTCGAGGCGCGCTGGCCACGTGTCTCCAACGGATTTTCCCGCGACCGTCGCGCCGGGTCGTCCTCTCGAATTTCTTCCCCTCCCAAAGAACCCGTTTCTCCGGACCGTCATCGAACCGCCGCCGCCTCCTGCCGGCCCGAGGACCTCACCGACGGACGCCTCTCATCTGGGGGCTGACGCTCGGCCACGTCCGCGGCTAGCGTGGCGGCGTGGCCAGGACGGAGTCGACCAGGAAGAAGGAGCAAGAGCCTTTGACCAAGAGCAGCGGACGCAAGCTCTTCGGGACGGATGGAGTTCGTGGAACCGCAAACGAACCGCCCATGACGCCCGAGATGGCGTTGCGACTCGGGCGCGCCATCGCGTTCGTCGCGCGGCGCGGGAAGGGCCGCAAGGTGCGTGTCGTCATCGGCAAGGACACGCGGCTCAGCGGCTACATGTTCGAGACCGCGCTCGCCTCGGGCATCTGCGCGATGGGCGGTCACGTCATGCTGAGCGGCCCGATCCCCACCCCGGCCGTCGCGCAGCTCACGCGGAGCATGCGCGCCGACGCCGGCGTCGTGATCAGCGCCAGCCACAACCCGTACGGTGACAACGGCATCAAGATCTTCGGCCCCGACGGCTTCAAGCTGCCGGACGCCGAGGAGGCCGCAATCGAACGGCTCATGGAGGGCGGCGAGCTCGACGCGCTCCGCGTGACCGGCGCCGCCATCGGCGACGCCATGCGGCTCGAAGACGCGCGCGGCCGGTACGTCGTGTTCTGCAAGAACACCTTCCCCGCGCAGCTCTCGCTCGACGGCGTCAAGCTCGTCTGCGACGCCGCGCACGGCGCCGCCTACAAGGTCGCGCCGCTCGTCTTCAGCGAGCTCGGCGCGGACGTCGTCCCGCTCGGCGTGAAGCCGAACGGCCGCAACATCAACCGCGACTGCGGCGCCTTGCACCCCGACCACGTCGCCTCCGAGGTCGTGCGCAAGGGCGCCGCGCTCGGCATCGCGCTCGACGGCGACGCCGACCGCGTGATCATGGTCGACGAGAAGGGCCAGATCGTCGACGGCGACGTGATCATGGCGCTCGTCGCGCTCCGGCTCCTCCGCCAGGGCAAGCTGCCGCACGGCACCGTGGTCAGCACGGTCATGTCGAACCTCGGCCTCGAACGCGCCCTCGCGGCCGAGGGGGGCCGCGTCGAGCGCACCGCCGTCGGCGACCGGTACGTCGTCGAGGCCATGCGCGCCGGCGGTTACAGCTTCGGCGGCGAACAATCCGGCCACCTCATCTTCCTCGACCACGCGACCACGGGCGACGGCATCGTGGCGGCGCTGCAGGTCCTCGCGATCATGCTGGAGTCGGGCAAGCCCCTCTCGGAGCTCGCGTCGCGGGCGATGCAGCGCGTCCCGCAAGTGCTGGAGAACGCCACGTTCGTCCGGCGCTTGCCGCTCGAATCGATGCAGACGATGCGGCTCGTCGTCGACCGCGTGGAGAAGACGCTCGGCGGCAAGGGCCGCGTGCTCGTGCGCTGGAGCGGCACGGAGCCGAAGCTCCGCGTGATGGTCGAGGGCGAGGACGAGGCGCTGATCGCCCGGTACGCGCAGGAGATCGTCGAGGCCGCAAAGAGTGACGTCTCGAGCGTCGCGGCAGGGTAAATTCCGCGCGTGCTCCTCCTGCTCGACGTGGTGACGCGCGCCGCGCGCCTTCTCTTGCTCGCGCTCGCGCCGCCGCTGCTCTCGCCCGAGCCCTCGCCCCCCGGAAACCCGATCGTCGCGGCGATCCTGGCCGTGCTCCTGCTCGGCGCCGTGCTCTACGGCGCCGTACGGCTTCGCGCGTGGGGGTTGCCTCAGCGGGGATTTGCGTGGAGCGCAGCGTTCGCGTGGGTCGCGGTCGCGGCCGCGCTCGGCGCCGCGCTCTACTTCCGTGACGGCCGCGCGCCGCTCGGCCAGGGCGTGGTGTTCGTCGCGGTCCCGGCCTGGGCCTCCCTCCTGCTCGCGGCCTCGACGCTCGCAGGCAAGAAGCTCCCGCGCGCTCGTCATGCAGGGCGCTTCGCGGCGCTCTCCGTGCTCACGCTCGGCGCGCTCGTCTTCGCGTCCGCGTCGTCCTGGCTCGCCTCTCCCATGCAGATGTGGTGGGAAGCGATGCGACGCGACGGCGAGCACCCGCGCGCGATCGGCGAGCTCACGCGGAAGCCGCTCGGCGCGCGGGATTTTCTGGCGGCGCGCGCCGTCGCGGACGAGTGCTTGCGGCTGCACCCCGGGAGCTGCCGCTGCCAGGGCGAACACGCCGAGATCGCCATCCGCGCCCGCGACTTCGTGCAAGCCGAAGGCCTCGCGCGCGCCGCCCACGAGCATTGCCCTGGCGACGCAAATCTGCGCGCCCTCCATGCGGAAACGCTCGGCCTGAGCGGGCAGGCGATGCGAGCCGAGGAGGAGGCCCGGCGCGCCCTCGCCCTCGGCGGCGCGGAGGCACGCCTGCGGTACGCGCTCGCCCTCGCGCTCGCCGGTCAAGGCAAGGACGCCGAGGCGATGCGGGAAGCGAGGCGCGCCGTCGAGCTCGGGGCCGGCCGAAGCGCCGTGCTCTTCGTCGGCTCCACGGCCCTCGTAAAGGGTGATCTCGACGAGGCCGCTCGTGCGCTTGGCCCGCTCGTCGCGGCCGATCCGGGCGACGCCGAGGCGCAGTACGACCTCGGGCTCGTGGCCGATCGCCGCGGCGACTACAACGCCGCGCGCTCCGCGTACCTCGCGGCCCTGCGGGCGGACCCGACGTTCGCGGACGCGCGCTACAACCTCGCGCTCCTCACGTTCCGGCGCGGCGTCGTCGAGGAAGCAAAGCACCACGCGCAGAAGCTCCGCGAGGCACACCCCCGCGACCCGCGCAGCGCCGAACTCGCCCGGTCGTTGGGCCTCCAATAGTAGGAACTCAAGCCGTAGGAGCTCAAGGCTTCTGGGCCAGGCGTGCGCGCGCGGCCTCTGCGGTCTTCGTGTCGCCGATGCCCTCGGCCATGCCGAGCATCTTCGTCCAGAGCGGGCGCGCCTCGGCCGGCCGGCCGAGCTGATCGAGCGCCGTCGCGAGCTGGAACGTTGCGCCGTAGTGCTCCGGGTGGTGCGCGAGCACGGCGCGGAAATGCGCCGCCGCGGCCTCGGGCTCCTTCTTCTGGTAGAGCGCTTCGAGCCCGAGCCGCATCGAGACTTCCGGATCGTTCATCGTCGCCGCGCGGACGCGCTCGTCGATCGCGGCCACCCGCGCGCGGGCGTGCTCGGCCGTCTTCATGTCGCCGATCCCGTCGGCCATCGTCGCCATCTTCACCCAGAGCGGCCGTGCGCTGCGGGGATCTCCGGCCTGCTCGAGCGCCGTCGCGAGCTGGTACGTCGCGCCGTAATGATCGGGGTTTTGCGCGAGGACCTCGCGAAACCGCGCCGCCGCGAGGACGGGATCGTTCTGCGTGTAGAGCGCCGCGAGCCCGAGCGTCATCGGATCCGGCTGCGCGCCGAGGCTCCGCGTGGGGGCCGCGCGCGGGTTCGGCGGCACGGCCAAGGGGCCCGCGCCACCCGGTTTTCCCGCTGGAATCGGGCTCGACGCCTTCCAGGCGATGACGATCGCCAGCGCGGCGACCACGACGGCGCCGAGCCAGAAGGCCACGAAGTTCGGCCCGCCGGCCTCTTTCGGCGCGCGCGCGGCGGCCTTCGCGGCGGGCATCTCCGCGGCCTCTTCGTCCCTGCTCTCTGCGTTGGTTTCGGGTTCCGACACGGCGACTTTCCTCCGAACGACGAGCCCCACGAGCAGGGCCCCGAGCGCCGCGAAAAAGACGAACGGGAAGGCGCTCGCGCCCGCACGCGCGGCGGGACCCGGCAGGGCGCCGAGCGCGCGGAGGACGTCGTACGTGGTGGGATCATAGGTGCGAAAGGTGATGAACGTCTCGTGGAACAGGGCGAGCTCGAGCACGGCCGAGGGGATCACCCAGGCCGCGGCGAAGGCGGCCCCGCGCGCACGCCCGGCCCAGGGAAACGTGACGAGCGCCCACGCGGCGAGCAGACGGAGGATCGGGTCGAGGACCACGAGGAAACGCAGGTTCTTGGGCAGGCCCGCGAACGCGGCGAGCGAGACGAGCAGGAAGGACACGAGCCAGAGCGCGCCGCGGTGTTCGCGGGGACGCTCGGCCAGACGCGCGAGCGCAAAGGCCACGAGGACGCAGACGATCGGCGCGAGCACGAAGAGGTCGAACAGGGGCCGATGCGGCGGGCCGCTCTGGTACTGGATGCCGTAGTCGTCGAGGAACGAGGCCCGCGTGAGGCGGAGGAGCTCGACGAAGGCCGAAGCGTCGCGGCCGAGGAGGACGAAACCCGCGAAGAAGAGGACCGGCGGGGCCAGAAAGAGCAGCGCCTCCGCGGGGCGGACGCGCGAGCGCGAGGCGAGGACGGTCGCGGCCGCGAGGCCCGCGTACGGAAAGACGAACGCCTCTTTCACGGCGAACGCGAGCGTCGCGAGGAGAACAAACAGCGCCATGGCGCGACCCCGCGCGCGGAGCGCCTCCCGCTCGTCCTGGACGAGCCGCACGAGGGCCCACGCCGCGGCCAGGAAGACCGCGCAGTACACCTCGTCCTGGAGCGCGCGGCGGGAGAGCGCGAGCTGGAGCGGCGACGTCACCGTGAGCGCGGCGGCGACGAGCCCGGCGCGCGGCCCCACGAGGCGCGCGCCGAGCAGGTACGTGAAGACAATCGACACGATCCCCGCGAGCGTCGAGAGCCAAGCGAGCGCGCGACCGTCACACGGCGCGTCCGCGGCGCACGCGAGCGAGGTCATCACGAAGTAGCCCCACCGGAGCGGCGTGGGGGACGCCGCGAGATCCGCTCGTTCGAGGTGGGCGGCGACGAGCCGCGGGTAGGCGGACAACCCCTCGCGCAGGAGAAACTGCGTCGAGGAGACGTAATACGCCTCGTCCGCGGGCGCATACGACGCGACGTCGTTCCACAGGATCCGGAGCGCCGCCCCGAGCCCCACGATCCCGAGGAGCACGGCGTACGTCCGGACGAAGCTCACGAGCGCCGCGCCGAACGAGCGCGTGGTCATCGTTTCGCCTGCGGAGGTTTTTCCGGGGCGGCCTCGGCGGCCTTCGCCTGCGAAAGCTCGAGCGCCTCGACGTGCACCTTCGCCTCGCGCTGAAGGTCGGCGACGAGCTGCCTCTGCGGACCTTCGAGCGGCAACACGAGCAGACGGCGATACGCGGCGAGCGCCTGCTCGGCGCGCCCGAGGTCCTCGTTCGCCATCCCCACGCCGAGCAGCGCCGGCGCAGCCAACGGATCGGCCGCGAGCACGCCCCCGAGCACGTCGAGCGCTTCGCTCGACTTCTTCCGCCGCACCAGCGTGAAGCCAAGCGCGATCGACGTCGCCGCGTCCGGCCGCAGCTCCACGGACGCCCGCAGCGCCCGCTCCGCCTCGTCGAGCCTCGCCGCGCCGAGCAGCGCCTGCCCGAGCAGGCTCAGCGCCTCCGGGCTCCGCGGAGACATCTGCACCGCGCGCTCGAGATCCGCCGCGGCCTCGACGTGGTTGCCCTGCTGGAGACGCGCATTGCCCAGCGCGAGCCGCGTCCCGAAGTCGTCCCCCGCCTTCAACGCCGCCACGAGCCGCTCGATCGCGCCGGGCAGATCCCCCTCGGCGAGCTTCCGTTTCCCGAGGCCCGCGAGCGGCCCCGCCGCGCCCGGCCGCAGCACGAGCGCGTGCTCCAGCGCGGCCTTCGCCTCCGCCGCGGCCTCCGGGCGGTCCAGGAGGAACGCCCCGAGTGCCGCCTGGGCCGCGAACACGTTCGGATCGACCTTCACCGCCTCGACGAGCTTCGCCCGGGCGCCCTCCATGTCCCCACGCCGCGCGAGCACGTTGCCGAGCGCCGCCAGGCACACCGCTTCGAGGCCCTTCTCCGTCCTGCGCAGAACCTCCGCCTCGTACGCCACGTCCTCCAGCGCGTCCGCGGCGACCCGAGCGGGGCTCTCGGCCATGAGGGTGACCCGCGCCCGCATTTGCGCCCGTTGCACGCGCGGATCACGCGGCGCGAGCTCGTGCGCGTGGGCGTAGGCGGCGAGGGCCTCCCCGTACCGACCCTCCACGAGCGCGCGATCCCCCCGGCCGAGGTGCGTCACAGCGAGGTCGGGGAGCGCGTCGCACCCCCCGACGAGCGCCGCGACCAGCAAAAGGGGCCGCAAGGCAGCTTGGCAAGCCGCGGCGCGAGCGGCGGTTCGGCGATCCATCGGCATGCCGTTGTACTCCGCCCGGTCGCCCCCGCGAAAGCGTCCCGACTGCCACGCAGCTTGACAGCTCACGCGTGGTCAGGGTTTTCTGCAGATATGCGCCTCGATCGCCGCCTGGGGCGGACTCGGTCGATCCTGGCCGGGGCCGTGGTCTTCCTTTTCGCGTGCCCTTCGCTCGCGCAGGAAGCGAGCGCGACCGGCGCCCTCGAACGTTTCCAGCCCTCCGTCGCCGGCGACGCCCTCTTCGGCGTCCCCTCGCCGGGCGTGTCTGGACACCTCGTGCCCCGCGCCAAGGCCGTCGTCGACTTCGGCCTGAGCCCGCTCTCGATCCAGGAGGGCGACACCCGCTACGCCATCGTCTCGCAGCAGACGTTCCTGCACGTGAACGCCTCGCTCGCGCTCTGGGATCGGCTGCTCGTCTCGCTCGACATGCCCTTCGCGCTCGCGCAGGGCGGCGAGAGCCCCACCGTCCTCGGCGCGCAGTTCGCCTCGCCGCAATCGGCCGAGGTCGGCGATCTGCGCATCGGCGCGCGCGTGCGGCTCTTCGGCGCGGATCGCGGCGCCTTCCAGGTCGGCCTCGGCGGGTACCTCTACACGCCCACCGGTCCGAGCGGCTACGCAGCCGAGGGCGCGGTCCGCGGCGAACCCCACGTCGTCCTGGGCGGGCGCGTCGATCGGTTCCTGTACAGCGTCTCGCTCGGCACGACCCTGCGCGCCTCGGCCCGTCCGCACACGTTCGACGCGCGCGCCGGCGCAGCCGTGGTGTTCGGAAAAGACTTCTTCCAGGTCGGCCCCGAGTTCTCGCTCTCGACGCCGTTCGCGCGCGAGATCCTCGTCGACACGCCGGACACGCGGATCTCGGTCGCGTCCCCGGTCTCGGCCGAGCTCCTCCTCGGCGCCAAACTCCGCCCGCTGCCCTTCCTGGTCGTCGGCGCAGCCGCGGGCCCGGGTCTCACGCAGGGTTATGGAACGCCCGTCTTTTCTGCGGTCGGCAGCATCGGCTACGAGCCCCAAGCCGCCCCAGCCGACAAGGACACGGACGGCGACGAGATCCCCGACAAACGCGACGCCTGCCCCGATACGCCAGGCCCGGCGAACGACGATCCCCACAAGAACGGCTGTCCGGTCGACACCGACGGCGATCGCATCGCGGACAAACAGGACGCCTGCCCGAACGAGCCAGGCCCGAAGAACGAGGATCCGACGAAGAACGGCTGCCCGCCCGACACGGACGGCGACACCATCGTCGATGCGAAGGACGCCTGCCCGAGCGAGCCCGGCGCGAAGAGCGCGGATCCCAAGAAAAACGGCTGCCCCGTCGACACGGACGACGACAGCATCCGCGACGCCGTGGACGCCTGTCCCAAGGATCCCGGCGTGCCGAACGAGGACCCGAAGAAGAACGGCTGCCCGCCCGATCGCGACGCGGACACGGTCCCCGACAAGACGGACGCATGCCCGGACGTGCCCGGAAAACCCGACGAAGAAGCCAGGCTCAACGGCTGTCCGAAGGTCGAGGTCACGTCAAAAGAGATCATCATCCGGCGCCAGATCCGCTTCCGGTTCGGGCTCTCGAGCCAGTACCAGACGGTGGATCCGATGAGCGACGACCTCCTGCACGAGGTCCGCGACGCGATCCTCCAGCACCCCGAGATCGAGCTCATCGAGGTGCAAGGCCACGCCGACGCGGTGGGCGCCGACGAGTACAACAAGATCCTCTCGCAGAGCCGCGCCGACTCGGTGCGCGCCTGGCTCATCAAGCGCGGGATCCCACCCGAGAAGCTCATCGCCAAAGGCTACGGCGCAACGGTGCCCGTCGACTCGAACGAGTCGAAGGAAGGACGCCAGCAGAACCGCCGCGCAAACTTCGTGATCATCAAGAAAAAGGAGCCTTGAACCTCGCCCGAGGCCGGCTCTAGAATCGACCCATGGCTTCCCTCGCGCGTCTCTCGGTCGGATCCCTCGCGATCTTCGCGGTGGTGGGCGTCCTCGGCTGCGACGCAGGAGGCCTGCTCGTCGTCGAGGACAAAGAGAACGAGCCCCCGCCCGTCGCGGCAAAGGGCCACCCCGCGACGGAAATCGTCGCCGGCGGCACCCAGGTGCGCAACGGCAAGTACAAGCTCATCTACACGATGGGCCAGCCAACGCCGCAAAGCGTCCAGCAATTGCCCGAAGGCCGACGCCTGAACGGCGGCATGCCCGGCGCCACGCAAGAGCCCTGAGGGGCCGCCACGCCGGGGCAGCGCCCCGGCGCAACGGCCTGCGCGGAGAGGTTCGGCTATTGCCCGTTGTGCATGAGCGGCAGGAGCGCTTGCAGCCACGCGAGCGACGGATCCGCGGCTGCGCTTGGGCCCTGCGTGCTCGGGTTCTCGGCGCGCGCGGGCCTCGACGCGAGGTCGTCCGGCGCGATCCCGAAGCGTAGATCCGCGTAATGGGAGAGGCGCCCGTTCTGCATGAGCTCGTCCGCGCGGTTGCAGACGATGTGCCACTGGAAGGGCATGTTGGACGCCCCGCCGCCGAGCTCCACCACGTCGAAGCCTGTCGCGGTCTTGTTCTTCACGACCACGCCGCGCGTTTGCTCGTTGTCCTCGAGCTGGATGAATACGCGGAGCGGGTGCCGCTCGTCGATCTGGACGTTGGCTGTGAAGATGGGGTCGAGCTCGACGTGGGCGAAGCCGTGGTCGAGCTGCGCCTCGCCGTAGTCCTCGAAGAGGACCTCCGGCGCCTCGGGCGCGTAGAGGGTCACGCGACGCTGGCCCGTGGCATCGGTCGGGTCGTGGACGTTCGTCGAGACGGTGCCGGCGCCGAAAATCTTGAATTGCGTGAGGCCGTTCCAGTAGTTGACGCGGACGATGGCGCCGAGGTTGTCGGTGTACTCGGCCTGCGCGACGCCCGTGGGGGCGAGGCTCCTCGAATAGGTGCCCGTGTCCCAGCCGGTGAACGAGCCGCCGGAGCCGGCGACGAGGATGTAGCCGTTGACGTTCTGGCCCGCGCCGTGGATGGCGGTGCCGCTCGTGTTGTTGTTGTCGCCGTACACGGCCGCGAGGCCCCTCTGGCTCGTCACGCCATACACGCCCGCGCCCCCCTCGTCCCCGATACCGGCCGCCGCCGAGTTGATGCCGACGATCGCGGCGCCGGTGGTGGTCGTGTTCTCGGTGAGGATCGTGCGGACCGTGCTCGCCGAGGTGACGTGGAACGGGGAGTTCGGGGCGGTGGTGCCGAGGCCGACGTTGGTGCCGTTGTCGAAGAGCCGCGAGTTGCCGCCCGTCGTGGCGCTCGTGAACTTGATGACGTAGTTCGTCGTGCCGTTGATGTTTGCCGAGCCTGCCGGGCCCTGCAGACCTTGCGGCCCCTGGATGCCCTGCGCGCCCTGTGCCCCCTGCGCGCCCGTCGCGCCCGTCGCGCCGGCTGGACCGATCGGCCCCTGCGCGCCCTGGATGCCTTGGGGACCCTGCGCGCCCACGGCGCCCGTCGCGCCGATCGGCCCCTGCGGGCCCTGGATGCCTTGGGGACCCTGCGCGCCCACGGCGCCCGTCGCGCCGATCGGGCCTTGCGGACCCATCGGACCTGTCGCGCCGGCGGGTCCCACCCCTCCCACGGGACCCGTCGCACCCTGCGGACCGATGGGTCCAATCGCGCCGGTGGGGCCTACAGCCCCCTGCGGACCGGTCGCACCTGTCGCGCCGGCGGGTCCCACCCCTCCCACGGGACCCGTCGCACCCTGCGGACCGATGGGTCCAATCGCGCCGGTGGGACCTACAGCCCCCTGCGGACCCATTGCACCTGTCGGGCCCATGGGTCCGACGTCCCCTTGCGCACCCGTCGCACCCTGCGGACCGATGGGTCCAACCGCGCCGGTGGGACCTACAGCCCCCTGCGGACCCATCGCACCTGTCGGGCCCATGGGTCCGACGTCCCCTTGCGCACCCGTCGCACCCTGCGGACCGATGGGACCCACCGCGCCGGTGGGACCTACAGCCCCCTGCGGACCCATTGCACCCGTCGCGCCCATGGGTCCGATGGCTCCTTGAGGACCGGTCGCCCCCTGCGGACCCATGGCTCCAACCGCGCCGGTGGGGCCTACAGCCCCTTGCGGACCCATCGCGCCCGTCGCGCCCATCGGCCCCATGGGACCCACCGCGCCGGTCGCGCCCGTCGTACCCGTTGCGCCCGCGGGACCCATCGGACCCATCGGCCCCGCCGGACCCATCGCGCCGGCCGGACCCATCGGGCCCATCGGCCCCGCCGAACCCATCGGCCCCGCCGGACCCATCACGCCCGTCGGACCCGCGGGCCCCACCGCGCCCTGCGCGCCGACCGGACCTTGCGGACCCGTCGGGCCCACGAGCCCCGTCGGCGGACCGACCCACTCGCCGTTGTTGTTGATGACCTCGGTCCCGTTGATCGTGACGCTCGTCGGGTGGATGTCCCCGTTCACGTCGTTCGCGAGCAACGCGTACGGCACGCTCTGGATGGGCGCGCGGGGTTCGAGCTCCGGATCGTTATCGATCGTGATCCCCAGGTACCGCACCGAGCCGTCGAAGAGTTTCTCGAACGGCACGATCGAGCCGAGCGAGACCGAGTAAAACCCCTCGTCGAAGTCGACCTTGTGCTGCTCGCTCCAGAGCGGTGTCTGCGCGTTCGCCGCGTCGTAGATCGCGAACGTCACCGTGAGCGAGCCGTGGATCGGCGCGTCGTCCGCGTCGAAGAGCCGCCCTTGGTTGGTGATCGTCACGGGCACGGCCGCGCTCGCGCTCATGGCCGCCGCCGACACGCTGCCTGCGAGGAGTGCAGCCGTGAGCCACCGCCGGATCGAGTGAGTCCTCATGCCAAGCGCTCCGCCGAGTCGAAAGGATCCAGAAGCCGATCCGCGAACGCGCGCGCGTTCGATCGAGCGCGCGTGGATCTCCTCTCGATCGTAAACGCCTCGCGAGAAAACAGTCAATCGCCGCGGTGGCGTTGCGGGCGTGGTCTTGCGAGCCAGCCGAGGACCACCACGCCGAGCAGATTCGCCGCGAGGTCGCCGAGGCTGAAGGTCCGCGCCGGCGAGAACCTCTGCGCGCACTCCTCGATCGTGGCGAGGAGCCCCACCACCACGGGCCCCGCCGGCAGCCCGATCCACGGCACGCGCGCGTCGCCTGTGGCCCGCCGCGCGAGGAACGAGGCGCCGCCGAGCAGCCCGAAGTGCAGCACCTTGTCGAGGTAGGGCGTGGACAGGACGGCGAGCGGCAGCCCCCGCGCATACGCGAGGCCCGAGATGATCCCGAGCAGCACCACGTACCCCGCCAGGGCGAGCCGCCACACGCGGACCGAGCGCTGCACGCTCCTCTCCGGATTCGTGCCCACAAACGACGAAGGGCGCCGCGTGTTCTGCGGCGCCCTCGTCGTCCTTCGTGCCGGTGGAGCTGAGGGGAATCGAACCCCTGACCTCCTGACTGCCAGTCAGGCGCTCTCCCAACTGAGCTACAGCCCCGTCGTGCTTGGGAGGCGCAGTATCTACAGCCTCCCAGCCCGTTTGTCTCCTGTTTTTTTAGCGATCCAACCTACACCGGAGCACTTTTCCGCCCGCGCGGGGGACCGGGGGGGGACCGGGGGGAGGTCTGGACGGTCAGAAGCCCATCAACTTGGCGATGTAGTACTTCATGGTCTCGGTCGTCCCGCCGCCGATGCGGAAGAGCCGCTGGTCGCGCCAGGCACGGGCGATCGGGAAGTCCTCGATGTAACCCCAGCCGCCGTGGAACTGCAGACACGTGTCCATGATGTCGCTCACCACGTCGCCCACGAGCACCTTCGCCATCGAGATGTATTTCACCGTGTCGAAGCTGACCGCCTGCTTCTTCACGTAGCGCTCGTCGTTGTAATGGTCGACGCACTTGTACACGAGGGACTTCGCCGCCTCCGCCCGCGTGTAAAGGTCCACGAACTTGTGCTGCCAGACCTCGCGCTTGAGGATGGGCTTGCCGAACGCCACGCGATCGCGGCCGTATGCGATCGACTGCTCCAGCATGTAGAACCCGCCGGCGAGCGCGCTGACCGAGCCGATGAGCCGCTCGCTCTGGAAGTTCTGCATCAGGTACATGAAGCCCATGTTCTCCTCGCCGAGCAGGTACCGCTTCGGCACCCGCACGCCGTCGAGGAAGAGCTCCGCCGTGTCCGAGGACTTGTTGCCGATCTTCTTCAGCTTCTTCGAGACGCTGAAGCCCGGCAGGTTCGTCGGGACCAGGAAAAACGAGCAGCCGTGCGCCCCGCGGTCGGGGGTCGTCTTCGCCAGGAGCGTCACGAAATCGGCCCGCGTCCCGTTCGTGATGAACGTCTTTTGCCCGCTGAGCACGTAGTCGTCGCCGTCCTTGCGCGCCGTCGTGAGGATGCCGGCCACGTCGCTGCCCGCCGCAGGCTCGCTCACGCCGAGCGAGATGACCTTGTCCCCCGCGAGCACGGGCTTCAAAAACTCCTCGATCTGCTCCTTCGTCCCGAGGTCGCTGATCACCGGGGTCGCCATGTCGCTCTGCACGAGCAGGCCCATGGTCACGCCGGCCAGGCGTGAGCGCGGCAGCTCCTCCGCCTTCGCCGCGCTGAACCAGTAGTCGAGCCCCATGCCGCCGTGCTCTTCGGGGAAATGGGCGCCCAGGATGCCGAGCTCACCGGCGCGCTTGAACACCCAATTCGGGAAGCACTCCTCGTCCTCCCATTCCTCGGCGTGCGGCGCGAGCTCCTTCTCGGCGAACGCGCGGACGGTCTTCCGGAACTGCTCGTGCTCCTCGGTGAACGGCTGCCACATGGCCACGAACTCCTCGGTTTTCGCCGGCCCCCAGGGCGCTCTCACCCCATGATTTCCCGGCGTTTCTACGATGATTCGTACACGAAATATTCACGGGCGCAAGAGGAAGAAATGTGAGGTCGTACCCCGGCCGGCGAAGCCGAGGGAACCGCGCGCCCCCGCTCCCAAGCTCTGCTAGCCTCGGTCCCCCCGGATGCGGTTCCTCCTCCTCTCGCGCAACCAGAACCTCTACTCGACCAGCCGGATCGTCCTGGCCGCCCGCGCGCGTGGCCACGAGGTCACGGTCATCGACCCGCTCGACCTGCAGATCGTCGTCTCCAAGGGCCGATCGAGCCTGCTCCACGAGGGCAACCCCGTGCCTCGGTTCGACCTCGTGATCCCCCGCATCGGCGCGAGCATCACGAACTACGGCCTCGCCGTGGTGCGCCAGTTCGACCTCATGGGCGTGCCCGTGCTGAACAGCGCGGTCTCCATCGCCCGGAGCCGCGACAAGCTGCGCGCGCTGCAGCTCCTGAACCGCAAGAACATCGACGTCCCCGCGACGATCTGCGCGCGGAGCCCGGCCGGCGTCGACTCGGCGCTCGCCCTCGTCGGGTGTCCCGCCATCGTCAAGCTCCAGCAGGGCACGCAGGGCATCGGCACCATGATCGCCGAGACCCCCCAGGCCGTGCATTCGCTCCTGGAGACGCTCTGGGCCATGGGCCAGGACATCGTCCTGCAGGAGTACGTCCGCGAGTCGAAGGGCCGCGACATCCGCATCCTCGTGGTCGGCGGCCGCGTGGTCGCCTCGATGCGCAGGGTCGCCAAGCCCGGCGAATTCCGCTCGAACCTGCACCGCGGCGGCAAGGGCGACAAGGTCAAGCTCCTGCCCGCCTACCGCAACGCGGCCATCCGCGCGGTCAAGGTGATGGGCCTCGAGGTCGCCGGCGTCGACATGCTCGAATCGAAGAAAAAGCCGAAGATCCTCGAG
This sequence comes from Polyangium mundeleinium, assembly GCF_028369105.1. NCBI lineage: Bacteria > Pseudomonadati > Myxococcota > Polyangiales > Polyangiaceae > Polyangium > Polyangium mundeleinium. The sequence continues at coordinate 2,584,060 of NZ_JAQNDO010000001.1, read as the reverse complement.
ATCAACAGCTCCCCCGGGCTCGAAGGCATCGAGCGCGCGAGCGGCATCGACGTGGCCTCGGCCATCATCGAGCACGCCGAGAAGTACGCCCTGACGCACGGGCGCATCTCGCAACGCGAGGTCGATCTGCGCATCACGAACGTGATCCACGACGAGCGCATGCCGCCCCGGCGTCTGCCGCCCATCCCCACCCGCATGAACGGCCGTCTCAACGGCCGGGCCCGCGGAGTGCCGTCTTGAGCCTGCGGATCGAGCCTACGGAGGGCGCGCTCGTCCTCACGATCGACCGACCGAAGACCCGCAACGCCCTCGACCGAGACCTCACCCGCCGCCTCGCCGAGGCCATCCGCGTGGCCGAGGCCGATCCCGCGGTCCGCGGCATCGTGCTCACCGCGACGGGCGAAGAGACGTTCGTTTCAGGCGGCGATCTCCACGAGATCAGCCGTGCCGTGCGGGAGCAGGCGGGCCCGTCCGTGGTGCTCGACATGTACGAGGACCTCGTGCTCCTGGAGACGAGCGCGCTGCCCGTCGTGGCCGCGGTGCAGGGCGACGTCTACGGCGGCGGCTGCGAGCTCTTGCTCCTCTGCGACATGGTGATCGTCGAGGCCCACGCCTCGCTCGCATTCCGGCACGCCCGCATGGGCCTCTCGCCGGCCTGGGGCGGGCTCACGCGGCTCGTCGAGCGCGTGGGGCCGATCGAGGCGCCGCGGCTCATGTTCTCGGCCGAGAAGATCGGCGCCGAGGAGGCCGCGCGGATCGGGCTCGTGAACGAGGTCGTCCCCAAGGGAACGTCACGCGAGCGGGCGATCGAGCGCATCGGGCGGATCGCCGGCGGCGCCCGTGACGTGGTCGCGGCGCAGAAACGCGCGCTCACGGCGGTCCGCGCGGCGATGCGCGGCGACGCGATCGAGCGCGAGCGGGCGACCTTCGCCGAGGTCTGGGGCGGCCCGGCTCATCAGGCCGCGCTCGACGCGTTCTTCAAGCGACGCGGATAGGTTCTACGGGACGTACACGAACCCGTGCGCGCCGCGCCCGATGCGCCAGCGCTTCGAGGCCACATCCCAGTTGAAGGACGACACGGGCCCGCTGCCCGCGGCCGTGCCCACCTTGCGGGCGCCGCGTGGGCTCGCCGTGATCTCGTAGACGTCGCCGCCGGGCAGGATGCACCCGTGCGTCCCGCCGTCGCGCCGGGCGTATTTCTCGCCGAACGAGGCCTCCGCGGACGTGTCGATCGGCGCCTCCAGCGCGCCGCCGGAGGCCAGGTACACGAGCCGGAGCTTGTTGTCCTTCGAGGTCACGATCGCGCGTGTTCCGCCGTCGAACGGCAGGATCGCGCGCATCCCGAGGCCCGGAAGATCCCCGAGGATCACCGTCTCCACGTCCGCGGCGGGCGCGCCGTGGGCCACGCGGTGGACCATGCAGACGCCCGTGTCGCAGAGCACGTACACCGTGTCGGCGTCGAGCGCGCTCGCCGAGAGCGCGGCGGGCGCGGCGTAATCGGACGAGCGCAGCGCCTCGCCCGTGCGCGGCACCCAGCGGTAGAGCGTGCCTTGCGGCGCGATCAGCAGGTCGCCCGAGGGCACGAGCGCGATGCGGATCTTGAACGAGCCCACGCTGCTCATGAGCGGCCCGAACTGCGGCCCGAGCCGCCCGTCGAGGGCCACGGCGCGCACCCGGAGGTCATCGACGGCCACGTAGGCCGCGCGGTCCACCGCGGTTTGCCCCGCGCAACAGGCGATCTCCACGACGTTGCCGCCGAGCTCGATGGGCGACCGGATCGAAGGGGATCCGCGCAGATCGTCGACCCGCCAGAGCATGTTGTCGTCCCCGCCGCCGATGAGCGTCTTCGTGACGGGATCGTAGGCGACGGCTTGCTGATCGCGCATCGTGAAGAAGGGTCGGTTCGTGGACCGCCAGCGCTCCACGAGCGGCTCCGAGCCGAACACCTTGCGGCCCTTCAAGACGTCGACGATCGCGAACTCGTCGTCGTCGCTCGCATACGCGACCTCGCCGGGCCGATCCGGCATGGGGAAGACGTCGTTCACGTCCTCGTCCGTGTCGAACACGTGGGTCTTGCCCGTGGCTACGTCGAGGAGCGTCACCGTATCGCTCTCCGAGCCAAACGCGACGTGCTTGCCATCCGCGGAGAACCGCATGCGAACCGGCACGTCGACGGTCGCCGCCGCGCTCTGCTTGAGGCTCGGGTACTCGACGACCCGCACGCGGCCGCCGGAAAGCGTATAGGCGAACCGCGTGCCGTCCGGCGCCGCGGCGACATCCAGCACGGGCCCGGGGACGAGGCGCGAGCGCTTCGCCAGGGTCTTCGTATCGTGTTGCCAGAGGCCCGTGACGCCGGCGACGACGAAGGACGACCCGTCCCCGATCGGCGCTGCGGCCGTGGCCGAATGCGGCACGAAGCGCGTCTTGCCGTTCGCCTGCTTCTGCAGCGCCCCGCGCATGGGCAGCCTGCTGTCGAGGCTCAGGCTCGGCTCCTGCGCGCTCCCGTGGACGGGTTGACGTTCGGCCTGCGCGCCCTCGGGCGCGAGCGGCGCGCTCGGCTCGCCCTCCTCGGCCTCGGCCTCGGATGCGCCCGCGCCGCCGCCGACGCCGAGCGAAGGCCCCGTCGTGGGCGGTGACGATCCCGGCCCCGGCAGCCCCTTCATCAACGACGTGCACAGGCCCATCGGGCAGCCGCAGCACCCCGATGCGCCTAGCACGAGGGGAAACAGGATCCCGGCCGTGACACGCGCGAGGAGACCGAGGAGGTGGGTGCGCACCCGGACATGAGAGCGAAAGGGCGGGCGCATGGCAAGCGAGGCCGCAGCGAGACCCCGGCGAAGCGCGGATACCCTCCACGAAATCGAAAGGACGCGACCCGCAGCACCGCCATGCAAACGGCGCATTGGCTGTCATGGGCCTGACAGGCACGAATTATAAATTGCAGGATTGCAATGACGTAGCGTACGGTGGTAACAAGATCGCAAGCAGGACAACTCATGCTCCAATCCTTTCTCGACGCATGCCCGGGCATCTATTTCGTGACGAGCCCCGAGGGCGTCATTACAATGGCGAACCGGGAGGCCGCGCGCTTCTTCGGCGAGAAGGGCGCGGTGGGGCGCTCGCTCGTGGAGACGGTGCATCCCGAGGATCGGGGCGCCTTCCAGGCGTCATGGGCGCGTCTGCCGAAGGACGGCGAGGCGCTCCGCGCCGTGAGCAGGCTCCGGGGGGCGGACGGGCACGACCAGGCCTTCTCCTGGAGCGCGCGCCGGGTGAGCGATGGCCCCGCAATCCACGCCGTGCTCCTCCCCGCCGCGCCTGCCGCGCAGCCGAGCGAAAATGATCCGGAGCGGATCCTGCGCGTGCTGCTCGACAACCTGGACATCGCGGTGACCGTCGTGGATCGGAACGGCTATGTCACCTTGAATGACGGCAAGAGCCTGATCACGAGCGGCCTCGGACCCAACTTCAACCTCGGCAAGCACCTCCCCGAGGCGTACGCGCACGATCCCGTGATCCTGGAGAACGTCGAGCGCGCCCTTCGCGGCGAGGACCGTCACTACATCGTCGAAGCGCACGGCGTCCTCTGGGAGAACTGGTTTTCCCCGGTCAAGAACGCCGACGGCGAGGTCGTCGGCGCCATCTGCTTGTCGTGCGACAAGAGCGAATCGAAGCGCGCCATGCAGGACATGCAGAACAGGCTCCATCTCATCGAGCGTCAGCAGGAGGTCATCCGCAACCTGGAGACGCCGATCATCGAGGTATGGGACCGCGTGGTCACGCTCCCCATGGTGGGCGTCGTCGACAGCGCCCGCGCCGCGCGGGTGATGGACGACCTGCTCACGGCGGTCTCCCGGCAGAGCGCTCGTTATGCGATCCTGGACCTCACCGGCGTCGAGATCGTGGACACGGCGACGGCGGCCCACATCCTCTCGCTCATCTCGGCCATTCGCCTGCTCGGCGCCGAGGGCATCATCACGGGCATCCGGCCGACCGTCGCGCAAACCGTGGTGAGCCTCGGGCTCGACCTGTCACGCGTGATCACCTGCGCGAACCTGCGGGAGGGGCTCAGGCTCTGCATTCGGCGGATGCACGCGCAGGCGCAGGCGGATGCGAGTGTGGGGGCGCTGGTCTGAATCTCCTCAGGTGCGCGAGGCAGGAGGCGGGTGGGGGACCGATCCTCGTTTCGCGTCTCCACCCGCCCCGGGCCTCTACGACGGCTCCTCCCTCGGCCCGGAGGAGCACCCCCGGGGTGGCTTCCCGCTCGGTGCTTCCCTCGCGGAGCCTGGGAGGGGGTGCTTTCACGCTATCTGTCTTGCGGGAGGGACCTGCTTCGGGGTGGGAAGACGTTATGCGTGGAGGAACGGATGCCTGCCCTTGGGTGCCTCGTCTCTTCGCTCCCGAAAGCAGGATCCACCCCCAGGGTCGTCATGTGCGGTGGATTGAAAGAGGGGCGGCAGGCCTGGGGTCGCATTGGGGCGTAGGAGCCTGAAGGAAACCCCGACGCGGGGCCTCGGCATTGCGGGGCGCAGGGAGAGAGGACCCTGGCCGGGGTGGGCGGTTCTTTTCGGGAGAGGGGAAGGGGCCTCGATGGGGCTCGACCGAGCGTTGCCGTCACATGGCGAAGACGATGGCTCGATGGAGGTCCACGGCCTGGTCCCATGCTCCCGGCGGCGGTTCCTCCCCCTGAATGCATACTCTCCGCCCGTCGAGCGCGATCCATACGGACCTGGCAAAAGCTGACAGCAGGACTTCGCCACGCATGGAGTGCTCCCCGTGTTGTGGCGCCGCGACGACTCGCTCGAAAAGTTCGGTCTCCGAATGTCGCGCATCATGCAGCCAGTCGATCTCGCTTCCGATGATCCACCAGCCGTCCCGCTGCCGGATGGTGCAAGAGCCACGACCCAGTTCCAGCACGTCGGCCATCAAGTAGGCGAGCAAGTAGATGGGCTCGAGCTTGCCCAGGGGGAAGAATTGCTGAGGTCGTGCGCGAACCCACGGGAGAGCATCCACAGGTTGGAGATTCATGCCGTCGTCACGGGGTGAAAGGCGCGACGGTGAAGCCGCATATGACATAGGCTATGCCCCAGCGATGTCCCTCGGCAAGCGCCCGACCAAGATGGAGTCCAGCGCGCTATAGATACTGGTCCCAGCCAGTTGAATCCTGTCACCGAGAAGATAGACGCGGCCTATGCCGTCGATGGCGAGAAATACCTCACCATTGTACGCCTCGCCCAGGGGAAAGAGATCACTCCCAACCTGATCCCGGAAGTCACCGAACCGGTCCTCTTCGCCGCTCGCAAGCTCCGGGTCCACGTCGAAGCCACCGCGGGCGCACGCGAGACCGGGCCCTTTGCAGTCCACACGAAGACCGCCAAACTCCTCCAGAGCTTTTTCGGCCGCCATCGACATGCGAAACCCGTTGGGGGTTTCCAGCTTTTGCCGCCACCTTGCAACACGCCGCGTATCTCGGCGACCTTTGTGCCATCCGGCGGCCATCAATCGGGCTTCGGTTTGTGCAGACCATTCCAGAGACTCGGACCGCTTCAGCGCCTCCTGCCACGCTCGCTCGAACTCCTCCACGGAGATCTCGTGCTCTTCACCAAGCTCGAGGACCTCGAAGGGTTGATCCGCGAGATACTTGTTGTGAGCCTCGTCCCCCCACCGCCACGTCTCACCATAGACCTCGACCTGGCGACTCGGCCAGCCGTCCGTGACCTCCATGTATGCGGTTCCCACTCCGAGTTCGGACTCGGCGTAATGCTTGAAGTATTGCTTCATGGCAGCGTCTCTCCGGCTCGAAGGGAGCGGCGGTAACCGAAATGAACTCACCAGAGCTTCACGTCGTGGTTGCCGAGAACCCGCTCGCCGTCAGCTCAAAGAGCAGGCCCTGGAGCGCGATAGCCATCGCCTCCGCTTCGGTGTCGGCGTACGAGCGGCTGCTGATCACCCGCATCGTCTCTCCTGCCAACACCGTCTGTGCGGGTGTCAGTGGTGGCATGACCATGTTGGGGTCGTAGACGTGGGCGGTAGCTACCGCCATCCACTTCCGGGGCGGCACGTCCGGGTCCGTGGGAGCGTCAAGGATTTCAAATGCCGTAATTTGGCACGAAATCCCGCGTCGATGGGTCTTCGTCGAGTCGGTCATCTACATGCTCCCCACACGCAAAAACCCATGTTGGGTTCGAGAATGTCTTCCAGTAGCGTCGGTCGCGTCACTTGCCATGACGTGGGCCTAACATACATTCCAGGCGTTTGTGGGTACAGAACGAGACGCGGTGCGTTCCCGCCGGGCGGGATCACGAGTCCACCGCTTCCGAGTGTGCCCCTCATCGCAGCCTGTTGAGCAGCCGCCTCGGGCAAAAAATACGACAATGGGATTTGAAGCCACGTTCCCGGCGGAATTTTGGTCGAACCCGGAATGGTACCTCCATGCCCTTCAAACACTGGCTTTTCGATTGAGCCCCGAATGACCTGTCCTGGCAGCGGCGGCGAGACGATCTTCGCTCCGCTCGCCGGTCCTCGCACTGCCCCAGCAGCCAAATTCCTCCCACCGCCCACGAGCACCCCACCCGCGACGGTCTGCACCACCATCTTGACCGCGTGATACCCATGCGCCCCCGCCGCCCCATAATCTCCTCGATCGACCGCGTCCTTTAGCTCGCCCACACTCCGCAGCGGATTGAGCATCCCGAGCAGGGCCTTCGCTGCGCCTGCAATGCCCCCCTCCTCGTAGCCACCGACGCCCGTGGATATCACGCCGGTCCAGAGCTGGAACCCCTTGTAGGCGAAGTAGAGGTTCGGCGCAGCGAGGATCGCTGCGCCGGTGATTGCCGTGTCGATCGTGTCCTCCACCCATTCCGAAGCGAACCCGCCGAGCGTGTCCAGGGCGACGTCCCAGCCGTCCTTCCTGTCCTGCTCTCCGCCCCCGGGCGCGGGGGCCGCGCGGAATGCCGTGGTGGTCCCCCAGGATCCGAAATCGAGCGCATCACGCAGCGCCCCCGATTCGGCCGCCTCTGTCGCCTCTTCCTCCTGGTCTGCAACGACCTCGACAAACGCCGCGTGGCTTTCGATGTATGTGCCCCCATCCCCGGACGCTTGATAGTAGGGACCGTACGCGGTGAGCTCCGGACTGAACCCGCTCGGATCCGTGAACGTCAGCGGATTGTTCTCGACGTACGAATACGGATTCCAGCTCTGCGCCGAATAGATATTCGGGACCAGCGGATCCGGCGTGAGGAACCGCCCGATCTTCGGGTCGTACATGCGACCGCGCATGAACACGAGACCTAGCTCCTCGTCCCCGAGGTGCCCGGTGAACCCGAGCGACGTCTCCGACGAGAAGGGGCCCGCGGGCGGCGTTCCCCATTGCGGGTTCCGTCGCGCGCCGAACGGATCGTAGCTCCGCCGCTCGACCGCCGTCCCCGTCTCGTTCGAGACGACATCCACGGAGCCGAGGTGATCGACGTGCAAATACCGCCGCGTCGTCGCGGCTCCGGAACGCGTCACGACGGCGACCGTCCGCTCGCCCGACCTGACGTGGTACCGGTGTTCCACAGCCCCCGTGGCGAAGTTCGTCACCCGTTCGTAGAGCTCGTCCACGTAGACGGATACGAGATCCCCAGCCGTCTTCCGGATCCTTTGCTGGTCCCCGTCATAGTCGAACAGCACGTCCCCGGCGCCATTGGCAAAGGTCAGGCGCTTCGGCAGGTCGAATGCTGTGTACTCGACCGTCGCGTCTGGTCGCCCGATTTGATTGCCGACCGCATCGTGCGCGTACGCGCCGAGCTGCGTGCTCTCGAGCACGTGCGGTCGGCTGAGAGCGTAGTCGTACGCGCCCGCGCCGGGCGACGACAGCAGGTTGCCGTTCGCGCCATAGGTCCACGACCGCGCGCAGGGCGCTTCCCCGTCGAACGCCGCGCACGAGAGGCGCTGGAGCTCGTCGTACTGGAACGTCTCGACCTGTGGGACGAGGTTCCGTAGATCCTCGCGCCGCGTGACATTCAGCGCCTCGTCGTACCCGAACGAAAGATGCTGGAGCGTTGTCGCGGTGGTCGTTCGGATCGAGGAAATCCGGCCCCGGGATCCATCGTAGACCCGCTCCGTCTCGGCACCATTGCCGAAGAGCTCCCCGGTGATCCGGCCGGCTCCGTCCACGCTCGTGATCGCCCACGTATCCACGAGGCTGCCGACCTCGTGTACCCTGACGAGGTGCCCGGCGTCGTCCCACACGTTATCGATTCCGAACGAAACACCCGCCGCCTCGGGGTACGTCACCCTCGAGAGTCGGCTTTGGGCGTCGTAGTCGAATCCGATCGTGAACGTCTCCACGCCGATGCCGAGCTCGGTCGCGATGGGTCGCCCCGCCCCGTCGTAGCTCCACCGCTTGGTGTGGCCCTTCGGGCTCTGGACCTCGTCCATCGCACCGATCCCATTCGGCGCCGTGTCCCAGGTCCAGAGCGTCTCCCCGTCGGCGTCGACGCGCCTCGTCACACGCCCGAGGCCGTCACGTTGCGAGAGCGTCTCCCGCCCGAGCGCGTCCTGTGTCCACCAGGACTCGCCGAATCCGGTGTAACGCGTCACTGTCGTGCCGCGGTCCGGTTCGTGGAGCGTCCGAACGCGCCCGAACGCGTCCCGCTCCATGGTCGTGATCGTCATGGCATTGCTGCCGCCGTCGGGCTCCGTGACCGTCCACAGCCCACCGAACGGTCCGTATCCATACGTCGTTTCTTTATCGTTGGCGTCGATGACCTTCACGATGCGGCCGAGACCGTCCACGTGCGTGACGGTGTGCCCTCCACGCGCATCGAAGATCCACACCTCCGAGCCCTCGTGCTGCGTCCTCGTCACGCCCCCCCAGGGAGAGAAGTGCTTCGTGACGCGGCCGAGGCCGTCACGCTCGAACCGGTGGTAATGCCGATCGGCCCCAGGCGTTGTCTCCGCCGTGGGCACGAGCGCACGCTCGACGTGTTCCCCGAACGAGTCGTATGTGATTTCGTGGAGCGTCCTCGGACCGAGCACGCCGGCCAGCGTGGTTCCACGGGACCATTGCCGGATCGGACGCCCAAGACGATCGAGCTCGACCTCTTCGGCCCCCCACCCCGGCGTGGTTGTGCGTACGCGGACCACGTTCGCCGCGTCGCGCAGAATCATTCTCGTCGTCTCGACTCCACCCGGCCGCTTTTCCTTCACGACCCGACCAAAGTCGTCGAGCGCCCATTGCGTGGCGCGACCATTTGGATCGATCACCGTGAGCGGGGCGCCGAACCCTGGATGATACTTCGCGAAGCTCAAGTGCCCCTTCGCGTTACCGCTCGCGTACGGAAAGATGCCTTCCGGCTCGTAGGCCGTACATGTTGCACGTCGCCCCTCGAACGCATCACGCGCGACCGTCTTCGTGATGTTGCCGAAGACATCCCGGCCGAACGAAACGTCCACCCACGAGTCAGGGTCTCCAGGCGAACTGACGGTCATCCCCGACAGGCGACCGCTTCCATCGTACGTTCGTGCCGCCGTGCGGCAAAGTGTACGTCCACCGGCAGTGCTGCAATGCTCCTGGGTCTCCAGAAGTCCGATTTGCCATGTCGCCGTGTCATTCTCGAACGTCCGCTTCACCTCCTCGATCGTGTCCGCCTGCGAGTCGAGTGTGCCGCCGAAAAGGTCGAACTCCCGTGCGACGAGCGTCTTCTCCGCGAGCGCGTTCCCGAAGTCGTCCGTGTCGAGGAGCATGTGGATCGACTCGGAGAGACGCGTCGTGTCCGCGGTCCCTCCGGACGCGGCCTTGGCATAGAGCTCAAAGCGCCCCTGGAAATCCGCAGCCAGCACCAGCAGATGGAGCTCTCCCTGCTCCACTCGCTCCCGGCGGTACACCGGCATCGTGAAATGGCTCGCCCCCCCGCTCGACGGCATCAATTGATGCATGATCGAGCTGAACGAAAGCTCGACCGTGACATCGTCCGTCCTCCGCGTCGTTGCCCACCGCATGACCTGGGTCGGCTGACCGGCAAAGGGAAAGGTGCGAAAACCCGGATCATACGTCTTGTTGTCGTAGATCTCGATCCGCCCTGCATCCTTGTCCACGTCCCGCACCACCCGCTCGGCGAAGCCGAGAAAACCGCGGCCGAGACGATGGAAGCGCGCATCCTTGTAAAACAGATCGTAATGGCGCGGTTTTTCCCCCGCCGTATCGACCTCGTACGCCGCGACCACCCGCCGCGGCCCTGCCACGCACCGCACGGGGTACTCGCACCCCTCCGCCCGCTCGTACACGCTCGGATCCGCGAGCGTCGCGTACTTGATCGCCACGCCGGGCCGGAACTCCGGATCGCCGGGCTGGTGGCGCGCCATTCCATCCGTCACCGACGCGAGCGTGTCCACGTGCGCCGCGCGGTTGAGAAACACGCGAAAATTCTCATCAATCGGAAGGAGAACGTCGTTGGCGCCGTCCCCGTTCGCCTCCATCACACGCGCCGCGAACGGATGCGCGATGGTAACCCCTGCCGCGGTAAGGAGCGTGCTGAACGTGATTTCCGGTACATCGACGATCGCGAACGTCCCATCCCCGCGCGACCGCAGCACCGACCAGTGGGGCACGCCGCCCGCGAAATGGTTCAACGGGATCAGCAAATCCTGCAGTCCATCGCCATCGAAATCGATGGGCGCCCCGAGCTGCGCGAACGTATCCGACGGGAGCAAGACGCCCGGCAACGCGTTCACGCTCGGCAAATACCCGGCGCCCGTGTTCAAGAACGTCGCGGGCTGGCCATTCGAAAAGCCCGTCTGGACCGCGTCAGGCAAGCCGTCGCCGTTCACGTCGAGGAAAAACATTCCGCCGCCTGGCGGCACGGTGGGGAGGTCTTGCGCTGTCGCTGCGAAGCTCCCCGGCCCCCGCCTCGTGACGGCGACGTATTCATTGAGGAATTGCGGGGATCCGTCCGGCAGGATCTGCACGTCGGGGACGACGAGCTCGCTCTTTCCATCTCCATCCACATCGACCGTGTAGAGATCCGAATTGCAGGGCTGGATCTCCAGCGTCGGGATGACCTCTGTCGTAGCGGCAAAGCCGCCGGGCGTGGGCGCCCACGGGCGGTACGTCCATGCGTAGAGAACCGGCGCCTTCGTGCACGTGACGAGATCCGCCATCCCATCGCCATTCATATCCGCGAGGTGCGCGGAGGCGTCGGGGCCCCGGAGGCCCGTCGGGATGCTTTGGCTCCCGGGGAACGGCCGCGAGACGCCGGTATTATGCAGGTCGAAGGTGCCGTCGGCCTGCGCGCGGAGCACCTGCCACGTCGTCGCATTGCCGTTCATGTCGTGCAGGAAAAGATCGAGCTTGCCGTCGTGGTCGATGTCGATCGGGGTGCCGCGCTCGAGAATCGGCGTGGAGTAGACGTCGAAGTCGAGAAAGAACGCTCGCTCGAATTTGGCGGCAAACGGGCTGGCCGTAAAGAAGTACGTGACTGGCGGCGGTGGAACCGTCGACTCGCCGTCGGCCATCACCACGTCATCGAGCCCGTCTCCTTCGAGATCCGTGGTGATCACGGAAGCGGTCGCGTGAACGGGGACCTTGAGTGTTGTCTGGACGTCCTCGAACCCGAGCGGCGGCATGTTCCATCCAAACCGCGTTGCCGGCTTGCAGAGGCCTTGCGCCGAGCATTCCTTCAGCGAGGAGAGCAGACTCCGGCCCGTCGTCGAGCTCGATGTATATGCGAGATCGTACCGCCGGACGATCGTGTTGAGGGGCGCTCTCATTTCGATGCTGGAGAGCAGCCGCGACGTTCGCAGCTTCATCCCGCCCGTGAACGTGGTCCGTACGAGCGGCGCCGAGCGTTCGTTGTACACGAACACCACCGAACGCGTCGGAGGCAAATTCGGGTGCCCCGTGTACGAGATTCGATCGGGCAAGATCTCGGTCGTATAGGGGTGCGCCGGATCTACGATATTTTTATGGTTGTGGTATGTGAACCCGATCCAGTTTCCGCTTCGATCCGTCGATCGCGCTGCCCACCACGCCCGGACCGCTCCATTCGAGGCTAGCGCCTTGCTGTCTTCCGTCGTTCCGTAATCGACCGTCAGCCCTTCTTTCGTGGTTGCACGCAGGCTCGACGGTCCCAGCGTGGGATCCCAACCGGCGGGGAAGAAGGCGAGCACCTTCGTGAAGGACTCGGGGATCGTACGATATTCGATGACGCCTGCCCCCTCGCCGACCTTCACGAGCCGCCGCCCATCGATGCACAACGGATCTTTGTCGTCGTACGCAATCGGCGCGATCGCATCATCCTGCGCCTGGTTCTTCGGGCAACGCGTCACCCGCGAGAATCCGGACAATGAAATACCGAATCCCACGACACCGTCCCCGGATCCGTCGTACTCGAGCGCAATTCTGGGCGACATCCCTGCGCGCCCAGGAGCGGCTTCGAGCGGCAACACGTATCGCGCGTCCCCCGTCGCCGTGACGCTGAACGATCCCGCGGTGGCCCCGGCATCGGACGGCTCGCTGGACGAGCTCAGGTCCGCGGGAAACGCTGCTCCCGACGTGGGGCACTCCGGGTCTGGCTGAGGGCCAGGTGTCGGTCCCGGATGATTCGGTCCCCCTTGGGCCAGGCGAGCTTCCTCGAGCCTGGGTTCGCCGTGCCCGGTGCAAGCGGCCGTCGCGAACACGGTTACAACGAAGAAGAGGAGGGGGAGAAGGTGCTTTCCGGAAGTACGCCGAGATACGCGGGGGGCGACCATGGCGCGCACTAAGCCTGCGCACGAGCACGTCTGTCGGCTGCCATGCTCCCGCGGGCACACGGCTTCACCACAAGCTTGCGCCTAGATCCACCAGGGGAAGCGCGTCGCCCATCTCTCCTGGGTCGTCGCCCCGGTGCTCGTGGTCACCGAGCCCAAGCGCTCCAAATGTGTTGCCGCCCCAGCATTTGACGCGACCTTCCTGGAGGATCGCACACGTGTGGGAGCCGCCCGGAACGACGGCGACGGCCACAGCGTCTGCGCCGAGATCGATGTAGGGCAGGTGATCCCCCATCTCGTCCGGACCGTCACCGCGGGCCTGCGTGTCCCCAAGACCGAGCCTGCCATACCCGTTGTGGCCCCAGCATTTCACGCGCCCGCCGTCGAGGACAGCGCAATTGCCTGCGATAGCGATCGCCGTTGCGCCGGCTCCAAGGTCCACGGCCGGCAAAACGTCGCCCATCTCCCCCGGCTCGTCTCCCCTATGGAACGTATCCCCCTGCCCGGTCGAACCGTCGGTGCCGCCGCCCCAGCATTTGACACGACCATCGTGGAGGAGCGCGCAGGTGTGGTTGCCCCAGGCTGCGATGGCCAGAGCCTTCGCGCCGGTCCCGAGGTCGATGGCAGGCAGCGCGTCGCCCATCTCGCCCGGGCCATCCCCTCGCGTCTCTTTGTCCCCGGTTCCGAGCTGGCCTGAGGAACCGTTCCCCCAGCATTTCACGCGCCCGTCCGCGAGCAGCGCGCAGCTATGGTACTGGGCCGCGGAGATGGCGACGACGACCGCGCCGGCACCCAGGTCGACGGCCGGCAATGCGTCGCCCATCTCGCCCGGTTCGTCTCCGCGGTCCTTCGTGTCGCCCAATCCGAGCGCACCATAGGTGCCGTATCCCCAGCATTTGACGCGTCCGTCCGCGAGCAGCGCGCAGATATGGGAGACGCCCGCCGCGATGGAGATCGCGGTCGCGCCCGTACCGAGATCGACGAAGGGAAGCGCATCGCCCATGTCCCCCGGCTCATCTCCCACGGACTTGCTGTGACCAAGGCCGAGGACGCCGTTCGAGTTGCCGCGACACGTCCATCACGGAGCAGCGCGCAGGTATGCCCACTGCTACTGACCACATCGACGACCCGCGCCGCCTCCCCAAGCTTGACGGCCCGCAGGTGCTTGCCCATCTCGCCGGGTTCATCCCCCAAATCCTCGAACTCCTCGCTTCCGATCCTGCCGCTCGATGCGCTGCCCCAGCAGCGAGCTTTCTCATCCGAAAGGACCGCGCAGGTGAATCCGCCGCCTGCGCTCACGAGCTTTCGGTGCCTGCACCAGGGCGAGCACAAGGGACCGCCATCGCACTCCTCCCCGAGGTCCCGCTGGAGGAATCCATCGCCTTCTCCAGGGAATCCCCCAGGGGGGAGGAGGACAAGACGACAATCCTTAAACCAGGTCCCTGAAGGGATCAACCCAAGAGAGAGAAGGGCGACATGCAGAGCGGCGTGCAGCGTCCGTCGGATCGGCATTGCCGTCTTCGCAGGTCTCGCCGAAGGCGAGGACGCCGTCGCCGCAGCACAGGGTGGCTGCCCGTGCTCATCGCAGGACTGAGCGCCGCTCGCGCAGATGCCCACGTTCTCGGTGCCCGCTGGGCCGGTGTAGCAGGCGACCGGGACGAAAGGGACGCAAGCCGTGGGCTCATCGTCGCCTGAGGTGACCGTGAGGGGGAGATCGGTGCGACCGCCACAGGAAAGGAGGGCGGAGAGAAGCGCGAGGACGAGGGGGCGCGTGTACGGGGAGGACATGGGGGAGAGGTGCAAGCTCGCCCACCACATCTACGAAGGCGTGTCAAGCGCAACGAGCCGGGCGCGTGGTACCCTCGAGAATCTCAGCCTTCGCTCGTGCTTGCGCCGGACGTCGCGCCCGCGGGCACCTCCGGGCTATCCGCCTTGTCCTTGCTGGGCTTCGTGCTCTCCCATTCGCGGATGGGCCGGAGCAAGGCGTCGGCGCGCGCGGCCGTCTCGGGCTTGCCGCGCTTGACCGTGCCAGCCACCTGGATGACGTAGGCACGAATCGAATCGAGCAGCGTGTCCTTGCTATCGCGCACCTCCGGCGCCTCCTCCGGGACCTCCGTCGTACCGATGACGGCCCCATACACGGCCTGCATGTGCTTGAGCAGCCCGAGGACCGGGCTCGCGCCGATGGCGTCGATATGCGCGTTGAGCCCCTCCCGCTCAATGGTCGAGAGCTTGGTCTCGATCGCCGCCCACTCCTCCTTCACCTTCAGGTTCACGAACTTCCGCCCATCGGGAAAGACGCGATCCATGAGGACAACCGCGTCCTGCCCCGCCGGCAGGAACTCCGCGAGCGAGGCCCACGCCGCGCAGATATCGTGGAAGGCGCCGCCGACTTTATCCACGCGGCGATCCGCCTCCTTGACCGTCAAAAGGCCGGAAGGCGTCTTCGCGACGGCCTGCAGGAGGACGATGCGATCCGCGACGATCTGCGCGACGGCCTCCGTCACGCTCGCAGGGAGATCGTTGTGCTTGGAGGCGGCCGACTCGACGGCGCTCGCAAGAGCGATGGCGCCATTCGAATCCACGCGGGGGAGCTGGACGAGATCAACAGGGGCGAATGTACGGGACATAGGTGCCGCACCGTACGCGCTTCTGGCCGCTCATGTCCAGCCCGTCGGACGTGAGGGCAGACACACGCCACGTTGACAGGATCCGAAGTGTCTGATCGCCTTGGGCGATGACGTCTCCACGCCTGCGGAACGTCCTCTCGTTCGGGGTCCTCGGTTGCGCGACGGCGGCGCTCGTGCCCCTCGGTTGCGCGGCCAAGATCCTCCATCCCGCGCAGCCGGACGACCGCCCGCGGGTCCCCGACGCCACCGCGGAGCGCTTGCGCGCGTGCGTGGAGGAGTTCGGTGGCGACCTTCCCCGGGGGTACTACACGTTCGACTATACCGTGACGGTCGATGAAGAGGGCGGCGTGGTCGATGTGGCGTCGAAGGGCGTGCCCCACGCGGATCTCGCGGGGTGTACGCGAATCGCGCTGCGAGGCATGACCCTCCCGGAGGAACTCGTCAGGCTGCGCGGACTGCGCCTGCCCGAGTCGCCCGCTTCTACGCACGGGCAGACGGCGGCCGAGCGTGGGCTCGTCGGCAACCCCGGGGTGCTCGTGGCCGTGGCGATCGCCCTCGCCGACCTCATCATCGAAGCGGGCCCCATCGTCGTCGTGGTCGCCGCGTCGGTGGAGATTGGCAAGTCGGAGATTGCGGAGGCGGCTCGGAAGCGGCCCAAGCCGAACCTGAATAACTGCCTTGATGCTGCCGCGGCCGGCGGTGTGCTTTGGCAGAACTTGTGCAATTCGATCCCCAATCCCCGCGCCCGTGAGAGGTGCTGGAGTCTAGTGAATGAAAGCGAACAGGAAAAGCGCGGTTGGTGCAACGAGAAATTCGGGAGGTGGTAATGTCCAAGCCTAAAAAGATCACCTCGAGAACCAAAGGAACGCGCTGGATGGCCGAGCGCCGTCTCGAGCGGCGTGATGCCGTCGGGGGCATCGTGGTGGTCCGCATCGGTGTTCCTGTATGGCCCCCTGGCGTCGGGCCCTGGAAATGCCCGTTCATCATCCTGGGGCTTGGCGACGAATCGATTCAATTTGGTTACAGCGAAGATTCGATGGGGGCCATCCAGAATGCCTTGAGTGGCATTCGCAGCAAGCTCGTGCAGAGCGGAATTCCGCTTCGATGGGAGCTGGAGGGGGCTGAGGAAAATGACACTGGGTTTCAGATGGCTGTACCCTCCGCATATGGCCTCGGTTTTCAACAACACCTTGAAAAAATGATTGAAGCGGAGATGGAGGAGCGCGCCCGTCTCTTTCGCGAGCTCATCGAGCGTCGCAAGGCTCGACGCAAGGCGGCAACGAAGGCGCGGGCGAAGCCACGAACGAAATGAGTCTTGGAGAACGGACGAGCGCGGGCGCGCGGGTCTAGACCGGCGGCTCCTCGTTGTTCTCCCGCGCCGCGCGATTGCCGAGCTCCAGCAGGAGCGACCCGGGCAACGTCGTATTGATCTCCCGGCCTCTCCACCGCTCCTCGCTGTGACCCGGCGGCGGCAACATGCGCGCGATCGCCGTGGAGATCATCCCGAACAACCGCGGCATGAGGCCATGCAGGACCGGCAAGATCCGCCCCACGAGCCCGAGGTGCACCTCGCGTCGCCCTTCCCGCGCTGCGCGCACGATGCGCGCGGCCGCGACCCGCGCGTCAATCGAGAGCAGCGGCAACGACGAGAGCACACTGAACCAGGCGAACTCCTCCTTTTGCCGCCCGAGAAACTCCGCATTGTAGAACGAGCCCGTCCGCATCGGCCCC
Organism: Polyangium mundeleinium; assembly: GCF_028369105.1. Taxonomy (NCBI): domain Bacteria; kingdom Pseudomonadati; phylum Myxococcota; order Polyangiales; family Polyangiaceae; genus Polyangium; species Polyangium mundeleinium. Next base: position 2,566,973 of record NZ_JAQNDO010000001.1, on the reverse strand, counting down.
GGCACCACCGTCGTCACCTTCGTCCCACGCGCCCGAAGCTCGGCGGCGATCGCCTCCGAAAAACCCACCATCGCGAATTTCGAGGCCGTGTAGCCGAGCATGTGCGGCAGCGGCACGCGCCCGCCGACCGAGGTCACGTTCACGATCCGCGCGTCCGGCCCGAGGTGCGGCAGCGCCGCGAACGTCATGTGCACCGCGCTCCAGAAATTCGAGCGCATCGCCTCGTCGACTTTCGCCGTGTCCATCATGTCGAGCGGCGCCACCTGGATCACGCCCGCGTTGTTCACGAGCACGTCAATACGCCCGAACCGCGACACCACGCTCTCCACGAACGCAGCCGCATCCTCCGCCTTGCCGAGGTCACGCGCCTCGCCGAGCACGTCCGCGCCGTGCCGGCTGAGCAAGAGCCGCGTCGCACGATCCACGGCCTCCGCGTCCCGCCCGCAGATCGCGACGTGCGCCCCCTGCCGGACGAACTCCTCGGCCATGAGCAGCCCGAGCCCGCGCGACCCGCCGGTCACGACCGCGACCTTGCCTTCGAGGCGAATGGCGCGCGCCCGCCGAGCGAGCCAGCCGATCGACAAACCCAGCACCGACAGCCCGGCCAGCGCGGCCATCCGCGACATGCGCCCGTGTAGAAATCGCGCCACGGCTCCCCCCCTGGCTTTCGAGGGGCAAACCGCGTACCACGACGAACGGGCGCTCAGACCCGGTCGTCCATGCAATGTTACAACTGGAAAAACTGGCGGATCTTGGCGAGCAGCGCCGAGCTCTTCGCTTCGGCCTCGGCCCGCGTGCTCCGGGAGGCGCGCGCGGAGAGGTTCTCCTCCAGGGCGATCTGCCGATCGACGAGGGAGCGCGTGATCTGCTCGACGAGGCGCGGATCCGCGGCGAGCACCTCCTGGAAGGCGCCTTTGTTCAGCTCGACGAGCTCGCAGTCCGTCGTCGCTTTCACCGTGGCGGCGCGCTTCTCGCCCGTCATGAGCGACATTTCCCCGAAAAACTGCCCCGGGCCGAGCCGTGCCACTTCGGCGACGCTCCCGCCCTCGCCGCGGCCCACGATCACCGCGAGCTCGCCCTTCTGCACGATGTAGAGCTCGCTGCCCGTCTCGCCCTGCCGAATGACGGCCTCGCCGGGCATGAAATGGCACGTGCGCGAGAGCCCCGCGAGCCGCTCCAGCGAGGGCTCGGGCAGCGGCGCGAGGAAATCGACCGCCTTGAGCGCCGCCTTCCGGCGCCCCGTGTCCTGCTTCGCCTCCTCCGCGCGCGACTCCGCCGTCACCGCGTGCATGTGCACCGTGCGCATGCCGTACGGAATGGAGATGCCGGCGCGCTTGAACGCGTGCCAGATCCGGTGTCGCACCGTGGAGTCGATCCGGTCGCGCAGCGCGAAATCCTCGATGAAGTAATTGACGACGTACTCGATGCCATTGTCGTTGAATCCGCGCGTCTGCGCCGCGGGCGGCGGCTGCGAGAGGATGCCGGGGATTTCCTGAATCGACTGGAGCAGGGCCTCCTCCACGACGCGCGGCGAGGCATCGTAGGGCGCGTGCACCGTCACCGTGCGCCGCGCGATGTTCGTGGGCTTCGTGAAATTGCGGATCGTCGTCTTCGCGAGCACGCCGTTCGGGATGATGAGCTCGACTTGCTCCAGCGTGAGCACCGTCGTCGCGCGCCAGTTGATCTCGATCACCCGGCCGATGAGCTTCACATCGGCGTCGAGCCCGATCCAGTCGCCGACCTCGAACGGCCTCTGCGCCTGGATCGCAAGCCCGGCGAAGAGGTTGCCCAGCGTCTCCTGCAGCGACAGACCGATCACGGCCGTGAGCAGCGCCGACGTCGTGAGCAAGGAGCCGGGCTCGACGCCCACCTCGCGCAGCACGATCGCCAGCGCCCCGAGGTAAACGAGCCCCTGGACGATGTCGCGGATGATCCGCGGCAGCGGCTTCGACAAGCGCGCGCGGACGATCCCGTCGACGACGAGCACGAAGAGCGCGCGGGCCAGCGAGAAGAGCAGGAAACACAGGCCGAGGACCTCGAGCCCGCGCTCGATCTTCCCTTCCGGCAGAGGCAACCGGACGAGCAAGGTGAGGATGTGCAGCCCAAACAGCACGAGCGGCGTCCGCAGCGTGGCTTTTCGCTCGGCGCCCGGCAGGACGAGCGCGCAGAGGAGGAGCACCACCGCGCCGATGCCAATGCCGATCGCGCCCGTGCCGAGGGTATGGACGACGTGCTGGGAGAAGTCGGAGCTCACGTTTTGCAAGGAAAACCCGGTCTGGCGGCGCCCTCAGGGGCAGCCCTGGCCCGCCCCGTCACAATCGTTGAAACAGGACTGGCAAACGAGGCAGATCGCGGTCTCGTTGTAAAGATCGAGCCCGTCGGGGAACGTCTCCAGGCACTTGTTGAAGCAAGCCTGGTCCTGGCAGCCCGGCAGGCAATTGAGCAGGCCCTCGCAGTCCGGCACCGCGAGGCACTTGGTCCACAGCCCGTTGCACGCGCCGTTCGTCGAGCACTCGACACAAAACCCGCAATCGCCCTGGTTGTCGCAGGCCATGGGGCCGCTCGAGACGCTGCTGCTCACGACGCTCGGGCCGCCGGGGCCCGGGCCCACGCTCGACACGCTGGGGCCGGGGCCCACACTCGAAGTCATGGATGCGGGGCCGTCGGACGAGGACTGGCTCGCCCCGCCGGCCCCGCCCGTCCCCTCGCTCGGCGCGTCCACGACGACCTTCGCGCCGCAACCCGCGGCGAGCCCGAGCCCAAGGGCGACCATCGAAAAAGCGACGGCGTGCTTCATCGCGCGCAGCATACATCGGGTCGGTTGGGGGCCGGCAGGATCTTTCTTCCCCCGGGCGCCGGTTCGAGGCATGAATGGGGCGATGGGCGAGGCCCTCTCCCGCGTCCTGGATCCTGCCGCGCTCGACGCCTGCGACAAGCCACGCGGGCGGCACGTGATCGAGGTGCCGCGCGGCTGGGCCGGCGCCGTGATCGAGGTCGTGATCCCCGCGCGCGTCGCCTGCGCCCGCTGCGACGGCGGCGGCTGCGACGGGTGTGGTCGGCGCGGAGGCCACCGCGTCCCGGGGGATCCGACGGCGCGCCTCGTGCGCGTGCGCCTGCCGAGCGAGATGGAAGGCGGCGTCATGCTGCGGATCCTGCGGCCGTTTGGCGAGGATGGCGTGGGGATCGCGCAGCTCCACCTCGAAGCGCGCGCGGGCGCCGCCGCGAGCACGGGCGTCACGTGGTGCGAGGCCGCCGTGCCCGAAGAAGAGTCACGCATCGAGCGCGCCGAGCGCGCCGAACCTCGTGTCGCCGCGTCGCTCTTCGGCGCCCGGAAGGCCGCTGCCTACGCGACGATCGCCGTCGCGCTCGCCGCGCTCGTCGCGTTCGCCGTCGGGCGCTGACATCCGCTCGCAGCGGCGTGTACGATGCCGGCATGTTGCTCGGCTTCGGCCCTCGCGCACGCGCGTATGCCTCGTGGTCCACGTGGGTCCTCACCGCGGGGCTCGTCGCCGCTTGCGACAAACCTGCGACCGGCCCCACGCCCCCGGCCCCGTCCGCGTCGGCCTCCGCGCCCGCGCCCGCGCCCATCGCGGCGCCCCCAGAGCCACGGCCGGGCGAATACGACGAGCCGCGCCGCGTCCTCGCGCGCATCCAGGGCAACCTCGAACGCGTGGCCGACGGAAAGGAGCCCGTGAAATTGCCTCCCGGCGTGGAGGCGCACCCGTTCGATGCGCTCGTCGGGGCGTACAAGGCCGTGCTCGCGGGGGATCCGAGCGCAGCGGACAAACTCGCGGCGGTGGCCGAGCAGGCGCAATCGAAGCTCGACGCGCTCCTCGCCGCGGGGCGGCGTGAGGGCAACGGGGGCAAACCCAAGGACGGCGACACGGCCGATTACGTGCGTCGCGTCGGGGCGATCGCCAAGGCGAAAGCCAAGGGGCCCGAGGGGACGATGACTCAGCTCGTGGCCACGATGCGGCTCGTCGACGCCGCGCTCGTGCTCGCGAGTGCGGACGACTATCGGAACGTCGATTACGACCTCTTCAAGCGATCGGAGGGGTACGTCCTCCGCGAGACCGACCGATACCGCGACGGCGATTGGCTGCGTCTGCCCTGCCGCACGATCCTCGGCCGTCGTGCCCTCGTCGAGGGGGCCGCGAAGCGCCTGGACAAGGCCGCGGGCCCGGTCCTCGGCTGCCCCACGCCCGCGGGCCGGGAGCTCGATTTCGACCTGATGGAGCGCTTCGCGAAGGAGCCGGCCGCGAATGTGGCGGAGGTGCTCGCCAAGAAGCCCGAGCCGCCGAAGGAAGAGCTTGCTGCCGCTGAGCCAACGGCGCCGCCCGAGCCCTGGGATCACGACGCGGCGCTCCTCTACATGGGAGACAAACCCGACGCCGCAGAGAAGCCGCTCGAAGCGGCGGCGAAGAAGAGCACGGAGGGCAAGCTCGATTACGCGCTGTTCTTGCACGCGTTCCGGGCACAATCGGCCACGCGCGACGCGAAAATCAAGAACCTCCTCGGCGAGGTCGAGAAGATGAGCCGCGCGGCGGCGAAGAAACGCGACGACGAATTCATCCTGAAGGACGAATCGGTTGGTCTCCGCGCGTACGATGGCACGGACGAGAGCCTGCTCGGGATCCTCCGGGTCGCTTCCTCCACTGGGGCCGCGAATTCATCATCGGCCTTCTATGGCATCCCTTGCGCGGTGCTCGTCGCGCGGCCGAAGCTCCTCGAAGCAACGACGCCGCTCTTCGGGGGCAACCGCGACAATTTCCTCCCGCGCTCGGGTTGTAGCTGGGGGCGCGGCTTCGTGCGGGGCTTCCCCGACCGGGAGCTCGACGCGTACACGAAGGCGAGCGTCGAGGCCGACGGCAACTTCTACCTCAACCACGGCGGCACGCTCCGCTTCGCGCTGGCGGCCGCGCTCAAGGAGCAAGAGGAGACGATGCGGGTCGACCCGAAGAAGTTCCTCGCCAAACCCGAGCCGGCCATGGCGCCTTACGAGACCTGGTCGTACATGACGCCCGAGAGCCGTGCCATCTTCGGCCGGCTCTCCCGCCTCGCCGAGGCCCTGGAGAAGAAGCTCGTCGCCCATTATCAGACCCGTGGCCTCGACGAGAAGCAGGCGAAACACGCCGCGCACGTGGGCCTGTTCGAGGCCGTCTGGGGCGCCTCGTGCGGGGACGCGCCGCCGCGCCGCTCCTTGCGCAAGCTCGTCACGGACGGCGCGCCGGCCGCGGAGCTCCGCGTATTCATCCAGGCCGGCGAGCCCCAAAACGCCGCGCGCCTCGCGCCCTTCGAGACCTGCGCGAAGACCACGGGCAAGGATCCGCTCGTGCACATGGCGGTGCTGAACCCCGCAGCGCTGCCGGTCCTGTGGGAGATCTCGGTCGAACCCGGGAAGGAGAGCGAGCTCGACCTCGTGGTCGATCCGAACGCGCCGAACGATTTCGGAAAAACCCCGCTCATGGCGGCCGCGCAGCAGGACCGCGTGGAGGCCGCGCGCCTCCTGCTCCAGCGCGGCGCGGCCGTGGATCGGACGACGTTTCAGCCGCACGATCCCAGGCTCGCGAGCGACGCGCGCACCGCGCTCATGTACGCGGCCGCGCGTGGCTCGCTGCCGATGATCCGGCTCTTGCTCGACGCGGGCGCCGACAAATACGCGGCCGATACGAAGGGCCGGCGCGCGTTGCATTACCTGCTCGGCCACGGGCCGGTGCCGGCGAACCGTGTCCTTTCACCGGTGGAGCTTACCGAGGCGGCGAAGCTCCTCTTCTGAAGGCAAGATCGGCGAAGGCTCCCCCGGCGAGACAATCCACACCCGCCGCATCGCGCGCGTCACGGCCACGTGGAGCGCTCGCCGATGCTCGGGAGCGTCCGGCCAAACCTTCGCGCTCGCGTCCGGGATGATCACATAATCGAACTCGAGCCCCTTCACCTCGGAGACCTCGGTCACCTCGATCCCCGGCCCGAACGAAAAATCCCCGTCCCGCACGAGGCGGCACGGCATGCCTCGGGAGACGGCCTCGTGCACGGCCCGCGCGGAAGGCTCGTCGCGCGCGATCACCGCCACGGAGGCATAGGGATCGTCGGCGCGCAAGTGCCGCAGTGCCTCGCAAAGGACCGACGCAGCGTGCCCCTCGCCGGCCGTGATCGTCCGCAGCACGTCCGCGCCTTCCCGCGGCGCGCGCGGCACCTCCGCGGGCGCGTCGGCGCCGAGGATCACGTGGGCAAATTCCACGACGGGCCGCGGCGAGCGGTACGACGTCTCCAGGAATGCCGGCTCGCTCCGCACGGCGAGCGCCTCCATCACGGCCTCCCACGAGCGGAAATGGCCCGACCGATCGATCCGCTGCGCCGCATCCCCGGCCACCGTCACGCTCCCCTCGGGATCGAGCGCGCGCCCAATCACGCGGAGCTCGATCGGCGCGAGCTCCTGGGCCTCGTCGAGCACGATGTGCGCATATCGCGACAACGCTCCGGCCCGCGTCGCGCTCGCGCCCGTCCGGCGGTGGAGCAATTCGAAGAGGAGCGCATAATCCTCCACGTCCACCGTGCCCGACGTCTCCTCGGGCGTGCCGGCGTCGAGCGTCCGCCCATCGAGCGTGGCGAGCCTGTCCGCGTCCACGTGCGCATAGGCCTCCTCGCTCGTCATCGCGAGCTGCTGCTTCGTGTGCGCCGCGACCTGCTCCACGATCCCCGCGGGAAGATCGCCCTCCGACGCCTCGACCGCGCGCGCGAGCAGCGCCCGATCCCCGACGAGCCGGCGGTGATCCCCCCGCACCCGCGCGAGTTTGTCCTGCTCCTCGGCGAGCGCCTCGCGGAGGAGCCGCCCCTTCTCGCCGGTCGTTTCTCGCGCCAACCCCGCCTCGATCGCCCGCAGCCGGTCTCGCAGGAGGGGCTCGTCCCGCGCTTCGAGCGCCTTCCGGAGCGCGCCGCGGAAGCCGAGCAGGCGGTCGAGCTTGCGCGCGATCGCGCTCGTGCCCTCGTCGATCAGCCGATCGATCGCCGCGAAAAGCGCGGGATGCCGCTTGAGGCGGCTCGCTGCGAACGGCGGATCCGGCGGCTCATGGTGCGGCAACCACGAAAACACGCGGCGTGCCTCGGCGCGGATCCAGTCCTCGAACGTGCGGACGAAGACGCCCTCCACGGCGAGCCCTTCCAGGATCCGCTCGGACAAACGACGGAGCCCCGGCTCGGGCACGAGCACGAGCATACGTTTGGCCGGAAAGACCTCCGGGAACCGCTGGCGCAGCGCGGCCACGCGGTGCAGCGCCACCGTGGTTTTTCCCGAGCCGGCCGAGCCGAGCACGAGCAGCGGCGCGCGTGGCTCCCGATCGACGAGGGCCTGCTGCTCGGCGTCGAGCGTGATGAACGGATTGCGTGTCTCCGGCGTCCGCCGCGGCGACGTGGGATCCACGAGCCGCGGGGCCCATGCGCGTGGCTCGAAGCGCCAGGTCTCCCCCTCGTGCAGCAGCACGCCGCCCGGGACGGTGATGCTCGCGAGCGCCCCGCCCTCGAACGTCAAGAGGCGCCGCTCTTCGACTTTGCCCTCGATGACACGGCCATCCACCTCGATCTCGTAGTCCTCGCCCTCCTCGCACGAGAAAAACACCTCGGCGATCGGCGATTTTCGCCATTCCACGATCGTGACGCCGCGCTTGCCGTCGAGCAGCGGCGCCGCGCCGAGCAGCACGTCTCGGACGCGGCCCGCCACGCGGACGCGCAGATGCGCGAAATAAGGCGCCGCCGGATCTGGCAGCGTGTCCACGCGCGCCCGCGAAAGCCGTGCCCGCTCCTCGTGCATTTGCGCGAGCAGCGCCGGCCTATCCTCTTCTCCTGCCGTGTTCCATTCGTCCCGGAGCGCGCGCAGGCCCTCCCCGTCCGGCCGCGCGCCTCTGCGAGGGCCTCGCGCCTCTGCGAGGGCCTCTTGTGTCCGCGCGAGGAGCCGGAGCTCCTCGGCGACAATAGGCCCGGGTTCGCTGGAAAAGGGCCGTTCGCCCGTACCTTCCATGCTCCCTCCCGCCGGGTGACGGAAAGGTCACCGGCGAGGCGGAAACTACGGGCGAGGCCCCTTTCGAGCAAGACTTGAAAACGAGAATGTTTTTGCTAAGATGTATGGCGTTGGTGAGGGGGACGATTCGTCACTCGGTGACGTAGACGGTGCCGAGGCACATCTCGTCGTTCGTCCCCTCGCCCCAGTTGATGTCGTACATCTCGGGGTTGTCCCAGGTGCACTTCAGGTGGAGTTGATCGCCCGGCTCGAAGCGGGTGGGCGCCTTCAGGCGATAGCTCCCCTGCCAGTGGAAATTCCAGTCCGGGATGTCGAGGAGGCATTCCTCCGCGCCGCCGCGCACGAGCTGGAGCGAGCTGCTTTTGCCGCGCGTGTGCATGTGCAAGCCGCCGCTGTAAATGTTGACGGGCGTGTTCGACGGCAGCGCGCCGCCCGTGGCGAGGCTCAAGTACGCCGTCGGATCGGCCGTGACCTCGTGGACGATGTCGCTCGTGTGCGCGGGGAGCGTCATCGTCTGCTGCGTGACCCAGGAGATCTTCGTGAACGGCATGATCGCGGCCTTCTTCTCCACGGTCTTGTCCGTGCGCACGAGGATCTTCGTCCGATCCGGGACCGGCGCCGCCGACAACGTGTTGTAATGCATTTGCACGATGAGCTTCGAGCCCGGGGGAATCTCGATGCCCGTGCCCTCCGGATAATCGGCGCCGGTGCTGCCAGGCACCCACGCGCCGACCCAGCCCGCAGACGAAGGCCCGCCGCCGGGGCCGCCATAGCAGGTCCAGCCGACGCCCGGCTCGGCGTCGTCGAGCGCCTGAAAATCCGCGAGTTTGTCCGGCTTCGCCACGAACGCGATGACGTGATGGACGATCGGCCGCTCGCCGGGCTCGACGCCGAGGCCCGTGATGTACGTCGTCTCCTGCGCGGGCCAGTCGACGAAGAAGCAATGGTAATCGTCCGGCGAGATTTTCGGCGTGTAGGCCTCGGGAATCGGCAATTCGAGGTCGATGCGGGAGAGCGTCTCCGCGGTGTCCTCCACGGGCACGGGCGCGTCCGCGGGGTTGCCCTCGGGCGCCCCGTCCGCTATCCAGCGCGTGATCGTGCCGATCTGCTCGTCCGTGAGCGAGCGATCGCCGAGGTAATCGTTGCAATCGTTGTCCGCGGGCCAGGGCGGCATCGTTTTCGCCACGACGGCGGCCTCGACGGCCCCGCGCATCGCCTGCACCTCCTCGTACGTCGTGAGCGCGAAGGGGCCGACGCCGCCCTCGGCGTGGCATTTTCCGCATTTCGTGTCGACGAGCGGCTTCACGTCGCGATGGTACGTCGGTCCCCCCGCCGCGGGCGTGCCCGGCCCGCCGCTGCTTCCACCATTCGTGCAACCCGCCACAACGCCGAGCCCCACGAGCACACACGCAATCCGGACGCCGTCGAAAGCAAGCATGTTCTCCTCCTTTACCGCGGTTGATTCCGCGCCGCGCGCTCGAGCATTCCTTCGAGCTCGATCCACACGGCGCGGGTGGCCTCGTCCACCGAGAGCTCCTGGTTCCTCCGGAGCTCCTCCCACATCAAAAAACTCGCCGCCGCCGCGAGACCCCCGAGCAGCACGCCCCGCATCTCCTCCGGCGCCGCCTCGATCTCGGGCTCGAACACCGCGCGAATGGCGGCCCGGTGCATGCGCGCTGCCTCGCGGAGCTGTCCCGCGAGGAATGCCGAGTCGTATGAGAACAGCACAGCCGCGCGGCGCACGGGCGCGACGAGCTCGTGGAACCGACAAATCCCCTCGGCGAGGGCTCGCGCCCGCTCCGCCGCCGTCCCCTCCCGCGAGAGCTTCGGCCAGAGCGCCATGACCGTCTCCATCCGGCGCCGCGCCGCACACGCGAGCAGGTCGTCGAGGTCCGTGAAATGGTTGAAGATCGCCCGCCGCGACACCCCCGCGCGCTCGGCGATTTGCTCGGCCGAAGGACGCACGACGCCCTCTGAAAGCAGCGCGAGCAGCGCCTCCACGATCGCCTCCCGCGTGCGCTCGGCCCGCGCGTGTCGCCCATCGGCCTGCGTCTGCGTGGCGGGCTCCTTCGCGTGGGTCACGAGGACCACTCTACCTATATGCACTCATGGTGCAAGTAGTTTTTTTGCACGCCGAGTGCATGTTCTCTCGTGTTAGAGGCCTCGCATGCCCGACGTCCACCTCGAACGCGACGGCGCCGTCGCCACGCTCGTCCTCGACGACGCCCGCCGCAAAAACGCCATGAGCCCCGAACTCGGGGACGCACTCGCCGCGCGCGTCCGCGAGATCTCGCGTGATGCCTCCGTGCGCGCCGTCGTGCTCGCGGGCGCGGGCGACGCGTTTTCCGCGGGCGGCGACCTCGCCATGCTCGAACGCCTGCGCGCCGCGAGCTTCGCGGAGGCGCGGGCCTTCATGCTCGGGTTTTACCATCGGTATCTGTCGATCACGGAACTCGATGTGCCCGTCGTCGCGGCCGTGCGGGGCCCGGCGATCGGCGCGGGGCTCTGCGTCGCGCTCGCCGCCGACCTCGTCGTCGTCGACGAAGACAGCCGGCTCGCGCTGAATTTCGCCTCGCTCGGCCTGCACCCGGGGATGGGCGCGACGTACCTCGTTCCACGCCGCGCGGGCGCCGAGCGCGCCGCGGAGCTTCTGCTCACCGGCCGCCGCTTCACGGGGCGCGACGCCGCCGCCTGGGGCATGGCCCTCGAAGCGCTCCCCGGCGATCGCGTGCGCCCCCGCGCCGCCGAGCTCGCCGCGCAGATCGCGGAATCAGCCCCGCTCGTGGTGCACGCGCTGAAACGATCCCTCGGCATTCACCGCGGCGCGCTCGCTGAGGCCCTCGACCGCGAGGCCTACGAGCAGGCCGTGAGTTATGCGAGCGAGGATCTCGGCGAAGGCCTCAAGGCCGCGAGCGAGAAACGAAAGCCTGCCTTCTCCGGTCGCTGAATCCGCGATTCACGCGTTTCCCGCGGTCCGTCCCCGCGGCCGCGCGCCCGCCGCCCGCGCCGGCACGCGCATGCAGGCGCGCAGCGCGGCGCGCAGATCCGGCCACATGCGCGTGCCGCCGAGGTCGGCCGAAAGCGAGACGAGCGCCTGCGCCACCTTCGGCTGAATGCCCGAAAGCGCGCCGTCGGCGCCAAGAAGCTGCACGGCCCGCAGGATGCGCACGATGTGCTCGGCCACGGCCCCGTCGACCTCCTCCACCGCCGTGAGATCGATGATCACGTGCTGGCTCTGCGTCCGCACCACGGTATCGAGCAATCCCTGCATGATTCGCTCGGCGCGCTGATCGTCGAGCACGCCCACCACGGGGAGCGTGATCACGCCGTCCCATACCTCGATGATCGGTAACGAGAGGTGCTGGATCTGCTCCTTTTGCTCGGCGATGACGCGGAGCTTGTCCTCGATCTCCTGCTTCGCCTTCATGCGCGCCGTCACGTCCGTGATGAACCCCTCGAGCGCGACGAGCGCGCCCGACGCGTCGAATACGCCGCGCCCCTCCTCCTCCACCCATCGCAGCTCACCGGATTTTGGAAAGATGCGATATTTCAGGCTGTAGGGGATACGTGCTGCGACCGCCGCATGAATTTCGCCCCACACGCGCTCGGTGTCCTCCGGGTGGATGAGGGCGGCGACCGAGACCCCAGCGGCCTCGCCGACCAGCTCGTCGGCCTTGTACCCACAGATGAGCTCACAACCCGCGCTCACGAACTCCATGGTGTACCGTTCGTCGTTGCGACACCGGTAGACCATGCCCTGCAGGTTCCCGAGCAGCGTGCCGAGGAACCGCTCCCGCTCCCGCGCCTCGGCCTCCGCGCGCCAGAGCGCGGTCACGTCGTGCGCGACAATGCGGAAGAGCCGATGTTCGGCGAAGGAGACCCCGCGCCATTCGAGCCAGCGCAGATCTCCCTCGGGCCGCACGAGCGGGAGATCAAAGGAAACGATGTCCCGTGTCGTCCCGCGCGCGAGCGCCGCCGACGCCTCCACGCGGGCGTCCGGCGCGAAGAGCGCGACGAGCCCCGCGGCTTGGAGCTCGTCCTCGCTCCGCCCGGCGACCTGACAAAACGCCGGGTTCGCGCAGACGATCCCCCCGTCGAAATCCACTTCGAGGCAGGGAGCGGACTGGAAACGGAAAAATCGCTCGGCACTGGGATCTCGATGCGTCGTCATACAAATGGCACGCGGGTCCGAGATCCATCTCAACCGCGGGGTAGACCCAGGTCAAGACCAACCAGCGCGAAATCGTGCGCGAAGAAAAGTGTCAACCGCGCAACGCCGCCATTGCGACAGCCGGGATACGCCCCCATCCAGGGCGGGCATAATACCGAAGCAGCCGCTCCGCCGTGACGGCCATATTGCGGTGATCGTAGAAGAAGGGTGGCCGTGGAAACGTCTTCAGCGGTCCCCGAAGAACCGCCTTCTCGATACGCCCGAGCATGACGGTGTTGTGGACGAATCCGATGCCGCTCTTCACGTCGGCGAGCGTCACGCTCGGATGACCCCCCCAGGGCGCCGTGACGGTCCCGTACACCAGGCCGGGCCAGTGATTCACGGCGACGGCGCCATAACGGAGCTCGTCGATGGCACGCTCCAAGGCAGCCCCGACGACAGGATCTTCTTCCAGAATGTTCGGACAAACGATCGACGCGGAGAGCGTGCCCCAAAGGGTTTCGTTGCAGAAGCGCGTCGCGGCGGCGAGGAACTCGGCCGGATCCTGGGAGCCGACCGACACCTCGCTGACGATGCCGCAGAAGGGCTCGGTCGAAAACAGCGGCTCGCGCGCGTCCGCCGCGTCGAGATCGGTGATCATCGTCCAGGGCAAGGTCCCGGGGCTCGCCTCGCCGACCAAGCGGACGTGGTCGTGCCCCTTCACGAGCGAAGCGTGGCGCAGCGGCGCGCCCGGGTAATACGCCTTCCTCGGGCGAACCTCGCCGAGGGCCTGCTGGAGTTTGTCGAGGAACAGGTCCCGCTGCGCCCAGCCGCGGGCGAGGACGAGCATCTTGGCGGCGTTGCAGTTGAACGAGGCGTTGTTGACGATCTGCGTGGCGATGCTGCGTGCCTGGAACCAGAGCTCGTCCTCGGCGTAGAGGTACGGCACGACGACGACGGGGCTCACGTTGCCGAGCTCCGAGGTGATGGGCTTCTTCAGGACGGGATCGTTCGCCGCGCGCCGGGCGTCCTGCTCCGCCCCGGGTTTGCCCCACACGATGATGTCGTGCGTGTGCTGCGAGCCCGTGATGTGCACATGCGAGACCAGGCGATGCGACGCGAGGTAGCTGCCGACCTCCGGCCCGCCGTGCACGATCCGGACGAACCCGCGCGAGACGAGCGGCGCGAGCATGTCTTCGAGGATCGGCCCGAGGTACGCGTTGACCGGGCTCGTCTTCAGGAGGACGACACGGCCCTCGTTGAAGAGGGTGTGCAGCGTATCCATCGGCCCGATGCTCGCGACGTTGCCCGCGCCGAGCACGAGCGAGACGCCGCCCTCGGGGTCGGCTTGCCGGTAAAACGCGGCCTGCTCGGCGCGGACATCGGCGCGGCGGACGCCACGTTCGAGGTGTACGTCGCAGGTGAACCCCGAGAGCAGCGCGCCGTCCGAGCCGCGCATGGGGAAGACGCGGACCTTCGTGCGGCCGTCGTCTTCACGGACGGCGCGGAAGGGCAGGCGGGGCGCGCCGCGCGCGGCGATCTGGTCGAGGGCGTCGGCGAGGGCGGCGACGTTGCTCGCGATGGTGCAGGGGCCGGCGAGCCACTCCTCGCCGGCGATGGGGGCGGCGGGGTCGATGCCTTTTTCGAGGCAGCTCGCCTGGACCATTCGCAGGGCGGCGGCCTCGACGCGCGGCAGGACCTCCTCGCGCAGGAGCCGGGCCTTGTCCCGCGGGGGCAAACGCGCGAAGGCGCGGGCGCTGTCACCGAGCTCGGCGAGGGCGCGGTCGAGGTCGTTGTGGCTGGGCTCCACGCGGGACACGGGGCGGTCTTCGGCGACGCTGACGGTCATGAGGGGCGCGAGGGTAGCCCAGGCGGCCGAGGGATTCGACCCGAACACGCTGGCGCGTTGCTTGTATCGTGGCGCGTGGGGCCGGGCTCCGGTACATTCGCAGACGATGGCACGTCGTTCTTCGCCTTGGATCTTGCTCGCCACGGTCACCGCGGCGCTCAGCGTGACCGCGGCCGCGCCGGCGCAGCAGCCTTCCCCCCCGGGGACGGCGACAGCCCCCACCGCGCTCCCGACCCCGCCGCCTCCGCCGGCGCAGGGACAACCGCCGCAACAGGGCACGCCGCCGCAAGGACAACCGCCGCAAGGACAACCGCCGCAGGGCACGCCGCCGCAGCAGCCCGGCTACCCGCCGCAGCAGCCGGGGTATCCTCCGCAGCAACCGGGATATCCGCAGCAATATCCACAAGGGTACCCGCAGCAACAGCCGGGCTACCCGCAGCAGCAGCCGGGATATCCGCAACAATATCCGCAGGGGTATCCGCAGCAACAACCGGGCTACCCGCAGCAGCAACCGGGTTACCCGCAACAGCAGCCGGGGTATCCGCAGCAGCAGCCGGGTTACCCGCAGCAGCAGCCGGGTTACCCGCAACAGCAACCGGGGTATCCGCAGCAGGGGTACCCGCAGGGCTATCCGCAGGGCTATCCGCAGGGCTATCCACAAGGGTATCCGCCGCCGGCCGGATATCCGAACGCGGCGGGCACGGGCCCGACGCCGCCTCCGCCGCCGCCGCCGCCGAAATGCTGTCGCTGGTCGGCGCGCGTGAACCCCTTCGACCTGCTCTTCCGGCGCCTGAGCTTCGAGGCGGAGGTCGCCGTGTGGGGCCCGATCGCGCTGCAAATCTCGCCGACGTGGATCTGGGGTTCGCCCACGGAAAACCTCGACGCGAGCGGCTGGGCGCTGGCCGGCGACATCGGCGTGTATTTCGAGGGCAAGGCGCTGCGTGGCTTCTGGCTCAAGGGCCACGTCGGCTACGAGAGCTTCGACGCGACGGTGACACACCCGCAGCTCACGAACGTGAGCGCGACGCAAAACGTGAGCTCGATGATCCTCGGCGGCATGATCGGCAACACCACGGTCTTCACGCGCGACGGCGGATTCTCGCTCTCCGGCGGCATCGGCATCGGCGTGGCGCTGGCCGATCCGGTCACGGTCATTGCGGAGTCGAAGGATCCACGCTTCCCGAGCGTGGGGGTGACGTTTTACGACAAGGAAGGCGCGATTCAGATTTTGGGGACGTTCGGGCTCGGTGTGACGTTCTGAGCGATCCGCCGATCACGGGTCCGACGCCGATCCTCATTTCGTCTTGAACCGCAGGACCCCGTCGGGCACGAGCAAGGCGGGGTTCGGCGCGGTATTCGTGCCGGGCTCGAGGTAGGCGCGAAACGCGATGACCGCGACGCTGCCCGGTGCAATGCCGTTCGGGCACGGCGCGTCCGGGACCTCGAGGCAAAACGCCTCGCCATTGCAGGTTTGCGCGATCTTGTAAGCGTAGAGCTTGTCCACGAGCGGGTGGTTCGGCAGGTACTTCGCTGCGCTGCCTTTCCAGCTCTTGCTCGAGACGGCGGCGACCCCGACGAGGTGCTGGAGCGCGTACACGCTTGCATTCGCGTACGTCGCTTTGCCCGTCTGCGAATGGTCGACCCCGTGGACGATGATGAAGTCTTTCGCATTCACGGGCCACAGGAAGGGCCCCGTGGCCGGATAAATCGTGTCGCGATTGTCGCCGGCGCAGCTCTTCTCCCCGGCGATGCAGGCATACGGATCGGGCGTCCCTTCCGTCATGGTCTCGATCGTCGCGTCATGCGTGCCTGCATACGCCGCGAGGATCGCTTGCTCGAGCTCCGCGGCGGCCGCGGCGTAGGTCGGGTTCTCGTCGTTCGTCGCGTCCTTGGGTCGCGGCGTCGCTTTCCCATAAGGCTCGGCCGCGACGGGCGGCGTGGAGGGGGTCAACCGATACACCGTGACCGGCGGCGCGTTCAACCAGGCGTCTCCGGCGGCCGCGTCCTCGAAGATCGCGGAGCGGAAGAGGACACCGAACGTATCGTCGGTCTCCTCGAGCCCGAGGTGCGTGTTCATGGAATCGATGGGCGCGATGTTCACGGCCGAGGCGGGGATGCCGGACGCGATGGCCGCCTTCTTCACGCGCTCGCCGATGGCGGCGTTGGGCGTGTGCACGACGAGCGCGCGGCGGCCGTACTTGACGCCGTCCATGGGCCCGTCGACGCCGATCACGCCGATGTTGAGCGTCTCGGCGAGGCTCGCGAAGACCGGCGTGCGCGTGTTCGTGCCGGTGCCGTCGTCGCGGGCCATGAGGTAATCGGTGAATCCGAAGTAAGCGACCGACGGCGGCGTTTCCCCGAGCCATACCACGGCCTCGTCCGCGCGGAGGCGGTAGGTATTGGCGAGCCCGCCCGCGTCCTCCTCGGGGTTCGGCGTGGTTTGTCCAGGAGCGCGGGGGAGGTAATACGCGGCATAGGGGCTCGACGGATTGTTTCCTGCGCAGGATTTGCCCTCGCCGCAGCAATCGGCGAGGTCGAGGAGCTTGAACGTTCCTTCGCGCACGGAGAAGCTGTCGGCTTCGAGCGCCGCGACGAAATCGACGGGCGCGCCACCGGAGCCGCCTTGGCCGGAGCCGCCCGCGCCGCCTTGGCCTTGGCCGCCGGCGCCGCCCGAGCCCCCGGGCGTGCCGGAGCCGGAGGAACCGCAGGCGGCGAGGGTGAGGCCGAGGAAAAGGAGAGGGATGTGCTTGGTCATGGCGGCTTCGTCACCCAGGAGGGGTGGAAGGTTAAAATCTCGAGGGCTCGTTTCCATTCGACCCAAGGCGACACCGGATTGCTTGCTGGCTCGCCGCCCTTCCCCTCGCTCGCCAGCTGTGTTAGGCGCCCTCACATGTCCCACTCTTCCCTCGATCCCGCCCTTTATGCCCGCGCCCCGGTCATGACCCTGGAGGGCGGTATCACCTTGTGCCGCGTCCTCGCGGAGTCCTGCCCCGCGGGGATGCCTTCCTCGGTGACGAAGGCCGCCAAACGGCTCGTCGATACGGCCGAAGCCGCGCAGGTCGCGCACACGGCGCGCAAGAAGGCGCTCGGCAAGGGAACGGACGAGGATTCGCGGCCCATCGACCGTGCGGGTGACAATTCATGGAGCGCGCTGCGCGGGCGGCTCCAATCCTATGTGATGCTCCCCGAGGCCACGTATCCGGACGCGCGGCGCGCGAACGAGATCCTCGCGAATCTTTTCGGCGAGGGTGGCCTCTCGTTCTTGACCGAGTCCTATCCCGAGCAATACGCCATCGCCGAGTCCGTGCTCCGGCGCATCGACGGCGAGGCATTCGCGACCGATATCGACCGAATCGCGGGCAAGGAGTTCCTCGACAACGTGCGCACGCAGCACGTCGCCTACGGGAAGATGGTCGCGGGGCTCCTCCAGCGCGAAACGGCGCTGACCGAGGACCTCGGCGAGCACGTACGCGCCATGGGAGAAGCCCTCGTCGAGTACGCGACCAAGGTGCTCGCCACGGTGGAGCGAGACGAACCCGCGACGATCACGCGGGCCCGAACGGCACTGCGGCCGATCGACGCGTTCCGCGAGGCGACGCAAAAGCGGCCCTCGGGGGGAAGCGGGTCCGAAGAGGCCGGAGGGCCCGCCGCGAACGGGTGAAGGCCTCACGCGGTCGTCGATCGGCATGTCCGGGGCCCCCGCAAGGGGCGCGAGGAGGCCGATCGACGTGGAAGGCGCAGCATCGATGGCGTTCCGGGAGGCCAGGAGGCTCGAAGGCGCGGCTTCAAGGAGGTCTCGGAAGGCCGGAAGGTCTCCGGAACAAGCCGGTAGAGGACGCGGGAAGGAGGATCGGTCTGTTCGGAAGTGGTTTCAACCTGATCGGGAAGCCTTTGTGCTTTCCAGATCACAACTTTTAGGGGGCAAGCTCATGACGCATCACAACCTGACATCCCTGCCGAGAGACCTTCTGTGGCTGCGCCGCCTCTTCACGGTCTTCGTGCTGCTCGGGTTGTATTCTGCGAGCCGTTCATGGCGAACACTTGACGCATGGCACCCTGTCCCCAGCTTCGCCATGCTTTACCACCTCGTGCTCCTGGCGCTCATCGGGATCGCATGCGTGGCGGCGTGGCGCGGCCACTTACGTGCCTGCCTTCGTGTCGCTCGTCATCGTCGACCGAGCGATCAGTGCATTTGGCGCG
Organism: Polyangium mundeleinium; assembly: GCF_028369105.1. Taxonomy (NCBI): domain Bacteria; kingdom Pseudomonadati; phylum Myxococcota; order Polyangiales; family Polyangiaceae; genus Polyangium; species Polyangium mundeleinium. The sequence goes on along the minus strand of NZ_JAQNDO010000001.1, from coordinate 2,548,763 downwards.
CTCTGGTTCTTTCTGGAGAGGGCTCTACCCAGTTCGTATTTTTATTCGAGCGACCATCTGGAATATAATGTATGGAATCTTGGATGCCTTCTACGACGAGGCTTACAACAGGGTGTACGCCCCCACCTACCTCTCCCGCAACCTCCCCGTCTTCGCCTTCGCGCTCTTCTCCGTCGTCTACCTCGCCCGCCGCTTCCCGCCCCGCCTCACCGCCCCTTCGAAGCCGTCTGCCGCCGAAACACCCTCTCCCGCAGCAGATTGAATCCGAAGATCGAAATCGCCGCGAGCACCGCGCCCATCGCGAGCCGCTCGTCCCAGGCGTGTAGTTTCCCCCGCGCCGACTCGACCGCCTGCCCGAACAGATACCCCGCCCCTGCCACGACCACGGCCCACAGCGCCGCCGCCATCGCATTCAGCACGAGGAAACGGGCGGTCGGGATGCGGCTCAGGGCAATCGCGACCGGCGCCACGTTGCGGATCCCGTAAATGAAGCGGAAGCCGAAAATGAACAACGTCGGGTAACGCTCCAGGAGCGCCGTCGCCCGCGCGAGATGCGCCCCGAGCTTCGGACGCCGATCGACGAAGGAACGCCCGAAGCGCTTGCCGAGGAAATACGCGATCTGGTCGCCCGTGGCGGACCCGACGAACGCCGTCAAGACGACCCAGGAAAATCGCAGATGCTGCTGGTGGGCCGCAAAGCCCCCGAGCATCGCCACGGTCTCGCCTTCGAGGAACGTGCCGATGAGCACGGCGACGTACCCGTACACTTGAATGAGATGCTCCACGTCCCCCCCGTGGCGTCACCCGCTCAGAACACGATGCGCCCCATCGAAAGCCGCACGCCCGCCGATTTCGGCGTCGCTTGCACGAGCTTGATCTCGGTCTTGTTCAAGAGGACGAGCGTGATCCCCGTGGCCACCAGCGCCGCGCCCACGCCGAGCGTGACGAAGCCGCCCGTCGTGAGGGCTTTGTTTTCGCCCTGGATCACCTTTCCTTCGCTGTTCAGCGTCGCGCCGTCGGCGCTGTACCCAACGCCCAGCATGATCGCACCGCCGAGGACGGCCGCACCGCCAAAGCCGCCGAAAAGAAACCCGAGCTGCCGGCCCAGGAAGCTCCCGCCGTCCACGTTCGCCACGACGTCGCCGCCCACGTTCGACAGCAAAAACCCCCGCGACGGCACCATTCCGTCGGCGCCGAAGAAAAAAACCTCGTTTTTGCGGCCGTCCACGATCCGATCGCAGGGCGCATCACACGCCGTCCGCACGAAGATCCCCTCGCCCGCCTGGTCCGAGACCACCCCCGCGATTCGCAAGAGCTTCACCCCCGGCCGGTCCGCCTCGATGTGAATCCGCGGCGTGCCTTTCCCCGGCGCCTGCGCGGGCTCGTGCGCGGGCTCCTTTGCCGGCTCCACGGCGGGCGGCGCAGGCTTCGGCTCTTCGGGTTTGGCAATGCCGGACGGCGGCGCCGTGGGCTCGGCGGCCTCGGGCACCTTCGGCGACGCAGGGTCCTGCCCCGGCGCGGGCGGCGTGGGCGGGGCGCCAGGCGGCGCCGCGGGCGCATCGGGCGGGCCCGGGATGGCCTGGGCAAACGCGGGCGGCGCGAAGGCAAGGGCGGCAAGGACGGAGGCGAGGCAGGCAGAGCGCATGAGGCTCTCCGATACCGGCGAAACGCGCCTCCGGCAAGGGGAAATACGATCAGCGCCGCCACTTCCGGCCGAACAGGAATCGAATCGCGCCGGGCGCTCGCCGACGCCAGTTTTTTTCGTTGTGGGCGCCGCGCTTTGCCGCGACGAACTTCAGCGAATGCGGGTCGTAGCCTCGCTCGACGAACCTGTACGCGAGGCGCTCGGCCGCCCGCAAGAGGCCGCCGCCCGCCTCCAGCGCGCCCGCGTCGAGGTAGATGCGCGAGGCGCGCGGGCGCGGGTGCGAATCGATCCAGTCGAAGATCGCGCCGCTCCCGATCTGCAGCGACGGCGACATGCTCATCGCCAGCCCGAACCGATCCGGCGCGCGGAGGTGCACATAAAGCGCGGCGAGCCCGCCCATCGAGGAGCCGCCGACGCCCGTGTCGGCCGGATCCGTCGATACCCCGAAATGATGCTCGATATGGGGGCCGAGCCCGCCGCGCATCCAGTCGAGCAAAAGCTCGAGCCTGCCGGGCCCCGTGCGCGTCGGGAACGGCGAGAGCTCCTCGATGCGCTCGTGCCCGCCGTGGTCGATGCCCACGATCACGGGCACACGCTCGCCGCGGGCCGCGAGCCGCGACCCCACGTCATGCAGGTGCCAGCCGCCGGCGAACGAGGGTTCGTCGTGGAAGAGGTTCTGCCCGTCGAAAAGGTAGAGCACGGGCGGCTTCATCGGCGAGCGTCGCGGCGGGACGTACACGCGCACATGGCGCGCCGAAAGGCCGGGGACGTGAAACGGGCCGAGGAGATGTACGGTGGGTTCGGACATGAGGTAGTCGAGATTGCGCGAACAGGACACACCTGCACGTCCGCGCGAGCGTGCGGTGTTGTCCCACATTTTCGGTGGTCTTGCGAGGCCGCGCGCATGGATGGTAAGGGACGAGGCGATAATGACCCACGACGTCGAAGGCTTGATCCGCGGGGCCGGCTTGCTCGAAGGCCTCGGGCCGGACGCGACGAACAGCCTGCTCGAGCGGATCGTCGTCCAGCGGTACGAATCCGGCGCGCAGATCGTGCGGGAGGGTGAAATCGGGGACGCGGCCTTCGTCCTGGTCGAGGGCATTTGCCAGGTGTTCGGCGCGCGGCCGGGCGGCGGCGTGATCCGCCTGGCCCGCCTCGAACCCGGCGCGCTCTTCGGCGAGCAGGCCCTGCTCGGCCGCGCGGGCGGACGAAGGGCGGCCACCGTACGCGCGACGGGCCCCGTCGCCGTGGCCCGCATCGCCGCCCAGGATTTCCGCAATGTCCTTCCGCCCGACCACCCGCGCCGCGAGGCCCTCGTGCGCCTCGGCGAGGAGCAGCTCCGCGACCGGCTCGTGCAGCAGTCGAGCTTGTTCCGAGCATTGCGTGCGCTCGGGGGGGCCGAGGGCGGCGAACACGACGGACTCGGCGCCAAGCTCGTCACGTACGAGCGCGGCGAGGCGCTTTTTTATCAGAGCGAGCCCGCCGACGCGGTGTACGTCGTCATCTCCGGGGCCGTCGGCGTATATGTCGAGAAAGACGGGCGCCCGCAGCTCCTCTCGCGCGTCGAGGCTGGCCATTGCGTCGGCGAGCGGGGCCTCTTGCGCCGCGAATCCCGCTCGGCCACCGCCGTCGCCGAGGACCCGGTCACGGCCTTCCGCGTGCCCGGCGATCGATTCCTCGCGATCCTCGAGCAATCCGCCGAGCTACGCGAGTATTTCGACAGCCTGGAGAGCGTGTACGAGCTGCCCCACCGCGGGTTCGTCACCATCTTCGCGGGCAGGTTCCTGGGCAAACCCTGCATCACCTCGTTGTATCACCTGCCCCGCGGCCGCCACGCCGTCGCCTCGCACGTCCCGGGCGAGGAACTCCACCACCTCGCCGTCAGCGAGCCGGGACTCGAAGGCCCGCCCGACGAGCGCGGAAAATACCGATTCATCGACGCGCGCCGCGGCCTCGAACGCGAAATCGTGGTCACGCCCAACGACGGCCGTATCCTCTCGTTCACCGCCCGCGGCGACTGGGTCGATCTCCCCAAGCTCTACGCGCTCGCCCTCGAAGGCGGCTCCCTCTCGCCCTGGCAATGCGCGGCCTTCACCGAGACGGGCTCGATCGACCTCGAAGCGCCGCCCTCGCTCCGGCCCGACGACGAAATCGTCTGCACCTGCATGCGCGTGCGCAGGCGCGACCTCCGCCGCGCCATCCTCGCCGGCTGCAATACACCCGAGGCCATCCGCGACCGCACCCGCGCCGGCAGTGCCTGCGGCGCGTGCCTGCCCCGTATTGCCGACATGCTCGGCAAGAGCACCTGGACCTCGGCCGAGATCGTCTCCGCCACCGACGTTTGTCCGGGCGTACGCGCGTTCCGCCTCGTCCCCCGTGACGGCGAGGTCCTCCACGCCGAGCCGGGCCAGCACGTCGTCATCCAGGCCGAGATCGACGGCCGCTTCATCGAACGCCCGTATACCCTCTCGGCGCCCACGTCGAGCGGCCATTACGAGATCACGGTCAAGCGGCTCCCGGGCGGCGTGTTCTCTACCTGGCTCTTCGAGCGCCGCCCCGAGGACGCGCTCATCCGCGTCTCCGCGCCCGGCGGCCATTTCACGATGCCGCCGAACGATCGGCCCGTCGTGTACCTCGTCGCCGGCATCGGCGTGACGCCCGCCATCGCGGCGTGCCGCGCGATCCGCGAAAAGGGCAGCGCGCGGCGCGTCCACGTCGATTACTCGGCGCACAGCCCCGCCTCGGCCCCTCATGCCGACGAGCTCCACGCGCTCGCCGCCGCTTGCCCGAACGTCACGGCCCGCATTCGTTTCACCGAGGTATGGGGCCGGCTCGGCGCCGCCGAGATCGCCTCGCTCGTCGAGACCCACCCCGACGCCGATTGGTTCCTCTGCGGCCCCATCCCGTATCTACGCGCGATGAGCAACCTCCTGCTCGAACAGGGCGTGCTCGATACGCATCTCCACATCGAGGAGTTCATCGCGGGCAGCGTCGTCGTCGCGCAGCCCGGCCGCAGGCCCTCCTTGCTCGCACCTGCGACGCTCGTGCCCCCCGCGCACGTGCCGCCTTTGCACCTGCCGCCTTCGTTTCCCACGAGCCTCCTGCCGAAACCCCCGCCGGCCGTCGACATCTCGTATGCGCCGAGCTCGTCCGCGCGCCCCGCCGCGCCGCCCCCCACGACGCCGCCGAGCGCCCCTCCACCGCACGCCTCGGGCATGCTCCCGCCGGCCCCGGGCACCCTTGCGCCGCCCTCGTCCGCCCCCGCCTCGTCGCCGATTCCCTCCTCCAAATCACGCGCGGATGGCGTTTGTCCCTTTGCGCACGGCACGCACCGGGAGGACGGCCTCGGCGTCATTCCGCCCGTCGTCGCAGGGCAGGACACGAGCGTCGCCGAGGAGGCGCGGGCCTATCTCGCCCAGTTTTACCGGGAAAAAGGCGCGCCCCGGGCGTTCGAGGTCCGATGGGCCCAGGTCTCCGCCGAGCTCCAGCGCACGGGCACCTACGTCCAGACCTACGACGAGCTTTCCTTCGGCGCCAAACTCGCCTGGCGCAACTCCACCCGCTGCATCGGGCGCCTCTTCTGGAACGGGCTCGAAGTGCGCGACATGCGCCATCTCACGGACGAGGACGAGATCCTCTCGGCCCTGGTCGAGCACATCGAGCTCGCCACGCACGGCGGAAACCTACGCGCCATGATGACCGTCCTCGCCCCGACCAACCGCGCCGGCGAGGGGCCACGCATCTGGAACGGCCAGCTCCTGCGTTATGCGGGATACCCAAACCCGGACGGCACCGTCACCGGGGATCCGATGAACGTCGAGCTCACCACGAAGGCGCTCGAGCTCGGCTGGAAAGGCGGCGCACGCACGCGCTTCGACCTGCTCCCGCTCATCGTAAAGCTCCCTGGCCGCGAGCCGCGCTGGATGGAGATCCCTCGGCGCGTCGTGCGCGAGGTGCCGCTCGCGCATCCCGATCTGCCGTGGTTCGCCTCGCTCGGGCTCCGCTGGTACGCGCTTCCGGCCGTCTCCGAGCTCCTGCTCGACATCGGCGGCGTGAAATATCCTGCCGCGCCTTTCAACGGCTGGTACATGGCGACCGAGATCGGCGCGCGCAATTTCAGCGATCCCTATCGGTACAACATGCTCCCTGTGATCGCCGAGCGGCTCGGGCTCGACATCCAGCGATCCTCCTCGCTCTGGCGCGACCGCGCGCAGGTCGAGCTCGTACGGGCCGTCGTGCACTCGTTCGAGCGCGCGGGCGTGAAGATCGTCGACCACCACACAGCCTCCGAGGATTTCGTGCAGTTTGCCCAGGCCGAGCAAGGCCAGGGCCGCTGCGTGCACCTGCGCTGGAGCTGGATCGTCCCGCCCATCGGCGGCAGCGCGACGTCGGTGTTCTACATGGATGAGGACCGTCACCCCGACGTCATGCTCAAGCCGAACCTCTTCTATCAACCGAAGCCCTGGACCGGGGCCGCCTGATCCTCCGCCGTAGCGGACGTCGACTTTCTGCCTGGGACAGGCTCATCGCACGGGCAGCGGGATGCAAGCGCGCAGTATTTCGTCGCAGGTGGGTGTTCCCCTACGGAATTGTCAATGGAATGGCGTACATTTCCTGCGATTGTTTCGCGAACGTGTCGAGACAGACTATGCAACGGGTAAAAACCATGTAGGCTGCCTGCTGGGGTGTGATTCACCAGGAGGTCCGTCTCAATGGCTCCGCACGTCCTGCTCGTCGATGACAGCACCACCGTTCGTATGGTCATCGCCGCGGAGCTGCGGGAAGCTGGCTTCCGGGTGACCCCCGTGCCCACGCTCGATGCGGCGCGGCGCGCGATCGCGCAGTACCGCGACCGCGACCCGTTCCAGCTCGCCATCCTCGATGTGCTCCTGCCCGACGGCGACGGGATCGACCTGCTCCGCGAGATTCGTCGGGATCCGGCGCTCGAGCGCCTGCCGGTCATGATCCTCTCGAGCGACGCGCGCTTCGGCTCGCGCCTCCGCGGCCTCGGCGTGGGCGCCGACGACTTCGTGGGCAAACCGCACTCGAAATCGTACCTGATCAACCGCGCCCACGCCCTCACCGGCAACCCGCAGACCGAAGCCGCCCCGCGCGCCTGGCGCGTGCTTCTCGTCGACGCCGACGGCGCCCTGCGCGAGGCGCTCGGGAAGGTCCTGCGCATCGGGCACGGCTGCGACATCGTCTCGCTGGAGAGCGTCGACCAGGCCGCCCAGTTCCTCGACCTCGAAGGCGCGGGCGTCGACGGCGCCGTGGTCGACCGGAGGTGCTTCCTCCGCGTGCTCGGCCTCCTCCGGTCGAAGCAGCCGAACGGCGTGCCCATGATCGTGCTCGACGATTCTCCCTCGGCCACCTGGCCTCCCGCAGTGACGGCAAAGCGCAACGCGGCCCTCGCCTCCGCGCTGGTCATGCCTCGCACGATCGAGCCGAGCACCGTGGCCGATGTCCTGGTGCACAGGCTGGTCGAAGAAGCCTCGCCTGCCGTTTCATCGAGCAGCAAAATTCCGATTGCTACGATTGACGCCGTGCGTCGCCTCGCGCGGGGCGCCTGAACCATTCGTGAGTTCACCCCCACCGAAATGACAGAAAGCTGAAACTCCTGGGCGGAGGCGGCGGGGTAGCCTTCGTTGCCTTGTCCAAGTCCACCGTCGATCCGACCGTGCTCGACATCGAGCTCCCCGCGGTGCCTTTTCCATCGGTCCGCGCGTCGGCGCCCATGCCGCCCGCACGGCCCGAGAACTGGACGCGCAGCCTCTTCCACGTCCTCTCCGCGCTGGTCGCGCTCGTCATGCTCCGCGTCGTGCCGAGCCGCGGGTGGTTGATCGCCGCGAGCGTATCGCTCTGCGTGTGGGCCTGGTCCTGCGAGATCGCCCGCCGCCTGAGCCCGGCCGTCAACGAGAGGATGATGAAGTTCTTCTCGCGCGTCGCCCACCCGATGGAGCGGCACCGGGTGAACTCGTCCACCTGGTATCTCACGGCCCTGGTCGGCCTCTCGCTCTTCGCGCCCTTTCAGGCGGCCGAGCTCGGCGTCGTGATCCTCGGCCTCGCCGACCCGGCGGCGGGCTTCATCGGCCGTCGCATCGGGCGCACGAAGATCCTCGCGAACCGCTCGCTCGAAGGCACGCTCGGCTTCTTCGCCGTCGGCACGCTCGCCGCGCTCGCGACGCTCACGGCCTTCCACGGCCTGCCGCTCCCCGCGATGCTGCTCATCGCCTCGGCCGGCGCGGCCGCGGGCGCGATCGCCGAGCTCGTCTCCTCGCGCCTCGACGACAACTTCACCATCCCGGTCACGGTCGCGATCGCCAGCTCCATCGCAGGCGCGTTCGTCCCGGCGTCCTGATCTATCCTGGGCGTCCATGCGCCCACTCCTCGGCTTGCTCGCCTTCCTCCCGTGCTTCGCCGCGTGCAGCGACGAGCCGCCCGGAGGCGCCCCGCCGCCCGCACCCGACGCGGGCACCGACGCCGGCCCCGTCTCCTTCCGCAGCGCCCTCTACCCCGAGGATTGGACGCCCTCCTTCACGGACGCCGAAGGCCACTTCCTCCACGACTTCTCCTACGCGGGCTACCACCTCGCCGAGGCCCCGCCCGGCGCGCCCGCCGCGGCCCCGACCTTCGACGTCGTCACGCATGGCGCGGATCCCACCGGGCAGATGGACGCGACCTTGGCCGTGCAGGCGGCCATCGACGCGGCCGCGGCCCAGGGCGGCGGGATCGTCACGTTCCCCGAGGGCCTCTATCGGATCGACGACAAGCTTGTCGTCGCTGCGTCCGGCGTCGTCCTGCGCGGCGCGGGCTCCACGAAATCGCGGCTCCACTTCACGCGATCGGCGGGCATGAGCTACGACGCGCACCTCGCCTTCGTGGGCAAGGCCGAGCCGAACCTCGAGCTCCCGCTCGCCGTGGACGCGACCTCGCGCGCCGACGTCGTCGAGGTCGAGAGCGCCGGGGACCTCGCGCCCGGCGACGACGTCCTCCTCGGCTGGACCCTCACGCCTGCCTTCATCGAAGAGCACGGCATGACGGGCACGTGGACGGCCTTCAACGACACCTGGCAGCCCTTCTTCCGCCGGACCGTCGTCGCCGTCGACAAGACCTCCTCCCCGCACCGGATCACGCTCGACGTGCCGCTGCGCTACCCGGCCAAGCTCCGCGACGGCGCGAGCCTCCAGCGCGTCACGGGCCTGCTCCGCGAGTGCGGCGTCGAGTCGCTCGGCATATCGAACGCCGTCTCCTGGGCCGAGGCCTGGGCCGCGTCGCAGGTCCACGCGATCGACCTCCGGCGCGTCGTCGACTGCTGGATCAAGGACGTCGCGTCGTTCCCCTCGCCCGCCGCGCCTGCCGAGGGCCCAGGCAGCGGCGCGCACCTCGCCTCGGGCGGCATCCTCCTCGAAGAGGCCACGCGCGTCACCGTCGAGCACGTCTCGCTCGGCCTCGCGCAAAACCGCGGCGGCGGCGGAAACGGCTATCTCTTCGAGATCCGCCGCTCGAACGAGATCCTCGTCGCGGACAGCGAGGGCGACGGCGGGAGGCACAACTTCATCCAGAATTGGGGCTTCGGCACGACCGGCTGCGTCTTCTTACGCATTCAAAGCAAAAACGGGGAATCGCTCACCGACATGAACGACGCCTCGGGCTTCACGGGTTTGTCCGAGTTTCACCACTCGCTCGCCATGGCGAACCTCATCGACGCCTCGACCTTCGACGACGGCTTCTCCATCGTGAACCGCAACGACGAGAGCACGGGCGCCGGCCACACGGGCACCGAGAACGTGCTCTGGAACAACCGCGGCAAGGGCGCGCTCCGATCGCTCCAGTTCGGCACAGGATACGTGATCGGGACCGAGGGCCTCTACGTCACCACCGAATCGCCGCTGCCGATGGCCCTCGGCACCTTGCCCGTCGACTGGGTCGAGGGCCTCGACGAAGGCGACACGCTCGACCCGCCTTCGCTTTACGAAGATCAACGCAGCCGCCGCCGCGCGCGCTGACGCTACACGAGCGCCCCCCGACTGGCCTCGTTCGCTCGTACGAGCCGCAAGAGCTCCTCGGACACGCTCGACAGCTCCGAGGCCGTCTGGAGCGTCTGCTTCGCGCTCGTCTGCACCTCGCGCGCGGCCTCCGACACGGACTGCATCGCTTGGTTCACCTGCTCCATGGCCGTCGTCTGGTGCCGCGTGCTCGCCTCGATCTCGCGCGACGAGCGCGCCGTGTCCACCACGTACGTGCGAATGCGCTCGAAGCTCGCGCCCACGTCCGCGAAGCTGCGCGTGCTCGCCTCCACGGCTTTTGCGCCGTTCTCCGTGGCCATCACGGTCGTGTTCGTCGCGCCCCGCACCTGCTCGACCAGGTGCTGGATGTCCCGCGCGGCGCCGGACACGCGATCGGCGAGCTTCCGGATCTCGTCGGCGACCACGCCGAAGCGCCGCCCCGCGTCCCCTGCGCCCGCCGCCTCGATCGTCGCGTTGATCGCGAGGATGTTCGTCTGCTCGGCGAGCTCGCGGATGATGTCCACGATGCCCCCGATCTCCTGGGATCGCTGGTTCAAGCCGAGCATGTGCGCGACGACCCGATCGACATGCTTGCGGGTCCCATCGACGGTCTCGCGCGCCGCGGTCACGGTCTGATCGCCGCCTCGCGCGGCTGAGGACGTGTCCTCCGCGATGCGACTCACCTGCACGGCGCTCTCGGCGATCTGACGCGAGGTGGCCGTGAGCTCGCGGATCGTCACCGACACCTGCTGCGAGGTCGCGACCTGCTCGTTCGTCGAGCTCGCTTGTTGCGTCGCGGCGGCCTCGAGCTCACGCGCGGCGGCGCGCATGCGCGCGGCGGCGGACCCGATCTGCCGGTTCAGCACGCGGACGATGAAGGCGCCCAGGCCGCTCACACAGACGAACGCGAGAAAGCATGCGCCCACGAGCGTCCGGGCGAACGAACGCACGAGCTCGTCGACGGCCGCAGCCCGTATCCCGAGCAGCGTGCGCTCCTCGGCGATCATCTCGTCGATGATGGCCCGCACCGCGTCCATCGTGCGTTTGCCACGCCCCGTGGCGACGAGCTTCACCGCGGACTCGAGCCCCTCGCTCTTGCGCGCGTCGATGGCGCCGGAGAGCGCGATCCGCTCCTCTCCGACAAGCTTTTTCAGCTCCGGAAGGCGCTGCTGCTGGCGCTCGTTGTCGCTCGTCAGGCGCTCGACCTCGGCAAGCGCTCGCTCGATGGCCTCGTCTCCCTCGCGGTAAGGATCCAGGAACGACTCGTTCCCGGTGATCACGTAGCCGCGCTGGCCGGTCTCCATGTCCTGGAAGGCGGAGAGCGTGCTCGACAGCGCCGTCAGGACCTCGCGGGTGTGCCCCACGGCATCCGTGGCCACGAGGAGCCGCTGGGTCGTCACGTAGGCGTACGAGCCGATGAGCACCAGAAAAATGAGAGGAAGCGCGATGGCCGCGCTGAACTGCTTGCCTACTGTCCAGGTCCTCGACCCTGCCATGCGTCCCATCCTCCAACGGCTTGCGAGCTCCCCTCGCGGCCTTACGCCGATTTCGATAGCGGCCCAGGGTTTACTTTACGACACGGAAGCACCCAGGACGTACGCATTCCGAGGGCGTCGTGAATCTTCGAAGGACGCACGGCCCATCGAGCGTCAGCGCAATGACGCCGAGCCCCGAATCCCACGACATTTCGCGAATGGCATTCGGGAGACTCCGGGCTTCGCCGCTTTTTTTCCCATCGTGGCGGCCCGGACACACCTTTTCGAGATCAGGAGTCGTCGTTCTCGTGGGTGACGCTCTCGAGGGCGAGCACCGAAGTTATCGAACGTACCGGCGTTTTCGTTCCGCGAGGAGCCGCAACGAACGAAACGAAACCATGCGTATCGTTCTGCAACGAGCCTCCGCAGGATTCAGCACTTTCGTGCGAAGTTGGATGAAGACCCCATGTGCGTTGCCTCGCCGGGAGGAGCGCAAGGGTTGCACGCTTCACGCAAAGGTTGCAGGAAGGGGCTCGACAAGTGGGAGGGGAGGCTTGTATATGACTTGGCAAACGTCTTGCCAGGCGCCGCCCCTATGACCACGCCCCTCCTCGTCTCGACGCTGATGAAATCCCCCGTGCTGTCGGTGACGCCCGACACGCTCGTGGATGAGGCTTACCTGCTGCTCGCGTCGCGACGCATCTCGTCGGCGCCCGTCGTCGACGACACGGGCAAGGCGCTCGGTGTCGTCTCATTGACCGACCTCCTGCGCATCGGCCGCCTGCAACCGGCCTCGCTCGCGGGCATTCAGCCGATCGACCTGCCCACCGAGCCCGTCTCGGATCACATGCACAAGGGCGTGCTCACGGTCTCGCCGAACGCGCCCGTGACGGCGGCGGCGCGGATCATGGCCGACGAGCACGTGCATCGCGTGTACGTCGAGCAGGAAGGCAAGCTCGTCGGCGTCTTCAGCATCGAGGAGGTGCTCTCCTCCGTGCGCGCGCTCCGCCTCGAAGCGCCGATCGGCGACGTGATGACGAAGCCTGTGATCTCGCTCCCCCTCACGGCCACGATCGCCGAGGCCACCTCGCGGCTCGACCGCGCGCAGGTGACGGGCGTCGTGATCGTCGACGAGTACCGCCACCCGGTCGGCGTCTTCACGCAGGTCGAGGCGCTCGCCGCGCGCAGCTTCGTGCCCGATACGAAGGTCGAGGACGTGATGAACTACGGCATCCTCACGCAGCACGTGAAGACGCCGCTCTACCGCGCGGCGGCGCACGCCTTCGAATCGCGCGCCCGCCGCGTGCTCGTGCTGGAGAATGGCGAGCTCGTCGGCCTGATCACGGGCCTCGACTTCGCGCGCGTGCTCGCTCGGGCCTGATCAGTACGGCTTCTGCCCGACGTAGTTCCCGGGCGGATCGTAGTTGCAAACCCAGAATTCCCAATCCCCGCCGCCGAGCGGCGAGCCCGTGCTGCATTTCGCCATGCCGCACCCGAGCCTCGTCGTCTTCGCCCAGACGACCTGGGTGTAGTGGCCGCACACGTCCGAACATTCGTTCGACGAATAGATGTAATCGGCCTTCTCGGAGACCCAGTTCGAGACGACCTTCTCGGCGGTCGAGCCATTGGAGCTCGCGTAGAGGTTCTCGCCGTAGTCATTGCTGCTGTGCTCCCATACGCATTTCTCTGCGTAGGCCTGGGCGACAGCGGCGATCTTGGACGACCAGACGAGGGGCGGCAGCGGCTCTGCGGCCGGCGGATCGACGGACGCGCGCGCCGCGTTGTGGGCCTCCGTGATCCCTTGCATCGAGGCCGGCTCGCCCGCATTCGTGTTGCCGCCTCCCTCGTCGTCAGAGCAGCCCGCGGCGGCCAGAAGGAAAGGAACGAGCACGAGCCCATAGAAAGGTGAAATGCGTTTCATGGCGCGATCGTGGCACGCCGCGGCGTCGGGACGCAAGACGCCTCGGGGCACGCCTGCCGGATCAGCGACGGTGTCCTGGAAAGCGCTGCACGACGCAGGCTCTGCATCACCTCTCCGTTCCACAGGGAGACGAGCGATGACGACGCGAGCGAGCCGATCATCGGCGCCTCGTACGCCACGGGATGCACGCTGCCATCCGGGTCGATGCACGCCTGCTCCCATTCCATGCGACACGTCAGGAAACGCGTGCGATTGGCGAAATCGTCGGCCGCGCGAAAAACCTGAAACGCGGGATCATCGCCGGCCACGCAAGGACAGGCGCCGCCGGGATCGAGATGATCCACGAGCACGACGCCCGCCGGCGCGAGGATCGCCCCGAGCTCGCGGATCCCACGAAGCACCCGCTCCCCCCGCGGATCGATCCATTCGACCTGCGCCCGCGTCGTGCACGGAAAAACCTCCTCGACCTTCAACCAATCGACCCCGAGCGAAGCCACGAGCCTCCCGAGCGCGGGCAATTCGTCCACGTTCGAGGCCGTCACGACCGTCGAGATCCCGATCCGCACGTCGACCCCACGCGCCGCGCGACGCCGGATCATGCCCTCGATGTTCTTCACGAGGGTCGCGAACCGCCCGCCGATCCGGAGCCCGTCGTTGGTCCCCGCCGTCGCGCCGTCGAGCGAAAGCGAAAGGCTCGTCAGCCCGAGATCACAGAGCGCATCGAACCGCGCCTCGTCGAGCGCCATTCCATTGGACAGCAAGTGCACGTCCGTGCGGCCCGGACGACCCGCGCGGCCTTTCTGGATCGCCGCGAGCACCTCCGGGAAAATCGGCGCCACGAGCGCCTCGCCGCCGTGCACGAAGCCCACGTACGCGGCGGCCGCGAACGGCTCCCGCAGCGCGTCGAGGAGCCACGGCTGCACCGTGCGTGCGCGCCCGCTCCGCGTCTTCTCCGGCGCGTCCGTGATGCAATGGGCGCAGCGCAGATTGCACCGCTCGGTCACGGTCACGTAAAGCCGCACGGGCAGCGGCGCGACCACGCGCCCCGCGCGAAACGCGTCGCCGGACGTCTCCGACGCCGAGGCCCCCTCAATCGCAATCGCCGCCGCGCCCTCGCCCCGCCCCGCGCCTTGGGGCGCCTCCGGCCTCGGAATCGTGAACCATTGCCCTGCCCCGCCCGCGCGCCCGACGAGCCGCCCCGATTCCAATCGAAACACGTACGAGACGCGCCGCGCCGACGCCGGCAGCCGCGCCTCGAAGACAACGTGCTCGTCCTCCTCCGCATCGACCCGCATGGCCTCCTCGCGCATCCCTGCACCCTCGTCCCACCGCACGACGAGGCCGCTCCCGTGCCCGCGACGGAGCGCCGCGCGAATGCAGAGCCGACCGTCCTCCTCCACGCCCACGAACGGGCGCACCGGCGCGTGCAGGATCGGCTCGTCCGCGCCGCCCACCACGAGCACGTTGTTCCGCAGGCCGCCCCGCGCCCGTGTTCGCGGGTTGTCCGGGTCGAGCTCCCAGCGCGCGCCCTCCACGTGCAGCTTGTACTCGTGCACCCCGATCGCCGCCTCGATCGTCGCCTCGAACGACCCGTCCTCGCGCCGCGCCATCGGCGTCGGATGGAACGCCGACCATTCCCCGCAGATCGACGCGAACGCCGCGGGCCGCTCCGGCCGGTAGAAAAACGTCACGGGAACAGGAGCCACCCGCGTACGATACGCGAATCCGCGCCACGCGGGAGGGCCCTCCGGCTTCGCGGGACTTCTTCCACCGGAGTGTTCACGCGCCTCCGGAAAGCGTGGACAAGGGCCCTACCTTGTCTCTTCCCTGCCCCTCGGCTCCGCTGTAACCTGCGCACAAGGCCATGGTCCAAAAACGTCCGCATCCTGGGCGATCCCGAGCGCGGTGGCTCGGGTTTTCAGCGGCAATCGCCGTCTTCGGCGCTTCGCTCACCGCATGCGTCGGCGTCATCGGCGACGCAGACGAGGACACGACCGAAGCGGAGTCGCTCGTCCTCGCCGCGCCCGCGCTCCCGCGCCTCACGGCCGCGCAGTACCAGAACTCGCTCATCGAGCTCTTCGGCGCGAGCATGCCGAAGGCGCCGCTCGAAGATGACACGAAGCCGTTTCTCTTCTACAACATCGGCGCTTCGAGCACGACGCTCTCCGAGTTCGGCGTGCAGCAATACGAGGAGTCCGCCGACGCCATCACGCGCTACGCGTTCGCCGATCCGGCCCGGCGTGCGGCCTTCGTCGGCTGCGAGCCCGCCGCGCCCGGCGACGCCTGCGTCGAGAGTTTCCTGCGTCGCTTCGGCCGGCGTGTCTTCCGGCGCCCGCTCACGGACGAGGAGGCCGCTCGCTGGGTCGGAATCGCGCAGACCCTCGCGGATCCGAGCGCGTGGGAGGGCCTGCGCCTCGCCGTCTCGGGCTTGCTCCAGTCCCCTCATTTCCTTTATCGGGCCGAGGTCGGCGTCCCCGACGATGCTGCCCCCGGCCGGCGCAAGCTCACGGGATACGAAATGGCCACGCGCCTCTCGTTCCTCCTCTGGAACCAGGGCCCGGACGACGCGCTCCTCGACGCCGCCGAAAAAGGCGAGCTCGACAAACCCGAAGGCGTCGCCGCGGCGGCCGAGCGCCTGCTCGACGATCCACGCGCGCGCTCGGCCATGCAGGCGTTTTTCCGGCAATACCTCGACCTCGGCCGCCTCGACGGTGTCCAGCGCGACCCGGCCGCGTATCCGTATTTCACGCCCACCCTCAAGGAAGCCATGCGCCGCGAGGTCGAGCTCCTCGTCGACGACGTCGTCTTCGAAAGCCGCGGCGACGCGCGCAGCATCTTCAGCACCCGCAAGACGTTCGTGAATGCGGACCTCGCGGCGCTTTATGGCATCGAGGCGCCCGGCGCGACGACGGACATGTTCGTCCCGGTGGAGCTGCCCGCGGACGGTCCGCGCGCCGGCCTGCTCACGCTCGGCGCGTTCCTCACCATGAATGCCCACGAGACCCGCACCTCGCCCACGGCGCGCGGCAAATACGTCCGCGAGCGTGTCCTTTGCCTGGAGGTCCCGGCCCCGCCTCCGGGCGTCGACACGACCCTCGATCCACCGATGGGCGACCCCAAAACGGTGCGCGAGCAAATGGAGGCGCACCGCACGAACCCCGCCTGCGCCGCGTGCCACAACTTCATGGACCCGCCCGGCTTCCTCTTCGAGCATTTCGACTCGTCGGGGTATTACCGCACCGTCTTCGCGGGTGACGTGCCCATCGATTCGTCCGGCGACCTCGACGCAAATCCCTCGCGAATGCGCGCGAGCTCGCCACGGTCCTCGAAACCGAGCCCCGCGTCGGCCGTTGCATGGTCCAGCAGCTTTATCGCCACGCGCAGGGGCGCGTCGAGACGAAGGGCGAGCGGCTCGCGCTCGAAGACCTCGCCTCGCGCTTCGCCGGCGCCTCCTTCGATTTCCGCACCCTCTTGATCGAGCTCGTCACGCACGACGCCTTCCGTTACATCGGCAAAGAGGAGAGACCGTGAAGACCACGCCCCTTTCCCGACGAACCTTCCTCCGGGGCGCCGTGGGCGGCACGGCCGTCGCCCTCGCCTTGCCCACGCTCGAAGCAATGCTCGGAGCGCGCGGCGCCGAGGCCGCGTCCACCGGGCCGATCTTCGGCATCTTCTTCTGGGGCGGCGGTTTGCCCTGGCACGACGGCCACGGCGCGCCCCAGGCCGGCCACCCCGACCTCTGGACGCCCTCCACGACCGGCAAGGACTATACGCCGAGCGAGCTGCTCGCGCCGCTCGCGCCCTATCAGCCGAGCGTCGTGACGGGTTTGACGCCGCATACCGAAGTGCCGGATCTCCCGGCGGGCCAGAGCGACGGGCACATGCGGGGCTTCATGGTCTCGATGACCGGCGATCGCATTCGCCCCGAGGGATTCGATCACCCCTCGCACACGCTCACTGCGCTGCGCCCGACGCTCGACCAGTACATCGCGAAACACCCGGATTTCTATGGCCCGGAAGCCCCGCGCTTCCGCTCCCTCGTCCTCGGCGCGAGCACCGCGCGCTTCCACGATTACGGGCACTGGAACGCAATCTCGTACAACGGTCCGGACGACCTGAACCCGCCGATCCTCGATCCGGGGCAGCTTTATGATCTCCTGTTTGGCGTCGCGGCGGACACGGCCGGCATGAAGCGCCGGGCGCTCCTGCTCGATGCGGTCCTGGAGGACGCGAAGAGCCTCTCGGGCCGCGTCGGCGCGGCCGACAAGCAGCGCATCGAGGCACACCTCGAACACCTCAACACCGTCAAGAACCGCCTCGAATTCTCGGGCGAGTCGTGCGCGCCCCCGGGCAAACCCGCGCCGAACGAGGAGCTCGTCGCAAAGACCGAGATCATGGGCTCTTTGCTCGCCTCGGCGCTCGCCTGCAACATGACGCGGGTCTTCTCGTTCATGCTGAGCTCCCCCGCGACGACGCACGTCTTCGGAAACCTCGGCGTGCCCAACGATTTTCATACCACCGTCCACGAGGGTGCCTGGGAGCACGCCCGCGCGGGCATCCTGTATCAAATGCAGGCCTTCGCGGCGTTCCTCGGCCGGCTCCAGGCCGTCGTCGAGCCGACGGGGGGCACGCTGCTCGATCGCGCGCTCGTCTTTGGCCTCTCCGAATATGGCGAGGGGTATCAGCACAGCGTCGCCGAAATGCCCTGCGTCCTCGCGGGCGGCGCCAATGGGAACATCCGCCGCAACGTCCACGTCCGCAATCCCGGCGGCAATTACAGCAAGGCCCACGTCACCATGCTGCGCGGCGTCGGCCTCGAAACGCCGAGCTTCGGCTGGAACGGCGGCCAGACGTCCGAGGCCTTCGGCGACATCCTCGTGTGAGGCGCGTGCCATTGCCTTCCCATCCCCCCTCGTCTTTGCGAACCCTCGGCGCCGCGGCATCGCTCCTCGCGTCTTCGCTCCTCGCCCCGCGGACGGCGTTCGCCGTCCAGCCCACGGGATACCTCGACAACGCCGGGTGCGACGCCATCGCCGGCTGGGCCCAGGATCCCGACGTCCCGAACCAGCCTATCGACGTCCACGTCTATTACGGCGGCCCGGCGGGCACCCCCGGCGCGCCTGCCATCGCCGTCCGCGCGAACGTCCACCGCGACGATCTCTGCGCGGCCATCGGCTCGTGCGAGCACGGCTTCTTCGCCCCCTCGCCGCTCGCCCTGCACGACGGCAATGCCCGCGACGTCTACGCCTACGGAATCGACACCGGCGGCGAGGGCAATCCGGCGCTCGGCAACAGCCCTCGCACGCTCCAGTGCCCGCCCGCCGCGCAATCCGGCGTGCGTCGCAAGGTCGTCGGCGCCCCCACGTACGACGCCTGGCGATTCTCGTCTTTTTGGGACCTCTTGCCCCTGCCCGCGGCCGACGCCGACCTCCTCCCCGACGGCCCGGATATCCCCGACAAACCCGAGCTCGTCCAGGCCGACGACGGCACGGGGCAGGTGTGGCTCGTGGACGGCGGCGTGCGCAGGCTCGTCACGCCGGGCGCCGCAGCGACCTGGCGCTTCGACCTCGGAACGGCCGCCGTACGCCCCGCGGCCGACGTGGTTGCCCTCGTCGAGGGAACGCCCCTTCGCCCGCGGCCCGTGCTTTTCATTCGTGGCGCGCTTTACCTCGTGGACGACCCGCAACCCGTCGTCCCCGGCGGGGCGAGCTCCTCGACGTCGGGCGCTGGCGGCGCGGGCGGAGGCGACTGGGGCGAGGGCGGTGAGGGCGGCGAAATGACGCCGGCCAACCCTTCCAGCGGCGGGTGTACGATGCATACACCCGAAAGCAATGACGCGCCTGGGTTTTTCCTGCCAGTCCTCGCCGCAGCCGCCATCGCCGCGCGGCGCACGCGCCGAGCGTAACGCCTACTCTCCGGCCATCGGCGGCATCGGCCGCGGACCGGGCGGATCGAGCGGCGCCTCCTCGCTCGGGTTCCCCACGAAACGCGGCGCGCCTCGCTCGTCGATCGCGACCCGCAAAAACCGATGCCCGGTCACCCCCTCCCGGGTCACATCGAGTTCCAGGAGCGTGCCCGTGTGGCTCCCCGTCCGCGTCATGCCCGAAAACACGAAATTGCCGATCCCGTGCGCGATCAGCCGCCCTCGATATCGCTCCGCCGGCTGCACCACGTGGGCATGCGCCGCGATGACCGCATCCGCCCCGGCGTCGATGAGCTCGCGACTCGCCTCGCGCTGATACTTCGTGGGCGTGAGCATGTATTCGATCCCCCAGTGAACGAACACGATCACGACATCGGCCCGCTCCCGCGCCCGTTCCACGTCCTGCCGCGACCGCGCACGACCTCGATCCACGTGACCGATCAACGCGATTCGTACCCCGGACACCTCCCGCACCACGAACGCCTCACGCCCGGGGCTCGCCTGCGTCGTCCCGAAAGCGCCGAGCCCCGCGGAGTCGAGGCGCTCGAGCATCTCGAAATACCCCGCCTCCGACATGTCGAGCGTGTGGTTGTTCGCCACCGACACCATATCGAAACCCGCGTCGCGCAAGAGGCGCGGTGTCTCCAGCGGCGCGACCAATGGCTCGGGAATCGCGGGCTCGCCCTGCGACGTCACCACGCATTCGAGGTTTCCCACGAGAAGATCGTACGACCGCAGCCGCTCGGCCACGTGCGCAAAAGGAAACCCCGCTTCCAAACCTTTCTTGATCACCGCCCCGACCCCGAGCGCCATCGACACGTCGCCCACGAAAGCGACGGTCGCGCGCGGCTTCTGTGCCGCGGGCGGCGCCTCCAGGGACACGGGCGGCGGCGCGGGCCTCGGAATCACGCTCGCGAGGGGGACCGGACGGCCGGGCGCCCCCGACGCGCCACTCGAAGACCACGCTGCCGCGAGCACGAGCCCGAGGAGCGTCAAAGCCGAGGCGCGGCGCGCTTGCATTCCGCCGATACCCTACACCATCCCCTCTCCGCGCGAAAAGTTCCGGAGCGCTCAGACCGCGAGCACGTCCCGCAGATCGAGCCCTGGGATCACCTCCGCGTGCTCGTGCACGAGCCGCCGCACGCCCTCGGCCAGCACTTCCTCGATCTTGCTCCGGACGAGCCCGGGTACGACCGTGGCCTCGGACGCCGGATCCTGGACCGCGAGCGCGAGCCCCGCATCGAGCGCCACCTCGCCCCCGGCGAAGCGCACCACCCCCGCGACCACGCGCACCAGCGATTCGAGCCCCGCGACCTCCTCCAGCGTCCCACGCAGCCGCAGCCGCGACAGCGTCACGGCCCCGCCGCGATCGATACGAATGCACGTGAGTTCCACGAGCGGGCTTCCGCCGTTGACGACCGAAAGCGCCTCGCTCGTGATCGTGATCGATTGCAGGTTCGCGGCCTGGACGCGCGCCGCGTTCGACGTCCCTGCGGCGATCGTCGCGAGGTTCCCGCTCCCCTTGATTTGCACGTGGATCGCCCCGCCGGCCGCCACCGAGAGCCCCGTGCCGTTCTGCTCGTACACGAAGGGCTCGCGCAGCGCGAACGTCGCCTCGGCCGCGGGATCCCCGAGATCCGCAATGGATACGTCCGACGTTCCGCTCGAAGGCGCGCTCCGGAAATTGTCGGCGATCGCCTCGAGCGTGGCGAGCGCGGTCTCGTCCCGCATCGGATCGTAGCCGGGGACCGCCATCTTCGTGCCGCGCAGGCCCGCGGCGAGGATCTCCACGATCTGCTTTTTGGCCTCCCCCGTGAAATCCAGGAGCCCCTCGCCCGGGCCGTCGATCGAGGAGACCCACGCCTCGATGCCCGCGTCCGAAAAACGCACGTCCGCGCCCCCGAACAGCATGTTCTTCGCGGGCCACAATGCGTCGACGACGATCGGCGGATCACACCGCAACGTCAGCCGATCCTGCGCGATCCGCAGCCGCACGCGGCTCGCGAGCTCGGTCCGGAGCGCGCGGGTCCAGGTCCGGCTGAGGTTCTTGCCGCGGGGCAGCGTGAAGGACAAACCAATGTCACGAAGCTCCACCCCCGCAGGGAGCTGACCGAGGAGCTTGCTCGTCGTCGGGTCCGCCATGTCGCCCATCCCCACACCCCTGTACGAAGTTGCGAGACCGATGAACTTTTTACCGCGAGTGGGTACCAAAGGCAACACCCACCCGGGCAGCAATTCTTCACCTTCCGGGAGTTGACTTTGTGACCGCCGGTCACTAACACGGGGTGACCACCGGTCATTACCAAGGACGGGTCATGCATCTTCGCCGCTTCTTAATCAGGACCGCCATCCCTTCCCTCACCTTCGCCCTGCCGGCCCTCGTGGGCTGTGGCGGCACGGAGCCCGCGGGGCCCGAGCAGCCCGGACAGGAAGAGCTGCTTGCGCCCCCGGAAGCGGGCAAGGGCGTGCAGTTCAAGATGGTCACGAAGCTCGACGCCGGCACCGAGGGTGAGCATTGCATGTTCGTGCAGGCGCCCGCCGAGGGGCTCTTCGTCAGCCGCGACGAAGTGCGCTACTCGAAGGGCAGCCACCACTTCCTGCTCTACCAGACGAGCTACGAAGAGATCCCGACCCAGAAAGAGGACGGGACCGTGGTCGATACGAGCGGCGTGTTCGACTGCTCCGACGGCGCCACGAATGGCTGGGCCGTGGAGAAGCTCGTCGCCGGCTCGCAGAACGCCGACGGCGACTCCATGCTGCGCTTCCCCGAGGGCGTGGCCATGAAGGTGCGCCCGGGCGCCGTGCTCCTCATGAACGCGCATTACATCAACGCCTCGATGAAGACCATCGAGCCCGAGGTCCGGGTGAACCTCTACACGGTCCCCGAGGCCGAGGTGAAGACGGAGGGCGACATCCTCTTCCTCTACAACCCCTTCATCCACGTCGGGGCGCAGGCCGAGGGCCGCGCGCGCATGCGTTGCCCCGTGCACAAGGACATCACGATCGCGAACGTGCAATCCCACATGCACGCCCGCGGCGTCGGGTATGCCGCGTCAATCGAGGGGAAGGCGGATCCGTTCTACACGAGCACCGAATGGGAGAACGTGACCGTCAAGGATTTCGGCGAGGGCCTCAAGATCAAGGCGGGCGAGCGGTTCGATTACTGGTGTGACTACTCGAACGCGCAGGCGAAGGACGTCTTCCAGGGCCCGCGCTCGACCGACGAGATGTGTATGCTCATCGGCTCGTATTACCCGGCGGATCCGGCCACGTCGAACTGCCTTGCCGAGCCCTCCGCTCCCAACACGCCGAACTTCATCGGCGGCGAGTGGGTGGGCAATGGCAAGGCGACGTGCGCCGAGTCGTTCGCCTGCGTGCAGCAGGCCATCGGCGGCATGGGCGGCCTCGAGGCCATGACGCCCTGCGTGACGAACGCCGACGAAGCGGTCTCGCGGGAGTTCTCCGACGCCTTGCGTTGCTTCTTCAAGCTCGGCCCGGGCCAGGATCCGGCGATCGTCTGCAAGACCGAGTTCGACGCCTGCCTCGCGAAGTGACCCTCCCCGTGCGGATCACGCTCGCCCGAGCGTAATCCGCCCCCTCTCCCTGCCTCAATCGAGCGACAAGAGCCCTCGCCGCACCGCGAGCAGGATTGCGCCCACGTGCACGCCGTGGATGATCTGCCCACGTTCGATCGCGGGCACGATCTCTTTCGGCTCCATCAGCGCCACGTGAATGTTCTCCGCGGGATCCATCCGTTGCTCGGAGGCCCGGCGCGCGCCCGCGGCGAAAAAGAAATGGGCGCGGTTCGTGTGCCGGCTCGGCTCCGTGTTCGTGGTCAGGAGCGGCAGCCAGGTCGCCGCGACGAACCCCGTCTCCTCCTCGAGCTCGCGCCGCGCCGCCTGCTCAGGCGTCTCGCCCGCGTCGATCACGCCTGCCGGCAGCTCCCGGCTCACACGCGCCGCGCCGTGTCGATACTGATCGACGAACACGACCTGCCCCTCCTCCGTCACCGCCAGCACCGAGGCCCAGTCGGGCGCCTCGATCACGTGGAACTCGTCGATCTCGCCGCCGTGCGGCAATGCGATGCGCTGCTCGTGGACGGTCAACCATCGACGCGCGACGATCGGGCGGCTCTGCATCACGGACCAGGGCTTCATGCGCCCTTCCCTAGCCTCCCTCCGCGGCCCCCGCAAGGCCGCCGTCGCGATCCGCCCATCCGAGAGGGGCCCTGCCCCCTCACGATTGCATCGCGCGAAGCGCCGCGACCGAATGCAACGTTTCCCTTCACCCGCCGGTTTGTCAGGACGCGCAGCACACCCGGAGCCTGTGTCGCCGAGGCGTGGACCGGACAACGTCCTTTCTTCTTTTTGCGCGTTTTTCATAGATCTTCACGATTTCGACGAACCATGGGGCGCTCAATGGAACTTCGTTGGCGTCGGCACCCGGACCGGTGAAATCGTGCGCTTGCATTGACGCACATGCGCGCGCCCTGCTTCCTTGCGTCATCCACATTCTGTCCCGATGGCTCCACGTGGATGCCGGGCCATGGAGGAAATACGATGAGCGCTGGTACGAAGAACATCGGCTTTGCGGGCCGATCCGTGGTTGCTTTCGTCCTCGTCTCCGGCGCGCTCGGCGCCGGGTGCGCGGGAGCGCCGAGCGGCGACGAGGCCGTGGCCGACACGTATGCGAGCTTCGAAGAATTCGAGGCCGTTACGTATCGTGAGCCAGACACGGGCATCTACATCGTCGACGGCGACACGCCGATCGACGACGTCAAGAAGCTGGAGGAGTTTTACGAGACGTACGTCCGCCACGGGGCGCTCATCATCCACCGCGCGGGCGGCCAGGATGCAAAGTGGAACGACACCCAGAAGCTCAACCTCACGTACTGCGTGAGCACGACCTTCGGCACCCGCTACGACGCGGCGGTCCAGGCCATGAAGGACGCGACCGCTGCCTGGGAGGCCGTGACGAACGTGAAATACCAGCACGCGTCCGCCCAGGATGGGAGCTGCACCGCGCAGAACAGCAACGTCCTCTTCGACGTGCGGCCCACGAATTCGGGCGGCCAGTACCTCGCGCGCGCGTTCTTCCCCGGCGACGCCCGCAGCAGCCGCAACGTGCTCATCGACAGCGGCGCATTCGGCAACAACGGGCCGACCACGCTCACCGGTATTCTGCGGCACGAGCTCGGCCACACCCTCGGCTTCCGCCACGAGCACACCCGCCCCGAGGCCGGCACGTGCTTCGAGGACAACCAGTGGCGTGAGCTCACCCCCTACGACTCCAAGTCGGTCATGCATTACCCGCAATGCAATGGGACGGGCGACAAGACCCTGAGCCTGACCGACAAGGACAAGCAGGGCGCCGTTCTGGTCTACGGCGCGCCCGGCGGCGCGCCCCCGGCCCCGGAGCCCGGCGATCCCGGCCCCGGCGACCCCGGCAATCCTCCGGCTCCGGGCGGCTCGCCGACCACGCAGAGCTTCAGCGGCACCGTGAGCAAAACGCAGCTCGCGCAGCTCGCCCCGCTCTCCGTGGCCGCGGGGACGACGTTCCAGGTCACGATGACCGGAAAGGGCGACCCCGATCTTTACGTGCGGTTCGGCGCGCAGCCCACGGCCTCGAAATGGAACTGCCGCCCGTACAAGACCGGCCCGAACGAGGCGTGTAGCCTGACCGTTCCTGCGGGACAATCCCAGGCGTTCATTGCGGTGTATGGATACAACTGGGGCCAGTATCAGCTCTCCGTGACCTATACGGCGCCCTGAGCCCGACACGCCTTCGCAGCTCCGCGCGGCGCCCCTCCCGCCGCGCGGGGCTGCCGCTTTTCCCGGCGCCCCTGCGGCGCCGGTCCCGCCTCGCCGGGACGCGCGCGAACTGGTTGAACGGAACCCAGCGTTTCCGTACCATCCCGCCCGCAAGTCCCCCACGTCCCTGTTCGAGGCGAATTCATGAAACGCTCGGGAGCCTTCCGGACTCTGCTCGGAGTCCTTTTCCTTGTCACGTTCCACGCCGGCTGCGGCGACGACGGCCCGCAACAACCGCCGCCCGCCGTGGACGCCGGCAGCGAATGCCCGCCCTCGCAGCACCCCGACGGGTTCGACGGCTGCACCTCCGATCCATGCACGCCGAACCCCTGCACCGAGCCGCGCCGCACCACGTGCAAAGACGAAGGCGGCATGGCCTCGTGCCAGTGTGATCCGGGCCATCACGACGAGGCCGGCGCGTGTATCCCGGATACCACCTGCACGCCCACGACCTGCGGCGGACACGGCTCCTGCGACGCGACGAGCGGAACGGTCATCTGCACCTGCGATCCCGGCTTCGCGGGCGATCATTGCGTGGACTGCGACACACAAGGCGGATACATCCCCGACGGCCAGGGCGGGTGTACGAATACCCCTTGTGAGCCGAACCCCTGCTCTTCCGACAAACCCATGTGCTCAGTGCAAGGCGGCATGATCGTGTGCGGCTGCGGCGCCGGCACACACGACGAAAACGGGTTTTGCGTGCCCGACGCGACGTGCATGCCCACGACCTGCGGCGGACACGGCGTGTGTATCGACGCGGGCGCCGGCAGCCTGAGCTGCACCTGTGACCCGGGCTGGGCGCCGCCGAACTGCGGGACGTGCGACGATGCGATGGGATACCACCCCGACGGCGCGGGCGGCTGCACGCAGGATCCTTGCTTGCCGAACCCCTGCAAGGAGCCGCACCAGACCGTTTGCAGTGCGCCGAACGGGATGCCGGTGTGCGGCTGCGACGCCGGGTATCACGACGAGGGCGGCGCCTGCGTCGTCGACGAGGTCTGCGCGCCCGCGAGTTGCAGTGGGCATGGCGCCTGTTCGGATGCCAACGGCGTCGTCGTTTGCACTTGCGATCTGGGGTATGCCGGCGATTCCTGCGCCGACTGCGACGTGGACGCGGGCTATCACCCCGACGGCATGGACGGTTGCACGCAGGATCCCTGCTTGCCGACCCCGTGCGTCGCTCCCCACAAGACCGTATGCACGCCGAACGGCCCGCTCGCGGTCTGCTCCTGCGATTCCGGGTATCACGACGACGGCCAGGGCGGATGCACCAACGACCCTTGCAAGCCCGACCCCTGCCTCGCGTTGAACCAGGCCTGCAAAAACAACGGCGGTGTGGCCGAGTGTTACACACCCGCCTGCAATGACGGCAACCCCTGCACCACCGATACGGTCGTCAATGGCGCGTGCACCTACACGACGCTGCCGAACGGCGCGGCCTGCTCCACGACGCTCTGCTTGACGGGACAAACCTGCCAGGCAGGCACCTGCACGGGCGGCACGGCCCTCACGTGCAACGACGGAAATCCCTGCACCGTGGACACCTGCAACGCGCTCACGGGCTGCGCGAACACGGTCGACAACACGCTCCTTCCGGACGACGGCATTTTCTGCACCACCGATGTCTGCCAAAACGGCGCGCCCAAGCACACGGCGACGAACGCGCTCTGCAACGACAACCTTTATTGCACGGGCACCGAGAGCTGCACGCCTGCGAACCCAAGCGCGGACGCGAAGGGCTGCATCCACACGAACGTCCCCGTGGCGCCGCCCGCACCCGGCCCCTGCGCCTCCTATGGCGCGTGCAATGAGGCCACGCAGAGCTTCCCGCTGATCCCGAAGTCCGCGGGCAGCGCCTGCAATGACGGCATCCCCTGCACACAGGGCGACACATGCGACGCTGCCGGCGTCTGCAAGGGCGCTCCGACCGCGGGTTGTGCAGGGAACCTCGATTGCGCGACGACCACGCCGATGCCTGGT